>NZ_JCADBM010000006.1:0-386095 GCF_059359075.1 Phytohabitans sp. LZ39 | reverse complement strand
CTACATGTGGTGCAGCGACATCACCATCACCTGACCGGTAACACCAACAGCCACAGCACCACCCCGGCCCAGGACACCCGGTGTCCTGGGCCGGAGCGTGTCACGCGGCGAGGCGCCTGCGCAGCTCGGCCTTGGCGACCTTGCCGCCGGAGGCCCGGGGCAGCTCCGCGACGAGCTCCACCCGCTCCGGCCAGTTTTCGGGTGAGACGCCGCGGGCCCTCAGGTGCTCGCGCAGACCCTCCAGGTCCACAGTGGCCCCCGGCCGGGGCACGATCACCGCGCAGACCCGCTCCCCGTACGTCGCGTCCGGCACCGCCACCGCGGCCACCATCGCCACGCCCGGGTGGGTGCCCACCTGGTCCTCCACCGCGGCGGCGCTGATGTTCTTGCCGCCGCGGATGATGAAGTCGCCGGTGCGGCCCACCACGCGCAGGTAGCCGTCGCCGTCGATCGTGCACACGTCGCCGGTCAGCATCCAGCCGTCCGGCGTGATCAGCTCCTCGTTGGCGGCCGGGTCGCCGAAGTAGCCGAGGCAGGTGGTGGGCCCGGCGCACGCGGCCTGGCCCGGCCCGCCGGCGGCGGTGACGTCGGTGCCGTCCTCGGCGAGCAGCCGCACCCGCATCAGGCCGTCCACCACCCGACCCGCGGTGCCGAGGCGCCGCTCCACCGTGTCGTCGACGGTGGTGCGGGACACGGCACCGGTCTCGTTCGAGCCGTAGAACTGGAGGACCCGCGCCCCGGTGCGGCGCTCGAACTCGGCCGCCCGCGCGTACGGGACCGCCTCGCCACCGGTGAACATGCAGCGCAGCGAGGACAGGTCGTAGCGGCCGGCGTCGGCGGAGTTGAGCATCATGATGAACTGAGTGCTCACACAGCACACCACGGTCGCCCGCTCGCGTTCGATCAGCTCCAGCGCGCCGGCCGCGTCGAAGCGCGGCATCACCACGGTCGGGCAGCCCAGCAACGTCGGGGTGAAGCTGGCCGTCCACTGCGCGAAGCCGTACGGCGCGGGGATCAGGCTCAGAAACACGTCGTCCGGCGTGAACGCGCCGGCCTCGACCGCGAGCTCGTGGAAGTAGATCCAGCGGGCTTGGTTGTGTGCCACGCACTTCGGCATGCCGGTGGTACCCGATGTGCCGTTGAGGAGATGGACCTCAGCGACGCCGAGCGGGCGGGCGGACGCCAGCGCCCGGCGGGCCTCGGCCAGCGGCGGAAGGGTCGCGCCGTCGAGCTCCACGCGTACCGCGAGCGGCAGCCCGTCGACCAGCTCGGCGACCGGCGTGTCCCGGTGGGTGGCGTGGCTGACCAGCGCGGTGGCGCCGCTGACCGTGAGCAGGTGGCGGATCTCCTGGCGGGCCGCCCGGGGGCCGATGCCGACGACCACCACGCCGGCCTTCTGCGCGGCCACGTACACCGCGTGCACCGCGACGCCGTCCGGCAGCAGCACGCCGACCCGGTCACCCCGGCGCAGCCCCCGCTCCAGCAGCGCGGCGGCGAGGCGGTCGGAGAGCTCGTCGTACTCGCGCCAGGTGATCCGCCGCGAGCCGGCGACGAACGCGGCCCGGTCCGGGATGGCGGTGGCGTGCCGGCGCACCCGCTGCGCGATCGTCTCGTCGCCGTGCCCGCCCAGCGCGCCGGCGGCCAGCTCGGCGAGCCGCTCGGCGACGAAGCGCTCATGCGCGCTGCCGGGCACGGGCCCGGTGCCCGGCGGGAAGAGCGCCGCGACCTCCTCGTTTCGCATGCGCCTCAGCCTACCTAACAAGCGCTTGGTTGTGGCAAGCTGGCCGGGTGGACATCTGGCAGGCCCCCGTCGGCCAGCACACCGACCTCGGCCCGCTCGCCGGCCCGCCGCCCGGGCTCCACCTGGCCGCCCGCGTACTGGACATGGTGGCCTCCGCCGTGCCCGCCGGCACCCTCCTGGAGCAGGTCGTCTGGCACGGGCCGGACGCCACACCGGGCACCGGCCGGCTGCGCGCCACGCTCCGCGCCCGGGCCGGCGCGGTCGGCACGCTCCGGCTCGACCTCGTCGACGGCGACCGGACCACCTGGCTCGCCGACCTGCGCTGCCGCCTGCGCCCGGCCCAGGTCGGCCCGGCCGACGGCATGCTCTCCGCCGCGCTGGCGCCCGGCGACGAGACGCGGCGGGAGTTCACCGTCGAAGCGGGGATGACCACCGACCACGTGGCCGGGCGCGACCCGGTCCTGGCCACGCCGGCGCTGGTCGCGATGCTCGAGGACACCGCCGCGGACCTGTTGCGGCCGCTTTTCACGCCCGGCGCCGCCTCGGTCGGCACCTGGATCGGCGTGCGGCACACCGGCGCGGCGGTGCTCGGCGAGCGGGTCACCGTGCACGCGACCGTCGCCGCCGCCCGCGGCCGCCGCGTCACGTTCGACGTGCGTGCCAGCGCCGGCGACCGTCCGGTCGGCGACGGCCAGGTCGCACAGACCCTCATCTGGGCCTGAGACGCACGTCACACTCCGTAGCTCTTACATCTTGCCCGGCTGTTTCGTCACGCCTTTGTACAGATTCCGAGACGGGGAAGGAACACCATGAGCACGACGATCGACAGCTTCGGCGGCGACATCATCACACCGGGTGCGGCGGAGTACGAATCAGCGAGCCGCTCGGTGCTGGTCGCGGGTAGCCCGGCCTACGTGCTGCGACCCAAGAGCGTCGGGGACGTGCGGGCGGCGGTCAGGTTCGCCGCCGGCACGGGGCTTCCGTTGTCGGTACGCGGCGGCGGCCACGCCTTCCCCGGCTTCGGCACCAACGACGGCGGCGTGGTCATCGACCTCGGCAAGCTCGCCACCGTGGAAATCCTCGGCGGCGACCGCCACCTCGTGCGGATCGGCGGCGGCGCCACCTGGGGCGAGGTCGCCGCCGCCCTGGCACCGCACGACCTGGCGATCTCCTCCGGCGACACCCGGAGCGTCGGCGTCGGCGGGCTGACGCTGAGCGGCGGCATCGGCTGGAAGGTCAGGAAGTACGGCCTGGCGCTGGACCAGCTCGTCGCCGTGGAGGTGGTCACCGCCGACGGCGACGTCGTGCGCGCGACCACCGAGGAACACCCCGACCTCTTCTGGGCGATCCGCGGCGGCGGCGGCAACTTCGGGATCGTGACCGCGTTCGACTTCGCGGCACACCCGACGACCGGTGTCCACTTCGGAAAGATCGCCTTCCCGGCGGCGGAGGCGGCGACCGTGCTCCAAGGCTGGGCGGACTACCTCCGCACCGCCCCCGAGGAGCTCACCTCCGTCGTGGAGCTCGCCAACCCGTTCGCCGGCGGCCCCACGGCACCGGTCGAGGTCGCCGTCGCCTTCGACGGCGACGACCCCACCCTCGCCGCGGCCGCGATCGACCCGATCCGCCGGCTCGGCACGGTCATCCACGACGACGTGGCGCTGAAGCCGTACCCGGACATCCTCGTGGACGGCCTGACCCCGCCGCCCGGCATCCAGCTGGTGACCCGCAGCGGCTTCGCCGACCGCGAATCGGTGCCCACGGTCCTGCGGATCCTCACCGAGGTCGCGGCGGCCGAACGCACGCCGTTCATCGCCATCCGCAGCGTCGGAGGTGCGGTGTCCCGCGTCCCCGCCGACGCCACCGCCTACGCACACCGCCAGGCGGAGCTGATGTTCGTGACCACCATCGTCGGCCCGACCCCGGTGGTCGAGGCCGCCCGGCCGGGGCTGGCGGCGATCTGGGCGCGGCTCACCCCGCACGCCAGCGGCGCCTACGCCAACTTCCTCGCGTCCGCCACGGAAGAGGACGTGGCCGCGGTCTACCCGGCGGAGACCTACGGCCGGCTGGCGAAGGCCAAGGCCCAGTACGACCCCGGCAACCTCTTCTCCCGCAACCACAACGTCCGTCCACAGTAGAGGCCAGTCAGGCGCTGGCGGCGCCGTCGATCTGGAGGACGGTGCCGGTGGCGAAGCGGGCCTCGGACGAGCCGAGGTAGGCGATGGCGGCGGCGATCTCCTCGGCCCGCGCCACCGGCGGGTCCACCAGCGCCCGGCCGTGAGCCAGCAGTGCCGGGTCCGGGTCGGGCACCGGCGCCAGCCCGCGTTTGAGTGGAGTGTCCACAGAGCCCGGACAGACGCACGCGACCCGGACGCCCGCCGGGGCGTACTCGACGGCCAGGGCCCGGGAGAGCGCGACGACGCCGCCCTTCGACGCGGAGTACGCCGCGCTGTAGCGGAAGCCGCGCACCCCGGCGAGGGAGGCCACGGTCACCCCCGCACCGCGGTGGTGGGCCAGGTGGGGCAGCGCCTCGCGGAGCACGAGAAACGTGCCGGTGAGGTTGACCGCGAGCAGGCGGTGCCACTCGTCGAGGGTTTGCGTGTGGGCGCGGGCGTACGAGGCCACGCCGGCGGCGGTCACGACCAGGTCGAGGCGGCCGCCCCAGTCGACCGTGCGGGCGACCGCCGCCTGGACCGCCTCCTCGTCCCGCACGTCGGCTCGCAGGTCCAGGTCGGCGCCGGGCGCGGGGGTCAGGTCCAGCGCGGCGACGCGGGCGCCTTCGGCCGACAGGCGGGCCACCGTGGCGGCGCCGATGCCGGACGCGGCGCCGGTCACCAGTGCCACGAGTCCGGTGTACCGGCCGGTCACGACGGGCTGCCGGCGTCCCGCATCGAGCGGGCGTCGTGCCCCGCCAGCGCGTCGGCGCCGACCTCGGCGTTGTGCGCGTGGGCGACGTGGTGCAGCCCGAAGGCGGAGTCCATGCCGGCGTGCAGGCCCATGAGGTCTTCGGCCTGGTTGACCGCGCGCTTCGTGAGTGCGAGCCCGAGCCTGGGCATCTTCGCGATCCGGCCGGCTATGTCCATCGTGGACCGCTCCAGGTCGGCGCGCGGGACCACCCGGTTTACCATGCCGAGCTCCAGCGCGCGGGCGGCCGGCACCCGCTCGCCGAGGAACAGGAACTCCTTGGCGAACCTGGGGCCCATCACCCACGGGTGGGCGAAGTACTCGACGCCGGGGATGCCCATGCGGACCACCGGATCGGCGAAGAACGCGTCCTCGGCGGCGACCACCATGTCGCAGCACCAGGCGAGCATGAGGCCGCCGGCGACGCAGGCGCCCTGCACCATCGCCACGGTGGGCTTGGGGATCTCCCGCCAGCGCCGGCACATGCCGAGGTAAACCTCGGACTCGCGGGCGTACCGGCTCTCCGCCCCGGACTTGCCGACGTGGTCCCACCACAGGCCGGCACGGCGCGGGTAGGAGACGTGGACGTCGCGTTCCGGCGTGCCGATGTCGTGGCCGGCGGAGAAGTGGTCGCCGGCCCCGCCGAGCACGATCACCTTCACGCCGTCGTCCTCGACCGCCCGGTAGAACGCGTCGTCCAGGGCGTACGTCATCGCCGAGTTTTGCGCGTTGCGGTAGCGGGGGCGGTTCATCGTCACCACCGCCACCGGCCCGTCGACCCGGTACAGCACCTCGTCACTCATGAAGCCCCCTTCAATCCGAGCACGCCGGCCAGCTTCTCCAGGTGGCCGTCCACATCGGAGCCGGCGGTGAGCGCCCACACCCGCTTCGCGTACAGGTGCAGGTCGTACTCGACGGTGTAGCCGATCCCGCCGTGGCACTGGATCGCGGTGCGCGCGGTCGTCTGGGCCGCCTCGGTGGCCAGGACCGCGGCCGCGGCGACGTCCGCCGCGCGGGTCGGTGCCGCCTGCGCCAGCGCCCAGCCGGCCGCCAGCACGGCCGGTGCGGCGAACTCGATCCGCAGCAGCGCGTCGGCCAGGTGGTGCTTGACCGCCTGGAAGCTGCCGACCGGAACGCCGAACTGGCGGCGTTCGCGGACGTACGCCACGGTCATCTCCAACAGCGCCCGGGACAGCCCCACCAGCTGCGCCGCCAGGCACAGGTCGGCCCGCCAGCGGGCTGCCCGCAGCAGCCCCGGGTCGCGGGTCACCGGCTCGCCGGTGGGCGCGGGCGACCGCACCGCCGCCCGTGCACCGTCCACAGTGGTCACCGGTGGCGCACCGGCCAGTGGCACCAGCCAGGCCGCGCCGCCGTCGAGCACGAGCGCCTGCTCCGCCCGCTGGCCGTACGGGGTGAACGGGCCGGCCGCGAGCGCCACCCGGGTCTGGCCGGCGAGTACCGCGGGCAGCAGCGGATGGCCGGCCGCGGCGAGCAGCGGGGCGACGACCGCGGCGGTCTCGGCGACCGGCAGCGGCACCGCGGCCCGGCCGCACTCCTCCAGCAGCGGCACGAGGTCGGTCTCCCGAAGGCCAAGCCCGCCGTGCTCGTCGGGCACCGCGGCGCCCAGTACGCCCATCGCGGTCAGGTCGCGCCAGAGCGCCTCCACCGGTGCCGGATCGCCGCCGGGCCAGGCCGCCCGTACCGTGGCGGCCGGGCAGCGCTCGGCGAGCAGCTCCCGGACCGCGTCCCGGAGCGCGACCTGGTCTTCGGTGAGCGCGAACCGCATGTCGATCCCCCGTTTCAGGCTCGGGGCAGGCCGAGCACCCGCTCGGCGACGATGTTTCGCTGGATCTCGTTGGTACCGGCGTAGATGGGGCCGGAAAGGGAGAACATGAAGCCGCGGCTCCACATGCCGTCCCGTTCGGCTTCCGCGCCGAGCAGGTCCAGCGCGGTCTGGTGCAGCTCGATGTCGAGCTCCGACCAGTGCAGCTTGTTGAGGCTCGACCGGGCACCCGGCCGCCGGCCTTCCAGCATCTCGGTGACCTGGTGGAGCGTGAAGAGCTGGTAGGCCCGCGCCCCCAGCCAGGCGCGCACGACGCGTTCGCGCAGGCGCGGGGCGAGCGCGTGGTCGCGGGCCAGCGCGGTGAGCCGGTCGGCGGCGGCGGTGAACCGGCCCGGCGAGCGCAGCGTCAGGCCGCGCTCGGAGCCGGTGGTGGCCATCGCCACCCGCCATCCATCGTGGACACCGCCGAGGACCGCCCTGTCGGGCACGAAGACGTCGTCGAAGAACACCTCGGCGAAGCCCTCGTCGCCGTCCAGCCGGCCGAAGCCGCGCACCGTCACGCCCTCGGCGTCGAGCGGGACGAGGAAGTAGGTCAGGCCCCGGTGCCGGCCGGCGGACGGGTCGGACCGGAACAGTCCAAACAGGTGGGTGCAGAACGCGCCGCGCGTGGTCCACGTCTTCTGCCCGGACAGCCGCCACCCGCCGGCGGTCCGCTCGGCCCGGCTGGCGATGCCGGCCAGGTCGCTGCCGGCGCCGGGCTCGGACCAGCCCTGGCACCACAGGTCTTCGGCCGCCGCGATGCGCGGCAGCAACGTGTCCCGCTGCTCCTGGGAGCCGAACTCGAACAGGGTGGGTGCCAGCAGGAAGATGCCGTTCTGGGTGACCCGCTGCGGCGCGCCGGCCGCGTAGTACTCCTCCTCGAAGATGAGCCACTGCCACAGCGAGGCGTCCCGCCCGCCGTACTCCCTGGGCCAGGAGACCGCCGCCCAGCCGGCCTCGTACAGTCGCCGCTCCCACTCGACGTGGCGGGCGAAGCCGTCGCGGGTGTCGCCGGAGGGCAGCGGGGTCGCCGGCACGTTGGCCCGCAGCCACTGCCGGGCCTCGGCCCGAAAGTCCGCCTCCGCCGCGGTGTCGCGCAGGTCCACACCCGTCATGGCTCACCGAACGTGTCGCGGACCTTGTCGGCCACACCGGAAAGGTTCAGCTCGAACGTGAAGCCCTGCTCGTACCGGTAGCTGCGGCGCACGTCCCACGGGTCGATGCCGTTGAGCGACTCCTTCGCCGCCCGGATCACCGCCGGGTCCTTGGCGGCAATCTCGCGCGCCACGCCGAGCGCGGTGTCGCGCAGCTGCTCGCGTGGCACCACCGACAGTACGGAGCCGTAGGCGTGCAGCTCCGCGGCGGTGGCCGTAGCCGAGGTGTACATCATCGCCCGCATCCGGTGCTGCGGCACGAGCCGGGACAGGTGGGTGGCCGCGCCGAGCGCGCCGCGGTCCACCTCGGGCAGGCCGAAGGTGGCGTCCTCGCTGGCCACGATGATGTCCGCGTTGCCGACCAGGCCGATGCCGCCGCCGAGGCAGAAGCCGTGCACCGCGGCGACCACCGGCACCGGGCACTCGTACACCGCGGCGAACGCGGCGGCGCAGCCCCGGTTGACGCCGACGAGCGCGGAGAAGTCGCGGGCCGCCTTCAGCTCCTTGATGTCGACGCCGGCGTTGAAGCCGCGGCCCTCGGCGCGCAGCACCACCGCCCGGACGGTGCCGTCCACACCGGACAGTGCCTCGGCGAGCGCGTACCAGCCGGCCACCGGCAGGGCGTTCACCGGTGGGTTGTCCATCACGACCTCGACCACGCCGTCCGGGCCGGCCACCGTCTCGATCACGCGTTGTCCCCTTCCACCGCGAAGGTCGCCCAGCCGCGTACCGCCAGCGCGCCGGCCTGGGTGCGGCAGGCGAGCTCCAGGTCCACACGCGGCTCCCCGTCCGTGTCGTACTCGCGCACCACGTGCCCGTCGCAGGTGAGCGTGTCGCCCGGGAAGACGCGCGCCTCGAAGCGCACCCGGAACCGGCGTACCGCGTCCGCGCCCAGCCAGTCGGTGGCCCAGGTGGCCAGCGCCCCGGCGGAGAGCATGCCGAGCGTGAGCGGTGCGGGCAGTCCGGCGGCGCGGGCGAACGGCTCGTCGTGGTGGATCGGGTTGAAGTCGCCGGACGCGCCCTGGTACCGCACCAGGTCGGTGCGGGTCAGCGGGCCGAGTACCAGCGGCGGGGGCGGTGTCACGAGGTCTCCACCCCGGTCAGCCGGGCCTCGGCGACGAGCCGTCCACTGTGGTCACGAAACTCGGTGACCATGACCGCGAACGTCAGCGTGCCGCTGCGTCCCCGCTTCTGGTAGACGTCGACGATCCGCGAGGTGCCGGTCAGCACGTCGCCGGCGCGCGGCGGCGGGCCGTGGAAGACGTACTCCTGCTCGGCGTGCAGCCCGCGGCTCTGGTCCATGGCCACCGCCCGCCACGGGTCGGCGTCGCCCTCCTGCCAGAACGCCGCGGTGGTCAGGAACGTGGGCGGCGCGACCGGTGCTGGCTCGTCCAGGTACGCGGGGTTCGTCGAGCCGGTGGCGCGGGCGAACTCGCGGATCTTTCCGCGTTCGACCGGCATGGTGAACGGCGTGCCGGTGGCGCCGAGCGCCGCGCTGTCGACCATCACTCCCCCTACGGATGCTGGCTGCTGACGGAGATGACCTCGCCGACCAGGTACGAGGCGTAGTCGCTGGCCAGGAAGACGATCACGTTGGCCACCTCCCACGGCTCGGCGGCGCGGCCGAACGCCTCCCGCCCGGTCAGCTCGGTGAGGAACTCCTCGGTCGTCACCTTGGCCAGGTGCGGGTGCATGGCGAGGCTGGGCGCGACCGCGTTGACCCGCACTCCCGCCTTCGCCGCCTCCATCGCGGCGGACCGGGTCAGCGCCATCACGCCCGCTTTCGCGGCGGCGTAGTGCGCCTGGCCCGCCTGCGCCCGCCAGCCGACCACGGAGGCGTTGTTGACGATGGCGCCGGTGCCGCGCGGCATCATGTGCCGCAGCGCCGCGCGGGTGCACCGGAACGTGCCGGTGAGCGTGACGTCCAGGACGCTGTGCCACTGCTCGTCGGTCATTTCCACGACCGGCGCGGCGCCGCCCAGCCCGGCGTTGTTGACCAGCACGTCGAGGTGCCCGTGCCGCTCCAGCACGGTGTCGAACATCCGCCGCACCTGCTCCTCGACGGTCACGTCGCAGGGCACCGCGACAGGTTCCTCGCCCATGGCCTCGGCGAGCCGGGCCGCGGCCTCGGCCAGCCGCCGCTCGTGCCGGTCGCTGATCGCCACGGTCGCGCCTTCGCGTGCGCAGCGTTCGGCGGTCGCGTACCCGATGCCGGTGCCGGCCGCGGCGGTGACCAGCACGGTGCGGCCGGCGAGCAGCCCGTGGCCGGTCGGCGCGGTCACCGTTCCTCCCGGGTGGCGAGGCGGTCGAGCACGGCCGCGGCCTCGGCCATGATCCGGTCGATCAGCTCGGCGCAGCTGGGCAGGTCGTCGATCAGCCCGGCGACCTGTCCGGTGGCCATCACGCCGGCCTCCGGGCGTCCGTCCACCATGGACGCCTTGAGCAGCATCGGGGTATTGGCGGCCAGCAGCGCCTGCTCGACGGTGAGCCCGTGCGAACGCCGCATCGCCCGGCCCTCGCGGGCCAGGTCGGTCAGGCGGGCCCCGGTGAGGCGGCGGAACGCCAGCACGCTGCCCGCCGCACGCGCCAGGCGCCGGGCCCGGCCGCCGCGGCCCAACCGATCCACGAAGTCCGAGCGCAGCACCCGCTGCGGCACGCCGTCGAGCGCGGCGGTGACCACGGTGTCGGTGACGGTCGCGTCGAGGTAGCGGCGCTTGACCGCGTCGCTGACCGGGCTGTCGCTGGTGAGCAGAAACCGGGTGCCCATCGCGATCCCGTCGGCGCCGTACGCCAGGGCGGCCACCAGCCCGCGCCCGTCGAAGAAGCCGCCGGCCGCGATAACCGGGATGTCGACCGCGTCCACGACCTGTGGCAGCAGCAGCGTGGTGGGAACCGGTCCGGTGTGGCCGCCGCCCTCGGCGCCCTGCACGACGACCGCGTCCGCGCCCCACGCGGCGACCTTCTCGGCGTGCCGGCGGGCGCCGACCGACGGCACGACGACAAGCCCGCCGTCCTTGAGCCGGGCGATCAGGTCCGGCTTGGGCGCGAGCGCGAACGAGGCCACCCGGACCCGCTCGCGGATCAGCAGGTCGACGCGCTCGCCGATATCGGGCGCGTCCGCCCGCAGGTTGACCCCGAACGGCGCGTCCGTGCGCTCCTTGGTGCGCCGGATCGCGTCGGCCAGCTCGGCGAAGCTCAGCGTGGCGCTGGCGAGGATCCCGAGCCCGCCGGCGTTGGCCGTGGCGGCGGTCAGCCGCGCGTCGGAGACGAACCCCATGCCGGTCTGCACGATCGGGTGGCGCACCCCGAAGAGATCGCAGATCCGGGTGTGCGGGCGCACGGTCACCCCGGGCCCCGGCGGAAACGTGGAGCGAAGCGGAGCGTTTTCGTTGGGTGGTTCATCCGGGCACCTCGCGGTCGCGGGCCTGCCGCGGGTCGATCACCTCACGGATCAGCCGCAGCTCCGCGTCGGTGGGCAGCCGGGTGGCCGGCACATCGTCCGCCGCCGCGATGTCGAACCCGGTCGCCGCCCGCACCTGCTCGACGGTAACGCCGGGATGGGTGGAGATCAGCCGCATCCGGCGATCCGGTGTGTCGAAGTCGAACACGCCGAGGTTGCTGACCACCCGGCGGACCTCGTGGTAGCGGGTGACCTCCGGACCGGCGGCGGCCGCCCGGTCGTACCCGACGCCGCTGACCATGTCGACCTCGGCGACGAACGAGCGCGGGCTGTGCCTGGGCACCCAGTAACTGGTCGGGTGGTGCACGGTGTTGCCGGGCGCGCCGCGCACCCCGAGCAGCTGGACGGTGGGTCGGGCGAAGTCGCCGATGGCGGAGATGTTCGCGTTGCCGTACCGGTCGATCTGGCTCGGTCCCATCATCACGTGCCGGCGGCCGCCGTAAATCAGGTCGAACACCGCCCGGTAAGGGATCCACCCTTCGACCACCGGCGGCGGCGCGCCGATCGCCCAGGTGCCCTGCACGAGCATCGCCTCGCCGTCGGAGAGCAGCAGGTCCGGCGCGAACGTGGCCCGGGCCAGCCGGGCCGCGATGGTCGGTACGAGCCCGATCGGGCTGGCCAGGATCTCCCCGTCTCCGCGCCACGCCTCGGCGCAGGCCACCACGCACACCTCCGCGCGGGTGGCCGCCGCCACCGCGGTCATGCCGGCACCGCCGCGCTACGGGCCGCCACGGCCGCCTGGTAGGCCCGCTCGTCGCCGGCCAGGTAGCGGTCCTCGAACGCGCGCCACAGCCCGGGGTCGGCGGCCGCCGCGGCGTACTCGCGCTGGAAGTCCTCGTCCCGCCCGTAGTCCGGGTCGCAGGAGGTGAAGTGGGCGCCGTTGGGCGCCTCCACCACGCCGCGCACCATCCAGCGCTGGATCCGCAGCGTCTGCACCGAGGCGGCGGCGGTCAGCTCGGGCGTGGGGACGACCCGCTCGCACGAGACGTAGGCGCGGTCGGCCGCCTGGCAGAACAGGTCGTCGAAGTACGGGTCCGGGCCGAGGAACTGCGCGTTGCCGTGCATGTCGGCCCGGTTGAGGTGCACCAGCGCGGCGTCCAGGCGCAGCGCCGGCACGGCGACAAGCTCCTCACCGCCGTACGGCGAGGCGACCGTGCGCAGGTCGGGGTTGACCCGCAGCACGTCCGAGCCGAGCCCGACCCGGGTGGGCAGGAACGGCAGCCGGCAGGCGGCGGCGTACAGCCCCCACAGCAGCATGCCCTCGTCGTACTCGGTCACCTCGACGGCGCCGGCCTGCCGGGCGGCCCGGAAGTGCGGCTCGAGCGGGATGGAGTCCAGCGACACGAAGCCGTACACGAGCCGGCGGACCTTGCCCGCGGCCAGCAGCAGGCCGACGTCCGGACCGCCGTACCCGACGACGGTCAGGTCGCGCAGATCGGAGCGGAGGATCGCCCGCACCAGGGACATCGGCTTACGCCGCGACCCCCACCCGCCGATGCCGATCGTCATGCCGGAGCGCAGCTCCGCCACCACGTCGGCCTCGGTCATCCGCTTGTCAGCCATGTCACCTTCCGATCACGTCGCGGCCAACATACCAAGCGCTTGATTGGTTACGCTACACTGGTCGGCGAGCGGACCAAGAGGAACGCTGAGTGGTCGATCGCGCACCGGTAAACTCCCGGAAGCCATCGACCCATCCCGACGAATCCCTGCGAGCGAGCCCATGGCCCGAGAGCCCGTCGATCGACGCGAGTCAATCCTCGCCAGCGCCGCCGCACTCTTCGCCACCAAAGGCGTCGCGGCCACCACCGTGCGGCAGATCGCGGACGAGGTCGGCATCCTCTCCGGCAGCCTGTACCACCATTTCGAGTCCAAAGAGGCCATGGTCGACGAGATCATCTCGTCGTTCCTGGAGGACCTGCGAGCGCGGTACAAGGCGGTGCTCGACGTACAGACCGACCCGCGCGCCCGGCTGCACGACCTGGTCGTCGCCTCGCTGGAGGTGGTCGAGGCACACCCGCACGCCACCGAGATCTACCAGAACGACGTCAACTACCTCCTCCAGTTCGACCGCTTCGCCTACCTGCGCAACGCCGGCAAGGAGGTGCAGACCACCTGGCTCCAGGTGATCGAGTCCGGTGTGGCACAGGGCGTGTTCCGCGCCGACCTCGACGCGAAGATCCTCTACCGCCTGATCCGCGACGCGGTGTGGCTGTCGGTCCGCTGGTTCAAGCCCAGCAAGGAGTACCCCACCTCCCGCCTCGCCGAAGACTGCACCGCCCTCTTCCTCGACGGCCTCACCACGGCCCGGGCCTAGAGAGCTTTCTACAAGCAGATTTGCCCCCGTCCGTCTCAGCTGTGGACCGTATGCTCCCGCGGGCACCGCTCCCGGCCGGCGGCTCTAGGGTCTCCGGAGGCCGATCGGTTGGAGGTGGGCGGCGAGGTGGTCGGTGAACACCGCGGCCACCGCCGCGACCGACGGCTCGGGTAGCTCCACGGCCGGCGGTCGCAGACCTGGGTGAGCCATGATGGACAGTTCGGCCCCGTCGACGCGGACCACCTGGCCGGTGATCCCGGCGGCCGCCTCGGAGAGCAGGTACACCACCGCCGGGGCGTTGTCCTCCGGCGGCTTGCCGATGTTTTGGCCGCGGGCCCGGTCGCCGAGGTACTCCTCGTAGGCCTCGGCCATCCGGGTGTGCGCGTTCGGTGAGACGGCGTTGACCCGCACCGGGGTGCCGGCCAGGTCGGCGGCCCAGCAGTAGGTGAGCGACGCGACGCCGCCCTTGCTCGCGCCGTACGCGCCCACCGCGGGATAGCCGGCGTGCGAGCCCGACGTGACGTTGACGACGGAGCCGCCGCCCGGCTGCTCGTGCATCGCGCGGATGGCGTGCAGCCCGCAGTACGCGGTGCCGAGCAGGTTGACCTCGACCACCGCCCGGAACTCTTCCGGGTCCTGGCTGAGCGGATCGGCGAGGCGGAAGATGCCGGCGTTGTTGACCAGACCGTCGATCGCGCCGAACGCCTCCCGGCACCGTGCCACGAGCGCACCCGCACCGTCCCATGTGGAGATGTCGGAGAGGTCGGCGATCGCGCGGCCGCCGATGCCCGTGGCCACCTCGCGGGCGGCGGCACCGTCCACGTCGTTCACCACGACGTGTGCGCCCTCGGCGGCGGCCAGCCGGGCGTAGGCGGCGCCGAGCCCACGCCCGGCGCCGGTGACCACCACCGCCTTGCCGGCCAGGTATCCGCTCATGAGAGTCGCTCCACCACCATGGCCATGCCCTGCCCGCCGGCGGTGCACATGGTCTCCAGGCCGAACTGCTTGTCCCGAAACCGGAGCCCGTTGACAAGTGTCGTGGTGATCCGCGCGCCGGTCATGCCGAACGGGTGCCCGACCGCGATCGCTCCACCGTGGACGTTCACCCGCTCGATGTCGGCGCCCATCTGCCGCACCGACGGCAGCACCTGGGCGGCGAACGCCTCGTTGATCTCGATGAGGTCGATGTCGCCGATCGACATGCCGGCGTTGGCGAGGGCCCGCCGCGTCGCCTCGACCGGTCCCAAGCCCATGATTTCCGGGCTGAGCGCGGACACGCCGGTGGACACGATGCGGGCCAGCGGGGTCAGCCCGAGCTCGCGCGCCCGTACGTCGCTGAGCACGACAAGCGCGGCCGCGCCGTCGTTGAGCGGGCAGCAGTTGCCGGCCGTGACCGTGCCGTCCGGCCGGAACACCGGGTCGAGCGCGCCGACCCGCTCCAGCGTCACGCCGGCCCGGGGGCAGTCGTCGAGCTCGACCACCGTGCCGTCCGGCTTGGTGACGGGGGTGATGTCGGTGGCCCAGAAGCCGTCCGCGAGCGCCTTCTCGGCCAGGTTCTGACTGCGCACCGCGAACTCGTCCTGCTCGCGCCGGCTGACCCCGCACAGCTGGGCGACGTTCTCCGCGGTCTGCCCCATCGCGATGTACACGTCCGGCTCGGCCCCGGCGGCCCGCGGGTCCGTCCACAGCGGAGCACCGGCCTCCGCCCGCCCGGCGGTGCGGGCCTCCGCCTCGGCGTACCGCGGGTTGTGCGTGCCGGGCGAGCCGTCGGACTTGCCCCGGTCGTAGCGGGACACCACCTCCACGCCGGCGGAGACGAACGCGTGCCCCTCCCCCGCCTTGACGGCGTGGAAGGCCATCCGGGTGGTTTGCAGCGACGAGGCGCAGTAGCGGGCGACGGTGGTGCCCGGCACGCCGTCCAGCCCGATCCGCAGCGCGACCATCCGGGCCAGGTTGTACCCCTGCTCGCCGGCCGGCTGGGCGCAGCCGACCATGACGTCGTCGAGGGTGGCCGGGTCCAGCTCGGGCACCTGGGCGAGCGCGGCCGAGACCATGGCTGCGCCGAGCTCGTCGGCCCGCACGTCGGTCAGCGAGCCCTTGCGTGCCCGCCCGATCGGCGAACGCGCGGCCGCCACGATGACTGCTTCGGCCATGAAGACTCCTGTCTACTGTGCTCTACTGAGCGATCAGCCAGCCGCCGTCGACCGGCAGCAGGACTCCGTTGACGTACGCGGCGAGCGGCGAGAGCAGGAACAGCACCGCGCCGGCCACCTCCTCCGGGGCGCCGGGGCGGCGCTGCGGGTTGCGCCCGATCACCGCGCGCCCCAGGTCCGTCTCGGCGAACCCGGCCATCCGCGGTGTGGCGATCAGGCCGGGCGCGACGGCGTTGGCGCGGACCGCCGGGGCGCGGGTCAGCGCCAGGTGGCGGGTGTAGCCGGCGATGGCCGCCTTGCCCGCGCAGTACCAGTCGGAGGCGGTGCCGAAGTGGTTGCCGGCGACCGAGGCGACGTTGACCACCGCCGCGCCGCTGGGTGGGCCGGTGGCCAGCCACTCCTGCGTGACCAGCCGGACACTGCCCACGGTCAGCTCGAGGGCCCGCGCGAACGCCAGGTCTCCGCTGCTCGCCGGCCCCGCGTTGTTGACCAGGTACCGGGCCGGTCCGCTGGCCGCCAGCGCGGCTCGCACCGCGGCGGGGTCGCTGACGTCCGCGGTGACGGCGACCGCGGAACCGCCGGCCGCCTCGATGCCGGCCACGGTGTCGGCCACCGCCGCGGCGGCGATGTCCCACGCGGCGACCCGCAGCCCGGCCGTGGCGGCCAGGACGGCGATGGCGCGGCCGATGCCGCTGCCCGCCCCGGTCACCACGACCGTCTGCCCGGCCGCGAACCCCAGATCCACCCACCCAACCTAACAAGCGCTTGGTTAGTTAGGAAGACTCGCGGAGCGCGGCCTTCATCACCTTGCCGCTCGCGTTGCGTGGCAGCGCCGCCACGAGCACGACGGACCGGGGCACCTTGTAGTTGGCGAGGTTCGCCCGGCAGTACTCGATCAGCTCGGCGGCGAGGTCGCCGGCGGCGCCCGGCCGGGGCACCACGAACGCCCGGCCCACCTCGCCGAGCCGCTCGTCCGGCACGCCGATCACGGCCGCCTCGGCCACCCCCGGATGCCGGACCACGACCTGCTCGATCTCCGCCGGGTAGGCGTTGAAGCCGCCGACGATGAACATGTCCTTGAGCCGGTCGGTGATGCGCAGATAGCCACGCTCGTCGAGCACCCCGATGTCGCCGGTGCGCAGCCAGCCGTCCGGGTCCACGGCCGCCGCGGTCGCCGGCTCGTCCTCGAAGTAGCCGCGGGTCACGTTGTACCCGCGGATCTGCACCTCGCCCGGCTGCCCCGGCCCCTGGGGCACGCCGTTCGCGCCGACCACCCGCACCTCGACGCCCGGCACCGGTCCACCGCTGGTGGCGGCGACGGTGGCCGGGTCGTCGTCCGGCCGGCACATGGTCGCGGTGCCGCACGACTCGGTCAGGCCGTACGCGGTCACCACCGTGCGCAGCCCCAACTCGGCGTGGAGCCGCTCGACCATGACGACCGGCACGGTGGTCGCGCCGGTCACCGCCACCCGCAGGCTGGACAGGTCGAAACGCGCCCGCTCGGGGTGGTCCAGGATGGACGTGTACAGCGTCGGTGGGCCGGGCAGCACGGTGATCCGTTCCCGCTCGATCAGGCTCATCGTCGCGGCCACGTCGAAGACCGGCAGCGGCGCGACGGTGGCGCCGCGCAGCAGGCAGGCGACCACCCCCGCCTTCCAACCGAAGGTGTGGAAGAACGGGTTGACCAGTGCCTGGCGGTCGCCCGCACGCAGTGTCGCCCGCTCGCTCCAGGCCACGTACAGCCGGGTGGTCTGCCCGTGCCCCAGCATCGCGCCCTTCGGGTGTCCGGTGGTGCCGGAGGTGAAGAAGATGTCGCATACGTCGTCGGGCGTCACCGCGGCCGCGCACTCGCGGGCCGCGCGAACGTCCTGTGTGGACCCCCGGCCGACGAACGCGTCCCAGTCCGCGAAGTCGACGACCTCACCGCCGCGCTCGGCAGCCATCGACCGGTACGGGATGCCGAGAAAGCCGTCCTGCGTGAACAGCAGCTTCGCCCTCGTGCGGTCGAGGATGTAGCCGGCCTCGGGGCCCTTGTACCGCGTGTTGAGCGGGACCAGCACCGCGCCGGCGCCGGCCACGCCGAGCGCCGCGACAAGCCAGCGCCAGCTGTTCGGCGCCCAGATCGCCACCCGGTCGCCGGCGCGCACACCCGAGGCGACCAGCGCCGCCGCGGCGCGCTCGACCTCGACCGCGAGGCGCTCGAACGTGACGCGCGTGTCGCCGTCCACCACGGCCTCCCGGTCCGGGTGGGCCTCGGCGGCCGCGCGGACGAGTGCCGGCAGCGTCCGGGCCGCCGTGGGGTCGACCGCCATGCCGGCACCTTACCAAACGAGCGCTTGGTCGGTAAACTGGCGCCGTGACGCAGGCAGAGGCATACCTGGTGGAGGCCGTCCGCACGCCCGTCGGGCGGCGCGGCGGCGGGCTGGCCGGCGCGCATCCGGCCGACCTCGGCGCGCACGTGCTGCGGGCGCTCGTCGACCGGGCCGGGGTCGACCCGGCCGCCGTCGACGACGTCATCTTCGGCTGCGTGGACACGATCGGGCCGCAGGCCGGCAACATCGCCCGGACCTCCTGGCTTGCCGCCGGCCTGCCCGAGGAGGTGCCCGGCGTCACCGTCGACCGCCAGTGCGGCTCCTCCCAGCAGGCCTTGCACTTCGCGGCACAGGCGGTGCTGTCCGGCACCGCCGACCTCGTGGTCGCCGGCGGCGTGCAGAACATGAGCGCCGTCCCGATCTCCGCGGCCATGACCGCCGGGCAGCCGCTCGGCTTTCCCGACCCGTTCTCCGGCTCCGCCGGCTGGCAGCGGCGCTACGGCGACCAGGAGATCTCCCAGTTTCGGGCGGCCGAGCTGATCGCCGCCAAGTGGGGCCTGGACCGCGCGGAGATGGAACGGTTCGCGCTGCGCAGCCACCAGCGCGCGGCCACCGCCATCGACGCCGGGCTGTTCACCCGGGAGATCGTCCCGTTCGGCACGGTCGACATCGACGGGTGCCCCCGCCGGGACACCTCCCTGGAGCGCATGGCCGGGCTGCCGCCGCTGACCGACGGCGGCCGGATCACCGCCGCACTCGCCAGCCAGATCGCCGACGGCGCCGCCGCGCTGCTTGTCGCCTCACCGGCCGCGGTCGCCACGCACGGCCTGCGCCCGCGCGCCCGCGTCCACCACCTGAGCGTGCGCGCCGCCGACCCGGTCTACATGCTCACCGGCCCGATCCCGGCCACCGCCCACGCCCTGCGCCGCGCCGGCCTCACCGCCGACGACATCGACCTCGTGGAGATCAACGAGGCGTTCGCACCAGTGGTACTCGCCTGGCAGCACGAGACCGGCTTCGACCCCGAGCGGGTCAACGTCAACGGCGGCGCGATCGCCCTCGGCCACCCGCTCGGCGCCACCGGCGCGCGACTGATGACCTCGCTGCTGCACGAACTCGAACGCACCGGCGGGCGATACGGTCTCCAGACCATGTGTGAGGGCGGGGGCACCGCGAATGTCACCATCATCGAACGGCTCTGAGGTAGATCTCTCCGGCCGCGCCGCGCTGGTCACCGGCGGCACCCGCGGCATCGGACGGGCGATCGCGGCACGGCTGCGGGCGGCCGGCGCCCAGGTCCTCGTCTGCGGCCGGTCGGCGCCGACCGACCTCCCCGAAGGCGTGGCGTTTCACGCCGCGGACGTCCGCGACCCCGCGCAGGCCGCCGGTCTCGTCGACGAGGCGGTCCGCCTATTCGGCCGGCTCGACCTGGCCGTCAACAACGCCGGCGGCTCCCCCGTCGCGCCCGCCGCCACCGCCTCCCCCAACCTCGCCACCGCCGTCGTCCGGCTCAACCTGCTGGCGCCGTTCTTCGTGGCACAGGCGGCCAACGCGGTGATGCGGGGCCAGGACGGTGGCGGCCACATCATCAACATCGGCAGCGTCTCCGCACTGCGCCCCGCGCCCGGCACCGCCGTGTACGCCGCCGCGAAGGCCGGCCTCGGCGTGCTCACCCAGGCCCTGGCCGCCGAGTGGGCCCCCGCGGTCCGGGTCAACTGCCTGACCGCCGGCCTGGTACGCACCGAGGAAACCGCCGAACACTACGGCGACGAACACGCCCTGGACGCGGTCGCGGCGACGGTGCCGCTGGGCCGGATGGCCACTCCCGACGACATCGCCGGCGCCTGCCTGCTGCTGTGCTCCCCGCTGGCCGCCTACGTGACCGGCGCCAACCTCCTCGTCGACGGCGGCGGCCAACACCCCGCCTGGGTGAGCGCCGCGGCCCGCTGAATCAGACGACGAGTAGGAAGACCCGCAGCCCCTTGTACATCCCCGGCTCCGTCGTCACGACTGCGGCGCGCGACGCGTCAGCCTCATGCACCGCATGGCGGACCGCGAGGTCGCCCGGCCAGCCGCCGATCTCGATCGCGGTGTGCTCAGCCAACGGCAGGGACCGGACGCCACCGGTGAGGAGGATCGGCTCCCAGCCTGGTGTCCCATGCTGGACCACGGCCTCGGCATCGGCTATCGCCGTGGTCGGCATCAGCAGGTTTACCCTGCCACGCTCGGCGAGGTCGAGCAGTCGGTCGAGCGCGGGATGCCCGTTGAAGAGGGCGATGATCGCGGACGAATCCAGGACCCGCGGCGGCCGGTGCCTCACGCCGACCGGCGCGGCCCGTACCGCCGCTCGATCTCCGCGTCGACCTCGTCCTGCCGGCGCTCGAAGTCTCGCAGCCGCTCCCCGGACAGCGGCTCCGGTCTAGGGCGTCCCAGGGCGGCGGCGAGCCGCTGCGACGCGGTCATTGGCGCCTGTGGGTGTCCCGAGCTGTCCGGCATGCTTGCCAGGCTACGACACGAACCATCGACCAGGTGCGGTCAAATCGCTCGGGATCGTCATTGCTATACACCAGCAGAGCGTTTGGCTCTGGCGTCTTGGCGCGATGCCACGATATCGGCTATATCCCGGCGCGGGCGGCGACGACGCGGCGGAGGGCGACCGGGTCGCCGGCGAAAGTGAGGTTCGTCGTCGCGCGGCGGAAGTACAGGTGGGCGTCGTGTTCCCAGGTGAAGCCGATGCCGCCGAGCAGCTGGATGCCCTCCGCGGTCACCCGGTACGCGGCCTCGGTCGCGACGAGCTTGGCCAGCGGGGCCACCACGGGAAACTCGGCGGTGCCCGCGGCGCGCAGTGCGTACCAGGCCGACGAGGTGGCCGCCTCCAGCGCGACGAACATGTCCGCGACCCGGTGTCGCAGCGCCTGGAAGGTGGCCAGCGGGGCGCCGAACTGCTCGCGCACGCGCAGGTGTTCGACCGTCAGGTCGAGGCTGGCGCGCGCCACGCCGATGGACTCGACGGCGAGCGCGGCCCACAACATGTCCAACGCCTGGGCGGCCGGCGCGGCGACGCGCGTGGCGGGGGTGGCTTCCAGGGCCACGCGCGCCTGCCGCCGGGTCAGGTCGAGGGTGTCCTGCGGTGTGCGGCGGCAGTCGCGGGCGTCCACCGCGAACAGGGCCGGCTCGCCGTCGTGGCGGGCGGCCACCAACAGCACGTCGGCGGCCTCGCCGTCCAGGACGTGTTCCTTGACGCCGTCCAGCCGGTAGCCGTCGCCGTCCGGCGTGGCGGTGCAGGAAAGTGCGTCCAAGGTCCAGCCGGCGGCCGGTTCGGCGATCGCCACCGTGGCGGCGGCGCCCTTGGCGATCAGTGCGGCCGTGCGGGGGTCGGCTACGGCGGACGCGACCACTGTGGACAGGGCCGGCACCGGGGCGAGTGCGCGGCCGGCCTCCTCGACGACCACGCCGGCCTCCACCGGGCTCGCGCCGGCGCCGCCGTGCTCCTCGGGCACCAGCAGCGCCGTCACGCCGAGCTCAGTGGCCAACCTGGTCCACAGTGGAGCGTCGAAGCCGTCGGCGGCGCGTACCCGGTCGGACGTCGCGTCGCGGCGCAGCAGGTCGCGGACCGCCTCGCGGAGCGCGGCCTGTTCCGGGGTGAAGGCGAAGTCCATCAAGGCCTCCGCGAGACGCGGCCGAGCAGGTGGTCGGCGATGATGTTGCGCTGGATCTCGTTCGAGCCGCCGTAGATGGTGTCCGCGCGGGTGAAGAGGAAGAGCTGCTGGGCGTCCGGGCCGCCGGCCGCCAAGGCCAGCTCGCCGAGGCGTTGGTGCCAGGGCGCCCAGAGCAGCTTCGCCACCGACGGATCGGCGGCCGAGGGCGCGTCGAGCGTCCGCAGCGCGTGGTGGCGCAGCACCTGGAGCCCGATCCAGGCGTCGACGAGCCGGTCGCGGTGCACCGGGTCGTCGTATAAGCCGCTGGCGCGGGCGGCGGCGAGCACCGCGTCCAGCTCGCGGGCGAAGCCGACCTGCTGGCCGAGCGTCGCGACCCCGCGTTCGAAGGCGAGCGTGCCGGTCGCGACCCGCCAGCCGTCGCCGGGCGCGCCGACGATGTTGGCCGCCTCGGTGTAGGCGCCGTCGAAGTAGACCTCGTTGAACTCGGAGGTGCCGGTGATCTGGGTGATCGGGCGGACCGTGACGCCGGGCTGGTCCATCGGCACCAGCAGGTACGACAGGCCGTGGTGCTTCGGTGCGGCCGGGTCGGTGCGGGCCAGCACGAAGCACCAGTCGGCGATGTGCGCCAGCGACGTCCAGACCTTCTGCCCGGTGATCCGCCATCCGTCGCCGTCGCGGACCGCGCGGGTCCGCACCGCGGCCAGGTCGGAGCCGGCGCCGGGCTCGGAGTAGCCCTGGCACCACAGCTCGGTGGCGGCGGCGATCGGCGGCAGGAAACGCTCGCGCTGCTCGGCGGTGCCGTAGGCGATGAGCGTGGGGGCCAGCAGGTACTCGCCGATGTGGCTCAACCGTCCCGGCCCGCCGGCGTGGGCGTACTCCTCGAAGAAGGCGACCTGGCGGGCCACGTCGGCGCCGGCACCGTAGGGCTCGGGCCACCCCAGGCCGATCCACCCGGCCGCGCCGAGCTCGCGTTCCCACTCCATCCGCAGCGGCACGTTCTCGTGTTCGCGGCCGGGCCCGCCGGTGCCGGCCAGGTCGGCGTACCGGCCGGTCAGATGGGCGGCGAGCCAGTCGCGCACCTCGCCCCGAAAGCGGTCGTGGGACATCAGCGCGCTCCGTACACCGGCTCGGGTGGCGGGGCCTTGGCCAGCAGGTCACGGACGGCCGGGCCGAGCGCGGCCGGCTCCCAGCGGGCGCCCGCGTCGACGGCCTCGCCGTGCCGCCAGCCGTCCCACACACTCACCGCGCCGCCGGCGACCTCGAAGATCCGGCCGGACACGTCGCCGGCGTCGTCGCTGCCCAGCCACACGACCAGCGGCGAGACGTTTTCCGGTGCCATCGCGTCGAACCCGCTGACCGGTGTGCGCATCGCGTCGGCGAAGACGGCGGCGGTCATCGCGGTCCGGGCGGACGGCGCGATCGCGTTCACGGTGATCCCGTAGCGGCCCAGCTCGGCGGCGGCGACCTGGGTGAGCGCGGTGACACCGGCCTTGGCGGCGGCGTAGTTGGCCTGGCCGGCGCTGCCGAGCAAGCCGGCGCCGGAGCTTGTGTTGACCACGCGAGCGGCGACCGGGCGGCCGGCCTTGGCCTCGTCCCGCCAGTACGCGGCGGCGTGCCGCAGCGGCGCGAAGTGTCCCTTGAGGTCGACCCGCAGCACCTCGTCCCACTCCGCCTCGGTGAGGTTGACGAGCATCCGGTCCCGCACCAGGCCGGCGTTGTTGACCAGCGTGTCCAGCCGGCCGAACGCCTCCACCGCCGTGCCGACGAGCCGCTCGGCGTAGCCCCAGTCGGCGACGTCGCCCACGCTGGCGACGGCCGTGCCGCCGGCCGCCTGGATCTCGGCGGCCACGGTGGCCGCGGCCGCGCCGACGTCGTTGACCACGACGCTCGCACCGGCCGCCGCGAACGCCAGCGCGTGTGCCCGGCCGAGCCCTTGCCCGGCGCCGGTCACCACGACCGCCCGGCCCGCGCAGATCCGCTCCGTCACTGTCCCAGCACCTCCCGCCGGTACCTGTCTACTGTGGACGCGTCCGCGATCGGCGCCCGCATCACCACCCGGGTCACGCCGAGCTCGGCCAGCGCCTCCACTCCCCCGCGGCGGGACGGCGCCCGCGCGGTCACCTCGACCTCGGCCGGATCCCGGCCGGCGGCCCGGCACTCCTCGGCCAGCCGGCGCAGCAGGTCCGCCATGCCGGCCAGGTCCACCCCGAGCGGGTAGAAGCCGTCGCCGTAACGGGCGGCCCGACGTACCGCGGCGGGGCTGTGTCCACCCACGACGATCGGCACGCCGCCGGGGCGGACCGGCTTCGGCTCGCAGTGCACGGCGTCGAAGCGCACGTACTCGCCGGCGAAGCTGGCCGGCGATTCGGTCCACAGTGTCCGGAGGGCGGCCAGGTATTCGTCGGCCCGCGCGCCGCGCCGCTCGTACGGCACGCCGAGCGCCTCGTACTCCTCGCGCAGCCAGCCGACGCCGACGCCGGCGAGCAACCGGCCGCCGCTCAGGGCGTCGAGTGTGGACAGCCGCTTCGCCAGGTGGACGGGATGGTGCTCGGGCAGGATCAGCATCGCCGTGCCGAGCAGCACCCGGCTGGTGTGCGCGGCGGCGAACGTGAGCCAGTGCAACGGGTCGGGCACGTCGGTGCCGGGCAGCAGGCTCATCCGGCCGCTCGGGTCGTACGGGTAGGCCGAGTCGTACCGGTCCGGCACGACCACGTGCTCGACGGCCCAGACGGACTCGGCGCCCGCCTCCTCCACCGCCCGGACGAAGCCGGCCACGGCGGCCGGGTCGGCGCCGGCCCGCCCTTCCAGGACCGGCATGACGCCCAGCTTCAACCCCATGAGCCGGTAGGCTACCAAACGCTTGCTTGGTAGCCTAGCCGGGTGAGTGACGACTTTTCCGGCCGGCCCGGCGGGGCCGCCACGGACGACTTTTCCCACCGGGCCGGCGGGGCCCTCGTGGTCGGCGGCACCGGTGGCATCGGCGCGGAGGTGAGCCGGCTGCTCGCCGCCCGGGGCAGCGCCGTCGCGCTCACCTACCGCGGCAACGAGACCGCCGCGCGGCGCCTCGCCGAAGAGGTGGGCGGCGCGGCGTACCAGCTGGACCTGACCGACGCGGCCGCCTGCGGCGCGCTGCTCGCGCGGGCCGGCGAGGCGCTCGGCGGCCTGCATACGGTGATCTACGCCGCCGGTCCCCACGTACCCATGCTGCACCTCAGCCGCGTCGGGCCGGACCAGTTCCGCGACCAGCTGGAGCAGGACGTGCTCGGCTTCTTCCACCTGCTGCACGCCGCGCTGCCGCACCTGCGCCGGTCGAAGGGCAGTCTTGTCGCGGTCACCACGGCCGCCACCCGCCGGTTCCCGGTACGGGACGGCCTCTCCGCGGCGCCGAAGGGCGCGGTGGAGGCCCTGGTGCGGGGCGTGGCCGTGGAGGAGGGCCGGTACGGCGTGCGGGCCAACTGCGTCGGTCCGGGCATGCTGACCGACGGCATGGCGCAGCGGCTGATCGCCTCCGGCGACCTGGACGAGCGGGCCCTCGACGTGGCCCGCGCGAACATCCCGCTGCGCACGTTTGGCACCGCCCGGGACGTGGCCGAGGCGGTCTGCTTCCTGGCCAGCGACCGGGCCCGCTTCGTCACCGGCCAGCACCTGGCCGTGGACGGCGGCTACACCGCCTGACCGACGGCGCGCCGCTCCGCGCCCATCGCCGCGCGGTAGGCGTCCTCCAGGGCCCGGCCGCCGTCCTCCCGCTCCGCGACCACCTCACCGCGCACCAGTACGTAGCCGCGGTCCACTATGGATCGTGTGGCGCCCAGCGCGGGCTCGGCGATCAGCACGGCCACGCCCTGCTTGGCGAGCGCGGCGACGGTACGGGCCAGCTCCTGCACGATCAGCGGCGCGAGGCCGGTCGTCATCTCGTCGAGCAGCAGCACCCGCGGCGAGCCCATGAGCGCCCGGGACACCACCAGCATCTGCTGCTCGCCGCCGGAGAGCACACCGACCAGGCTGCGCCGGCGGGTACGCAGGATCGGGAACCGGTCGAGCGCTTCGTCCACCGCCGACCGGGGCAGCCGCAGCAGTTCGGCCATCACCTGGAGGTTGTCCACGACGTTCAGCCGCGGGAAGAGCTGCCGGCCCTGCGGCACGATCGCCATGCCGGCGCGGGCCCGTGCGGCCGGGCGCAGCCGGCTCACGTCCTGCCCGTCCAGCAGGATCCGGCCGGTCGACGGCACCGAGCCGTAGGCGGCCACCAGCAGGCTGCTCTTGCCGGCACCGTTCGGGCCGACGAGCGCGGTCACCTTGCCGGCGGGCACCGTGAGCGATACGCCGGCGAGGGCGCTGGCGTGTCCATAGCGGACGGTCAGCCCTTCCACCCTCAGCTCACGACCGGACATCCTGCACCTCCTCCCCGATCTGGCCTGTCTCCTCACCCAGCTCGTCCGCGTCCGGCACCGATCCGAAGTAGACGGTCTGCATCTCCGGGCTGGACAGGCATTCGCCCGGGTCGCCGTCGAACACCACGCGGCCGCGGTCGAGCAGCATGATGCGGTCGACGAGTCCGGCCACCAGGTCGACGTTGTGGTCGACCAGGATCACCGCGTGACCGCGCCGCTGCACGGTGCGGATCACCTCGGCGATGCCGAGCACGCCCTGCGCGTCCGACCCGGCGAACGGCTCGTCCAGCAGCATCACGACCGGGTCCTGGCCGAGCGCCCGGCCGACCTCGACGAGCCGCTGCTCGCCGAGGGTCAGGTCGCCGGCCAGCCGGTCCAGGCCCTCGATGCCCAGCTCGGCGGCGAGCGCCTCGACCGCCGCCCGGTCGGCCGGCGGATCCGGGCGCAGCGCGCCGAGTACCGCGCCGGCGGCCATCCGCCACACGGTGGCGTGGCGGCGGGCGGCCCGGCCGAGCAGCAGGTTCTCCCGGACCGACAGCTCCAGCGCCAGCTGCGGGTACTGGAACGTCCGGCCGAGGCCGGCGCGGGCGCGCCGGGACGCCGGTCCGGAGAGCCGGGCGCCGCGCAGCACCAGCTCGCCCGCGGTCGCCGCCTGCGCGCCGGAGATCAGGTCCACCAGTGTGGTCTTGCCCGCGCCGTTCGGACCGACGAGGCCGAGGATCTCCCCGGCGTCGACGTGGAAGGACACGTCGTCCAGCGCGGTGACGCCGCCGTACCGCTTGGTCAGGCCGCGCCCCCGCAGCAGCGAGTCCTCAGCCATCACGCCCCCTCCGGGCCAGTGCGAACCCGCGGCGGCGCAGCTGGTCCGCGTACCCGATGACGCCGCGCGGCGCGACGAGCAGGATGACCAGGACGCCGAGCGCCAGCACCAGCGTGCCGCTGGTCTCGATGGCCGGGAAGTTGAGCGTCAGCTCCACCGCGATCGCCGCGCCCGCGACCGCGCCCCACGGCGTCCCGCCCCCGCCGATCAGCGGCATGAAGATCGCCAGGAACACGATGTTCAGTGTGAACGTGTCCGGTGTGACGCTGCCCGCCGCATACGTGAACAGGCCGCCGCCGACCGCCGCGATCGCCGCGCCGAGGGCCAGCGCCACGAGGTTCATCACCGGCACCCGCACTCCGGACGCCTCCACCGCGCGGGGCGCGTCCCGCATGGTCCGCACGATGACGCCCCATGCGGACAGCCGGGCCCGGTCGAGCAGGAACGCGATCGCGCACACCACCACGACCGAGCCGACCACGACCTGGTAGTGCGAGGGCGTCCAGCCGAGGATGTCCAGCTCGCGCAGGTTGCCCAGCCCACCCGAGCCGCCGGAGACGCTCTCCGCGTCGACCAGGAACGCGGTGAACGCCATCCCGAACAGCAGCGTCACCGCGGCCAGGAAGAAGCCGGACAGCCGGCGGGTGACCAGGCCGAGCAGCACCGCGACAAGAGCCGCCGCCGCGGGGCCGAGCAGCCAGGCCAGGACGAGCGGCAGATCCGTCTTGGTGGAGAGCAGGCCGACCGCGTACCCACCGATGCCCGCGTAGGCGCCGTACGCCATCGACAGGGAGCCGGCCATCAGGTACGGCACGTACATGCCCAGCGCGACGAGGGCGTAGGTGGCGGCCGCGGTGACGAGGGTCTGGCGGTACCCGTCGGAGCCGACCCAGACCAGCACCAGCGCGGACAGTACCGCGCCGATGGCGAGACCGCCGAGACCGGGGGTGCGTAAACGAAAGGTCATGCTCGTACCGTCCGTACGAACAAGCCCTGCGGCCGCAAAGCGAAGAACAGCAACGCGACCAGCAGCAGACCGTACACATGGGAGTGTCCGCCGAAGTAGTACGGGACGAACACCTCGACGGCGCCGAGCAGCAGCCCGCCGACGAGCGGCGCCCACACCGAGCCGGTGCCGCCGACGACCACCGCGAGGAAGCCGGAGACCGACCAGCTCAGCCCGGACAGCGAGTTCACGCCCGCCTTCGGCGCGAACAGCAGCCCGGTCACCGCCGCCAGTACCCCGGCGAGCAGGAACGCGACCAGCCGGATGCGGTTGACCGGCAGGCCGAGCAGCCGTGCGGCGTGCGTGCTGTCACCCACCGCGCGCAGCAGCCGGCCGGTCCGGGTGTACCGGATCCACAGCGCGGTCGCGACAAACGCCACCACCGTCGCCACCATCAGCAGCAGCGCGCTGGGCTGGAGCGTGGCCGGGCCGACCGTCACCGGGTCGAAGGTGGCCAGGCTCTGCCCGGGCAGCGTCGGGTGGCCGAACAGGTACCCGGCGAACTGCTGGATCGCGAACAGCACGGCGGCGACGGCGACCAGCGCGGGCAGCTCACCGCCACCGCTGCGCCGCTGCACCGGGCGGACCACCACGAGCTCGGTCAGCGCGGCCAGCACGACGGTGGCGCCCACCGCGATCGCCGCCGCCGGCCAGACCCCCATGTCGTACTCGATGACGAGCCAGGAGGTGCACAGCCCACCCATCATCGCGTACGGCCCGATCGCGAAGTTGAAGAAGCCGGCGCCTACCAGCACGAGGTAGTACGCCAGCGCGAGCATCCCGAAGAAGCAGCCCATCTCCAGCGCGGAGAGCCAGAGCTGTAGTTCCGTCATCACGACTCCTCGGCGGCTCCGGGGCGGTTGTGGCCCGCCCCGGAGCCGGCAGTCAGGCCGGGGCGCAGGGCGGCTGGTAGGCGGCCCACGGCCCCTTGGGCTTGTTGTCCGCGCCGAATTCGATCAGGGACAGCCCGCACAGCCCGTCGGCGCCCAGGTGCTTGGTGGCCGAGAACGAGAGCGTGAAGCTCGCCTGGCCGAACGCCGCCTGGTATCCGCTGATGCCCTGGATCGCCTGGTTGAGCTTGGCCGGGTCGTCCGGTCCACCGGCCTTCTCGATGGCGAGCTTGAGCAGCTGCACCGAGTCCCACGCCTGCGCGTCGTACGCGGTGATCTCGTAGTCGTCGCCGTTCTTCTGCTTGAGCAGGTCGGTGAGCGCCTTGGTGCGCGGGTTCTCCTGGTTGATCGAGCCCATGAAGATCAGGCCCTCGAGCGCGCCGGCGTTGGCCAGCTTCCACGACGACGGCTGGTTGCCGATCGAGGCCAGCGAGAACCGCGGCTTGTCCTTGAGCTGAGCGGCGAGCGTGTTCTGCGCCAGCACCTCGAAGGCGCCGCCCACGCTGGTCACCAGGATCGCGTCGACGTTGGCGTTCTTGAGCCGGGCGACCTGTGCGGACAGGTCGGAGGCGTTGGCCGCGCCCTTCTCGGTGGCACCGACCTGCACGCAGGACATCGCGCCGAGCAGCGCCTTGTTGAGCGCGGCGATCGTCGTGGTGTCGTCGGCGAGGATGCCGATCTTGGCGATGCCTTTGGCCTGGAACGCGCCGCAGTAGACCTTCGCCCAGTCCGCGGTCGTGTTGGCCAGCATGTAGATCAGCTCGTTGTTGGGCGGGTCGACCAGCGTGGAGGTGACGCCGGTCGGCGCGATCGCCGGCAGGCCGAGCTGGGTGAGCGTCGACTTGGCTTGGATGATCGCCGCGCTGCCGCTCTGGAGGAACAGCGCCTTGGCGCCCTTGCTGCTCAGCTTCTGGAGCGTGGCCGGGACCTTGGTGGGGTCGCTCTCGTCGTTTTCCACCACGAGCTGGATCGGCCGGCCCATGACGCCGCCCTTGTCGTTGATGTCCTGGACCGCGAGCCGGATGGTCTTGCCCGCGATCGTGCTGTACGAGGCACCAGGGCCGGTGCTGTCCTCGTCCATCCCGATGATGATGGGCGCGCCGGTCGCGGTGCCGTTGTCGGGTGCTTCGGTCTCGCCGTCCCCGCCGCCGCACCCGGCGGCGACCAAGGCGGAGACGGCCAGGACACCGACCAGGCGGGCCGCCCGGGATGCCGTCGTTGCTCTTGATACAGCCACGTCCTACCCCTTTGCCTCACAGCATCGGTCGTTTGGGGTTTTTAGTATGGTTCGTTGCGTTCAGTAATATTCTGACTAACCTAGCAAGCGCTTGGTTGTTAATCTTGCGGTCGACGTGGTGCGCTGTCAAGGTCGCGTCGTAACCAGGACGTAACGATGGCGCCCGCGACGTCACGGTCAGCGATCTCAGGCCCGCGGATCACCCGTGACAAAATCAGCCCGTGCAGATCGGGATACTTGGGCCGTTCGAGGTTCGTACGGACGACGGCGCCTCAGCCGACGTGCCGGGCGCCCGGCTGCGCGGGCTGTTGGTCGCCCTCGCACTCGAACCAGGTCGGGTGGTCCCGAAGGCGACGCTCGTCGACTGGATCTGGGGTGAGCAGCCACCCACCGACGCGGCGAACGCCTTGCAGCGCTTGGTTTCCCGGCTGCGCAAGGCGTTGCCGGAAGGTTCGGTCGAGGGGCACACCGACGGCTACCGGCTGACCGTGGCACCCGACGCCGTCGACGCCGTGCGGTTCGAACGCCTGGTCGCCCAGGCCCGCGACGACCAGGATCCGCGGCGACTGCCCCGGCTGCGCGAGGCACTCGGTCTGTGGCGCGGCGCGGCCATGCAGGACGTCGGCATGCAGGAGAGTGCGGCGTTCGACGCGGCGGTCACCCGGCTCGAAGGCCTGCGCCTCACCGCCATGGAAGACCGGTACGACGCGGAGATCAGCCTCGGCCACGGCGCGGAGCTGGTCACCGAGCTGACCGACCTGGTGGCCGCGCATCCGGTACGGGAACGGCTGGTCGCCGCGTTGATGCGCGCCCTCGTCGCGACCGGCCGCGACACCGACGCGGTGCTCGTGTACCAGCGCACGAGGGAGACCCTGGCCGACGAGCTGGGCATCGACCCGTCACCGGAGCTGTCCGCGTTGCACGTCGCGCTGCTGCGCGGCGAGCTGGGACGGCGGGAGGTGACCCGGAAGACCAACCTGCGCGCCGAGTTGACCAGCTACGTCGGCAAGGAGGCCGACGTCGCCGCGGTCCGCGACCTCGTCGCCAAACATCGGCTCACCACGCTGGTCGGGCCGGGCGGCACGGGAAAGACAAGACTGGCCACCGAAACCGCGCGCACGCTGCTCGACGACCTGCCGGACGGTGCCTGGCTGGTGGAGCTGGCGGCCATCGGCGCCGACGGCGACGTGGCACAGGCGACGCTCGCCGCGCTCAGCCTGCGGGACGCGCTGCTCGGCGAGGCGCCCGACGCGGAGCCGACCGACCGGGTCATCGCCGCGCTCCGCGAGCGGACGATGTTGCTGATCCTGGACAACTGCGAGCACGTGATCGACTCCGCGGCGGCGTTCGCCCATCGGGTACTCGGCGAGTGCCAGCGGCTGCGCATCCTCGCCACGAGCAGGGAGCCGCTCGGCATCACCGGCGAGGCCCTGTGGCCGGTCGCGCCGCTGGTCCTGCCCGCGGAAGGCGCCGACCCCGGCAAGATCGAGTCCTCTCCGGCGGTCCGGCTGCTGCGGGACCGGGCCGGCGCGGTACGCAACGACCTCGCCACCGACGCGCACACGTTGGAGACCATCGCGCGCGTCTGCCGCGCGCTGGACGGGATGCCGCTGGCGATCGAGCTCGCCGCCGCCCGGTTGCGCACCATGTCCCTCGACCAGCTCGCCAACCGGCTCGACGACCGGTTCCGCCTGCTGACCGGCGGCAGCCGCACCGCGCTGCCCCGGCACCGGACGCTGCGCGCGGTGGTCGACTGGAGCTGGGAGCTGCTCACCGACGCCGAACGGACGGTCCTGCGCAGGCTCTCGGTGTTCTCCGGTGGCGCGAGCCTGGAGGCGGCCGAGCGGGTCTGCGCCGGCGACCCGGTCGAGGCGTGGGAAGTTCTGGAACTGCTGACCGCGCTGACCGAAAAGTCGCTGGTGGTCGCCGACGGCGCGGGTGCGCCGCGCTACCGGATGCTCGGCACCATCAAGGAGTACGCCGTCCAGCGGCTCGCGGAGGCGGGCGAAACCGACGTGGCGCGCCGCGCGCATCTCGCCTATTTCACCGAGTTCGCCGAAACCGCGGAGCCGCACCTGCGCCGCGCGGAGCAGCTGGAGTGGCTCGCCGCCCTCGAGAGCGAACACGACAACATCGCCGCCGCGATGCGCGGTGCGCTCTCCGCCGGCGAGGCGGAGGGGGCGATGCGGCTCGCCGCCGGCGCCGGCTGGTACTGGTGGCTCGGCGGGCACAAGGTGGAGGGCAACGAGCTGTTCATGGCGGCCGCCGCCCTGCCCGGCGAGGTGCCCGACGAGACCCGGGCCGTGGTGTACGCGTACGTCACCGGGTTCCTGACCGCCGGGCGGGCCAGTGACGAGCGCCAGGCGGCGGAGTGGATCCAGGAGGTGTACCGGATCAACCAGCGTGTCCAGCGCCGCCACCCGGCGGTGTCGCTGGTGGCCGCGCTGGAAGGCATGCTGCGAACCCCGGACGCGTTCGAGTCCGCGTGGGAGCCGCTGCTCACCGACGACGACCCTTGGGTACGCGCCCTCGCCCGCCTCCAGCTCGGCAAGATGCGGATCCAGCTCGGCCGCGGCGAGCCGGATGCCGGCGAGTACCTGGAGACGGCGCTCGACGAGTTCCGCGCTCTCGGCGAGCGATGGGGGATCTCGTTCGCGCTGACCGAGCTGGCGGACCTCATCGCCGTGCGCGGCGAGTTCGCCGGCGCGTGCGACCACTACGAGCAGGCGATCGCGGTCGTCACCGAGGTCGGTGCCATCGAGGACGTCGTGCGGATGCGCTCGCGACAGGCCCAGCTGTACTGGCTGTCCGGCGACGAGGAGTCGAGCGCGACCGCGATGGCGGAGGCGCAGCGGTACGCCGAACGTGTCGCGTGGCCGGAGGCCTTGACCGAGCTGGCCCTGTCGAAGGCGGAGCTGGCCCGCTGGCGCGGCGACGCCGAGCAGGCGCACCGGCAGCTCGACGCCGCGACGGCCATGCTGGGCAACGCCGCCCAGCGGCCCAACATCCGCGCGATGGCGGAAGACCTGCTCGGCTACCTCGCCGAGGACCTCGACACGGCCCGCGCACACCGCGCGGCGGCCATCCAGGCGGCGTCCGATTCGGGGCACCCGCTCGCGATCGCCCGGGCACTCGTCGGGATCGCGGACCTGGCGCTGCGCCGCAAACAGTACGAGCAGGCCGCCCGGCTGCTCGCGGCGAGCGCGGGCGTGCGCGGCCTGCCGGATCGTTCCCAGCCGGATGTGGGCCGGATCGAGCAGGCCGCGCGGCGCCGCCTCGGTGATGTGGGGTTCACCGAGGCGGCGCGGGAGGGTGCGGGGGCGAGTTGGGCCGAGCTTGTCGCGGTCACGCTCGCTTCTTGAACGTGGCGGACGCCCACAGGTAGCCGACGATCCCGATCCCGACGCACCAGGCGAGCGCGGGGATCACGTCACCGGCGGCCGGCGCGCCGTTGAGCAGCCCGCGCAGGCTCTCGATGATCGGCGTGAAGGGCTGGTACTCCGCGAACTCGCGGACACCCGGCCCCATCTTGTCGGTGGGTGAGATCGCGCTGCTGAAGAACGGGAGCATGACCAGCGGCAGCGAGGCCAGACCCGCGGTCTCCGGTGACTTCGCCGCCAGACCCATGGCGATCGTGAGCCAGCCGGCCGCGAAACTGAGCAGCACCACCAGGCCGATCACGCCGAGCCACTCCATCAGGCTCGCCGACGGGCTGAAGCCCAGCGCGAAGGCGACACCGATGATCGCCGCGACGGCGAGCAGGTTGGTCAGCACGCTGGCGATCACGTGCCCGGTGAGCACCGCGCTGCGCGGCACGTCCATCACCTTGAACCGGTTGATGATGCCCTTGGTCGCGTCGGAGTTCACCGACACCGCCACGGAGCCCAGCCCGTAGCAGACGGCCAGCAGGAGCAGGCCGGGCGTGGCGTAGTCGACGTAGTCGACACCGACGCTGAACGCGTCACCGAACACGTACACGAACATCAACATGACCACGACCGGCATCAGGACCGCGTTGAACACCGTGGTCGGGTTCCGGGCGATGTGCTTGAAGTTGCGGCGCAGCATCACGATCGAGGGGGATTTCATTTCGCGGTTACCTCCGTGGTGTGGCCCGTCAGGGCGAGGAAGACGTCGTCGAGGTCGGGCGTGTGCAGGGTGAAGCCTTCGGCGTCCAGCGCGTACTCGCCGAGGCGGTCCAGCAGGGCCCGCACCGACTTCGTCCCGCCGTCGCTTGGCACCCGCAGGGTCAGTGCCTCGTCGTCGCGCGTGCCCTCGGGGATGATCCGCGCGGCCGTGTCGAGCTCCGCGACGGTGGTGAACTGGAGCCGGACGTGGGTGCCGGGGATCCGCCGCTTGAGCTCGTCCGGCGTGCCCTCGGCGACCAGGCGGCCCTGGTCGAGCACCGCGACCTGGTCGGCGAGCTGGTCGGCTTCTTCGAGGTACTGCGTGGTCAGGAAGATGGTCGCGCCGTCGGCGACCAGGTCACGGATGATCGACCACATCGTGCGGCGGCTGCGCGGGTCCAGACCCGTGGTCGGCTCGTCCAGGAAGATGATCCGCGGGTTGCCGACGAGCGTCATCGCCAGGTCGAGCTTGCGGCGCATACCCCCGGAGTAGGTCGACGCGGACTTGCGCGCCGACTCGGTCAGCTCGAACCGCTCCAGCAGCTCCGCGACGATCCGCTTGCCGTCGTTCGTGGCGATCCCGTTCAGGTCGACCATCAGCTGGAGGTTTTCCTGCCCGGTCAGCAGCTCGTCCACCGCCGCGAACTGACCGGTGACCCCGATCGCGGCCCGCACCGCCTTCGCCTCGGTCGCGACGTCGTGGCCGGCGACCCGGACCGTCCCGCCATCGGCCTTCAACAATGTGGTCAGCACGTTCACGGTCGTGGTCTTGCCGGCGCCGTTCGGACCGAGCAGGGAGAAGATCGTCCCCGCACGCACGTTCAGGTCGATGCCGTCGAGCACGACTTTGTCTTTGTAGGCCTTCCGTAGCCCGGAGGCCGTGATCGCTAGCTCTGTCATGCCGGCAACTGTCATGCGCCGGGCTGACACCGCCCTGTCACGCCCCTGACAGGCCCCGAGCGGGCGCCACGTCAGCGCCGTGACGGTCCGGTGTCAGGACGGTTGGCGACCGTAGCCCCATCGACGAACACGCACACCACAAAGGGAGATTCGCGATGCCTACCTTCGCCACGCCGGAACCGATCACGGCCACCTTGACCACCGCGGGCGCCGAGGTGCGGATCGCGGCGAGCGACCGGCTGGACACCGTCGTGCTGGTCGAGCCCATCGACAGCGCGAACAAGTCGGACGTGAAGGTGGCCGAGCGCACCAAGGTCGAGTTCACCGCCGGCGAACTGTCGGTCAAGACCACCAAGTCCGGCGACAAGGACGGCTCGGTCGCCATCACGGTCGAACTGCCGGCCGGTTCCCGCCTGGTCCTGCACACGGCGTGGACGGACGTACACGCCGACGGCCGGCTCGGCGAGTGCGAGCTGAACATGGCCTCCGGGCAGGTCCAGCTCGACCACGTCGCCGCGCTGCGCGCCAACCTCGCCGCCGGCGGGGTCGCCATCGGACACATCGCCGGGACCGCCGAGATCGAGGGCGGCGCGGCCGGCGTGCGGATCGGGGAGGTCGAGGGCACCGTCAGGTACGAGGGCTCGACCGGAAAGGTGTGGATCGGCCACGCCCGGTCCGACGTCGACCTCGGCGGCTCCAGCGGCAGCTTCGACATCGACCGCGCCGAGGGCAGCGTCACCGCCAAGGCCGGCAACTGCCCCATCCGGATCGGCCGGATGACACGCGGCCAGGCTGACCTGACGAACGCGTCCGGAGGCATCGTCGTCGGCGTCAGCGAAGGCACCGCCGCCGTGGTGGACGCCAAGAGCACCAAGGGCGTCGTGCGCAACTCGCTGCCCACGCACGACAGCGCCGGCGACCACGACGACAAGGTCCGGATCTACGCACACACGCGGCTCGACGACGTCGTCATCCACCCCGCGACCGCCTGAGTCACCACCCGATGTGGGCGCCCACCACGGCGCCCACATCGGCCCGCTCAGCGGGTGCTGCCGGAGATGTAGCTCGTCAGCGCGGCCCGCTCACTTTCCAACTCGTCGATGCGGTTTTTGACCACGTCGCCGATGCTGACGATCCCGCTCAGAACACCGTCGACGACGACCGGCACATGGCGGATCCGGCGGTCGGTCATGAGCCGCATCAGCTCCTCGACGGACGCGTCCGGCACGACGACGTGTACCGTCGCGGTGTGGATGGCGGTGACCGGCTGGTCCAGCACCGCGGCACCCCGCTCGGCCAGCGCCCGGACGACGTCTCGCTCGCTGACGATGCCGTCGACCGACCGGCCGTCGACCGACACCACGACGGCGCCGATCCGCTGCTCGCCGAGCAGTGCCACCAACTGCCGCACGTCACTGTCGGGACGGATCGTCACCACCCTGCCGCCCTTGATCCGCAGTACGTCGCTGATCCGCATCTGGACCCTCCGGGGCACACTATCCAGGACATGGCCGTGCCGTTCCAGCCTAGGCCCATTCCGCCGCCGGGTAGGACAATCGAGCTCCAGGAAAGGAGGGGCGATGAGTGAAGACCACGATCGCGCCGAGCCCTTCACCGACGACGAGCTGGCCTTCCTGCGGCACGTGCGGTTCGGCAGCCTGCCCGCCCGGGTGCGCCCGGAAGACCTGGTAGAGACCGAGGAGGCCGACCGCTCGCGCGAGGAGCCCCAGGAGCCCATGGTCCCCCGGGAATGGGGCTAGGGACCGCTGGCCCGCGGTGACGCCGGCACCTGCGCTGTCTCCGAAAACCCAATCCTGAAGATGTGAGCTACCGCGACGTCCGTGTGTCGTCCGTCGGGTCCGCCCGGTCGGGCAGGAAGATCTCCTCGATGGTCTGGCCGAAGACATCGGCGATGGTGAATGCCAGGGGTAAGCTGGGGTCGTACCGCTCAGTCTCGATGGCGTTGATGGCCTGCCGGGAGACCTTGCACCGGTCGGCCAGGTCGGCCTGGCTCCACCGGCGGGCGGCTCGCAGCTCGCGTAGGCGGTTCTTCATCGGTTGAAGCGGGTGCGCAGGTCTGCGGTCACCTGCCAGATGGCCAGCCCGCCGATGAGTATCGGCTGCGTGAGCTGATGGAGCTGGACGACGCCGGCGGAATCGAGCACAGTGCCCACTTGCAGCGCCACGAGGACGACCGCGAACGCGATGGCCATGCTCTCCAGCTGGACCTTGCGAAGGTATTCGTCCGCACGTCGGAACGCGCGCAGCAGGACCCAGGCCACGGCAAGCGCGAACATGCCGGTAGCGGCGATCCACCACGCCTTCTGAGTGGCGCTCTGGTCGGGACTGCTGCCCAGCGCCAGCGCCACGCAGCCCAGCGTGACCACCGGAATGCCGTCGATGAGGACGACGCGGCGAGCCGCGCGTGCCACTTGAGCCTGCTGTGCTTCTTTCGCCATGAGACGAAGGTAAAGTGTCCCTTCCACATAGTCAAGCGTCCTTGACTTTACGGAAGGCACACCTTCCATCAGCCCTCGTCGACACGCCCGCGGTAGACCACGGACGTGGCGGTTGCTCACTGGATCGCCGCGGGCACCGGGGCGGCGGCGCTGAAGGCAGAATGAAGCAGGCCTGTGGTTGGCTCGGGCCCTCGAAAGGTGGACCCGGCGGGAGGTGGTCTGGATGGCTCTCGCACAGCTGCGCCGCGAGGTGAACGGTCACGTGCTGCTGCCCGAGGATCGCGGCTACGACGACGCGCGCACCGTGTGGAACTCGATGGTGGATCGCCGGCCGGCGATGATCGTCCGGTGCGCGGACCCCTCGGCCGTCGCCGCGGCCATCCGGTTCGCCGACGCGGAAGGGCTCGAGATCGGCGTGCGGTGCGGCGGGCACAGCGTCGCGGGCATGTCCGTGCCGGACGGTGGGCTGATGCTCGACCTGACCCCGATGGCCGCGGTGCGGGTCGATCCCGACCAGCGGCGGGCCTGGGTGCAGGGCGGCGCGCTGCTCGGCGCCCTGGACCGCGCCACCCAGCCGTACGGGTTGGCCACCCCGGCGGGCAACGTCTCGCACACCGGCGTCGGCGGGTTGACCCTCGGCGGCGGCATGGGCTGGCTCGCCCGCATGCACGGCCTCACCTGCGACAACGTGACCCGGTTCGACCTGGTGACCGCGGACGGTGAGCGGCTGAGCGCCACCGAGTCGGTCAACCCCGACCTGTTCTGGGGGCTGCGCGGCGGCGGGGGCAACTTCGGCGTGGTCACCGAGTTCGAGTTTCGCCTGCACCACACCGGCACCGAGGCGCTGGTCCTCGACCTCTACTACCACCCGCAGGACGCGGTGCCCGCGCTGCGGCTGTGGCGAGACCTGATCCCGCACGCGCCGCGCGAGGCGACCTTCACCGCGTGGGTCGGCACCGCGGGAGCGTGGCCGTTCCTTCCGCCGGCGCTGCACCACCGTTCGCTGGTGAGCGTCGGGCTGGTCTGGATCGGCGACCCCGACGACGGGCGCGACCAGCTCGCCGCGGTGCGCGCGGCCGCACCGCCGGCCGTCGAACGCGTCCGGCCGATGAGCTACCTCGACCTCCAGACCATGGACGACACCCAGGAGGGGCACTACCAGCGCAGGTACTGGAAGGGTCACTACCTGCGGGCGCTGAGCGACGACGCGATCGACGCCTTCGTCGGCCGAGGTGTGCCGGCCGGCGCCGACGACGACGTCGCGCTGCTGCCCGCGGCGAGCCTCCAGGCGTACGGCGGCGCGATCGCCGAGCTGGGCTCGGACGACACGGCCTTCAGCCACCGCGACGTGTTCGTGGAGTTCGTGGCGAGCGCCGCGTGGACCGACCCCACCGAAGACGAGCGCCGGATCGCGGCGGCCCGGCGGTACGGCGCCGCCGTCGAGCCCTTCGCCAGCGGCGCCTACGTCAACGCGCTCACCGACGAAGGCGCGCAGGGCGTGCGCCGCGCCTACGGCCCCGCGAAGCTCGCCCGCCTGCGCGAGCTCAAGCGCCGGTACGACCCGGAAAACCTCTTCCACCTCAACCACAACATCTCGCCGGCCGACGCGTGAAAGGCCACTGAAAGGGTTCGCTGTCTAGTCTTCGGTGGACACGAAGGCGAGGTCCGCCGGTGGACGAGGGCGAGGACACGTTGCGCGTGCCGAACAGCGCACTGGAGGCACCGATCCTGGGAGCCGTCGTCTTCCTGCCGTCGGCCGGGTTGCTGGCGGTCGGCGCCCGCCGCATGCGACGCGAGGGGGCGGGCGGTGAGCACCGCGTCGCTATGGTGTGGGGATGGCTTGCCGGATAACCGAGCTCGTGCTGGACGTACACGATCCCGAGCTGCTCGCCCGCTTCTGGTGCGAGGTTCTCGGCTATGTCGAGCTGGAGCGCGCGGACGACGGCGCCATCGAGATCGGCCCGGCCGACGCCGGCTTCGGCGGCCCGCAGCCGACCATCGTGCTCAGCCCGACCGACGAGCCCAAGACAGGCAAGCTGCGCCTGCACATCGACGTCAACCCGACCGACCGCGACCAGGACGCGGAGCTCGAGCGGCTGCTCGCGGCGGGCGCCCGGCGGGCCGACGTCGGCCAGACCGGAAACGAAAGCTGGCACGTGCTCGCGGATCCCGAGGGCAACGAGTTCTGCCTGCTGCGCCGGCGTGTGGAGCCGGTGCCAACGCCATGACCGAGGGGCCGTGTTGAACGACGGGCCTACGGTCGCCGAGCGGCTGTACCTGCTGGTGCACGGCCAAGTGAAGGAGTTCGTCCTGACCGCCGCCCTGGTCGGCGCGGTCCTCGGCGAGCTGCGGCTGCACGGCCGGTGGACCTCGACGAGGACCTCTGCTTAGGACGTTGGCCTCTGCTTAGATCGTTCGCGAGGATCGAGGAAGGGAGCGGTACGCCGTGACGCCGGAGCTTCAGGAGCAGGAAGAACGCCTCCAGTTCGACCGCTTTGACCATGACGACGCCTGGGACCTGGGAAACCTGCTGGTCAGGCTCGCCAGAGAGCGCGGCCACGCGATCACCGTCGACATCCGCCGCGGCGACCACCAACTCTTCCACTACGCGCTCGCCGGCACCTCCGCCGACAACGACGACTGGATCGAACGCAAGATCCGCGTCGTGCGCCGGTTCGGCCACAGCTCCTACCTCGTCGGCCAGTCCTACCGCGACCGCGGCAAGACCTTCGACGAGGAACCCCACCTCGATGCGGCTTTGTACGCCGCGCACGGCGGCTGCTTCCCGATCATCCTCAAGGGCACCGGCCCGGTCGGCACCGTCACCGTCTCGGGCCTACCGCAACTCGACGACCACCGCCTCGTCGTCGAGGCCATCGGCCTCTTCCTGGACGCCAAGGAAAACACCGCCTCGTAAAGACTGGGCGACAGGGCCGCCAGGGAGGCGGACGCGTGACCGATACGGCGCGGCCGAAAGCAACCTCGGTGATCGATCCCGAAGTGTGCGCGCGTTGGCGGCTGACGCCCGGCCCGGTACTCGCGAACCGGTTGAACGGCACCTGGGAGGCCACGCGAAAAGGTACCGCGGTAATCGTGAAGTACTTCGACGATGCGACCTTTCCTGACTGGCGGTACCCGTTGCGGGTCGCGGCGGCGCTGCGGGCCCAGGGCTGGCCTACCCCCGAACCGGTCGAGGAACCGCTGATCGGCCCGAACGGAGCGTGGGTGCTGCTCCACCGGCTACCCGGCCGACCCGCGCGCCCCGCCGAGAAGGACAAGCCCGCCGAACGGCGAGCCCGCGGCCGGCTGTTGGCGCGGCTCCACTCGGCCGCGGCGGCCACGGGCATCGACGATCAGCGAGGCGGGTTTCACGCACCCGCGGACGTCGTCACAGACCCCGAGCTGGAGCGCTGGCTTCGGCGGCACGAGGAGGCGAACCCGGACCAGGGACGTACGCTGCGGCGCTGTCAGGAGGCCGCGGCGTTGTGGTTCACCGACCACCCCGACCCGGACGCGCCGCGCAGCGTCATCCACGGTGACTTCACGCCGTGGAACCTGCTCTTCGACGACGGACGGCTGACCGGCCTGCTCGACTTCGAAGCCACCCACCACACCTTCCAGGTCGCCGACTTCGCGCTGTCCTGGCGCGGGTACCAGGACGACGTGCTACGAGGTTACGACGAGGTGCGCCCGCTGTCAGACCTTGAGTGGCACCTCGTGCGACCGACCTACTGGGCGTGGCTGTTTCTGGGAGTCAAAGACGCGCTGGCCGCCCACTACGGCCCGACAGCCAACCCGAGCGAACCGCTGAACCTGCGATGGCAACTCGCCCACGCCGGCAAGCATTCTCCACTGATCGCCCGCAAGACCGGCGCGATACCACCACGGTCCGGATGACGCCCATACTGGCCGTGTGGAGCTTTATGTCGACGCTGAGGATGTCTCGCTGCCCGCCACATTGGACACACCGCCCAACGGTCCCGCGCGCGCCGGCGTGGTCGTCCTCCACGGCTCAGCCACACCGCAGCGTTCGTCTTTGCTGTACGAGCATCTGGGACGCGTGCTTTCCCGGGCTGGCGTGGCAGTGCTGCGCTTCGACCGCCGCCCGCGCGCGCACGGCGACGTGCCGTTTGCCGTCCAGGCGGACGACGCCCTGGCGGCGGTCGCACGGTTGCGCCGCGAGATCGGCGGTGTCCCTGTGGGTCTGTGGGGCTGGAGCCAGGGCACCTGGCCGGCGACCGCGGTGGCGGCCCGCCAGCCGGAGCTGATCGCATTCCTCATCCTGATCGGCACCTGCGGGGTGAGCCCAGCGCTCCAGATGCGGTACGGGACCGCCCAACAGTTGCTGCTGAACGGTTACGGTGACGCCGACCTCGCCGAGCTGGCCGCGCTACGCCAAGCCCTCGAGAGCGTGGTCCGCGGGCTCATCGACCGCCGGAGCGCTCAAACGGTCGTCGACCGCTATGCCGACCGGCCCTGGTTTCCACTGGCCTACGTCCCCCGCGACCTCCGCGACCACCCTGGCACCTGGGACGACATGGACTATGACCCCGAGCCGTTCATCGCACAGGTGCGCTGCCCGACGCTGCTGTTCTACGGCGAGAAGGACGAATGGACCCCGGCCGAGCAAAGCATCGACATATGGCGGCGCGCCGCCGGCACCCGTGACCTGACCATCCGTGAGCTCGCCGGCTGTACGCACGCACCGACGCTCGCCGGCGCCGACACGCCCGAATCCATCAGCCCCGAATACACCAGCGCGCTGCTCGCCTGGCTGGAGGAACGAATCACGGTTACCGCCGGCGCCATCGGGGAACCGTACCCCGATGAGCAGCTACCGTGATCCGGCCTTGCGCGGCGCCGTCTACCCCTCGGAAGAGGAGATCGAGCCGGCCGGCGCCGGCGTGGAGCCGGTGTACGACAGCGAGCCCGGCCCACGGCCGGCGCGGGCGGCCGCCTCCGCGCCGCCACGCGAGGTGGACACCCAGGCTCGCTCGATTGTGAGCCGGCACCCGGACGGCTCGGTGGAGGTGGTCACCGACTTCGATGGCGACGGCATCGCCGACGTGGTGCAGCTCGACCTCGACGGTGACGGGGTGCCGGACGTCACCTACATCGACCGCGACCGGGACGGCCGGCTCGACACCGTGCTGCGCACCCCGGAGAACTGACGGCAAAAGGTAGAGTCGGTGAATGAAAGAAGCCCTCGCCGCCAGCGCCTTCGACTCGCTGCGCCTCGACGCCGTGCGCGACCTGGAGGCGTTGCGCCGGGTCTACGAGCTGCCCGGCGACAGGGCGGTGCGCAAGCAGATGACCGAGCTCACCGAACAGACCCGGCGGTTGATCGGCTGCGCGTCGCTGGTGCTTGTCGCCAGCGTGGACGCCGAGGGCGGCTGTGACATCTCCCCGCGCGGCGGCCCCGCCGGCTTCGTCAGCGTCCTGGACTCACGGACGGTGGCGATACCGGACGCGACCGGCAACAAGCGTCTGGACAGCCTCCAAAACGTCGTCGCCACCGGACGGGCCGCGCTGCTGTTCGTCATCCCGGGGCGCACCACGACGCTGAGGGTAAACGGGCGGGCCTGCGTCTCCACCCGCCCAGATCTGCTGTCGCGGCTGACCGCCGTGGGCAAGCCGCCGGCCAGCGCGCTGGTGCTGGGGATCGAGGAGGTCTACCCGCACTGTCCCAAGGCGTTCCTGCGCGGCGCGGTCTGGAAGCCGGATCAGTGGCTGCCGGCGCACGCCCAGCCGACCTCGGCCGAGGTGACACTGGCCCAGCTGCGGATGCCGGAGCTGACGATCGCCGACATCGAGCAGACGGAGGCGGACGCGCTGAAGTACCGGTACGAGTAACGCGCCACTAGTGTGCGGCGGCGGGTTGGTGCCTGGTGTCGGGTAGGAAGAGGACGCCGAGCAGCAGCCCGTGCAGTGCCGCGATGACCGGCATGCCCGTCCAGTACTCGACCACGTCGGGCAGCCCGCCCGCGGCGATCGAGGCGGCCGCGAGGTAGATGCTCCAGGTCACCAGTGCGGCCAGGGCGGCGAAGGTCCAGTACCGGCCACGGCGGCCCGGGCTCGGCCGGAGCCACCAGACCAGCGCGTCCACCGCTATCCCGGCCAGCACGATCGCGGCGAACGTCGAGGGGTATTCGAAGGCGTCCACCGAGCAGCTCAGAAATCCGAAGACGCCGTACACCGCGGTCGCGGTCCCTGGCGGTATCGGCCATCTGCGGGCCAGCAGGAGCATCGGCGCCAGCAGCATGGCGTTGGTGAGGGCGATGTCGCCGGCCAAGGTGGCGGCCCGGGTCCGGGTCGTGCCGTCGCCCTCGCGGATGGTCGAGAACGCCTGGACGATCGACTCGGCCGACCAGCCCGCGGCGTTGGCGAACGTGAGATACAGCCCGAAGAGGCCGGCGGCCGCGCCGGCGCTGAGCGCGGCGGGCAGGAAACGGGACAGCGGCGGCGCGGCCGGCATCGTCGGGTTGGCCCAGGCCGACCGCAGCGGGCTGGTGAGGATCAGCAGCATCGACGCGCCGAGCCCGAGGTGGCTCGGGCTGAAGACCGCGGCGAGGCTCTGTTCGATACCGAAGACGCTGTGCCAGATCAGGTCCGCCAGCGCCGAGAGCAGGAACACGCCCAGCGCCAATATGGTCAGCCCGTAGCCGACCGGGACGGCGTCGATGCCGCGACGGCCGGTCAGGATGTTGCGCCACACCAGCCAGCAGACCCAGCCGGCGGTGGCGACGAAGCCAGAGTAGAAGACGGCGTGCCACGGCGTGAAGAACGTCTCCAGCTGCGGCCGGTTGGAGTGGGCCCACGCGTCGACAAACAGCCCGATGACAAACCAGATGCCGGCCAGCAGGGTGACGACGTCATCCCGGCGCGACGCCAGCGGCCGGCTCTGGATCGTCGAAGAGGCTGGCCACCAATGCTCGCGCAGCCTTGCGGCAACGGCCATCGCGATCCTCCCCAGCCAGATAGACCACGAGAACCTCAATATAGACGGCCTTCGAGATACATGGCTATCCGGCGACGCTACGATCCAACCTGTGCCGGCACAACTGTCACGCCGCCTCGCCGCCGTCGTGGACGCGCTGCCGATCCAGCCGCACTTTCGGGTGCTCGAAATCGGCTGCGGTCCGGGGGCGGCGGCACGAGCGGTCGCCGCCCGGCTTACCACCGGCCACATCCTCGCCATCGACAGGTCCGCCGCCGCCATCGCCCAAGCCGAAGGCGCCTCGACAGACGAGATCCGGTCCGGACGGATGAGCCTGCGGCAGGTCGCGGCCGAAGAGTTCGCGTTGCAAGCCGGCGAAGAGCCGTTCGACCTCGTATTCGCTGTTCGGGTGGGTGCCCTCGACGGGCGCCATCCTCAGGCCGGCCGGCACGTGCTGCGACGCGTCGCCGAGGCGACCACCCCGCACGCCCGCCTCTTCGTCGACGGCGGGGATCCGCTTCGTGAGCTGCCCATCCCGCGATCCTGAACACGACCATGCCGTCGGCCTGCGCCGCGACGCGGCGCAGGCCGACGGCATAGCGCGGTCAGCCCGGAAGGATCACCTGTGCCGGGGTCGTCCGTTGGGTGGTGGTGCCGTCGCCCAGTTGGCTGGACATGTTGTTGCCCCAGCACCACAGGCCGCCGTCGGTGTGGACCGCGCAGCTGTGATAGCTGAGCGCGAGGCCGCCGGTCCAGGTGGTGGCGGTGCCGACCCGGGTGGGGGTGGACCGGTTGGTCGTGGTGCCGTCGCCGAGCTGTCCGGTCATGTTGTTGCCCCAGCACCACAGGCTGCCGTCGGTGCGGGACGCGCACGCCGCGGTGAAGCCCGCGTCGATCCTGCTCCAGGTGGTGGTGTTGCCGACCTGGACCGGCGTGGTCTGGTGGGTGCCGCTGACACCCAGCTGCCCGTACCCGTTGTCGCCCCAGCACCACATGGTGCCGTCGGCGCGCGTCGCGCAGGTGAAGGTGTATCCGGCCGTGACCCGGGCCCACGTGGTGACCGTGCCGACCTGCGTCGGAGTTTCCCGGTAGCTCAGAACGCCGACACCGAGCTGTCCGGACGAGCTGTCGCCCCAGCACCACAGCGTGCCGTCGGTGCGGGTGGCGCAGGTGTGCGCGAAGCCGGTCGCGACGCTCGCCCAGGTCGTCGCCGTGCCGACCTGCACCGGCGTGGTGGCGGTGTAGACGGATGCGCCGACACCCAGCTGCGCGCTGCGGTTGCTGCCCCAGCACCACAGCGTGCCGTCGGTCCGGGTGGCGCAGGTGTGGCTGTCGCCGGCGCTGACGCTGGCCCACGTGGTGGCGGTGCCGACGCGCACCGGGGCGCTCCGGTTGGTGGTGGTGCCGTCACCGAGCTGACCCCGGTGGTTGCCGCCCCAGCACCACAGCGTGCCATCCGTCCGGATCGCGCACGTGTCGCTGGTGCCGGCGTCGATCCTGGCCCAGGTGGTGGCGTCGCCGATACGGACCGGGGTGGTCCGGCCCTCGGTGGTGCCGTCGCCGAGCGCGCCGGTGAAGTTGCCGCCCCAGCACCAGAGCGTCCCGTCGGTGGGGATCGCACACGTGTGTTCGTAGCCGGCGGCGACGCTGGAAACCGCGGGGGCGGCGAGCGAGGCACGCTCGCTGGCGGCAGCCATGCCCCCCGTGACTCCGATGGCGAGCACGGCGGCCACGGCGGTCATCGCCGCCGCGGCGATGACCGTTTTCGCCGAACGCCGCCATCGAGCCCGCGGCCAACCGTCCTGATCTTCACTCATGTAGTATTTCTCCCCAAAAAAGTACGACAATGCAGAAAGGGTGATGATGACATTGCCCTGATTGCTTGCCCGCGCGGCCCACCAATTCATAGCATCGATCTTCAACATTGACTAGAGACAATGCCATTTTGGTGATTTGAGCTACCGCGATGTCCGTCGTGGTCCAGACCGCTGCTCCCGCGGCCGCACCCGTCCGCCGTTGGTCACGCGGTTTGGTCTTGCGCCGCGGACCCGGCAGCGGAGGTCGGGGACTTCGGCTCGCTCTGCGAGCCGCCGACCGGAGCGGTGCCCGCGGGAGCAAACGGTCCGCAGGTGACGCGGACGCGGGCAAATATGCCTCAATAGGATCGGGGCGATCCGATCAGCGTCGTTGCGCGGCCATCCACTGCCAGATGTGGGTCCGGCCGATGCTCGGGTCGTTGCGGGCGACGTAGATCCACGACCAGTGGCCCGGAAACTGGTGACCGTCCCAGATGACGTTGTCGTACAGGCTCATGAGGGCGCCGGGGATGAGCTCGTGCGCGTGCACGGTGTTGGGCTCGGGCGGCACCGTCGTGTCGTCGCGGGAGGTGACCAGCCAGGTCGGGGTGCTGATCCCGCGCAGCTCGGCGTCGGTGATCATGGTCGGCCCGCCGGGCTGGAGGGACGTGACGACGCCGCAGATCGGCACGGACGCGGCGAAGAGGTCAGGATAGACGGTCGTCATCTTCATGCTCATGTAGCCGCCGTTGCTGCATCCGGCGACGTAGACACGCTCGGGGTCGACGCTGTGCCGGCGGACGAGATCGCGAACGATCTCGCGGATCAGCGGGGCGAAGCGGGGACCGTCCTCGAGCCAGTACGAGGTGCTCTGCGGGGCGACGACGTAGGCGCCCGAGAAGACCCGTTGCGCCTCCCGCGTGGCGAAGCCGAGCGCGCCGCGGTTGGCCCGCAGCGTGGTCTCGTTGTCGTAGTAGCCGTCCGGCAGGGACGCGCCCTCGCCGCCGCCGTGCAGCCAGACGACCAGCGGACGCCGGCCGCGCGCGGTGGGCGTGTACAGCCGGTACTTCATGCCCGAGCCGGAGCGGTGGTAGCTGAACGCGTCGACCTCGGGGTTGACCAGCCGGCCCTGGTCGAAGCGGGTGATGGTGACCGGGCGGCCGCCGCGCAGCGCGATCGGGGCGTGCTGCGTGATCGTGTAGACGAGGTCGAGCCGCACGTTGCGGCCCTTGCTCAGGATGTATCCGAGGGTGCCGCCGCCGAGCTGGCCCTCGCCGTGGCTGAGGTCGAGGACGATGTTTCCGCGCCGGTCGAGCCGGATCGCGGTGACCGCGCGGTCCAGGTCGTACTCGCTGAAGATCTGGTCTCCGGGGGCGATCGGGATCGGGCTGGTGGCCTTGGCGTGCACGCTGAAGGTGCCGGTCGTCAGGCTGGCCGGGTCGATCCGGCCGAGCCGAGCGGTGTGGAGGGTGACCGAGGTGACCTGCTCGCCGCCGTCGAGCACTTCGGCGTCGAGGACGAAACTCACCCGGGTGGTCCGGCGGTCGCTCGCGTGGGCGGCGACCCCGGGCACGGTCAGGCCGGCGCCGGCACCGGCGGTGGCGGCCAGCAGGGCACGACGACTGACAGACATGGCCATATGTCGACTCCTCGCCTCGATCTCACGCTATCGGCGGCGGCCGCGAAGCGAAATACCACGCTGATGATCATCTATGACGAGCTCGGTACGGTCCGGGACCGCGGAGGATTGTCGGACCCACCGGATAGCGTCCGGCGCGTGACCGGCCCCGCAGACGTTCCTCCCGAAGTCCTCGACCGGCTCCGGCCGATCTGCCTCGGGCTGCCGGAGACCTACGAGGAGCCGGCGTGGGTGGGCATCCGCTGGCGCGTCCGCAAGCGCACGTTCGCCCACGTGCTCACCGCCGACCCCGACCACCAGATGGCCTACGCGCGGGCCGCCGCGATCGACGGCCCGACGTGCGTGTTGACGTTCCGGTCCCCCGGCGACGAGATCGACGGCCTCGTCACCGGTGGCTACCCGTTCTTCAAGCCGGGCTGGGGCGCCGACGTGGTCGGCATGGTGCTCGACAGAGACGTCGACTGGACCGAGGTCGGCGAGCTTCTCACCGAGAGCTACCGCGTCCTCGCGCCGAAAAAGCTGGCCGCACAGGTCGACCGGCCACCCGGCGGCGCCCTACCCGGGTGACGGTCCGGCGGCCCGGTCCTGCACCCTGGGGCGTGGGCTTACATTGGGGATCCCGCTGGCGGGCACGGTCGAGGGGGTCTCATGGCGGTCGGGAGTGCACAACGCCGTCAGGAGCGCAAACCTCTCGTCGAGGCGTCGTTCGCTCCTCGGGAGGTCGAGGCCGCGCTGGATCTGCTACACCTCACGGACATGGCCTGGCACGACTGCTACGGCCCACGCGAGCTGGAGATACCCGCCCGGGTGCTCGATGACGTGCTGCTGCTCGCCCGGGGCGATCCCGCCGCGCTGATCAGCGTCGCTCGCGCGGCCGTCATCGACTTTCGCGACGTCCGTGTGGCCGCCGACCACGAGCGTGCGAAAGGCCTGTAGCGGGCCGCTGCCGGTGGCGCGTCGCCCGGTAAGGTCGGCTGATCGCTACCGACCTGCCGCACACGCGCGCCTCGCTCGCCGACGACCTGAGCCTGCTCGGCGTGCGGCGCGGGTCGGTGCTGCTGGTGCACTCGTCGCTGAAGGCCCTCGGCTGGGTCTGCGGCGGTCCGGTCGCGGTGGTCCAGGCGCTGCTCGACGCGCTCGGCCCGGACGGCACCCTGGTGGTGCCCACGCACACCCCGGACAACAGCGACCCGGCCGGCTGGCAGCACCCGCCGGTGCCCGAGTCGTGGTGGCCGGTGATCCGCGCGCACATGCCCGCGTTCGACCCGGCGGTGACGCCGAGCCGGTGGATGGGCCTGGTCGCGGAGACGGTGCGCACGTGGCCCGGCGCGCGCCGCAGCGACCATCCCCAGGTGTCGTTCGCGGCCGTCGGCCCGTCCGCCGAAGCCGTCGTGGGCGGCCACCAGGTCGACGACATGCTCGGCGAGCACTCCCCGCTAGGCGCGGTCTACCGGCTGGACGGCGACGTGCTGCTGCTGGGCGCGGGACACCACACCAACACCTCACTGCACCTGGCCGAGTACCGGCAGCCGAACCCACCGCGGCGGTGGGAGGGTGCCGCGGTGCGCGCGCCTGACGGGCAGACCTGGGTCCGCTGGCAGGACGTCGCCATCGACGAGAGCGACTTCCACCAGGCGGGCGCCGCGTTCGAGACGACCGGCGGCGCGCTTACCGGCCGGGTGGGCGCGGCCGAGTGCCGGCTGATGCGCCAGCGCGCACTCGTCGACTTCGCCACGGGGTGGCTCGCGGCCCATCGAACGCCGCCCCTCAGCTAGGAGACCTTTCGCGGTCGCGGTGTCTTCGCAGGAATGCCGAGCAGCGCATAGCCATGCGACCCGCGCACACCCTCAGGGCACCTTCGCGGCCGCCGATGAACCATTTGTCGCGTCTCTTGCGGCCGGCAAGAGACACCCCAAGTGGATCTAGATACCTTTTCGGCGGCAAGGTCGCCGCGGTCTCGAAAGCTCGACGCCGTCGCGGTCCATGCCACTGCTGTCGCGGACTCACCCGGTCCGCCGCTGGCCACGCTCACCCAGGGACGCACGGTCCTTTGTCCACGATGTCCATTGCCGAGGGCGACGGGCACCAGATCAGACAGAGGCGCGGTCACCGCGAGTAACCGCAGGAGGAGCCGCGGCGACCTCGACCCCGGTCACCGCTCCGCGGCGTGGTCGAGGTGTGTGATCACGGCTGGCACGTCGTCGCTCTCGGTGGCCGCGATGATTTCCATCGCCGGGCGTAGCAGGCCGCTCGGACGGGCGATCAGCCTCGCGAGCACCGCGGCCCGTACGTCGAGGCGGTCGACCGTCTCCGCGCGTTGTGCGCCGGTCTGCCCGGCGAGGAGGACCGCGTTTTGCCAGGCCTCCCGCCGGGCTTGCCGGATGCTGAAGTCGAGGATCTGCTCGTCGGTGCGGCCGCCGAAGCGGTCCAGGAGCCACAGGTATGGCGAGACCGCGCCGACCGCCTCCTGTACCGCGAGCGCCACCCGGGCGAGGATGTCGTTTATCAGCTGGAAGTCGCGGTGCAGACCGTGGATCTCCTGGCCCGGTGACGTCTCCGCGGCGGCGATGGCGAGATCCAGGTTGATGTGGGCGCTCACACCGAGCAGCAGGTGTTGCACGATGATGGTGTCTCCGCGGTCGACCAGGCCGAACGCCTCGCGCCAGCAGCGCGGCCCGCTCCGGTCGCGCTGCCAGGCGTCGTACGCGGCGAAGTACCGGTTGCCGAAGATGGTGTCGAACCGATCCATCCGCGCGCCGTCGTCGAACTCTCCGTTGTGGATGGCCGTGCGAACCTCGACCGTCACCTGGCGGTACAGCGAGGCGAAGTAGCCCACGCGGTCACCGGCGGCGTATGCCGCGCGCACGATCGCGGCGAGCGCGTCGACGACGCCGTCGATGTTTTCCGCCGCCACGGGTCTTCGCCGGCTAGTTGGACCAGGTGTAGCCCGCCAGGGCGGCCCCGGCCTGGGCCAGGCCGAGGACGACGGCTGCTCCGGTGGCGGTCAAGAGGGCGGCGACGGTCACGACTCGCATGCGCACGATGATCTCCCCAACGTGATCCTGTATGGACGGTGCGCCTACCACTCTATCGATGTGTGCTCCACTGTCGATGGCCGTAACGGCCAAACCCGCCAGCGGCGCCGGCGTCACCGACCGCGCACAATGGACTCGGCGACCTGGCGGACGCGCGCCAGGTCCGGCTGGAAGGCCTCGGCGATGTCCGGGTGCAGGCCCGCGCGGGTCTGTTCGACCAGCCTGGCGGCGACCTCGTCGACGCTTTCATCGCGGTAGTCGCCGGACACGACTTCCGTCGCGTGTCGCAGGGCGGAGCTCAGCTGCTCCTCCAGCGGGCCCCGCAGCTTTTCCGGCACCGGGCCGAGGTCGGCCTGGTCGAGTGAGACGTGCGGCTCCGACATGCCGGATCGGTTACCCACCCGGCACGGGCCACCAAACGCCGCGCGGAGGCATGATGTGGGTCGATGAGAGACCTCGCGGTGTACGTGGAGACGCTGGCCTTCGTCATGGTGCTGCCCGGGTTCGTGACGCTCGCCGTGCTGGCACCGCTGCGCCGGCCGCTGCTGCGGCTCGACCGCGACATGCAACGGTTGCCGCCCGCGCATTTCCGCAACGTCATCCTGATGCCGGTCACCTCGATCCTCACCGGTTCGATCGCCGGCATCGGGGTCAACCTCGCCACCGGTGACACCGACCTCGGCTGGGTGGCGGTGCTCGTCGTCGGGGTGGCGATCACCATCGCCGCGTGGGCCGGCCTTGTCGCGCTCCGGCCGGCCGCGCCGCGGAGCACACCCATGGGGTACCGGCGGCGGCTGCTCGCACGGCTGAGCGCGGTCGACTGGGCGGCGACATCGGACAGCGCTCGTGTCGCCGGCAGGCGCGTCGCCCACCGGCTCGCCGCGACCGGTGACCGGCTCCAGCGGCACGGGCACGGGCTGCGGTTCCGGCGGTGGCTCGCCGGGCGCAACCGCTGGCTGCTGGCGCTGTTGGCCACCGCGACCGGGTACAGCGCCGGCTTTCTGGTCTGGCTGGTGGTCGTCGCCGTCGCCCACCGCCGCGCCGGGCTGGGTCTGGGCCTGGCGATCATCGTGGTGACGCCGTTGCTGGGCCCGGCGCAGCTGTGGCTCTGGTACCGCATGCACCGGGCGACACTGCGCGAGTTCGGCGGCGAGCTGACCGCCGACGCGGAGCGCTTGGAAGCGGCCATCGCCGCCGCCCCACCCCTGACCACCGGCCGGCGCCTCGGCCGCGCGATCCGCGTCTTCCTCGACTCGCGTCCCCGCGACCACAGGTGACGGTACGTTACGCACGCCGCATCTGAGGCACTGTGTACACAATGGACCTTTCACCACCGTGACAGTGTCGTGAAAGGCAACCGGCTCTGGTACTACGGCCGAAGGATCCCGGTCGTCGAGGGCTAGCCCACTCCGGGCCGCGGCGGCCGGGCTGGTTACGCCGCGTCAGGATGGCGGCGGAGGGCCGCGAAGACCCCCGCGGGGCTTGTCCCGCGGACCTGGCAGTGGACGGCCGGAGATTTCGGCTCGCCCTGGCGAGCCGCCGGCCGGGAGCGGCGCCCGCGGGAGCATACGGCCCGCCGCTGACGCGGACGGGGGAAATCTGCCTCGAAGTAATGTAACGACGGGCGGCGCCCCCACTGAAGCGCGATTTCGATCTTGACACGGCCTCTTCGAACAGGCGTACGATCGGCCCGTGGTCAAGCTACCCAGGATGGTCGAGGGTGCCACCCTGCACAGGCCAGGCGCGGATCCTGACGATCACGGCAACCCAGGTGCGTTGCTGTCGGTCCGTCTCGACTACTCCGACGGTCACCCCGAGCCGTACGAACTGATTGTGAAAGAGGCGACGGGACAGCGCCGGAAGGTGTCTCACCGCTACCGGACGCCCCAGGAGGCCAGCGGCGCCCTGGGTGCCGTCTACGCGGCCGAGAAGAGCAACGGGACGTGGCGGGTGGTGCGGCCGACGAGCGCACCCCCGCCAGGCTGGGAGTCACCCGCGCCCCCGGGAGCGGGCTGAGCCTCTGTCCACTTCAGACGCTCGCGAAAGTGCGCTGCCATGCTCGCGGAAAATGCGCTGCCGTGAGAGCCGCCAGCCGGTACGATTCTGGCGCAAGGCTTGGATGGGGACGAGTAGCCGTCGCACGCAGCCAGGAGCGACCCGGGGTGGTGAGAGCCGGGGGTGTGCTCGGCGGGGAAATATCACCCCGGAGCCGTCGGAAGAAAGGCCGTCCCGGCCGAGTAGAACCGACCGCACCACTTCGAGTGGGCCGTGACGGCGCGTCACGGTCAAGGAGGGTGGTACCGCGGGGCTTTCGCCTCGTCCCTCCGTTGGCAGCTGTTTCGGTGTCCGACGGAGGTATGCGTGTATCGCTCAGTGCCGGCTCAGGCCGACCTGCCCGCGCTCGATCACGAGGTGCTGCGGTTCTGGCGGGCAAACAGCATCTTCGCGCGGACCCTGGAGCAGTCGCGGGGGCGACCGGAGTGGGTGTTCTACGAGGGGCCGCCGACCGCGAACGGGATGCCCGGCGCTCACCACATCGAGGCGCGGGTGTTCAAAGACGTCTTCCCGCGCTACCAGACGATGAAGGGTCGCCACGTCGCCCGCAAGGCCGGCTGGGACTGCCACGGCCTGCCGGTCGAGCTCGCGGTCGAGAAGGAGCTCGGGTTCGGCGGCCGGCAGGACATCGAGGCGTACGGCATCGCGGAGTTCAACGCCAGGTGCCGGGAGTCGGTGACCCGGCACGCCGACGCGTTCGCCGAGCTGACCGAGCGCATGGGCTACTGGGTCGACATGGACGACGCGTACCGGACCATGGATCCGGAGTACATCGAGTCGGTCTGGTGGTCGCTCAAGCAGATCTTCGACAAGGGCCTGCTGGTCGAAGACTTCCGCGTCGCGCCGTGGTGTCCGCGGGATCAGACGACGCTGTCCGACCACGAGCTGGCACAGGGCTACGAGACGGACGTCGACCCGGCGGTCTACGTCCGGTTTCCGCTCACCTCGGGCCCGCTGGCCGGGCGCGCGTCGCTGCTGGTCTGGACGACGACGCCGTGGACGCTGGTGTCGAACACGGCCGTCGCGGTCAACCCCGCGGTCACGTACGTGGTGGCGACGGACGGTGCCGAGCAGGTGGTGGTCGCGGCACCGTTGCTGGCTTCGGTGTTGGGCGAGGGCTGGACGGCGACGGGCGAATCGTTCACCGGAAAGGAGCTGGAACGCTGGACCTACCGTCCGCCGCTCGATCTTGTGGCGGTGCCCGACGCGCATCTGGTCGTCCTGGCGTCCTACGTCACCACGGACAGCGGCACCGGCCTGGTCCACCTGTCGCCGGCGTTCGGCGCGGACGACCTGGCCGTCTGCCGGGCGTACGGGCTGCCGATGGTCAACCCGGTGCGCCGGGACGGCACCTTCGCCCCGGACGTGCCACTGGTCGGCGGTCTGTTCTTCCGCGCGGCGAACGAGCCGCTGGTCGAGGAGCTGCGCCGGGCCGGTCTGCTGCTGCGCCACACACCGTACGAACACCAGTACCCGCACTGCTGGCGCTGCCACACCGCGCTGATCTACTACGCGCAGCCGTCCTGGTACGTCAAGACCACGGCCGTCCGTGACGCCCTGCTGCGGGAAAACGAGCGCACGAACTGGCAGCCGGCGACGCTCAAGCACGGCCGGTACGGCGACTGGCTGGCCAACAACGTCGACTGGGCGCTGTCCCGCAACCGCTACTGGGGCACTCCCCTGCCGATCTGGCGCTGCGCCGACGGCCACCTGACCTGTGTCGGCTCACTGGCCGAACTGGGTGGGCTGGCGGGCGAAGACCTGTCGGCGCTCGATCCGCACCGGCCCTTCGTCGACGGCGTCACGTTCACCTGCCCCTCGTGCGCGCTGACCGCCACCCGGGTGCCCGAGGTCATCGACGCCTGGTATGACTCGGGCTCGATGCCGTTCGCCCAGTTCGGCTACCCGTACAAGAACAAGCAGCTGTTCGAGCGGCGATTTCCCGCGCAGTTCATCTCCGAGGCGATCGACCAGACGCGCGGCTGGTTCTACACCCTGATGGCCGTCGGCACGCTGGTCTTCGACCGCTCCGCGTACGAAAACGTCGTCTGCCTGGGCCACATCCTGGCCGAAGACGGCCGGAAGATGTCCAAGCACCTCGGCAACATCATCGAACCCATCTCGCTGATGGACACCTACGGCGCGGACGCGGTGCGCTGGTTCATGGCGGCCGTCGGCTCGCCGTGGTCCGCGCGCCGGGTCGGGCACACCGCGCTTCAGGAAGTCGTTCGCAAGACCCTGCTGACGTACTGGAACACCGTCGCGTTCCAGGCGCTCTACGGCCGTACCGCCGGCTGGTCGCCGTCGGACGCGGACCCGCCGCCGGCCGACCGGCCGGTGCTCGACCGCTGGCTGCTGTCCGAGCTGAACCAACTGGTGCGTAAGGTGGACGCGGCGCTGGCGGCGTTCGACACGCACGAGACCGGCAAGCTGCTCGCCGGGTTCGTCGACGACCTGTCCAACTGGTACGTGCGGCGCAGCCGGCGGCGGTTCTGGCGCGGCGATCCGGCCGCACTGGCCACCTTGCACGAGGCGCTTCGCACCGTGACCTTGCTGATGGCGCCGATCACCCCCTTCGTCACCGAACGCGTCTGGCAAGACCTCGTCGTGTCCGTCGACCCGCGAGCGGCGCGGTCGGTACACCTTGCGGCGTTTCCCGAGGTCGACGCGTCCCTGGTCGACGCCGAGCTGGCCGACCAGATGGCGCTCGTCCGCCGGCTTGTCGAGCTCGGCCGGGCGGCGCGGGCCGAGTCGGCCATGAAGGTGCGCCAGCCGCTGGCCCGCGCACTTGTCTCGGCGACCGGCCTGGCCGAGCTGCCCCCGGACCTGCTCGCGGAGATCGCCGCCGAGCTGAACGTCGGCACCGTCGACCCCGCCTCCGACTCCTTTGTGGACACTACGGCGAAGGCCAACTTCCGGGCGCTCGGCAAGCGGTTCGGCAAGGGCGTGCAACAGGTCGCCCGTGCGATCGCGGCGGCCGACGCCGCCGCGCTCAAGAAGGCCGTGCGCGCGGCGGGAGTGGCGACCGTCCAGGTCGACGGCGAACTCGTCACGCTCGGCCCGGACGAGGTCATCCTCACCGAGACGCCGCGGGAAGGGTGGGCCGTCGCCTCCGACGCCGGCGCGACCGTGGCGCTCGACCTGCGTCTGACGCCCCAGCTGCGCCGGGCCGGCCTGGCCCGGGAGGCCATCCGGCAGATCCAGCAGGCGCGCAAGGCCAGCGGGCTGGACGTCGCCGACCGCGTCCAGCTGCGGTTCGTGGCCGGGGACGAGGAGACCGCCCTCGCCCTGACCGAGCACCGCGACCTGATCGCCGAGGAGGTCCTGGCCACGGACTACGCGGCCGGCAAGCCGGCCTGGACCGGCTCCGAAACCTTCACGGACGAGGCCATCGGGCTGACGTTCTGGCTCCGGAAGGCGTGAAGCGCGCGGATAGCGCGGTGACGGCCGTTACGCCCGCCGGGTGGGGGGTGGGGGGTCCTGACAAACCCTCCCAGTGGGACCGGCCACCGAGGTTCGATAGGTTCATGCGTGGAGTGGTGATGTACACCGCCGGTGACGTGCGGGTGGAGGAGCGCGACGACCCGAAGATCGTCGAGCCGACCGACGCGATCATCCGGTTGACCGCGACCTGCATCTGCGGGTCTGACCTGTGGCCGTACCGCGGGATCGAGCCGGCTGACCATCAGGTCATGGGCCACGAGTACGTGGGCGTGGTCGAGGAGGTCGGCGCGCGGGTGCGGACCCTCGAAGTTGGCGACTTCGTCGTCGGCTCGTTCGCCATCGGCGACGGCACCTGCGAGATCTGCCGCGCCGGGTACCCGTCGCAGTGCCCGAACCGCCAGTTCGTGTCGCAGACGATCGGCACCCAGGCCGAGAAGGCCCGGATCCCGTACGCGGACGGCGCCCTGGTCGCCACGCCGGGACAGCCGGACCCGGAGCTGATCCCGTCGTTGCTGGCCGCCTCGGACGTGCTGGGCACCGGCTGGTTCGGCGCCGTGGCCGCCGAGGTCGGGCCGGGCAAGACGGTCGCGGTCGTCGGCGACGGCGCGGTCGGCCTGATGGGCGTCCTGGCCGCCAAGCAGCTGGGCGCGGAGCGGATCATCGCGATGTCGCGCCACCCCCAGCGGCAGAAACGGGCCCTGGAGTACGGCGCGACGGACATCGTCACCGAGCGTGGCGACGCGGGCGTGGCGAAGATCAAGGAACTCACCGGCGGGCTCGGGGCGCATTCGGTGATCGAGGCGGTCGGCACCCAGGAGTCGACCATGCAGGCGATCGGCGCCACCCGGCCGGCCGGGCACATCGGCATCGTCGGCGTCAACTACGAGGTCTCGATTCCCGGCCCCGCGGTGTTCTTCTCGGGCGTCCACGTGCACGGCGGCCCGGCCCCGGTGCGCCGGTTCCTGCCCGAGCTGATCCAGCTGATCTGGGACCGCGAGATCGACCCGGGCAAGGTCTTCGACCTGACCCTGCCGCTGGAGCAGGCCGCGGAAGGGTACAAGGCCATGGACGAGCGGCGCGCCGTCAAGGTGCTGCTCACGCTCTGACGCCGGATGGATCTATCGTCGAGGCGGCGAGGTGAAGCTGTGAGCCACAAAGACGACGTGCGGGAGTTCCTGATCTCCCGCCGCGCGCACGTGACGCCCGAGCAGGCCGGCCTCCCCGACTACGGCGGGGAACGGCGGGTCCCGGGGCTGCGCCGCGAAGAGGTCGCCATGCTCGCCGGCGTCAGCCTCGACTACTACACCCGCCTGGAACGCGGCAACATCCGCGGCGCCTCGGAAAGCGTGCTCAACGCGATCGCTCGGGCGTTGCGACTCGACGACGTCGAACGCGAGTACCTGTTCGACCTGGCCCGCCCCGCACCCAGCAAGCCGGCGCCGGCCGCCCGGACGGTGCGCCCCTCGGTGCAGCGGGTCCTGGACAATCTGGCGGTGCCCGCCGTGGTGTTCAATCCGCGGCAGGACCTCGTCGCCTCGAACCTCATGGGCCGTGCCCTGTTTTCGCCGCCGTTCGAGGCCGAAAAGCCGAACATGTGCCGGTTCATCTTCCTCGACCCGCGCGCCAAGGAGTATTTCGTCGACTGGCCGCTGGCCAGGCGGATGAACGCCGCGATGCTGCGCCTGCAAGCCGGCCGAGACCCGCTCAACAGCGACATCACCGCGCTCGTCGGGGAACTGTCCACCCTCAGCCCGCAGTTCCGCGAAGACTGGGCCGACCATCACGTACACGAGCACCGCCACGGGCAGAAGGTCTACCGCCATCCCGAGGTCGGCGAGATCGATGTCACCTTCGACGCGTTCGACATGCCCGGCGAGCCGGGCTTGATGATCTGCACGTACACCGTCCAGGAAGGCAGCCCGTCAGCCGACAAGATGGCCCTCCTCGCCGGCTGGGCCGCCACCCAGGCCTTCGCGGCCGACGAGCACACGTCCGTCCGCGCCGACCCGGTGCGCCGGGAGTGAAAGGCGTCCGGGCGCGCGCTACCGCCGCTGGGGCAACCGCTCCGCGAGGGTGTCGCGCAGATCGTCGGGCAGCCCGTCGATCTCGACCAGCTCGGGCAGCAGCTCCGGCTCGGTCATGTACGCCCGGAAGGCCGTCGCGATCGTCACCCCGTGCGCCGGGCGGTCCTCCACGGTCACCGGATCACCGGCCCACACCTCGCCCGGCTCCAGCACGCGCAGGTACGCACCCGGACGGTTCGCCCGGGTGAAGGTCTTCACCCAGCGCGGCTCGCCCATCTTGTGCTGGAACGTGGCGCACGGGATGCGACCGAAGGTCGGCTGTAGGACCAGCCGCGGCCCGATGCGCCACCGCTCACCGATGACCGCGCCGTTGACGTCGAGATCCTCGGTCGTCAGGTTTTCGCCGAAGAGCCCGTTGGCCAGCCGGCGGCTGAGCCGCGCCTGCCACCAGTCGTAGTCTTCCCGCGCGTACGCGTACACGGCCTGGTCGTCGCCGCCATGGTGCGCGATGTCGAAGATCTGGTCGCCGACCAGGCCGCTGTGCAACCCGGTCGTCTTGGGGCCTGGCGCGCGCACGGTGACCAGGTGGTCGACCGGCTGCTTGTTGATGCCCGTGATGCCCACGCCCTTGGCCGGGTTGGGCTCTGGCACCGCCAGGTTGACCGAAAGAATCCTGCTCACGCCCGGCAACCTAGCCGCCCGGGCCACCGCGAGCCACGCTATTTCCCATCCGCCGGCGGCGTGGCGGCTTCGGTGAGTGCGGCCAGCACCGCGGCGACGGCCGGCGGGTCGGGTGGGTCGCCGTAGGTGGCGGCGTAGATCCGGCGCTGGAAGCCGGCGAGTTTGGTGGCGTGGATGTCGGGCCGGCGATGCGCTTGGAGTGCGAGGCCGGGCAGCGTGGCGACGCCCATGCCGGCGGCGACCAGCGACTGCACGACGACCATGTCGTCGCTGAGTGAGGCGATGCGTGGGGTGAAGTCTTCCCGACGGCATACGGTGACGAGCTCCGCCTGGCACCGCTCGCAACCGCCGATCCAGGCGGAGTGGCGATGGTTGGTCAGGCTGTCGTCGGGGCGCCGGCTGATGAGGTAGATCGGGTCGTCGCCGATGTGGACGAGGCGGAATCCCTCGTCTTCGGCCGGGGTGTCGGCGTGGCGGAAGACGAGGGCGACGTCGATCTCGCCGTGCCGCAGCATTTGCAGCGCCTCGACCGGGTGGCGGTCGACCAGGCTCAGCTCGATCCCCGGGTACGCCTCAGCCAGCGCGGCGACCGTCTTGGGCACGATCGTGCTCAGCGCCGAGGCGTTGGCGGCCAGCCGGACCCGTCCCGACTGGAGACCGACCTGTGCGGCCAGCTCGTTGGTCGCCGCGTCGACCCGTCCCACGATCTCGGCGGCTCGATGGGCCAGCAGCCGCCCTTCTGGTGTCAACCGGATCCCGCGGCCGATCCGCTGGACGAGGTTGACACCGGTGGCCTCTTCGAGGCGGGCCAGGTGGTGACTCACCGACGGCTGGGAGTAGTGCAGCTCCTTTGCCGCTTCGGTCACCGACCCGTGTCGGGCCACCGCGGCCAGGACCTTGAGGTGAACCAGGTTCAGCATTCATTAAGGATAGCAATGTGTACTACTCAGAATTGGCATTAGACGTCATACGGCATCTGATCCATGCTGAGTTCTACCGAACTTGGCCCGGAACCTCTAGGAGATGCCATGAGCCAGCAGCGCCTCGGCTACCTGTACGGCATCGGCGCGTACTCGCTGTGGGGCTTCATGCCCCTCTACATCAAGCTTCTGCGTCCCACGGGTCCGGTCGAGGTGCTGGCGCACCGGGTCGTCTGGTCCGTGGCGGTCCTCGCCGTGGTGTTGATCGCGGTGCGGGGCTGGCGCCCGCTGTGGCAGCTCGTCCGCCGTCCCGCCACGCTGGGCGGCGTCGCGGCGGCCGCCGGCATCCTCGCGGTCAACTGGGGTACCTACATCTACGGCGTCAACACCGACCGCGTGGTGGAGACGGCGTTGGGCTACTTCATCAACCCGCTGGTCGTCGTGCTGCTGGGCGTCGGCGTCCTCAACGAGCGGCTACGGGCCGCCCAGTGGACCGCGGTCGGGATCGGCGGCGTGGCGGTCGTCGTGCTCACCGTCAACTACGGGCGGATCCCGTACATCGCGTTGACGCTGGCCCTGACCTTCGCCACGTACGGGCTGCTCAAGAAGCGGCTGGGTCTGCCCGCGGCGCAGGGGCTCTTCGTGGAGGCCGCCGTGCTGGCCCTGCCGGCGCTGGGGCACCTGGGCTGGCTCGTGTGGCGGTCGGAGGCGACGTTCGCGGCGATCTCGCCCGGCCACACCGCCCTGCTGGTGGCGGCCGGCCTGGTCACCGCGATCCCGCTGCTGTTCTTCGCCGGCGCGACGAACCGGATCCCGCTGACCGGGATGGGGATGCTCCAGTACATCACGCCGACCCTGCAACTGGGCTGTGGTGTGCTGATCTTCCGCGAGCCCATGCCACCGGCCCGCCTGGCAGGCTTCGCGCTCATCTGGCTGGCGCTTACGGTGTTCACGATCGACGGCATCCGCCACGCCAGGGCTCAGGGCCGCACGGGATCGCTCCCGGTCACTCGCGAGCGGACCCGCCGGACGCGCGTGATGCCGCAGCCGGCGACCGTCGCGGCGCGCTACTGACCAAGTTCGGCATTCACCCGACGAAAGTCATACGAGGAGGACAGAGCAATGGGCAAGGTAATCAGCGGTATCACGATGTCGGCCGACGGGTACACGGCCGGGCTCAACCAGACCGAGGAGCGCCCGTTCGGCGACGACAGCGGCGACGGCTGGGGCGACAAGCTGCACGCCTGGTTCACCGAGGCCGCCGAGGAGAACCAGGCCGAGATCGACCAGATGCTGGCCGCCAAGGCGTTCATCATGGGCCGCAACATGTTCGGCCCGGTGCGCGGCGAGTGGGACCGGCAGTGGAACGGCTGGTGGGGCGACGAGCCGCCGTACCACGCGCCGGTGTTCGTGCTCACCCACCACGCGCGCGACCCGCAGCCGATGGACGGCGGCACCACGTACCACTTCGTCACCGACGGCATCGAGTCGGCCCTGGCACAGGCCCGCGCGGCGGCCGGCGACGGCGATGTCGCGATCATGGGCGGCGCGACCACCATCAACCAGTACCTCGCCGCCGGGCTGATCGACGAGCTGCGGCTGCACATCGCGCCGCTCACGCTCGGCGCCGGCACCCGGCTGTTCGACGGCGTGCCGCCGCTGACGCTCGAGCAGGTCAGCGCACGGGCGACGAGCCTGGTCACGCACGTGACCTACCGCGTGCTGCCCTGAACTGAAGAGCCGTACTGGCTCGAAGCTTCCGGAACAAAAGACGTCGAGAACGGCCTGGCGGCTCCGTCTCAGCAGCAGACGTGCGCCACCGGGCCGTACACACCGAGGAGACCCACCATGACGATCCATCGGATGGACAACGTCCTCATCGTTGTCGAAGACCTCGACGCGGTTATTTCCTTCTTCGTCGAGCTCGGCATGGAACTGGAAGGCAAGGGACCAATCGAGGGAGCCTGGGTGGAGGCGGTCATCGGGATCAGCGACGTACGCCAGGAGGTCGCGATGCTGCGGACCCCGGACGGCAACGGCCGGATCGAGCTGGCCATGTTCCACACGCCGAAGGCGATCCGCCCCGAGCCGAAGGACGCGCCGGCGAACACGTTGGGCATTCGTCGCGTCATGTTCGCCGTCGACGACATCGACGCCGTCGTCGCCCGCCTGCGCTCCCACGGCGCCGAACTCGTCGGCGAGGTAGCGCGGTACGAGGACATCTACCGGCTCTGCTACGTCCGCGGCCCGGAGGGCATCGTCGTCGGACTAGCCGAACAGCTCAGCTGACGACCCCTGAGGTACGCGCCTGGCCCCGGCATACCGCCTGAGCCAGGCGCGCGACATTTACATCGACTCGGTTTGTGGTGCGGCCAAAACATAGATGGCGACCGCCAGGGTTGCGATCGACGCGGCGGCGAACCAGATCCGTCGCGCCAATGGGCGCTCCGACAACAGACTCGTCAGCATGTACACCTCCTTCCATCGAACGTGATTTACAAACTCGGCGCCGGTTGGGACGTGGACCGGGCGGGCGCGTCGCGCCTCGCCAGCGCGATGATGAGCCAGCAGATTCCGGCGAACATCAAGAGGTCTCCCAGGCTCAGCACTATCCGCAGCGCGGGGACGGGAATGACGTCCGCGAAAATCGGGAACATGGTCTCCGCGGATATCTCGTTCGACGCCGCTATCGCCCGCTCGGAAAATCCGGCCTTGCGGGCAGCCCATGCCGAGAGCGGCATGCCGCCGTTCAATGCGATGGTCGCGGTGTTGAGGGTGAATCCGAGCGCGAAGATGCCCAGACCGGGCCGGACGTTTTCCGACGGGGAGCGAAGATTGACGGCGACGAAGGCGATGCCGAGCAGCCAGATCAGCACCACCGGCAGCACGCCGTCGCCCGGCCGCAGGACCGCGGACGCCCAGGCCGGATCCGAGATCCGAACGAACTGCACGGCCGCCGCGCCCCAGATCAGGGAGAGGCCGCGCAGCCGGATCGATTGGAGCGCGCGGAGCCCGCCGCGGCGGATGGCCAGCACGATCAGGGAAATGACAATGGGCAGCAGCATGAGCGCCCACATGCGCCAACCTGGCACGCCATCCCCCCATGAACCGCACCGACCCGAATCCCGGACGCTTTACGTTAGGCACGCGCGCTCACGGACGTCTTTCGTCATCCTGACGGTTCACTGACGCCGATCCGGCAGGCGTGCCTCTTGCGGTATTCCAGCGCCCCTCGAGCGGAGCCGTCGCCGCGCGTGGCAGGATTTCCGTCGATGTCCGTCGAAGTGATGAGGGGCTATGGCTACGATTCGCCTGCACAACGATTTGGACCTTGACGAGACGCGTCGTATCTGCGTGCGTACCGCGAACTCGGGGCAGGACTCCACCCCGATGACGGAGTTCCCGGACCTGTTGCCCGACATCTTCCTGGTGCCGTACACGGTCCACGACCCCGATCTGTGCTTTGTCGTCGAGGAGGGCGGCCGGGCGGTCGGCTACATCGTCGGCTGCGCGGACACGGTGAGGTTTGCGACCTGGTTCCGCGACGAGTGGGCTCCGGAGATCGGTCGCAAGTACCCGCAGCCGATCGAGTCGCCCAAAACCTGGGACGAGATGTGGGTCTACTGCCTGCACTTCAACTCGTACCCGCGCATGGTCATGCCAGGGATCGAGGACTATCCGTCCCATCTGCACATCGACCTCGCACCGGAGTACCACCGGTTGGGTCTGGGCCGGGAACTCATGTTGACCTACCTCGACGCGCTGAACGCCGCCGGTGTGCCCGGCGTGCACGCGTGCGTGTCGGCACACAATCCCGGCGGGCTGAAGTACTACGACAACATGGGCTTCAAGCCCATCGAGGTGCCCGATCCGGCGCCGGTGGTGTGGCTCGGCCGGTCCACCGACACCACGGACCTGACCGAGGCGAAGGTCGTAGCCGGCGCGAGCGGCTAGCCGTCAGGTCGGTGCGGACCGGAGTGTGTCCACGACCGGGCGCCGCGTCGCGACTCGGCGCTGGCCGCCGGGGTCCGTGAGCTTGAGGTTGAGCGTGTACGAACGCGGCTGCCCGCCCGCCAGTGTGGCGATGTCGCCCCGGTCGACCCAGACCAGGCCGCCGCGCTCGTCGTCAGCGGTGTCACGATCACGTCCGGGCCCGCGCTGGCGGCCGGGGTCTGCTGATACGGCCGGTTGGCGATCTCGTCGAGGGTCAGGCCGAGGGTCAGCGTGGCGGTGGCGGCGGCGATGGCGGTCAGAAGCAGGACGGTCTCGGTCCGGCGGCGGCGCAGGTCCCGCACCAGGAGCCGGCAGACGAGCAGGAGACGCCCGGACATGTCAGCGCCTCCGTGATGGACCCTCGTCTAGAGACCTTTCGGAGTCGAGGTGGCCGGGCGCTAAGTTCCTTTTAGGACAAAGATTTGAGCTACCGCGACGTCCGTCGTGGTCCAGACCGCCGCTCCCGCGGCCTCACCCGTCCGCCGCTGGTCGCGCTCACCCCTATTGGGCCGCGCGACGGTCACTGTTTGTCCACAATGTCTGCTCCCGGATCGGCGCTCTGGGAAAGCTGCGGATTTTCGTCGCCGCCGGTAACCGCCGCGGCGAGGTGAGCGGCGCGAGATTCCAGATCTCGGAAAGCTAGGGCGCTATTTTCAACCCCAACTCTCCGAGATCTCGAAGTCTCGACCCATGAGCTGGTGACACTGCGTCAGGATGGCGGAGATAGGCCCCACGAAGAACCCCTTCGGGGCTTGTCCCGCGGACCTGGCAGTGGACGGCCGGGGATTTCGGCTCGCCCCGCGAGCCGCCGGCCGGGAGCGGTCCCCGCGGGAGCATACGGTCTCCAGCTGACACGGGCGGGGGAAATCTGCCGGAGCGCGGCCGGTAGGGTGCCCGCGTGGCGGTTCGCATTGATGTCGAGGCCTTTCGTGAGTCCATCCCACCCGGCGTGGAGCAAGCCGCCCAGCGGCTGCGGGACGATGACCGGATCGGTGAGCTCGAGCCCGTCGGCGGCGGAGTCCAGGCACCGGTGCACGACCCGGTAGGCAGCCTGCGCCCCTGGGTCGGGATCGTGGACGGCGCCCTGACCGGCCGGTGCGCCTGCCCCGACACGGGCGAGGACCTGTGCGCCCACGCGGCCGCGGTCATGTTGGCGGCCGTCGCCGAATGCGTCCACCTTTCGGCGTCCGCGACACCACCCAACCCCGACCCCGACGACGCGGAACGCACCCTCTACACCGAGGCGGCGCGCCGGCTCACGCCCGACCAGCTGGCCGAACTGGTGGTCGAGCAGGCGATCCGCGACGAGGTGTTCGCCGCCGACCTGCTCGCCGAAGCAGGCATGCCGACCTAGGTGACGTGTACCAAGGGCTCCCCGCATCGCCCTCCCGCCGGAACGGCCACCCGCCTTCATGCCGGCCAAGATCCGCGACGTCGATCGGCGAGGTCGCCCGCGTCATCCTCAGGTCCGAGGACGCGGCAGCCAGGGGTCGACGGCGATCGTCTCGGGGGTGAGGCCGTAGTGGCCGGCGACCTCGCGCAGGCGCTCTTCGCCGCGGCCGAGGGTGAAGCGGTGCCCGTCCGGGTCGCGCACGACGAAGTCCCGCATGCCGTAGGGGCGGGAGGCCACCGGGTCGACGACGTCGGCGCCGGCCTGCTGGTACTCCGCGCACAGGGCGTCCGGATCCTCGACGTACACGTAGGCGGACTGCGCGGGCGGGGGCGAGTCGCCGCGCCAGGGGACGAGCAGCAGCATCTCGATGTCACCGCTGGACAGGGCGGCGAGGGTGCCGTCGGTGGTACGCCACGCGAGGCGAAAGCCGAGTGCCTCCTGGTAGTAGGCGATCGAGCGGTCGATGTCGGTGACCGGAAGCCGGGGCATGAGATGCAGCCAGGCGGTCATCTCGGTCTGCGCGTCGGCATGCATGGTGTCCTCCTGCGTGAGGGTGTCCACCGCCGCGAGTAGGCGGCGGACTTCGTCAAGGCGGGCTTCCAGCCGCGCGCGGTGGTCGCGAAACAGCTGGCGCCGTTCGGCGTCGCCGGTGCCGGCCAGGATCTGGCGGATGTCGGCGATGGGCATGTCCAACGATCGAAGTAAGGCGATCGCCCGGGCGGCGCCGGTCTGGCCGCGCGTGTAGTAACGGTAGCCGGACCGCGCTTCGCGGCCGTCGGGTTCGAGCAGCCGCAGCCGGTCGTAGCGGCGCAGTTGGGGGATGCTCAGGCCGACGAGCTCGGCGAACCGCCCGATCTGCCACCGCCCGGATTGGTCGTCCATGTGATCGTCGTCCACGATGTCGATTCTGCGGGCCTGTCGCGCGTCAGGGTCAAGACGAAAAATTCCGGCGGTGGTGTCGGATCGAGGCGGGGGCGTTCGTGGCAAGGGTGAGAGGCCGCCCGCGGGGGCGCCGCAAACCACAGGAGATGATCGACCATGAAACTGACGACCGTCACGAACGTCTCTCTCGACGGGGTGATCCAGGGGCTCGGCGGGCCGGACGAGGACCGCAGCGGCGGGTTCGAGCGCGGCGGATGGGCCTTGCCGTTCTTCGAGGACGACGGCGAGGCCGCGACGTTTCTCAACCAGGTCTACGAGCGCGCCGACGCGTTCCTGTTCGGCCGGCGGACGTACGAGATCTTCGCCGGATCCTGGGGAACGTGGGACGATCCGGGCGACAGCCCGATCTGGACGGCGTTGAACACGAAGCCCAAGTACGTCACGTCGACCACCCTGACCGACCCGCGGTGGGCGGACACGACCGTCCTCTCCGGTGACCTCGCGGCCGCCGTCGGCGACCTGAAAGCCAAGCCCGGCGGGGAGCTCCAGGTACACGGCAGCGGCGCCCTGATCCGGTGGCTGCTCGACAACCGCCTGGTCGACGAGATCGTCCTGCTCACCTATCCCATGGTCATCGGGCAGGGCACGCGGCTGTTCCCCGAGAATGGCCCGGACACGGCGCTCGACCTTGTCGACCTGCGGAGCACCTCGAAGGGGCTCACGTTCCAGGTCTACCGGCCCACCGGCCGCCCGCGATACGCGACCGCCTGACCGCGGCCGGCGCACAAACCCCACAGGAGATGATTTCGAGATGCACTACATGGTTTCCGTAATCGACGACAGGACCAACTCGGCCACGCCCGAGGAGAGGGCCGCCATCGACGCGTTCAACGAACGGATCATGGCCGAAGGGCACTGGGTGTTCGCCGGCGGCCTCAACTCACCCAGCACCGCCACCGTCATCGACAACCGGGGCGAGGAGGCGCTGTTCACCGACGGACCCTTCGTGGAGTCGAAGGAGCACCTCGCCGGCTTCTGGGTCATGGAGGCCCCCGACCTCGACGTGGCGCTCAAGCTCGCGGCCGAAGGGTCGAAGGCGTGCAACCGGAGGGTCGAAGTGCGGCCGTTCCTGGGGATCGCGACGCGGCCGTTTCCGGGCGAGTGAGCGTGATCGACGTCCAGGAGGCGATCACCCGTGCCCACCACGCGGAGTGGGCGCGGGTGGTAGCCGCCCTGACCAGGCGTTTCGGTGACCTCGACATCGCCGAGGAGGCGGCGGCCGAGGCGTTCGCGACCGCCGTCGAGCGGTGGCCGGCCGACGGGGTGCCGCCCAATCCCGGCGCCTGGCTGACCACCACCGCCAACCGCAAGGCCATCGACCGGATCCGGCGCGAAAACAAGCGCGACGACAAGCAGAAGGAGGCTCAGATGCTGTACGACGACGACCCCGTCGAGCCTCTCGGCGCGGTCGACGACGAGCGGCTCCGGCTGATCTTCATCTGCTGCCACCCGGCGCTGGCGATGGAGACCCGCGTGGCGCTGACCCTGCGCATGCTCGGCGGTTTGACCGTGGCCGAAATCGCCCGCGCCTTCCTGGTGCAGGAGACCGCCATGGGGCAGCGCATCACCCGCGCGAAAGCCAAGATCAAGGCGGCGCGCATCCCGTTCCGGGTGCCCTCCGCGGACGATCTCCCGGCCCGCGTCTCCGGTGTGCTCGCCGTGCTCTACCTGGTCTTCAACGAGGGATACCTGGCGACCAGCCCGGACGCCGATCCGGTCCGGCACGACCTGACCGCCGAGGCGATCCGGCTCACCCGCCTGGTCCGCGCCCTCCTGCCGGACGACGGTGAGGTGGCCGGGCTGCTGGCGCTGATGCTGCTCACCGAGGCCCGCCGCACCGCCCGGGTATCGGCCAGCGGCGAGCTCGTCACCCTCGACCAGCAGGACCGCGGGGCCTGGGACGGGACGCTGATCGCCGAGGGTCACCGGCTGGTACGCGAGCGCCTGGCGACCGGGGTGGCGCCGGGCCGCTACCAGATCCTCGCCGCGATCAACGCCGTGCACACCTCCGCCCGCGACATCCGCGACACCGACTGGTCGCAGATCGTCGCCCTCTACGACCAGCTCGTCCGCCTCGACCGCTCGCCGATCGTCGCCCTCAACCGGGCCATCGCGGTCGCCGAGCTCGACGGGCCGGAGGTGGCGCTGGCGGCCGTCGACCGGCTCGGGGAAAAGTTGGCCGGCTATCACGCCTTCCACGCGACCCGCGCCGACCTGCTGCGCCGGTTGGGCCGCGGTCAGCAGTCGCGCGCGGCGTACGACAAAGCCATCGAGTTGGCCGGCAACACCGCCGAGACCGCCGCCCTGATTCGCCGCCGCGACCAGCTGGGCTGATGCCGGTCGATCCGCGGGCGAGCGTTCGCCCGCTCTTGTGAATTGTTTCAATCGCCGCGTAGGATCCGCTGCGCCCGCATGTTCACGCCGAAGCGGGTGTGGCACAGGAGGTCCGGGCGCTGCCAGTCAGCCGCCTCCGTTGCGGGTCCGCAGCCATACTCGCGCGCGCTGTTACGTTTCACGCGCGGGGTCACGACCCGGTCAGGACCGAGGAGCGACGGCATGGTGTTGGCGGCCGCCGGAGGCGCCGCGCGCTCCGCGAGCGTCAAGGACGTCGCGGCGACGGCGGGCGTGTCGATGGCGACCGTGTCCAACGTCCTCAACCGTCCCGAGCGGGTGAGTGCGGGCACCCGGGCGAGGGTCGAGCAGGCCATGCGTGAGCTCGGCTTCGTACGCAACGAGTCGGCCCGCCAGCTCCGCGTCGGCAAGAGCCGGGTGCTCGCGTACGTGATGCTCGACGCGAGCAACCCGTTCTTCACCGACGTGGCGCGCGGGGTCGAAGACGTGGCCGAGGAGGCCGACCTGTCGGTGTTCCTGTGCAACAGCGACCAGCGTGGACAGCGCGAGCGGTCCTACCTGACCCGGCTGGAGGGCCAGCGGGTGCAGGGCGTACTCGTGACGCCCGTGGATCCCGAGGATCCCCTGCTGGACGACCTCGCCCGGCGCGGCACACCCGTGGTCATCGTCGACCGCACCCGCGCCGGCGACATGCACTGCTCGGTGGCGGTCGACAACGTCCTCGGCGGGCATCTCGCGGTCGACCACCTGCTCGACCTCGGCCACGACCGGATCGCGTTCGTCGGCGGTCCGGAGCGGATCGGACAGGTTCGGGACCGGCGGGAGGGCGCGTGGCGGGCGCTGACCGCCGCCGGGTACACGGGCGAGGACCTCGTGGTGGTACGGACCGACGCGCTGTCCGTCGCGGAGGGCCGCGGTGCGGGTGCCCGGATCGCCGGCATGTCCCGCAAGGTGCGCCCCACCGCGGTGGTGTGCGCCAACGACCTGCTGGCGCTGGGCCTGCTCCAGGCGTGCGCCACGCTCGGGATCCGCGTGCCCGACGACCTCGCCATCGTCGGCTACGACGACATCGATTTCGCGGCCGCCGCGACGGTCCCCCTCACGTCGGTGCGCCAGCCTCGGCGGGAGCTCGGGCGCACCGCGGCCGAGCTGCTCATCGACGAGGCGACCAACCCGGATCACGTACATCGACAGATGCTGTTCAAGCCCGAGCTCGTCGCGCGCGGGACCACGCGACAACGGTGAGGAGTCGACGCCGATGCCCTACGTCAACCCGTTGAGCTCTCCGGACGACCTGGCGGCGTTCCGGCTGGAGGGTGACGGCGCCGTGTCGTTCCCGCGCGGACGGCTGAGGCTGGAGAGCCTGCGCCCGCCGGGGGACGGCCAGGACGCCAACGTGGTGCTGTGGTGTCCGCGGGACTTCGGCGCCGACGTCACGGTGGAGTGGGACTTCTGGCCGATCCGGGAGCCCGGCCTGTGCATCGTTTTCTTCCACGCGCGCGGGCGGCAGGGCGAGGATCTTTTCGATCTGGCGCCGCGCACCGGGCGGTACGAGCAGTACCACCACGGCGACCTGGACGCCTACCACGTGTCGTACTTTCGCCGGATGTGGCCGTCGGAACGCCGGCTGCACACCTGCAACCTGCGCAAGAGCTACGGCTTCCACCTTGTCGCGCAGGGGCCCGACCCGCTGCCCGCGGTGCTGGACGCGCAGGGACCGTACCCGTTGCGCCTCACCGTCCACAGTGGCGTGATCACCTTCGAGGTGGCGGATCTCGTGTCGTTTCGATGGCAGGACGACCAGCCGCTCTCCGGCGGCAAGCTCGGCTTTCGGCAGATGGCGCCGATGATCGGCGAATACGCCAACCTTCGCGTGACCGAGCACTGACCGGCTGGCCGCGAAACGCCCGACGCCGCGCGTCAGCGCACCGCGACGAAGCCCGGCTACAACGGAAGGTAGTCCCCTGAAGCCCTTGAGGCAAGGCCTTTCCTGGCGTTGACATTGAGACGATTCAGGGCTACGGTCGCTCACACATTTGGATCCGTAACCCCCGCTCGCCCCAAGGCAGGCCAGCGTGCAGCGTCGAGCTCCGTCTTCCATGTTTTCGCCATCCGACCCACCACGCGCGGCGAGCGCGACCGGTTGGGCGACAAGACTCTACGAGGCCACGGACGAGGTCGTCTGGGCGGCCAAGCTCAACCTGCTCTGGCTGGTGTTCACGCTGGCGGGCGGGGTGGTCCTGGGGATCGGGCCGGCCACGCTGGCGGCCTACACGCTCGCCCGGCGGCGCGCACGAGGTGAAACATTTCAGTCCTGGCCGGCGTTCGCCGCCGCCTACCGTCGCGAGTTCGGGCGCGGGTCTCTGATCGTCCTGCCCCTGGCCGGGACGACCGTCCTTCTGGTCGTCAACTACTTCTACTTCGCCTCGCTCGGATCGGCGGGCACGGGGTTCCGGCTGGCCACCTTCGCGGCGATCGTCGCCGTGGTCGTGGTCGCGGCGTACCTGCTGCCCATGGCCGTGCACTTCGACCTGCGGACACTCGGCTACTTCCCCAAGGCCTCGCTGTTCGCCCTCACCCGTCCGGCCGCGACCGTCCTGTTGCTGTTCATCTTCACCGCGGTCGTGTACGCGTCCGCGACGTTCCCGTTCCTGGTGCTGGTGATCGCCATCGGCGGGTGGATCCAGCTGGACACCTGGCTATGCCTGCGCTTCTTCGCCGAAAACGAGGCGCGTCTACAAGCGAAAGGACTCTCATGACGATAAAGACCCGGATCGTTGCCACCGCGCTCGCGCTGAGCACCGCCATGGCCGGCACCGCCTGCGGTGGCGAGGAGGAGAAGGCCTCCTCACTCGACACGATCAACGTGATGACCAAGCTGTTCGGCACGGCACCCGATCCGGGCGGCGAGCTGCAAAAGGCCGTCGAGCAGCACATCGGCAAGAAGCTCAACATCACCTGGGTGCCCAACGCGGACTACAACGAAAAGCTCAACGTCACGCTCGCGTCCAACAGCCTCCCCGATGTGATGGGGGTGAACGAGAAGAGCCCGACGTTCGTCCGGGCCGCCCAGGCCGGTGCCTTCTGGGACCTGACCGACAAGCTCGACAAGTACCCCAACCTCAAGCCGGCCGACGAGCGGCGGGCGCTCAACTCCTCGGTCAACGGCAAGATCTACGGCATCTACCGGACCCGGCCGCTGCTGCGGTCGGCCGTCGTGTACCGCAAGGACTGGGCGGCGAAACTTGGTCTATCGGAGCCGCAGACGGTCGACGACCTGTACCAGATGGCCAAGGCGTTCACCGAGCGGGACCCGGACGGCAACGGCAAGAAGGACACGTACGGCCTGATCATCCCGAAGTGGCCCGGCTTCTACGCCAGCAACAGCCCGTACGACACGATGGAGACCTGGTTCGGCGCGCCCAACGGCTGGGGTGAGCGGGGCGGCAAGCTCGTGCCCGGCTTCGACACCGAGGAGTTCTACCAGGCCAACCGGTTCATGAAGAAGTGGGTCGACGAGGGCCTGGTCAACAAGGACTTCGCCACGCTGGACGCGGGCAGCTGGAACGACCCGTTCATCCAGGGCAAGGGCGGCATCATCATCGACGTCAACGTCCGCGGCACCGACCTGGCCGGCCGGTTCCGGCAGGCCGACCCGAAGGACATGGACAAGGTCGCCATGGTGGGCAACATGAAGCGGTCCGACGGCCAGAAGTTCTCCCTCGCGTTCACCGGGTACCTCGACGTCCTCGCCATCAGCAAGCAGCGGATCCGGACCGAGGAGCAGCTGGATGACGTCCTGAAGGCGCTGGACAAGCTCCAGGACAAGACGGGCGGCGCGCTGCTGACCCACGGCATCCAGGGCCGTAACTACAACCTCGAAGACGGCAAGGCCGTGTTGATCAACCAGGACGACCCCCAGGTCAAGACGCTCCAGAACGACGTGGACAAGGCCTTCATCCAGCTCGGCACCCGGTACAGCGTCGGGGGCAGCCTCTTCCCGACCAAGTTCCCCACCGAGCAGGAGACGAAGCTGTTCGAGCTGCGGGACACGCTGATGCAGGAGGACCTCAAGACGGCGGTGCACAACCCGGCGCTGCCCGTCCTCGCACCGACGCAGATCGAGAAGGGCCAGACGCTCGACCTGATCGTCCCGGACGCGCGGATCAAGTACCTGTCCGGCGAGATCACCGAGGAGCAGCTGCGGGCCGAGGTCAAGCGCTGGTACGACAGCGGCGGCACCCAGGTCGCGCAGGAGGTCAACGATCTGGTGTCCAAGCTTCCCAAGTAACGGTTTTCGAAAGGGGCCCGGTCACCAGACCGGGCCCCCTTCCCGCCTTCGATAGGAGGTGGCCGCTGTGGCCACCGATCTGGTCCCCGGCGTGGCGCCGGAAACGCCGAAGACCACGCGGCCACGAGCCCCGCGCGTACGGGTCCGGAGGTCGCCGGGCCGCCGCCTCGCGCTTGTCGCGCGCAACCGGTGGCTGTACCTGATGCTGCTGCCCGGCGTGGTGTACTTCCTGATCTTCAAGTACTGGCCGATGTACGGGCTGCACATCGCCTTCAAGGACTACGTGCCGTTTCTCGGGTACGCGGACAGCCCGTGGGTCGGCCTGAAGCACTTCGAGTCGTTCTTCGGCGGCCCGGACTTCGGCCGCCTGATGGCCAACACGCTGATCCTGGCGCTGCTCACCGTGGTCTTCGTCTTCCCCGCGCCGATCGTGGTGGCGCTCATGCTGAACGAGCTGCGCGTCCGGATCGTAAAGCGCTCGGTCCAGTCGCTGATCTACATCCCGCACTTCCTGTCGTGGACGATCGTGGCGTCGCTGACCTACCTGCTGTTCTCGGCCGACTTCGGTGTGCTCGCCAACCTCATCCACGACATCATCGGCGGCCAGAAGGCGGACTACGTGGCCCAGGCCGACTGGTTTCGGCCGATCATCGTGCTCCAGCTGCTGTGGAAGCAGACCGGCTGGGGGACGATCATCTACCTGGCCGCACTGGCCAGTGTAGACACACAACTGTACGAGGCGGCCCGGGTCGACGGCGCCGGACGCTGGCGCCAGCTCTGGCACATCACGCTGCCCGCGATCCGGCCGGCGATCGTGGTGATGGCCATCCTGACCTCGGGCAACCTGCTGGACAGCGGGTTCGAACAGATCTGGCTGATGACGACCTCGCTCAACCGCTCGACCGCGGACGTCTTCGACACGTTCGTGTACTACGTCGGCATCACGCAGGGTGCCTTCAGCTACTCCACCGCGGTCGGCCTCTTCAAGGGCGTGGTCGGTGTGTTCCTGATCGTCGGCTCGAACTGGCTGGCCAAGCGCCTCGGCGAGCGCGGACTGTACTGAGAGGCGACTGACATGGCACTCGACAAGGTCGCCCGCAAGGCAACCGGCAAGCGCTCATCGGTGCGGCACTACGACTCGCTCGGCAGCCGGGTCTTCGACGTCCTGAACGTCCTCGTCCTGCTGTCGCTCGCGGCCATCACCGTGCTGCCGCTGCTCTACGTCTTCGCGGGCTCGTTCGCCTCCGAATCCGAGATCGACGCCCGGCCGTTCTTCCTGTGGCCGGAGAAGTTCGTCACCGACGCGTACGAATTCATGTTCTCGGGCGACGTGTTCATCCGCGCGCTGCTCACCACCATCGGCGTGACCGCCGTCGGCACGGTGGTCCAGGTGGCGCTCACGCTCACGATGGCGTACCCGCTGTCGAAGCGGAACCTGCCGGGCCGCACCTTCTTCATCAACCTGGTCCTCTTTACGCTGATCTTCACCGGCGGCATGATCCCGACCTACCTGGTGGTGCGCGAGGTCGGGCTGCTCGACAGCTACTGGGCGCTGATCCTGCCGCTGGCCATCAACCCGTTCTACCTCCTCATCGTCAAGGCGTTCTTCCAGGAGCTGCCGGAGGCGCTCGAGGAGGCGGCGCGGATCGACGGCTGCAACGAGCTCCAGGTCTTCTGGCGGATCGTGCTGCCGCTGTCCAAGCCGGTCATCGCGACGTTCTCGCTGTTCTACGCGGTCGCGATCTGGAACGACTACATGTCGCCGCTGCTCTACATCAACGACGAGAACAAGTGGACGCTCCAGGTGCTGGTCCGCCAGCTCACCGCGCCCAACTCGGACTCGGAGAACGTGTTGAACCAGCAGGCTTCCGCGGCCTTCCCGCTACAGGGCCTGAAGTTCGCCGTCATCGTGCTGGCGACGGTGCCGATCCTGCTGGTGTACCCGTTCCTGCAAAAGCACTTCGCCAAGGGTGTCCTCATTGGATCGGTGAAGGAGTGACCCGCCTGGGTTGGCTCGACGGTCCCAGGCGGCAGGGCGTCACCTGGGGACTGCCTTGGCTCCGCGGCACGGTCGCCGCGGATACCCCGTTCGCGCTGGCCGACGGCACGCCGCTGCAAAGCTGGACCGCGGCCACCTGGCCGGACGGCTCGGTCAAGTGGTCGGCGCACGCGATCGGCCGGCAGCAGGACCCCGCCGCGTCGTACGAGGTGGTGGCCGGACGCGCCCCGGACCCACCCGCCGAGCCGGTCACGGTGGTGGCGTCGGACGACGAGCTCCGGGTCGGCACCGGGCCGGTGACGTGGACGCTGCGCCGCCCGCACCTGATCGCGTCGATCGAGTACGGCGGCCGGCAGGTCGTGCGGGCGGCGCGGCTGGTGAGCCTGCGGCAGCACCGGCCCGACGAAGACGGTTCCCGCAACCGCCACCAGATCACCGCCGAGGTCGAGCGGATCACGGTCGAGCAGGACGGTCCGGTGCGTGCCGTCGTACGGCTGGAAGGACACCACGGCGGCTGGTTGCCGTTCAGCGTCCGGTTGTACTTCTACGCCGGCGCCCCGGACGTACGCGTCGTGCACACCTTCGTCTGGGACGGCGATCCCGAGCGGGACTTCCTCGCCGGGCTCGGGCTGAGCGCCGACGTGGTGATGCGCGACGACCCGCACGACCGGCACGTCCGGCTCGCCGGACCGGAGGGATTCCTCACCGAGGCGGTCCGCGGCCTGACCGGTCTGCGCCGCGACCCGGGCGCTGCCGTGCGGCGCCGGCAGGTCGCCGGCCACGCGGTCGGCGACATCGCCGATCCCGCCGTCTCCGGGCGGCTGCATCTGATTCCACAGTGGAACGACTACACCCTCGACCAGACCAGCGCCGACGGCTTCCTGCTACGCAAGCGGACGGCGCCCGGCCACGCCTGGGTCACCATCCCGTCGGGTACCCGGTCGGCGGGATACGGATACGTCGGTGGCGCGACCGGAGGCGGTCTCGGGTTCGGCCTTCGCGACTTCTGGAAGCTGCATCCGACCCGGCTCGACATCCGCGGGGCGGCGACCGGCCTGGCGACGGCGACGGTGTGGATGTGGTCGCCGACCGCCCCGGCCATGGATCTGCGCTACTGGCACGACGGCATGGGCCAGGACACCTTCGCCAAGCAGCTCGAGGGCCTCGAGATAACTTACGAGGACTACGAGCCCGGCTACGGTACCCCGCACGGGATCGCGCGGACACACGAGCTGAGCCTGCGGGTCCACGACGCGACACCGTCCAATGAGGAGCTCGCCGAGCACGCCTCGATGCTCAGCTCCCCCGGGCTGCTGACCGCCTCGCCCGAGCATCTGCGGGCCGCGAACGTCTTCGGCAGCTGGAGCCTGCCCGACGCGCGCCACAAGGACGTCGAGGAGCGCCTGGACTTCCTGTTCGATTACTACGTACGCCAACGCGAACAACGCCGCTGGTACGGGTTCTGGGACTACGGCGACGTCATGCACGAGTACGACCCCGACCGGCACACCTGGCGCTACGACGTCGGCGGATACGCCTGGGACAACTCGGAGCTCTCCCCCGATCTGTGGCTGTGGTACCAGTACCTGCGCACCGGCCGGGCCGACGTCTTCCGCTTCGCCGAGGCGATGACCCGGCACACCGGCGAGGTCGACGTCTACCACCTCGGCCGCTGGAAAGGCCTCGGCTCCCGGCACAACGTGCAGCACTGGGGGTGCAGCTGCAAGCAGCTGCGCATCTCCAACGCGGTCTACCGGCGGTTCTACTACTACCTGACCGCCGACGAGCGGACCGGTGACCTGCTCGACGAGCTCGCCTCACCGGAAGAGACGTTCGTGGTCGTCGACCCACATCGCAAGATCCGCACGGACGCCTACGTGCCCGACCCGAGCGCCCTGTCGGTCAGCCTCGGCACCGACTGGGGATCCCTCGCCGCCGCCTGGCTCACCCGGTGGGAGCGGCACGGCGACACCCGGGCACGCGACCGGCTGCTCGGCACGATGGCCGACATCGGCAAGCTGCGGCACGGCTTCCTCACCGGCCAGGCCCGGCTCGACCTGGCGACGGGCCGCTTCGACACCACATTGGACGGCGTCAGCGTCTCGCACCTGTCGGCCGTCTTCGGCCTCCCGGAGGTCATTGCCGAGCTCATCGACCTCGACCTCGACCTGCCGGAGTTCGAGCGGGCCTGGCTTGACTACTGCCGCCTCTACCTGGCACCGCCGGAGCGGCAGGAGTCCGAGGTGGGGCAGGCGCTCACGGGCATCTCACTCGTCCAGGCACACAGCCGCCTCGCCGCGTACGCCGCGGCGCGCACCGGCGACGCCGACCTGGCCGCACTCGCCTGGCGAAAGTTCGCCCTCGACGAGGGCGACCAGCTCAACAGCAACGCCCTGCAACGCCAGCCGGAGTGGACGCTGACCCGGATCGACGGCGCCCAGGTGCTGATGCCGGTCGACGAGGCCGCGTTCGTGCGCACCAACGACGCGGCGCAGTACGGGCTCGCCGCGATCCAGCTGCTCGCCCTCATCCCCCACACCCGTCCCGCCGACGCTCAGCCGGCGTAGGGGTCCACCACACATTTCGGTCCGGGTGCGAGGTACGGGATCGCCACCGCGTTGGGCGGCTGACCCGGCTCACGCTTGCTCGGGATGACCACGACCAGGGTGTTCGGCGGCAGCTTGTGCGGGTAGACCCGCGCGATGTTGTCGTTCGGCTCCGGCATGACGATGTACGAGGTGACCCCGTCCGGTGCCACCGTGCCCCGGTCCGAAACCGGGCAGTCTTCGGGGGCCGAGGGCGGCATGACGACGACCCGGTTGCCCGTGTCACGCAGCTTCCGGTTCGCCTCCACCGGACTGCTCACCCGGTTCACGGTCACCGAGACGCTCCCGTCCGGCTCGTTGGTGACCGCGTACGCCGGAGTCTGTCCCTTGTGGACGACGCTGACGGCGGCCGCGGTGACGGCGGCCATGCCCACCGCGACGCCGCCCAGGGCCAGCCGCGGACGGACCCGCCGGACCGGCGCCGGCTCCCCCGCCGGTGCCACCGCCCGGGAACGCAGTTCGTCGAGCAGAGCCTGCTGGAAGTTGGTCATTCTGGTTCCTCCTGTAGTCGCAACGCGGTGCGCAGCCGTGCCCGGGCGCGGAACAACCGCACCCTCGCCAACCCGGGCAGCATCCCCATCGCGGTCGCGGCCTCGTTCGGGGTCAGTCCCGTGACGTCGACCAGTTGGACAAGCTCGCGCTCGGTCTTGGACAGCTCGCCCAACAGCGCGCGAACGGGCCGTACCCGCTGCTCGGCGGCGATCTGGTCCTCCAGGACCGCGATGTCCTCGGCGTCCAGCAGCCGGCGTCCGGCGAACCGGGTCACCGCCTGCCGATCGGCCGCGCGCTGACGGTGGAAGCGGCGCAATGTGTTGTGTCCGATGCCGAGCAGCCACGCCAGCGGCCGTCCACGCCCTGGGTCGTACCGCGCGGCGGACTGCATGGCCGCGATGAACGTGTCGGCGACGAGGTCCGCCACGTCGTGCGGATCCCGCAGGCGACGCGCGAAGTAGCGGACCACATCCGCGTAGTGGGCCAGGTAGAACTCCTCCAGCGCCTCCCGGTCACTGCCGATGTGGCGCACCCGCTCCACGTCCAGGTCACTGGCGGCTCGGTTATCGGTCACACCTTCTCTTGCCACCAACCCCACCCGCCGTTACACCGGTTCTCCATCTCGCCAGCCAAGAGGACGCCCAGCGGTGGCCCGCCAAACTGCGGCCCGTGACCGCGGCCAGCCCGTTACCGGCCGGTAGCATATCGTCGGCATATCGAAAACCACATACGTAGCGGCAACACGCGGCTGCCTTGACTGGAGGGCATGCCCTTCAGCGAACCGGCGCGAACAGCGGTCCGCCGCACCCGAACGCTGGCGCCCTCGCCCACCCCGGTCGCCCCGACAACGGGGATCACGATTTATGGATGCGGGCAGGACGAGGCCGTCTTGTTTCGGGAGATGGCGCCTCGCTTCGGCATCATGCCGGCGATCACCGAGGCGGCAGTATCCGAGGCCAACGTCGAGCTGGCACGAGGAAATCGGTGCGTCAGCGTCGGTCACAAGACTCAAATCACCAACTCCACTCTCCTTGCGCTCAGCCGGGCCGGCGTAGCCTACATCTCCACGAGAAGCATCGGGTACAACCACATCGACGTGACGTACGCGCGGAGCGTCGGCATTTTCGTCGAGAACGTGTCCTACTCGCCCGACAGCGTGGCCGACTACACGCTGATGCTGATGCTGATGGCGGTGCGCAGCGCGAAGTCCATCGTGCTCCGTGCCGAGGTTCACGACTACAGGCTCAACGAGGTGCGCGGTAAGGAGCTGCGCGACCTGACGGTCGGGGTCGTCGGAACGGGTCGCATCGGCACCGCGGTCATGGACAGGCTGCGCGGTTTCGGCTGCCGAATATTGGCGTACGACAGTCAACCCAAGGCGTCCGTGGACTACGTCTCCCTGGACGAACTGCTACGGCAGAGCGACATCGTCACGCTCCATACACCGCTCAGCGCGGATACACACCATCTCCTGGACCGCCGGCGGATCGACCGGATGAAACGCGGGGCGTTCGTCGTCAACACCGGCCGCGGTTCCCTTCTCGACACCGAGGCGCTCATCTCCGCGTTGGAGAGCGGCAAGCTGGGCGGTGCGGCGCTGGACGTCCTCGAGGGAGAGGAAGGGATCTTCTACGCCGACTGTAGAGACAAGCCCATCGACAGCAAGGCGCTGTTGCGCCTGCAAAAGCTGCCGAATGTGCTCATCAGTCCGCACACCGCCTACTACACAGACCACGCCCTGCGCGACACCGTCGAAAATTCCATCGTCAATTGCCTGAGATTTGAGAGCAGAAGCCAGCATGGATAGGTTGAAAATCGGGGTCATGTTCGGGGGCTGTTCCGAAGAGCACCCTATCTCCATCAAATCCGCGCAAGAGGTCGCCAGCAGCCTCGACACCGAGAAGTACGAACCGTACTACATCGGGATTACGAGGAACGGTGCCTGGAACCTTTGTGACGGCCCTGGCCCAGATTGGGAGAGCGGCAACTGCCGTCCGGCCGTGCTGTCACCGGACAGAAGCGTCCAAGGACTGCTCGTCCTGGAGGACGGAAAATACGAAACGATCAGTCTGGACCTGGTGCTGCCCGTCCTGCACGGCAAGCTCGGCGAGGACGGCGCGACGCAGGGTTTGCTGGAGCTCTCCGGCATCCCCTACGTGGGCTGCGACGTCCAAGGCTCCGTCCTGTGCATGGACAAGTCCCTCGCCTACGTCGTCGCGCGAAACGCGGGAATCGCCACGCCGAACTTCTGGATCGTCACGGCGAACGAGAGCATCGATCCCGACCTGCTCACCTATCCGGTCTTCGTAAAGCCGGCCCGTTCGGGTTCGTCCTTCGGCGTCAGCAAGGTAACTCGCCGGGAAGAGCTGTCGAGTGCGCTGGAAACCGCGCGGCGGTACGACTCGAAGGTGCTGATCGAAGAAGCCGTCGTCGGCAGCGAGGTCGGGTGCGCCATCCTGGGGAACGATCTGGAGCTGATCGCCGGCGAGGTGGATCGAATCGCCCTGTCCCATGGCTTCTTCAGGATCCATCAGGAGAGCGAGCCCGAGACCGGTTCCGAAAACTCGACGCCCATCGTCCCCGCGGACATTCCGGCGGAGTCGCGCCTCCTCGTCCAGGAGACCGCGAAGGCCATCTACCGCGCCCTGGGATGCAGGGGGCTCTCGCGGGTGGACATGTTCCTCAAGGAGGATGGCACGGTCGTCCTCAACGAGGTCAACACCATGCCCGGGATGACCTCGTACAGCCGCTATCCGAGGATGATGGCGGCCGCCGGACTGCCCCTCACCGACGTGATCGACCGGTTGGTGTCGCTGACACTGACAGGAAAACTTCGATGAGGGATGACTTCGCTTTCGTGGACGAGCTTGTGCCCGGGATACGTTGGGACGCCAAGTACGCCACGTGGGACAACTTCACCGGCAAACCGGTGGACGGATACCTGGCAAATCGCATCGTCGGCACAAGGGCGCTGTGTACCGCCCTGGAAAAGGCACGGGACAAGGCCGAGTCTCTCGGCTTCGGCCTGCTGCTCTGGGACGGGTATCGACCGCAACGCGCCGTGGATCGCTTTGTGCGCTGGTCAAAGCAGCCGGAGGATGGCCGGACGAAGCTACGACACTATCCGAACATCGACCGACCCGAGATGTTCGAAAGAGGGTACGTGGCCGCCAAGTCCGGCCACAGTCGGGGCAGCACCGTCGACCTGACCCTCTATCACTTGGAGACCGACGAACTCGCTCACATGGGCGGCGACCATGATCTGATGGATTTGATCTCACATCACGGCGCCGAAAGGATCGCCCAGGCCGAAGCGACGAACCGGCAACACCTCCGCTCCATCATGGAGACGTGCGGCTTCATCCCGTACGAATGCGAGTGGTGGCACTACACCTTGAAAGACGAGCCGTACCCGGACACGTATTTCGACTTTCCCATCGCGTAGTTCGCCGCTCACATATCGTCTGCCTATCGAAAACGGCGTACGCGCTGGCAACACCGCGTTGCCTTGACTGGTGGCATGAGTGAAACCACATCACCACAAAGCCTTCGGGCCGCCCTCCGCGGCGGCGTGACCGTCTTCGACGACTGGTATCCCGGGGTAGCCAATCTCCACCCTGAGCTGCTCCGGGCCGTGCGCGCGGCGGCCACGGACGCCGCCGCCGACGGCATCGAGTTCTACGTCAACAGCGGTTGGCGTTCCCCGGAGTACCAGAACGAGCTTCTCCGGGAGGCGGTCTGGAAGTACGGCTCGGAGGAGGAGGCCGCCCGATGGGTCGCCACCGCGGACACGTCGGCTCACGTGTCCGGCGACGCGATCGACATCGGGCCCTCCGACGCCGCGGCGTGGCTGTCGCGGCACGGCGCCCGGTACGGGCTGTGCCAGATCTACCGCAACGAGCCCTGGCACTACGAACTGCGCCCCGAGGCGGTCGACCGCGGCTGCCCGCCCATGTACGCCGACCCCACACACGATCCGAGGATGCGGCGATGATCGATACTGTGCCCCAATGGACCGTGCACAGCTCACCGCCGAGATGGTGGTCGACGGTCGTGTCCCGCGGGCGTTGGCGCTGTCGCCGGACGGCAAGTGGGTCGCCTACGTGGTCGCCCCGGTCGGGCAGGCGGGTGTTCACCCGGTCAGCGAGCTCTGGGCCGCCGCCGCCGACGGGACCGCTCCCCCGCGGCGACTGACCTCGGGCGAGGCATACGATTCGGCGCCGCGGTGGACCGGGGATTCGACGGCACTCTACTTCCTGTCCGACCGGGCCGAGCGTGGCACGGCGCAGCTGCACCGGGTCGGGCTGTTCGACGGCGTCGTGCGGGCGGTCACGTCCTGGGCCGGCGGGGTGTCCGGACACCTCCCGCTCGCCGATCCGGACCTTGTCGTGGTGATCGCCCCCGACCCACCGTCCGATGAGGACAGGCGTCGGGAGCGCGAGCGTGACGACGCGCGGGTGTGGGGTGAACGCGTCCGCCCGGACCGGCTGCGACTGCTCGACGTACGCGGCGGCGAGGTCCGGACGCCGGACGCGTTCGGCGATCGCCATGTCGTCGAGGTCGTGCGGCGGCCCGGCGACGGGATCCTGGCGGCACTGACCTGGTCGACCCCGGACGTGGATCCCGGCCTCGTGGAGCCGGCTCTGCACCTGCTCGACTCGCACACCGGCGTGACGCGCGACCTCGGGCCGGCCGCGGCGGGCGCGTCGTCGCTCGTCTGGTGGCCCGCCCGCGACGGCTGGCACCTGGCATATCTCGCGAAGACCCCACCCGCTCTGGTAGGCGGACACGCGGTGCTCGACGTCGCGGTACCGGCGAGCGGGCCGGCCGGTGGCCACCGCAACCTGACCGCCGGCATGACCGCCTGCCCGAGCGACCTGGTGCAGGTCGACACCGGCCCGCCGCTGGTGCTGGTCGCCGACGGGCTCGACACGGCGATCCACCGGCTCGATCCGGCCGGGCCCAACCTCGTCGAGGTGTCCCGGATGGACGGCCTCGCGACGTCGTTGACCACAAACCGCGACGGTGCCGCCATCGCGGCGGTGGTGAGCACGTCCTACGAGCCCGGAAACGTCCACGCCGGCCCCACGAGCGGGCCGCTGGCGAGGCTGACCGACCTCGGGCCCGAGCTGCGCGACGTGCGGTGGGGTGTCCAGGAACGCCTGTCGTACAAGGCGTTCGACGGACTGGCTCTCGACGGCCTGCTGATCCTGCCCGCCGGCCGGTCCCGCGCGGACGGGCCCTTTCCACTGGTGACCATCGTCCACGGCGGCCCGTACGACCGGCACGCCGACCGGCTCATGCTCAATTGGCACCCGTCTGGCCAGTGGCTGGCGACCGCGGGCTACGCCGTGTTTCTGCCCAACCCGCGCGGCGGCCGGGGCCACGGTCACGACTTCGCGGTGCGCGTCGCCGGCGCGGTCGGCCTGGACGAGTGGACTGACATCCGCGCCGGCATCGACATGCTCGTCGCCTCGGGCGTCGCCGACCCGGACCGGCTGGGCATCGGCGGCTGGAGCCACGGCGGTTTCATGGCCGCGTGGGCGGTCGGGCAGACCGACCGGTTCAAGGCCGCCGTCATGGGCGCCGGGATCAGCGACTGGGGCATGCTCGCCGCGACCGGGGAGGAGGGGCGCTTCGAGTCCGCTCTCGGCGGCAGCAGCGGCTGGGAAGGAACCGGCCCGCACCGCCACGACCGGCTCAGCCCGATCTCGTACGCCTCCAGGGTCCGCACACCGGTGCTGATCCTGCACGGCGAGAACGACACGAACGTCCCGGTATCACAGGCGGAGTTCTTCTACCGCGCGCTGCGCGGCTTCGGTGTCGAGCACACCTACGTCGTCTATCCCCGGGAGGGTCATTCGATCCGCGAACGCAACCACCAACTCGACGTGCTCCGCCGCACCCGCGCCTGGTTCGACCGGTGGCTCGGATGAACCGCGCCTCACACGTGGCCCACTGAGTCGATCCTGGTGACCTGAAGCCCCCACGGGTCGACAGGGGTGTCGCCGAACGGCATCACGAACGTGTACCAGTCGCCTTCGATCTTTTCGAAGATCTCGCCCTCGTCCCAGATGTGGTCGGTCGGCGATACCCCAGGGCACCAGGCCAGCCCGGATCCGACCGCCATGGCCGGTTCACGCACGCTGTAGAGCGTGCAACCGTCCATGTAGAACCGAGAGCGGAACCGGTAGGGCCCGACGCGGGTGTCGTCGTTCGTCGAGGCGCGATCGGCGAGCTGCTCCAGATCCGCCCGGTAGTGGGCGAACGTGGCCTTGCCGACGAGGTCACCCGAGGCTGTCCACCAGCTCACGACGAGCACGAACGGAAACACCGCGAGCGGCCACAGCCGCCACCGCGAATCGGGAGGGTCGCGACGCCACCACCTGACCCCGATCACCGCCCACGCGACCCCGACGATCGTCCAGCACCACAGCGCTCCGACGACGAAGTCGTAGTAGCCGCCGGGCACGCACACGCCGTACAGCATCAGGCTGGCCGGCAACACCGCGGCCGCCGCGACACACAGAGACGCCCCTCGCCACTTCACGCTTCATAAGACGCCCCCGGCCACACTTTGGTGTACCAGTCGATTGTGGAGTGTTTGTGAAAGCTTGCCGGTCACTAACGCAGGGTGCGTTGCATGAGCGCTGTGTCGATCCAGCGGCCGTGCTTGTGGCCCACGCCGCTCAGCCTGCCCACGTCGGCGAAGCCGAGGCGGCGGTGCAGGGCGGCGGAGGCGTCGCTGCCGGTGTCGGCTATGACGGCGATGACCTGCCGGACGCCGGCGTGTGCGCAGTCCTGAAGCAGCCGCTCCAGCAGGGCGCGTCCCACTCCGCGACCGGTCCAGCCCGGCGCGAGGTAGATCGTGTCCTCGACGGTGTAGCGGTAGGCCGGCTTCGGCCGCCAGGGGCTGGCGTAGGCGTACCCGACGGTTTCGCCGCCGATCCTCGCCACGAGGAACGGCAGGCCCTGCCCGGACAGGTCCGCCATCCGCTGCCGCCAGTATTCGACCGTCGGCGGCACCTGCTCGAACGTGGCGACCGTGTCGGTGACGTAGTGGGCGTAGATCGTGGTGACGGTCTCCAGGTCGGCGGGCGTCGCCGGTGCGACGGTCAGGTCCGTGGGCATGGCTTCCATCCGATTTCGCTATCGTGAAACGTCTGGCTATTATAGCGAAATGACGGATCTTGTCGAACTCGGCCGCCGCATCCAGGCGGCCCGGCTCGATCGCGCGTTGACGCTTCAGGCGCTGGCGGAGGCGGCCTCGGTCAGCGTCAGCATGCTCTCCTCCGTCGAACGTGGACAGAAAGCACCCACGATCGTCGTGCTCGCCCGCATCGCCGACGGGCTCGGCGTGCCGTTGACCGAGCTCGTCGCCGCCGACGGGCCGCGCGTAGTCGTGCGACGCGCGGCCGAGCAGGACGTCGTCGACGAGCCAGGCGGCTGGCAGCGCACGATCCTCACGCCGGTCGTGCCGGGGGTGAACTTCGAGTGGATCCGCTCCACGCTGCCGCCTGGCCGCGACGCGGGCGAGTTTCCGGCCTACGCACCGGGGTCGCACGAGTTCGTCGTCGTGCAGTCAGGCACCTTGCGGCTGACCGTCGGCGACACGTCGCTGACACTGTCGCCGGGCGACTCGGTCTACTTCGCCGCCGACGTCCCGCACAGCTACGCCAACCCGGACACCGTCGCCTGCACCTACTACGTCGCGGCGCTCGTCATGCGGCCGCGCCGCCCGCGGCAGGCCTGAGTCAGCGGCGAACCCGCACGGTCGTCCGGAGCGCGGTGGCCGCCGCGGCGCCGAGGGCGACCGTGCCGGCGAGTAGGAAGCCGGCCGCGAAGCCGGACCACCGCGCGGTGACGACCAGGACGGCGATGCCGATCGCGGTGCCGATCTGCGCGGCGGCGTTCAGCAAGCCGCCGATCAGCCCGGACGTGGCGTCGTCCGCGTCCGCGGTGCCGTGCTCGGTGGAGGCGACCGACGCGACGCCGAGCCCGAGCCCGGAGAGGGCAAGCCCGGCCAGGTACGCGCCGAAGTGTTCCTCGCTCGCGGCGACCACCTCGCAGAGCATGGCCACGACGACGACGGCGAGGCCGACCGTGAGGGACCGCACCGCGGTGAGGCGCCGCAGCAGGGAAGGCGCGGCGGTCGATCCCAGCACCACGCTGAGGCTGAACAGCAGGAAGCTCGCCCCGGTCGCGCCGGCCGACATGCCGAGGTCGTCCTGGAGGAACAGCGAACCGATGACGTTCGCCCCGCTGGTCGTGGCGGTCAGCACCATCGCGGTCCAGGCACCGAGCCGGAAAGAGCGCATCGACCAGAGCGCCGGCGGCACCAGCGGTGTGCGCGCCCGCCTTTCGGCGGCGACGAAGAGCAGGCCGGCGGCGGGTGCCAGCACGAGGGGAAGCCACGACCAGACGCTGGCCGGCCCACGTGCCTCCATCCGGTTGAACCCCAGGATGAGCAGCAGGACGGCCGCGGTGCACAACAGCGCACCGGTGATGTTGAGCGAGCCGCGCTCGGCACGGCGCGGCGGCACCGCGGCGAGGGCCACCGGCGCGGCCAGCACGGCGGCGAGCGCGAGCGGCCCGATCGCCGCGAAGAGCCAGCGCCAGCCGGCCAGCTGGGTGACGAGGCCGCCGATGACGAACCCTGAGGCGCCGCCCACCGCGCCGGCCATGGTCCACAGTCCGAGCGCGCGGCTGCGCAGCCGTCCGGGCGGCAGGGTCGCCAGCAGCAGCGCGAGCGCGGCCGGGACGGCGACGGCCGCGCCCAGCCCTTGCAGGCCCCGCCCGGCGATGAGCCACGCCGCGTCGCCGGCGACCGCGCATATCAGCGACCCGCCCGCCACCGTGGCGCTGCCCAGCATGAAAATGGCCCGCCGGCCGACCATGTCCGCGGCGCGGCCGCCGAGGACCAGGAACGCACCGAAGATCAACGCGTAGATCGACGCCACCCAGGACAGGTCGCCATCGCTCAGCCGCAGATCGTGCTGGATGGCCGGCAGCGCCACGATCACGATCGTGACACCCGCGACGTCGACGAACTGGGCGGTGCACACCAGCGCCAGCACCGCGTTGTCACGGCGGCCGCCCACCATCTCCATCAGACTTATCCCGCTCATCTGAGCCCGGCGCCACTGTGCCGCCCCGCTGTCCGGATGGTACCGGTCTGGCGGGCGCGCCGCCGGTATGGCAGGCCGTTCAGCAGCACGTGGCAGACGTCGCCGCCGGGGTCGCGGACGGCGCCGAGGCTGACCCGCCGGCTGCCGGCGTGCGAGCGCCACGGGGGTGCCGCGTCCGGCGCCGCGGGAGTGGCCCAGACGTCCGCCGCGACGGGTTCGAGGGCCAGCTCGCGGTCGGTCGCGGTGACCAGGAGCCGGTCGCCGCGCGTCCGGAGGAGCAGCCCGGCCCCGCTCGCCGGCCGCTCGAAAACGCCGTCCGGCGGTCCCGCGCCGTCCGGCCAGCCGGTGGTGCGCCGCCAGTCGGCCGCGCCGGCCCCGAGCGCGGCGAGGATCGTGTCGATGGCCCGGTAGCGCGGGTCGCGCAGCTCGTCGCCGCGGTTGTCCGCCCAGACCAGGCCGATGCCGGCGGCGGGTACGCAGATCAGCTTGCACCACATGCCGTCGTAGAAGCCCTCGTGGCCGAAGCGGGCGGCGGCGGGGTCGCGCGGTCCGATGTAGAAGCCGAGGCCGTACCGCAGGTCGATGTCGAGCCGTACGTCCGCGTGTGGACGGTGCGCCTCTTCCAGCAGCCGCGGGCTGACGAGGCTGCCCGTGGCGCACCGGCCGCCGGCGATGTGCATGGCGCCGAACCGGGCCATGTCCTCCACTGTGGACCAGCACTGCGAGGAGGGTGCGTGTTTGGCGGCCACCCACGGCGCGTGCGCCAGCCGGAGGGCGCCGTCGCGGTCGACGTGGTGCTGGAGCAGCGGGTAGGTCATCGCGACCGCCGGATCGTGCGTAGTGCGCGTCATGCCGAGCGGTTCCGCCACGCGTTCCCGGAACAGGTCGTGGAACGCCCGCTGCCCGCGGACCTCGGCCACGTGGCCGGCCACCGTGAACCCCAGGTTGCTGTACGAGTAGACCTGCCCGGGAGCGCCGACCAGCGGGGTACGCGCCGGCTCGGCGTGTGCCGCTTCGCCGATCGCCCCGGGGTCTCGCCCGCACCCGTCATGCGTGACGGCGTCGGGGATGAACCCGGCCTGGTGGCTGAGCAGGTGCCGCAGGGTCACCCGCGCGGTGCCGCCGTCCCCACGCAGCCGAAACCGTGGCAGCGTCTCGACGACCGGTTCGTCCAGGTCGACCACGCCCTCACCGGCCAGCTGCACGATCAGCGTGGCGGTCAGGCTCTTGGTCACCGAGTAGACGCGAAACAGCGTGTCCGGACGCATCGGCGCGGACGGCTCCTCGACGCTGCGCTGTCCACGCGCGACTGTCGCCAGTGGACCGCTCGGGTCGAAAGTCGCGACCGCCACACCCGGCACCCGGTGCCGAGCCCGAAAGTCGTCGACCACCTCGGCGAGTGCGCGTTCGTCGATCACGACGCCACCTCCTCGGCCACCTTCGTCGCACGGTGCGTGCCGGTCACGTCGCGCAGGGCCGCGGTGACCGCGTCGGCGAGGTACTCCACCTGCCAGTCCCGCATGGCCGGGTACATCGGCAGGTTGACGAGCTCGTTGAACCACACCCGCTCGGCGACCGGCGCCTGCCCGTACGCGCCGCCGTGAAAGCGCCACTCGGGCAGCAGGTGCAGCGGGAAGTACCTGAGGATGATCTCCACTCCGTACTCGTGGTGCAGCCGCCGGACCAGCTCGTCCCGCTGTCCCGTCGGGGCGTTCTCGAGGCGGAACGTGTAGAGGTGGTACGAGTGCTCGCGGCCCGGCAGGTCCTCGTGCACCCGCACGCCGGGCAGGCGGGACAGCCGTTCGTTGAGGTATCCGGCGATCGCCCGGCGCCGCTCGACGAACCGGGGCAGCTTGTGCAGCTGTGTACGCCCCACCGCGGCCGCCGGCTCGCTCATGATGGCGTTGCTGCCGCCCGCGCGTACGGCGGTGCAGTCGTGCGTGTACGCGTTCTTGCAGTGCCGTTCCGGATCGTCCACACCCGGTGGCTGGCACGGGCCGAACGTCGCTTGTGCGGCGCTGGGCGCGAAGTCGGCGTCGGGCTCGATCGCCCCGATCCGGCGCAGGCGGCTGTCCCACCCGCCGTCGGCGGTGGTGACCATGCCGCCCTGGCCCAGCGTCGACATGTTCTTCAGGCTGTGGAAGCTCCAGCACCCGATGTCGCCGACCGTGCCGGCGTGCCGGCCACGGTAGCGGGTGCCGAGGGCGTGCGCGCAGTCCTCGACGAGCGCGAGTCGGTGGGCGCTGGTCAGCTCTCTCAGCCCGCCGAGGTCGGCGGCCAGGCCGCCGTAGTGGGTCACGTAGACGGCGCGGGTGCGCGGGCCGATCAGCCCGGCGGCGGACGCCGGCGACAGCCCGAGCGAGTCGGCGTCGATGTCGGCGAACCGCACGGTCACCTCGCGACCGAGCAAGGGAGCCACCGTCGCCTGGAAGGTCAGCGGCGAAGCTATCACCTCGTCTCCGGGACGCAGGTCGAGCAGCTGGGTGGCCAGCTGAAGCGCCATCGTGCAGCTTGTGACGCTGACGGCGTGCGGGGCGCCGACGTACCGGGCGAACTCCGCCTCGAAGGCGGCACGCTCCACACCGGACGACAGATGCTTGTCCGAGCGGAGCAGTGCCGTCACCGCGGCGATGTCCTGCTCGTCGAACATGCTCCCCTGGCCTTGGTACGGGACGACAAAATCGTTCACGGCCTGCACTCCTCCCGGTGACGGGTTCTCCGGTCAGGCGGCGGAGAGTTCAGCGGTGGTCGGACGGTGGAAGACGGTGGGCATGCTCGGCAGTTCCGGCCGGCTGCCGAGGGCGCGGACGAGCGCGGCGACGCCGGCGGCGAGCGGCACGGACGGGCGGTAGCCGAGGGCGCGCAGCTTGCCGATGTCGGCGACGTGCCGGTAGCTGTCGTCGAGCACGCGGTCGTCGCTGCGCAGCCGGGCGGGGCGGCCGGTAACCCGCCCGATCACGTCGGCGAGCTCACGCAACGAGGTCTCCGCGCCGGTACCCAGGTTGTAGACCTCGCCGGACGTGCCGCGCTCGGCGATCACCAGCAGGCCGGCGACGAGGTCGTCGATGTGCGAGAAGTCGCGGGTCTTGCGGTCCGCGTCCCCCACGCTGGGGATCGCGCGCCCGTTGAGGTGCCAGCGCACGAACTGGGACACCTCGCCGCCCGCGCGGCGCGGGTCCTCGCCCGGCCCGTAGATGGTGAAGGCGCGGCCGATGACCGTCGGCAGCCCGAACGACTCGTGCATGCTGTGCGCCACGTGCTCACCGGCGAGCTTCGAGGCGCCGTACGGCAGGAACGGGCGCAGCGCGTGCGACTCCGGGATCGGTGTCGCTTGTGGACGCCCGTAGACCATCGCCGACGACAGGTACACCAGCCGTTTGACCGGCGTGTTCAGCAGCGCCTCGCAGAGGTTAAAGGTGCCTTCGGCGTTGGTCTCGAAGTCGAAGCGGGGCCGGTCGACGGAGAGGGTACCGCTGGCGTTGCCGGCGAGGTGGAACACGACGTCGGCCGGCCGGAGCGCGGTGCGCACCGAACGCGGGTCGCGCAGGTCGACGGCGCGGTGCTCGACGTTGGGACGTGGTCGGGCGCCGCCGGCGGTCCCGGTGGCGATGTCGAGGACGGTCACCTTGACCCCGCGTCGGGCCAGGGTGCGGACGAGGTGCGAGCCGACGAAGCCGAGCCCGCCGGTGACGACGGCGCGGGTTCCGCCGCCAAGTTGCACCGTCTTGGTGGTCATGTGAGTCGCCTTTCGCGTTGGTAGGGGTCGGGGCCGGCCGGCTCAGCGCAGGCTGCCTCGAAAGAACGTGAGGGGCTTGCCGTCACAGGTCGCCGCCGCCTCCGCCACGGCACCGATCACGATCAGGTGGTCGCCGGCGGGCAGCACCTGGTGGACGGTGCAGTCCAGGTACGCCAGGGCGCCCCGGATGATCGGCGCGCCGGTCGCCGCTTCCCGCGCGCCGACCTCTGCGAACTTGTCCACGTGGCGGGCCGCGAAGGTGTCGCAGATCCGTCGCTGGTCCTGGCGCAGGATGCTGATCGCGAAGCAGCCGGCCCGGGTGACCGCGTCGGTGGTGCGGGAGTCGCTGGCCAGGCAGACCAGGACGAGCGGTGGTTCGAGCGACACCGACGTGAACGAGTTGACGGTCATGCCGACCGGCCCGCTCGGCACCGGGGCGGTGACGATCGCCACGCCGGTGGCGAACTCGCCGAGCACCCGCCGCAGGTGGTCGCGTTCCAAGTCATTTCTGGTGGTCGTCATCTGGTACTCCAGGGATTCGTGTGGGTACGACCCGAGTCCCGAACCGGTAGCCCGCAACGGCCGGGCGCAGCGGGCGCAGAGCCACCGCGGCGGCGAAGCCGGGCGCGACAGGTATCTGCCGCCACCAGATGTCCGCCCACCGCCCGGCCCGGCCCGGTCCACAGTGGATGCCGTTGAGTCGGGTGTTTATCCCGGTGCCACCGGCCTTGACGCAGGCCTCCTTGCGGGTCCAGAGCCGGGCGAACGCGCGGCGCCGGCGCGGCTCGGGGAGGCTCGCCAGCCAGGCGCGTTCGCCCGCCGAGCAGGTCCACGCCAGTGCCGAAGGAGGGCGGCCGTCCGGTTCGATGTCGACGCCCACGGCGCCGTCCCGGCTGAACGCGACGGCGACAAGTCCGCCGGCGTGGGACAGGTTGACCGATCCACCGCCCGCCGTGCCGGGCACCTCCGGCCTGCCGCTCGCGGTCACCGTGAGCGGCACATCGTGGGGCGCGCACCGCAGCTGACCGGCGAGGCGGCCACGCAGCAGCACGCGGCCGGTCACGTACTCGGCACGCCGCCGCCCGTGCAGGGCACCGGCCCGGGCCCGCTCGGCCGGTGGGAGCGACCGCGCGAGCCGGTCCAGGACCGGGCCCGGCTCCGCGCACGGGACGGTCCAGACGGTGACCTCGTCCCGGCGTGTCCGCTCCCCCAGCGCGGTCACGGCAGCCTCGCGGTGCGGTCGAGGAGCGCGAGCTTGCCGTTCGCGACGAGCAGGCGGTCGTTGGCGTACATGAGGCTCGCCGAGCGCAGGTCGCGCAGGACCCGTTCGAGGCCGATCGGGGACGACTTCAGGTACCCGTGGCGCAGCCCGACCAGTTCGACGAGGCGGTCGACGGCGGCGTGGGTACGCTCCGCGGCGACCACCTTCAGCTCGTTGACGAGGATCTGGTACGCGGGGTCCTCGACCTCGGCCCGGGACGCGCCGCGGGCCATGACGCGCTCGACGGTGCCGACCACCCGTTCCAGCAGTGCCTCGACGCAGTCGAGGTCGGCACGGACGCCGGCGAGGCGGGTGACGAGGAGATCGGAGCCGAGGTCGAACTGCCGGCGGCCGCGCGGGTCACGCAGCAGACCGATGGTGCGGCGCAGCGCGCCCTGTGCGGCGCCCAGCCACGACGACGCCCAGGCGATGTGACCGGCCGGCACGAACGTACCCAGCGCGACGGTGCGGAAGTCGTCGCCGACGACGTCCTCCGGGCCGATCTCCCCGTCGAGGCTCACCGCGACGCTGTGGGTGCCGCGCATGCCCATCGGGTTCCAGTCGCCGCGCGTCTCGATGTCGAGCTGGGATCGATCGGCCCAGACCAGCCGGACGTCGCCCTCGTTGGCTTCCGATCCGGCGCGCATGGTGACGAGGAAGGCGTCGGCGTGCAGCGCGCCGGTACAGATCGGTGCCTCCCGGCGCAGCCGCAGCCGCCCGACCCCGGCCGGCACCAGCGGCGCCTGGGCGGTCAGCAGGTGGCCGCCCTTGCCCCGCTCGGTCGTCACCGAGGCGACGTACACCTCGCCCCGCGCCACGCGCGGCAGCACCCGGGCGCGTAGCCGGTCGCCGCCGTGCCGCGCGACCGCGGCCACCTGCTGGCAGTGCATCGCCCAGACGACCGCCGTCGCGGTGCAGGCCCCGGCGATCTCGCGGGCGACCGCGGCCAGGTCGGCGAGGCCGCCGCCCATGCCGCCGTACTCGCGCGGCACGAGCAGGCCCATCAACGGTGTCTGGCGCAGGGCGTCGAGGGCGGCGGCGGGAAACTCGCCGCGCTCGTCGACGCCGGTGGCGTGCTCGGCGATGACCGGCAGCACCTCCCGCGCCGCGGCGAGCGGCTCGACGTGCCGGCGACCGGCCGGGGCGGAGACCGCGGTGCTCATGACGCGCCTCCGTCCTGGCCCAGTTCGTCGAGCACACCGCGCAGGGCGGCCGGCGTCGTGAACGTCTGCTCGACCAGGGCCTCGTCGGGCAGCACGATGTCGAAGCTGTCCTCGATGTCGAAGAGCAGGTCGACGGCGGCCATCGAGTCGAGGCCCAGGGAGCGAAGGTCGGCGTCCGGCGCGAGGGGCTCTCCGGCCGGCAGGTACTTCAGGTGGCGGCGCAGCACCTCGTCGAACCGTTCGGTGGCGAGTGTGGTCATGGTTGGTCTCCTTTCTCGTAGGTGCGGCGGATGGACAGCCGGGACACGTCGACGGTCTCGTTCCCGTCCACGACCACCTCGGTGGGTGGTTCGTGGCTGAGGAACCCGATGAGGCTGCCGGTCAGGCCGTACGCGCCGACGTTGGGTACCTCGACGACGTCTCCGGGACGCAGGGCCGGTAGGTCGACGCGCCGGCTCCAGGCGTCCAGCGGTGTGCACAGCGGCCCGACCACGTCGCAGGTCACCGCCGGCTCCGCCGCGCGGTCGCCGGCGTGCAGCTGTGGTACGAGCGGCGGCACCCGGCGCAGCCCGGCCATGCCGCCCAGATGGTTGATCCCGCTGTCGAGCAGGACGAAGGTGCGGCCCTTGGAGGACTTGACGTCCTGGACGGTCGCGGCCAGCCGCCCGCATTCGGCGGTGAGGTAGCGGCCCGACTCGAACAGCACCCGCGGCCCTTCCGGTACGAAGCGGCGGAGCAGGTCGTCGAGCGCGGCCCGCAGCCCCGGGTAGCGGCGCCGGTCGCCGGCTCGGGCGTACGGCGCGGCGAACCCACCGCCGAGGTCGAGGATCTCGATCGGACCGGGAAGCGCCCGCCGCAGCCGCGCGGTGACGGCCAGGGCGGCGTGGAACGTGGCGAGGAGGTCGGCGCCGTCCTCGACGTTGGTGCCCAGGTAGAAGTGCAGCCCGCGGACCCGCAGCTCGCCGTGCGTGAACGCGGCTGGATCCGCCTCCACCTGTGTCGCGTCGACGCCGAACTGCGAGGCGGTGCCGGTCATCGTCAGGCCCGCGCCCGCCGGCCCGCTGTCGCCGTTGACCCGCAGCAACGCGTCCAGCCGGGTGCCGCGGCCGCCGGCCACGTCGCCGAGCCGGTGCAGCTGGGCCGGCGAGTCCACTGAGTACAGACGCACGCCGCGCTCGACCGAGTACTCCAGCTCGGCGACGGTCTTCGCTGGTCCATTGTGGAGTATGTGGCGCGGCGCGACACCGGCGGCGAGTGCGGCGTCCAGCTCGCCGGTCGAGCTGACCTCGACGCCGCAACCCAACCGGTGCAGCTCGGCGATCAGCCGGGGATGCGGGTTGGCCTTCACCGAGTACAGCAGGGAGGCCCGCGCGGGCAGCTGCGCGACGAGGTCGGCGTGTGCCGAGCGCAGCACGGCCAGGTCGTAGTGGTAGAGCGGGCTGCCGAAGCGCTCCAGCAGGGTCCGGGCGCGCATCACGGCACCTCCACGGCGATCTCGCGGAGCCGGTCGCGGTCGACCTTGCGGTTGGTGCTCAACGGCAACCGGTCCAGCACCCGCACCGAGTCCGGCACCTTGGCCGGCTCGAGCCGTTCGCGCAGCCCGGCGAGCACGGCGCCGGAGTCGGCGGTGCCGGTGACGAACAGCCGGGCACCCTCGGCGTCGTCGGCGGGCGGCACCACGGCCGCCTCCGCCACGCCCGGCACATGCAGGGCGGCGGCCTCGACCTCCAGCGTGCTCACCCGGTGTCCGCGGCTCTTGTACACGTCGTCGAACCGGCCCCGGAAGTAGAGGTAGCCGTCCTCGTCCAGCGCGCACATGTCGCCGGTGAACAGGGCGCGTTCGGTGCCGGAACCGAACGGCCGGAACCGGCGCGCGGTCTGCTCCGGCGCCCGCCAGTACCCCGCCATGACGTGCGGGCCGCGGACGACGAGCTCGCCGGTCTCGCCGGGCGGCAGGACCCGGCCGTCCCCGTCGACGACGAGGCACTCCGTGTCCGGCAGCGGCCGGCCCACCGAGCCACGCCGGGTGTCCAGCTCCGCCGGGTCGAGGATCGCCACGCGCTTGCACTCGGTGAGCCCGAACATCGCGTACACGGCGACGCCGGGGAACTGGTCGCGCAGCGCGTCGATCGTCTCCGGCGCCAGCCGCGCACCGGTGTTGGTGACGGAACGCAGCGCGGACAGCCGGGTGGCGCCGTCGCGGCGGGCCAGCCGCAGCAGCGCGCCGGCGAGCGAAGGCACCAGCGGCAGCACGGTGACCCGCCACCGCTCCAGCCGGGACAGCAGGCCGGGGCCGACCTGGCCGGGATCGCCGAGCGCCAGGGTGGCGCCCGCGCGGGCGGCGAGGAAGATCTGGTACAGGGCGTAGTCGAAGGAGAGCGGCAGGTACGTGCCGATCACGTCGTCGCCGCGCAGGTCGAGCCGGCCGGCGATGGCGTCGACGGCGAAGCGCATGGTCCGGTGCGGCGACACCACGCCCTTCGGTGCGGCCGTGCTGCCCGAGGTGTAGATCAGGCAGGCCACGTCGGTGCTGATGCCGGGCCAGCGCACCGGCTCGGCGGCCGGTTCCGCGGCCGGAAGGGCCGCCAGCTCCGCCACCGGGACGGCCGGTTCGGCCGGTATCCGGGCCGGGTCGTCGGTGAGCACCAGCGCCGGCTCGGCGTCGCGCAGGATGTGGCTCAGGTGGAACGGCTTGGTCTCGTTGTTGACGACGACGAACGCGGCGCCGAGGCGGGATGTGGCGTAGACGGCGCAGACGAGGTCCGCGCTGTTGGCCGCCACCAGCAGCACCCGGTCGCCCCGCCGCACGCCTCGCTCGCGCAGCCACGCGGCGGCGGTGTGCGTACGCGCGGCGAGCTGCCGGTACGTCAGCCGGTCCCGGTCGCTGACCAGAGCCAGCCGGTCCGGGGTGCTGGCGGTCGCCGCGTCCAGGAGCGCGTGCAGCGACTGTTGCGGTGCCTCCATGGTCACCCTCCTTCACGGGTACCGGCGGCCGCGGGCGAGGCCGTCAGGCTGTGCTCGACCGCGGCGGCGAGGGTGCCGGCGGTGGTGAACGTTTCCGGGACGAGCAGTTCGGGTTCGAGTTCGAGGTCGAGCTCCCGCTCGATCCGGTCCACGACGGCGACGATGGCGAGCGAGTCGAAGCCGGGCTGGTCGAGCAGCGGCTCGTCGGCGCTCACCGGGCGGCCCAGCCGTCCGCTCACCACGGCGGCGACGTAGGCCGCCACGTCGTCGGGTCGGCCGCGGTTCATGACATCCTCCCGGTGAGCTGGCCGGCGAGTTCCCGGCGCGCGATCTTGCCGGTGCTGGTGCGTGGGAAGTCGTCGGCGACGCTCACCTGTGCCGGCGCCATGTAGGCGGGCAGCTCCCCCAGGCACCACTGGCGCAGTTCGTCGCCGGTCGCGCCGTCGCTGACGGCGAAGGCGTACAGCAGGTTGCCGTGCTCCGGATGGGGCAGCGCGACCACGGCGGCTTCCCGCACCGCCGGGTGGCGCAGCAGCGCCGCCTCGACGTCGCCCAGCTCCACCCGGAAGCCGCGGGTCTTGACCAGGCCGTCACGCCGGCCGAGGAACCGCAGCGTGCCGTCCGGTGCCCAGGTACCGAAGTCGCCGGTGCGGTGGCAGGTCCAGGAGGAGCCGCCGGCCTCGACCGTGGCGCGCGACGCCGCCGTGAGGTCCGGGCGGTCGAGGTAGCCGGGGGTGCGGCTCGGTCCGGCGACCAGCAGCTCGCCGGCGCGGTCCGGCTCGGTGACCAGGGCCGCACCGTCGAGCAGGAAGATCCGGGAGCCGGCCACCGGGTGGCCCAGCGGGATGCGCGGCAGGTCCAGGTGCTCCGGCCGGACGCGCAGCGCGGTGACGACGTTGGTTTCGATCGGCCCGTACAGGTTGTGCACCTCGGCCCCGGGGATGCGGCTCATCAGCCGGCGCAGCGGCTCCGGGTGGAACTCCTCGCCGGCGTAGAGCAGCAGCCTCAGGTCCGGCAGGCCCCCTTCGGCAAGGTCGGTGCGGTGCAGCAACGCGACGAGGGCGGACGGCACCGCGTACAGGACGGTGATCCGCCGCTCCCGCAGAAACCGCAGCAACGCCTGGGGGAAGAGCACGGTCCGCTCGTCCACGGGGCAAACCGTGGCGCCGCTGCCGAGCCCGGCGTAGATGTCGAAGACCGGCAGGTCGAAGTGGAGCGGCGCGTGCACCGCCACCCGGTCGCCGGGGCGGAGGCCGGCGTACCCGACCGCCCAGTCGACGAACGCCTCGGCGTTGCCGTGGGTGATCACGACGCCTTTCGGCTCGCCGGTCGAGCCCGACGTGTAGAGCACGTACGCGGTGGTGCCGTCGTCGATCGCGGGCGGCGGGACCGGTCCGCCGTCGCCGGCGAACAGGGCGGCGAGGTCGAGCACCTCGACGCCGGGCGCGTGCACCGGATCCCGTGCGGCGCGCTCGTCCACGACGAGGGCGCGGGCGCCGCTGTCGGCCAGGACGAACGCCCGCCGGCTGGCGGGTGCGGACGGGTCGATCGGCACGTAGCTCAGGCCGGCGCGCAGGCAGGCGAGCATCAGCATGATCGCTTCGGGCGACTTGGCGGCGCTGAACGCGACCCGCTCCCCCTCGTCCAACCGCGCGCGCAGTGCCGCGGCGACGGCATCGACATGGTCTTTCGCCTGTCGGTAGGTGATCGCGCGGGAGCCGAACTCGAAGGCGTTTCGGTCGGGCCAGGCGCGCGCGGCGGCGGCGAACCTCTCGTACAGTCTCATGCTCGCGTCTCCTCCTCGGGCGGGCACAGGTGCAGGTGCTCCTCGGCGGCCGTCGCCTCCGCGTCCGCGACAGGGCCGTGCAGCTGGTCGATCGGCGCGAGCGGGACCGGCCGGCCACGGCGGGCGCGCTGCTCGGCCAGGTACGCCAGCTCGCTGGCGCGCCGCCACCGCGCGGTCACCTCGGCCTGGAACCGCGCCGCGCTGTCCGCCAGCCGTGCGTCGTGCCGCGCCGCCGCGACCCGGTCGAGCCATTGCCCGTACCGGGTGCGGCTGCGCAGGCCGAGCCAGCACGTCAGGGCGATCTGTGCCGCGTGCGGCTCCCGCCGGCTCCGTTCGGCGTAGCGGCGCAGGGCGCCACCGTCGGCGATGCCGGCCGCGTTGGTCCGGATGACGGCCAGGTGGTCCGGCGGCGTGGGCACCGCGTCCGGCTCCACAGTGGCCAGTCGGGGCCGCTCGCCGAGAATGCCGGCGAGGGCGTCCGTGTCGATGGTGGCGGTGGTCGGCCGGGCCGGCCCCCACGCGGTGTCGTTGTGGTACGCGTCCGACACCCAGATCCGGCCGGGATGTCCGCCTTCGACGCCGGTGACGACGAACGAGTGTGCCATGTGGACATTGCCGGCGTACGGCAGCCAGTGCATCAGATAGGCGTCGCCGACGGCGAACACAGGTCTGCCGTGCGCGACAAGGTCGGCGCAGGTGTCGGCGGGGTGCCGGCCGGGCTCGGTCTCGTGCCAGGTCACCACGAGGCCGGTGTCGTCGCGCAGCCGCCGCTCGACCGGCTCGCGGGCGAACTCGGGTGGCTCGCCGTCCGCGGTGAGCCGGAACGCCCAGTCCCGGGCGAACGGCGTGAACGTGTCCGCCGCACCCGCGTGCCGCGCGAGCGCCTGCAGGTTGTCGTCGTAGCAGTCGAGCCGGTCCGCGTCGAGTCCGGCGAGGTCGACCGGGATCGGTGTGGCGGTACCTTGCGTTGTCTTCACGACTACCTCACTGAGGGTTGGCGTCGGGCTCTGGTCCGGCGAGCTGCCGCCGCAGCCGGTCCGGCAGCTCGGTGGTGGGCATGAACGCGGCGGTCCATACCGCGCTGAGGTCGAGACCCCGGCCGACCGGGATGTCGCGGCTGGCGTGTAGCACGTGCTTGATCCCGTGCAGGACGTGCCGCTCGTGCGCGGCGATGCCGGCGGCTACGGTGGCCGCCGCCCGGTACACGCCGTCCGCGTCATCGGCGACCGACCAGACGAGTCCAATGTGGAACGCCTCGGCGGCGCTGATGCTGGCTCCGGTCAGGGCGAGGTAGGCCGTGGCACCCTCGCCGACGATCCGCGGCAGCCGCTGTAGCAGACCGAGATCCGGCACGACGTCGATTTCGACCTCGCGCGCGGCGAACGTCGCGTCCGCGGACGCCAGCCGTACGTCGCAGGCCGAGACGAGCTCCAGGGCCGCCCCGACGCAAGGGCCGGCGACGGCGGCGACCACCGGTACAGGGCACGACTCGACGGCGCTCACCGCGTCCTGTATGGACCGGGTCTGCGCCATCAGGGCGCGCCGCGCGGCCGCGCCGTCGTCGCCGCGGCGCATGGTGCGCCGGTACAGCGGCAGGTACCAGCGCAGGTCGAGACCGACGCTGAACACGTCGGACGGGCCGCGCAGCACGATCGCCTTGACCGACTCCTCCTCGCCCAGCTCGGCCAGGACGGCGGGCAGGCGGGTGAACACCGCACCGCCGATCGCGTTGCCGGCGCGCGTTCCGCACAGCGTCACTGTCGCTACCGGGCCCAGGCGGTCCGTTCGCACCGCGGCGGTCGGGAGTGCTGTGGCCGTCTGCTCCATGCCACCAACATCCCCGGCGCTCGTTTAGCGGCGCGCAGAGACGCGGTTTACTCCGGGTTTAGTTGGAGGCGTTCGCGGGCGTAGGCGCGTGCCAGCTCGTCCATCGCGAACCACACGCGCCCGTCGTCGGACATGCCGGCCGGCTCGACGAGGTGTACGTCCACGAGATGGTCCAGGACCTTCTCCGCGACGTCGGTGTCGAGTTCGGACACCGTGGACGCGGCGTGTAGGTCGAAGCGGTCGCCGGGCACCAGGCTCAGGCGACGAAACAACTTTCTGGCCGCCACGCCCAGCCGCTCGTAGCTGGGTGCCAGCCGCGCGCGCAAGGTGAGGTCACCGTGGCTGAGCTCGTCGATCGGGTTTCGTTTGGCGAGCCGGTCGAGCAGGAAGTCGACCGGCCGGTGCTCGTGCAGCACGAGGATGGCCCCGGCGATGCGCAGTGCCAAGGGGAGCCGACCCAACCGGTCGACAAGGTCCCGTACCGCGGCGGCGTCGGCGCTGGCGCGCTCCTCGCCGATGATGCCGGCCAGCATCCGCACCGCGGCGGCCTGGCTCAACGGCGTGCACAACAGGTGCTTGGCGCCTTCGATGCCGGCCAGCGTGGACCGGCTGGTGACGATCACGGCACTCCGCGGACCCGACGGGATGAGGTCGCGCACCTGGTTCTCGGACGCCGCGTCGTCCAGCAGGACCAGCACCCGCCGGCCGTGGGTGGAGACCCGGTAGAGGTCGCGCACCTCGTCCCTGGTCAGGTCGGCGCCCACCGCCGGTAGGCCGAGCGCCTGGAGCGCCTGGCGCAGCGCCTGCTCGGTGGTGAGCTCGCTGAGCGGCAGGAACAGTTGGCCGTCGGGAAACCGGCCGCCGAGCAGATGCCCCACCCGCACGGCCAGGACGCTCTTGCCGATGCCCGCCTTCCCGGAGATGACCACGACCGGGGCGGCCGCCGTCGTCTCCGGCGCGACCGGCTGGGTGACGGCGGACTGGAGGAAGGCCACCTCCCGCTCCCGGGCCACCAGATCGGGAACGTCCACCGGCAGCGGCGCGAGACGCCGGCGCCGGGACGGCGTGACGGCGTGCACGGCGCGCGGCTCGACGGGTAGGTCGTCGGTGAGCACCTGCCGATGGACGCGCTGGAGCTCGGGACCCGGCTCGATGCCCGCGGTGTCGATGAGCGCCTCGCGCCCCTCCCGGTAGGCCGTGAGCGCGTCCGCGCGCCGCCCGGTGGCGTAGAGCGCCTGCATCTGGTGGGCACGCAGCCGCTCCCGCTCCGGGTAGAGCGTCACCAGCGCCGCCAGCTCGTCGACGACCTCCGTGTGCCGGCCGCGCCGCAGCTCGGCCTCGATCCGCAGCTCGGTCGCCGCCAGGCGGCGTTCTTCCAGCCGGCGCGCCTCGGCGGCGATGGACGGCGACCGCTCCAGGTCCGCCAGCGGGTCGCCGCGCCACTTCGCCAACGCGTCGGACAACGCCTCGGCTCCCCGCTCCGGACGACCGGCCGAAAGCTCCACCTGGCCGACCCGAAAGAGGCGGTCGAACTCGTCCCGGTCGAGATCGCCCTCCTCGAGTAGCAGGCGATAGCCGCCCGGCATGGTGCGGATCATTTCCGTCCCGGATGATCCCGGAAGTCGCCGGCGGATGGCGCCGACGTACTGGCGGATGAGATTGGCGGCCGATACCGGCGGCTCGCCGAGCCACAATTCGTCGGCGAGTCTCTCCACCGTGACGAAATGGTTGGCGTTGACGGTCAGGATGGCGAGCAGACGCCGATGTTTCGCGGTGCCAATCCGGTGCGGATGCTCTGGAAAGATCAGATACGGCCCGAGCACGCCGAACTTCACGCTCCACCCCCGACGGTTCCACGCTGGTCTGGCTTTACAAGGCGCGATGGGCGAGCGTTACCCGGATGACGAGATCACATATCTCGATGTCACCGACCGAATGCGCTACGCAGTGTGCCCATAGGACACAAACGGACAATGTACGCCTCGCAACGTCATTGCAGCTCGACGACGGCGCTGGTGCCACTGCCCGGCCGAGACTCCCACTGCCACGTCTCGTCCAGCCGCAGGCGGCCGTCGGCGATAGCGCTCACCGCGGAAACGCAGTGCCCGGTCGAAGTCTGTCCATCGGTGTTGAGCTGGACATAGCGAAAATCCAGCCGGTCACCGTCACGGGTGCCGACGAGGTGACCGCGACGGATCGCACCACCGGAATAGTCGGCCCAGATCTCGCCGTCGCGTTCGTGGTAGGTGAAGACGGTGCCGGTGCCGACCTCGCCACCGGCGACGTCAGCCACGGCCCGAAACTTACGTCCGTCCAGCGAAGGGATCATGGCTGCACCGTACCGGCTGGTCTCAGCGCGATGGCCAGCTGATGAGGCGGCGGGCGATCAGCTCGACGACGAGGACCACGGCGAGCGTCTCGGCGGCCAGCAGACCGATCAGCACCAGCAGCTGCGCCGCGCCGGCCTCGACCGGGGACGCACCACCGAGCAGGACGCCGACGAACGCGCCGGGCAGGGTCACCAGCCCCACCGTCCTGGTCTGGTCGAGGGCCGGCAGCAGCGCTTCGGCGGCGGCCTGGCGGCACAGCAGCAGGACCGCCTCACGGTCGGTGAAGCCGATCGCCATCGCGGCCTCGACCTCGCCGAAGCGGGTGCGGAGGATGTCGATCGTCCGGCGCCCGGCCAGCGAGGTCGCGGTCATGGCACCACCGATCAGGATGCCGGCGATGGGTACCACCGAGATCGGCTCGAGCGGCACCGCACCGGACAGCAGCAGCAGAGCCAGCACCGGGGTCGCCCCGGCGGTCACCGCGAGGCAGGCCAGCAGGGCGCGCCCACCGATCCGGCGGGCCGAGGTCGCGGAGGCGATGGCGAGCATCACGACGACGAACGCGGCGGTCAGCCCCCACGACCGCAGCACGACGACGATGACCGCCGACACGGCAGCCAGTTGGACCGTGGCCCGGACACTGGCGACGACCAGCTGGCGGCTTACCCGAAGCCTGGCCACGACAGCGACGGCCGAGGCGACCGCGACAAGAGCCAGCAGGACGACCACGTAACGCGGGCCGGGCGTGATCGTGCTCTGCGCACTGTAGGAGGCGGTCACCGCTGCCGCACCGTTTTCCTCCTTCTCGCGAACCCACCAGGACCACGTCGTACGCCGGCCGGCGGGTCAGGTGGTGAAGTCGACGTTTTGGGCGAGGCGTAGCTCGCTGGAGTAGTTGACGGTGTTGGTGGCACGGCGCATGTACGCGCGCCACGCGTCGGAGCCGGACTCGCGGCCGCCGCCGGTTTCCTTCTCGCCGCCGAACGCGCCGCCGATCTCGGCACCCGAGGTGCCGATGTTGACGTTGGCGATGCCGCAGTCGGACCCGTCCGAGGCCAGGAAACGCTCGGCCTCGGCGTGGTCGCGGGTGAAGATCGAGGAGGACAGGCCCTGCGGGACGGCGTTGTGCGTCCGGATGGCCTCGTCCAGCTCGCGATACGTGAGCACGTACAGGATCGGTGCGAACGTCTCACCGCGTACCAGATCGGTCTGTGCCGGCATGCGCACGATGGCGGGCTCGACGTAGTAGGCGTCCGCGGCCGCTTCGGCGAGCCTGCGGCCGCCACCGACGAGCACCTCGCCACCGTCTCGGCGCGCCTGGTCGAGGGCTTCACGCTGCCGTTCGTAGGAGGTGGCGCTGATCAGCGGGCCGACCAGCGTGTCCGCCGCGAACGGGTCGCCGATGGGTAGCGCGCGGTAGGCGGCGCACAGCTTGTCGAGCAGCGCGTCCGCGACGTCCGCGTGCACGATCAGGCGCCGCAGGGTCGTGCATCGCTGACCGGCCGTGCCGGCCGCGGCGAAGACGATCGACTGGGCGGCGAGATCGAGGTCGGCGGAACCGGTGACCACGGCCGCGTTGTTGCCACCGAGCTCCAGGATGCTCCGGCCGAACCGGGCCGCGACGCGCGGACCGACCGACCGGCCCATCCGGGTCGACCCGGTGGCGCTGACCAGCGCGACCGGGGGCGCGTCGACGATGTGCTCGCCCATACCGCGGTCGCCCAGCAGCAGCCGGTGTACGTCACGCGGCGCACCGCTGTCGGCCGCCGCCCGTTCCAGCAACGCGGTGCAGGCCAGAGCGGTGAGCGGGGTGAGCTCGGAGGGCTTCCACACCACGGTGTCGCCGCAGACCAGCGCGACCGCGGTGTTCCAGGCCCAGACCGCGACCGGGAAGTTGAACGCGGTGATCAGGCCGACGACACCGAGTGGATGCCAGGTCTCCATCATGCGGTGGCCGGGTCGCTCGGAGGGCATGGTGCGCCCGTACAGCTGGCGGGACAGACCGACCGCGAAGTCACAGACGTCGACCATCTCCTGCACCTCGCCGAGCGCCTCCGAGCGGATCTTCCCGGCCTCCAGCGTCACGAGGTCGGCCAGATCCTCACGGTGCTCGCGGAGAAGCTCGCCGAGGCGGCGGACCAGCGCGCCGCGCACGGGCGCCGGCACGCCGCGCCAGGTGCGGAACGCTTCGTGAGCGGCGGCGATCGCGGCGTCGGCGTCGGTCGGACTGGCGGTGGCGACATCGCACAGGTCGCCACCGGTGATCGGGGTCCGGGCGGTCGACGCGCCCGCGGGGCCGGCGCCCGGCGTCCACGTCGCGCCTGGCGGGACGCCGCACCGCAGGAGCACCTCGCGGGCACGCTCACGCAGATCGGCGGTGCTGGTGATCATCGTCTCTGTCCTCTGGTCGGTGCCGCGAGCGCGCCCTGGCCCAGCCAGACCCCGCGCCGAGCGTCGCGGCGGGTCAGGGTTGGACGAGAAGATACCCGCCGCCGACCGGGGTAGGAAGTCTTCGTCCCAGCTCCGGAGCTCCGGTGTCGCGATCAACTGACGCGACGGCGGGCCCGGTGGTGTGCCGGGCCCGCCGTCGTAGGTGTTCAGCGTTGCAGGGTCAGGAGGCCCGGTCGGTATGGGAGGAGGCCGTAGTCGCCGCCGGAGTTGGGGGCGCGGCCTTGGTAGAGCAGTTGGAGGTTGCAGGGGTCGACGGTCATGGTCTGGTCGGCGTTGCTGCGGATGAGTTCGCCGTGGCTGATGTCGTTGGTCCAGGTGGCGCCGCTGTTGGCCTTGCCGGCGAAGGGATTGCTCTCGCTGGTGGCCTGCGGCGTCCAGGTGCCACCCAGGCTGGTGGCCGTGAACGAGCGGAAGTAGCGGCCCTGCGCGCCGATGGCTTCGACGATCATGAGGTATTGGGTTCGGCCCTGGAGTTTGTAGACCTGGACCGCTTCGAACAGGTTGTTCGTGGTGTCGGTCATGATGACGGTGGCCTGGTTGCCGAAGCTGCCCGGGAAGTTCCCGATCGGCATGCTGGCCCGGTAGATGCGGCCGTTGTCGCCGGCGAAGAACAGGTACATGTTGCTGCTGTCACCGATCAGCGCCTGGTCGATCGGACCGGTGCTGGAGTTGGAGATGGTGGCGGTGGACAGCACCTGCTGAGACGACCAGCCATTCGGATTGGTCGGATCGCTGGAGGTGCGGTAGGAGAACGCGGTCCCACCCCACTGGTAGGCCAGCACCCAAATGTTTCTGGGAGCGAAGTAGAACAACGACGGCGCCACCGTGCCCGACGACATCGCATTCTGGCTGGCCGAGGCCATCTCGGACCAGTTGGAGAAGAGGCCGAAGTTCATCGAGCCCCAGGTGGTTCCGGTGTCGTGGGTGGTGGCGTAGACCAGATGCCGCCCGTTGTACGGGGCGTAGGTGAAGTCCTTGAGCGACACCCATCCCGACCGCGGGTTCGCCAGCGAGCCGGTCGAGGTCCAGCGGTACGTCGACGGCAGAGCACACCCGCTGGGCGGTGGCGTCGTCGGATTAGTCGGCGTCGTCCCGCCGATGCGGACGAGTTGCCACTGCTGGTTGCTGCCGCCCCAGTCCGTGTACTGCACCACGTTGCCGCCGTCGTTGGTCGCGGCACCCTGGATCTCGACCGCCTTGTTGCTGTTCCGGTTGATCAACCGGACGTGGCCGCCGTCCGAGTCGGCCAGCCGGAACTGCTGGTTCGCCCCGTTGTGGTCGGACCATTGCACGATCGCGCCACCGTCCGCTGTGGACCAGTTGTAGACGTCGAGCACCTTGCCCGAGTGGCGGGACTTGAGCCGGTAGTACCCGCCCCCGGAGTCGACGAACTGCCACTGCTGCTGGGCGCCGTCGTTACGCGTCCACTGCGTGATCCGCGCGCCGTCGTTGGTGGCGAGGTTGTACAGGTCCAAAGCCTTGCCACTGTTCCGGTTCACAAGTACATACCAGGCGGTGGTGTCCACAGTGGCCGCCGACGCCGACGTCGCGGCCACCGTGACGAGCGCGCCACCCACGACCACCGCGGCCGCCGCCGCGGCCACCCCACGACGCCACCTCACAGCACGCGCCGACCCGACCGACATAGCGTCACTCCTTTCCGACAACAGTATCGACACCGTCCGTTGTTAGCGTTAACATCTCCGGGCGGCATCCGGGCAGAAACATGTAGGGCTGTACGGCGATAGGTAGCCAACCCGGGCGGTGCGAGTGAGCGCACCGCCCTCATGGGACTGTGAACGAAGACAGTGACCCACGTCAAGATGTTTCGGAAATGTTTCGAAAGAAGTCTTGGCGCGCGGTGACCGTCACGCTAAACCGATTCGCAAGACTCACGACGCACTCACGTCGGTCGCGGTTGACGTCATGGCCGATGTCCGGAGACTGGGTGGTGTGAGGTTTGCGGGCGTCATCGGTGAGGATGAGCCAGACCCGCGCGTGCGATGGCGGGAGCAGGCGCGAGACATGCCGGTGCCGGTTGTCGGCATCACGTCCCAGCCTCATCTGGAGGATTGGGGCGCGATCGGGGTGAGCACCGGCGGCGCGCTGGATTGGTGCGAGGTGAGCATCAGCTACACGCTGTGGCGCAATCCGGACGAGCCCGACGATCCGGCCAACCTCGCCGAGTTGGATCCGGAGCAACGCCACGCGCTGGAGGCGGAGCCGCGCTGGCCCCGACCCCAATGGCTGGTGGAGCAGGTCCGGCGGATGCGCTACCCCATTCTGTGGGAGTGTGTGCGCACCCGGTGGAGCCGGCGGCCGGGCGCGTTCGACACGATCGAGAGCGTGCTGGCCGCACACGTAAACCACGTCCTCGTCAACCAGTTCCGCCAGACCCGCGTGGTGAGCAGCCATCCACCGTCCGAATTGGACAGCCCGGTGTACGAGCGCTGCGTCGACCACGGCATCCCGGTCTTGGTCGACGGCGCCGTCCTGGACGGCTCGCGCATCGACACCGACCCGGACGTGTACGGCGTCGGCGTTGAGCTAGGCGCCCACACGGTAGTCACGGCGGCGATCCCCCGCGACGCACTGCCGCACGTGGAGGTCGCCTTCGCGGTCCGACCGATCTGACCCGATAGCGAAGCCCTGCCCGTCGATGCCTCCCAGCACGCGTCGAGTGGCGTACCGTTGGCCGATGGCCTACGCGGGCTCCCGCACCGTAAACGTCGGCATGTGGCTGCTGCCGGACGACGAAGACGCGTTCGATCTGGCGTTGCGCATGGCGTTTCCGGCGACCGCGTGGCAATGCGGGCAGCCCGGGGCGCCGGGGCTGCACCCGATCCACCTGCACGAGTCGCTGGCGACCGCGATGAGGTGTGGCAGCCGCGGCGTTCAAGCTTTCCTGCACCTGCCAATCGGCGCGCGCCCGCCGGACGGCGTCACCCTCGCAGACGGGGTCACCGTGCCGGACGGTCCTCCGGTCGCCGCGGCCTTTGAATTGTGGCGTTCTTGTCGTCGACATGAGCTCGACAACACCTACTGCGACCACGATCCTGGCTATCGGCACGCCGCGGGCGGCGCGTACTTCGACGTCGGCTGGCTGGACGTCCGCTGGTTCGAGGACGAGGTCGGCGCCGATACGCACCAGCTCCTTCTCCAGCAGGCCCGAGCGATCCGGTCGGTCCTGGTCGCCGCGACCCGACCGGCACGTATCAAGAATCAATTCGGCAAGCCGCTGACCGGTTACCGGATCGGTCACGCGGCTCTGACGATGGTCAGCACTACGGGCATCCGGCTCGGGCGACCTGGCACGGAACGGTTCACGCTCACGTAAGCCCAGGCACGCCTTCCCTGTCGGCGGCTACCTCGGCGGCGAGGGCGGCGACGACGCGGTCGATGTCGTCGTCGGTGGTACCCAGGCCGAAGCTGATCCGCAGCAACGCCGCGGGATCGGCGGCGCAGTCGGCGCCGCCCGCCGCCGTGGTGCCGGTCAGGCGGCGGGCGAGCGGGTGCGCGCAGAACTGCCCGGCCCGCACGCCGATGCCGTGGTCGGCGCCGAGCCGCTCCGCGACCGCCGCGACGTCGTAGCCGGGCAGCGCGAGGGAGACGATGCCCACCCGCGGATGGGCATCGTCGAACAGGCTCACCGGCACCGCGCCCCGCACTGCCGCCAGGCCGGCCCGCAGCCGCCGCAGCAGCTCCTGCTCGCGCTCGTGGATCGCGTCCCGGTCGGTGCCGGTGAGGGCGTCGCACACGGCCGCGAGCGAGACCGCGCCGAGCAGGTTCGGGGTGCCGCCCTCGTGGCGCGCCGGCCCGGTCGTCCAGGTCACCTCGCCGGGGTGGTCGCCGACGGCCGCGCTCGCGCCGCCACCGCGCAGGTACGGCTCGCCGCCGTCCAGCCAGTCGGATCGGCCGACGAGCACGCCGGCGCCGAACGGTGCGTACAGCTTGTGTCCGGAGAACGCCAGGTAATCGGCGCCCAGTTCGGCCATGTCGACCGCCCGGTGCGGCGCGAGCTGAGCCGCGTCGACGACGGTCCGGGCGTGGTGTGCGCGCGCGACGTCGGCGAGGCGGCGTACCGGCCACACCTCGCCGGTGACGTTGCTGGCGCCGGTCACCGCGAAGATCGCCGGCCCCTCGATCCGGTCCAGCGCCCGGTCGAGCAGGTTGGCGGCCGCGTCCGGGTCGGGCGGTGCGGGCAGGCGCACCGGGTTGGGCCACGGCAGCAGGTTGGCGTGGTGCTCACCGTCGAACACGACCGTGGTGGTGCCGGCGGGCAGGGCGTGGGCCAACAGGTTGAGCGCGTCGGTCGTGTTTCGGGTGAAGACGACCGCGTCACCGGCACGCGCGCCGACGAAGTCGCCGACCGCCTGACGGGCCCGCTCGTACTCCAATGTGGACCTGCTGGACCGTACGCCGGCGCCGCGATGCACGCTGCCGTACCAGGGCAGCAGCCTTTCCACCGCCGCGGCGGCGGGGCGGGCGCACGGCGCCGATGCGGCGTAGTCGAGATGGGCGAAGCGGACGGTCGCCCCCGACCGCAGCCGCACGGGCAGATCGGCACCGACGATGTCCAGCGTCATGGGGCAGGCCTCCGAGGCTCACGCTTACCCGCGGCGCGGCTCGGCCACGGGTCTGGTCGTCACCCGGGGCACCCCACCGTGAACACGAGGGTTGCCGGCCAGCGAGCCGGGGCTTGACGCTGGCGCTCTTGACCTTCCCCGGACTATACAAGACCGCCACCGCGGTGGACGGTCGGTGACCTGGCTGCAAGACTCGCCACTGATGACAGTGCTCCGCGGCGCCGCCCGAGTGGCGGGCCTGCTGGTCGTGGTCGTCTGCCTCGGCTACGCCCTGGGCGGCTGCTCCGGCGACCCGGCCGGCCCGGCGGCGAGCAGGCCGGCAGCAACACCGCCGCCGGCTCCTACGGCCTCGCCGACGGCGCGCGGCACGTCCCCCAGCCCGACGCCCACCCGCGTCGGCGCCGCCACCGCCGCACCACAGTGGCTGGGAAAGCGGGTCCTCCCGGTGGGGCCGAACGGGTCCGCCGCGGCCCAGGACACCCCGCCAGAGCTGCGCAACCGGTCCATCATCACGGTCGACGACCTGCCACCGCCGCCCGACGGCCGCTTCCACGCGACCGTGCAGGCGGTGCCCGCCAGCGTGCTGGCCAGGTCCAGCTGGAGCAAGGGCTGCCCGGTGGCCGCGGCGGACCTGCGCTACGTCACGGTCGGCTTCCGCGGCTTCGACGGGCGCGCCCACACCGGCGAGCTGCTGGTCAACAGGCGGGCGGCCGACGACCTCGTCACCGTGTTCCGCCGGCTGTTCGCCGCCGACTTCCCGATCGAGCGGATGCGGATCTCCAGCGCCGCCGACATGAAGGCACCGCCGACCGGTGACGGCAACACGACCGAGGCGTTCGCCTGCCGGCCGGTGCGAGGTCAGACCGCGTGGTCCCAGCACGCCTACGGGCTGGCCGTAGACCTCAACCCGTTCCAAAACCCTTATCACAAAGGCAAAGTGGTGCTGCCGGAGCTGGCCACAGCGTACCTCGACCGGGCCAAGACACGGCCCGGGATGGTGCGGCCCGGCGGGCCGGCCGTGCAGGCCTTCGCCGCGATCGGCTGGCCGTGGGGCGGCGACTACCGATCGCTGAAGGACTACATGCACTTCTCCGCCAGCGGCGGCTGACCCGTCAGACAGGCGAGTCGTCACCCCGGACGCGGGCGTGCAGGTGCATGTCGTGCCGGCCGTCGGAATGGACGGCGGCACTGCGCTGGGTGCCCTCGAGAACGAAACCGGACTTGACCGCCACCCGGCAGGAGGCATTGTTGCGCGTCGAATGATCCAGGTACAGCCGGTGGAAGCCGGCCTCGCCCAGCGCCCATTCGCTCAGGGCGGTCAGCGCGCGGGTGGCGACACCCGCGCCACGAGCGGCCGGTAGCACCCAGTAGGCGCACGCCGCGACACCGTCATCAAGGTCCATCTGGCTCAGGGCGACACGTCCCCACACCTCACCGCCGCCGCGGGTCACCGCCCAGGACGCGGCCGTCTCCCCCGCCCAAGCCTGGCGATAGCCGTCGAACCATTCGAGCACCTGCTCCACGGACAAGGGCTGGCGGGTGTGCCAATGCTGGATGGCGGGATCCCGGTAGGCGCCGAAGAACGCCGGCGCGTCGGGAGCCTCCCAAGGGCGCAACAGCAGACCGCCGGAAGCGGGAAGCACGGGTTGCGGACCGGGGCCGAGGGCGCCGGCCGGGATGGCGGGCGGCGTCGAACGGGTAATCCTCACGCCTCAACCTTTACTTCGATGTTGCCGTTCCGTCACGCGAAAGGCGCCTCGGAGTTCCGTCCGCAGGGGTTGGCTGCTCGTGGTAGCACCCCACTTGAACAGGAGCTCAACCTCGTGCCTGCCTCTCGTCGTAACTTCCTCGCCGGCGGCGCGGCCGCCGGAGTAGGCATTGCCGTCGCCGGGGGCTTTCCGTCCCTGGCACAGGCCCACCCCAGCCGGCCTCGGCCGCCGGCGGGGCGGGGTCACAAGCCGTTTCCGCCGCTCGTCGACGACCCTGATGGGATTTTGGCCCTTCCTGAGGGCTTCAGCTACGCGATCGTCACCCGGACCGGTGTCACGAAGCTCGACAAGGGTCAGGGGCTGACCCCGTCCGACCACGACGGCATGGCCGTCTACGACGCCGGTCACGGCCGGTACACCCTGATCCAGAACCACGAGGTCGACCCCGGCGCCGAGTTCGGCGTGCCGCACGTCAAGGGCACGGTCTACGACCCCGGTGCGGTCGGCGCCGGCGGATGCACCGTGATCAAGACGGACCGCGCGGGCCGCAACCTGGGCGAGTTCGTCGCCATCTCCGGCACGGTCAGCAACTGCGCGGGCGGGCCCACCCCCTGGGGCACGTGGCTCACCTGCGAGGAGACCGAGGACCGCGCCGGCGACGACTGGGAGGAGGGCGACCAGTCCGGCGTCTTCCAGAAGGACCACGGCTACGTCTTCGAGGTCTGGGCCGACGGCAGCGCCGACCCGCGGCCGATCAAGTGCCTGGGCCGCTACGCCCACGAGGCCCTCGCGGTCGACAAGGACCGCACGAAGATCTACCTCTCCGAGGACGCCGACGAGCCCAACGGCCTCTTCTTCCGGTGGACCGCGCCCCGTGGCGTCAAGCTCGGCCCACGCGTGCTCACCCGGCTCGCCCCGGACGCCGGCACCCTCGCCGCGATGGCCATCATCATGGACGACGGCTCGGTGCTGCCCGACGTCGCCTACCTGACCTCCGCACAGCTGGGCCGCCCGTTCCCCGTGCGGTGGGTGGAGGTGCCCGAGCGCGACGCGCAGACCAAGCCGGTGCGCGAGCAGTTCGCCGACGGCCAGGTCACCCGCGGCCGCAAGTTCGAGGGCGTGTGGGGCACCGACGAGGGCGTGTACGTCGTCAACTCCTACGCCTGGGACGAGGGCGAGCTCCCCGTGGACGCCGCGCCGCACGACGGCATGGTCTGGTTCTACGACTACCGGGCGCAGACCATCCAGCTGGTCACCTACTTCCCGCACCAGACCACGGCGGAGGAGGGTGAGCCGGCCAAGTACACCGACCTCACCTTCGACGGCCCGGACAACGTGACCGTCACCCCGTGGGGCAGCCTGGTGCTCGCCGAGGACGGCGCCGGCGCCTCCCACGTGCTCAGCGCGATCCCGGGCGGCCCGACCTACGCCATCGCCCGAAACCAGCTCAACGACTCGGAGTTCTGCGGCCCCACCTTCACCGACGACGGCAAGGTGCTCTTCGTCAACATGCAGGACCCGGGCCTCACCCTGGCCATCACCGGCCCGTGGGAGAAGTACCTCGGCTGAAAGCAGGCATCTCCGGTGGGGCCAAGCGCATCGCTTGGCCCCCTTGTCTTCACGGCGCGGCCCCTGTCGCACGGCGCGGTCCACGCCGTGAGCAACCGCCGCGACCGTGCGAACGGCGCACGATTCGGCCCACGGTCTCGAGACCTTTCGCGGTCGGGGTCGCCGCTCGTCGTGCGTTACTTCGAGGCAGATTTGCCCGCGTCCGCGTCAGCTGCGGACCGTATGCTCCCGCGGGCACCGCTCCCGGCCGGCGGCTCGCAGCGCTCGCCGAGATCCCCGGCCGTCCACTGCCAGGTCCGCGAGACAAGCCCCGAAGGCGGTCTTCGCGGCCCCTACCTCCGCCATCCTGACGCAGCGTCACCAGCCCAGAGGTCGGGACTTGCATTCCCGGATCGCCGATCCGGGACCAGACATTGTGGACAAACGTCGACCGCCGGCGCGACCAGCGGCGGACGGGTGAGGCCGCGGGAGCAGCGGTCTGGACCACGACGGACGTCGCGGTAGCTCAAATCTCTGTCTGAATAGGTGGTTTCAGGGCTCGAAGCCACCCCGACTCCGGCCGGGGATTTCGGCTCGCCCCACCGAGCCGCCGGCCGGAGCGATGCCCGTGGGGGCATACGGTCCACCGCTGAAGCGGCCCACATACTTCAAGCCTCTCAGCCGGTGGAGGTGTCGAGGGCCGCGACGTCCGGGGCGGTGGAGCCGCCGTAGGTGGCGATCTTGTACTCGGTCGCGGCGATCGAGTCGGGCACGTCGGCGAGGTCGGTGAGGCGGTGGATCGCCTCCACGGACAGCGGATCGTCTTCGCCGAGCGCGTCGAGCGCCCTGGTCATCAGATCCTCGGTAGCCATGCCGACCAGCCTAGATCGGCCGGCTCGAGGCCGGGGCGTTCGGGAAGTCGGCGGCGGCGGCCGTCTCGGACCACCGTTCGACCTCGGCCAGGCCGCGCCGGTACACGCCCGAGATGCGCTCGGTCGCCTCCCGGCCGAGCGGGAGCCGCAGGGGCACCTCGTCGCCGTGCACCAACGACACGATGATCTCGGCGGCTCGGGCCGGGTCGCCTTCCTGCCTCCCGTCGGCGCCGGCCATGTCGGCGCGGACGGCGGCGAGCAGGTCGCGGTAGGTCTCCGAGGCTTCGGTGAACTCCAGCACGTCGCCGGCGTTGAAGTCGGTACGGAACCGGCTCGGCTCGACGATCATCACCCGGATCCCGAACGGGGCGACCTCTCCCGCGAGCGCCTCCGACCAGCCTTCCAGGGCGAACTTCGACGCCGAGTAGGTCGACACGCCGGGGAAGGACATCCGCCCGCCCTGGCTGCTCATCTGCACGATCGTCCCGGCGCCCCGCGCGCGCATCGCCGGCAGCGCCGCCCGTACGAGCGCGGCCGGGCCGAACAGGTGCAGGTCCATCAGCTCCCGTAGCTGCGCGTCGCTGACCTCCTCGACGGCGCCGACCACCGCGCGCCCGGCGTTGTTGACGAGCACGTCGAGCTGACCGAACCGGTCGAGGGTGGCTCGCACCAGGCCCGCGGCGGCGGTGACGTCTCGGGCGTCGAACCTCGCGACAAGGCACGTCTCGGGGTATTTCGCCGCCAGGTCGGCCACGCTGTCCGGGCGGCGTACCGCCGTCACGACGCGGTCGCCCGCCGCGAGGGCCGACTCGGCCAGGGCGCGGCCGAAGCCGCGGGAAGCGCCGGTGATGATCCAGGTCTGTGCCGTCATGGCGGCGACGCTATGGGTTTGAGCGCGCTCCAACGCAAGTACGCGGCTCCCCGGGGACCCGGGGAGCCGCGCCTCGGATCAGCTGGCCGCTTCTTCGATCTTGCCGGAGTACCCTTCGACGTCGCTCACGCCGCCCCACGCGGGGGCCAGCTCGTCGTGCTCGGCGTCGATGGCGTACATCTGGTTGTCCTGCGTGCCCTGAAGCCACATCCCGTCGGTGTAGGCGTAGTACAGCGGCACCCCCGCCGGGATGTTGGCCGGCCGGACGACGGTCGCCTCGGGGACCGGCCGCCATGTGCTGATGTCGTCCAGTACGGCGACGATGGTGGCCTGCGGGTTGAGAGCGGTGAGCCGTTCCGTGGTGGCCCCGCCGCCCACCGGCACGGCGATGTAGACCTTGCCGTCGACGACCCGGCCGGCGTCGCCGTCGAGCACCTTCTCGACCGCGACCACGAACGTGGCGTAGTCGTCGGCCTCCCGCTCGGTCAGCGCCGCGTTGGCCGGGTACGTGACCTGGATCCCGTCGCCCACCTCGACGAGGGTGCCCTCGACGATCAGGTCGCCCTGCCCGACGGCGTCCCGCGGCGAGGTGAGTGGGGTGTAGTTGTTGTGCGCGCCGTGGCCGGCCACCGCCACCAGCTCGTGCACCGAGCCGGTGGGCTTGCTCGCGGAGGCGTTCGCGCGGGCGCAGCCGGTGGCCAGACCCGCCAGCGCGACGGCCGCCGCGGCCACCAGGATGGTCTTGTTCATCTCGGTCGTCTCCGCTCAGTACGCCGCGTTGATGTGGCTGACGTCGTGGCTGTGGTACGAGCGCCACTTGATGTCGGTGCTCGGCACGTCGGTGACGTAGTTGAACATCGCGCAGTCGTGGGCGTAGTCGCCGCCGACCGAGTGGTGGCCCAGGCCGATCGTGTGCCCGATCTCGTGTACGACCACCGCCTGCTGGTCGTACACGTCGTTGGCGCCGACGTTGATTTCGGCGAAGTCGAGCCAGACCACATTGGAGTCGCACCTGTTGCCGCTGAGCCACTGCTGGCACGAGGCCCGCCCGCGGGTGCCGGCGGGCAGGTCGACCCGGGAGAACCAGATGTCGGTGCCGCCCGCGCAGCCCTCGAAGATGGCGGTCATCTGCGTCTGTGCGTCCAGGCGGTCCATCCCCCAGTGCACCCTGGACCGGTGCTCGGGATAGTTGTCGAAATTGGACAGCAGGCAGTACGCGTGGCCGGCGCTGTCCGCCAGATAGGTTTCGGGAAACGGCGTCGCGTGCGCCGCCGACGGTGCGACCAGCACGCCGCCGAGCGTGATGACCGCGACCGCGAAGACGTGTCGCAGAAACCGGAAGGGCCGTTTGGCCATGGTCGTTTGCTCCGTACTCGCCTCGTTGGGTAGGAGTGGCTCCGGAGGCCGTGACGAGAGTAGGAGGACCCGCTCCGAAAACGCTCCGATTCCGCTACGCCCTACCGGACGCTGAGGCTGAGTGGGTTGGAGATGCCGACGCCGCCGTTGGAGTCGTAGACGCGCACGGTGAAGGTGTAGGAGGTGGCGGCGGCCAGGCTTACCGGAAACAGGTAGTGCAGGCCGCTGTTGGTCGCCGTCGTGGCGATCCGGGTCGTGCCGAGGTAGAGCTCGGCGCGGTTGATGACGTCGCCGGCGTCGGCGTCGGTGGCGTCGGCCGCCAGGGTGACCGTCGCCGGTTCGAGGAAGAACGTCTGTCCGGTCGGGTTGCGCAGCGCGACCGCGGGCGGGTGGTTGGCGCTCCCGGGTGCCGGCGTGGCTACCGTGATCAGGACGGGCGGCGCGCCACCGGGCAGCGACTGGCTGGTGCCGGCCGAGACCGACACCACGAAGGTGCGGCTGGTCCCCGGCGCGACGGCCGGGGGTGTCCACTGTGCCTCGTAGCGGTCGCCGGTCGTCCGGACGCCCTGGGCCACCGTGACGCCGTCCACGCGGAAGGTCACCGAGGTGATGGAGTGGCCGCCGCCGACGGTCGCCGTGGCCGCGAGCGGGATGCTGTCGGGCGTGGTGTACACGGCTCCGGCGGCCGGGCTCAGCAACGTGACGATCGGCGGCCAGTCGGCGACCGGCGTCGACGTCGTGCGGCTCGGCGTGACGCTCGGCAGGATGCCGCCGGTGCACGGCACACCGTTGAGCGTGAACGACGTGGGCGCCGGGTTGCTGCCCGACCAACGGCCGATGAAACCGACGCGCACGGACCGGTCGGTGTCCAGGGTGGTGTTCCAGTCGAGGCTGGCCGCGCTGACCTGCTGGCCCGACTGGGTCCAGCGGGCGTTCCAGGTCTGCGCGAGCTGCTGGTCGAGGGCGGGGAACGCGAACCGCAGCGTCCACCCGTCGACGGTGTCGCCAAGGTTGGTGATCGTGATGTCGGCGCTGAAGCCGCCGGCCCACTGGCTGTTGACGACGTAGCTCACCCGACAGCCGGCGGCCGCGCTCGCGGTGCCGGCATGCGCGATCCCGACGACCGCCGCACCCGCGGCGACAACAGCGGCCACCACGGCCTTGAGCGACTTTCTCATCACGCACCCACTCAAAACGACATTGACCATTGCCGATGACTAGGACAACGGTCCCCGTGGTGCGGGCTTCCTGTCAAGGCACCGGGTCACCGCGCGATGCCGCGAAGCACCTCGATGCGGAAGGGCCCGTGGACGCGCGGGCGTGGATCAGCGGTGTGCCGAAAGCTCCGCCGCCACCGGCGGGCAGGCGAGGTAGTTCGTGACCAGGTGGAAGTCGAACGCGTGGATCGCCGACGTGTGATCGGCCGAGACGCCGGTGAACCTTCGCGGGATGCCGCCGGGCGGGATCGCGACAAGGTCGCCCACGTCGGCGATATTCACCCAGCGTCTCACGTTGGGTGGGCAGGATCCGAGGCCGTCGACCGGGGCGGGGTCCAGTCGTGGAAACACCGCGTGGAGGAGGGCCAGCGGCGAGCCGAGCGTGACGAAGAGGTCGAGTTTCAGGTCTTCGTTGTGCCACAGGGCCTCGTACGCCACGACGCTGCCCAGGGAGTGGGCCAGCACCACCGACGGCTGGTGGGTGCGGATCATCGCGGCCACCGTGTCGCGGCTGGCGGTCCGGACTTCGCCGGCGCACATGTAGCGGGCGACTTCGCGGAAGAAGGTCGCTACGAACAGCTCCACGAGGCGTGGCGCCAGCCGGCGGCGCTCGGCGATCCACGCGAGGGCCTGGCGGACCGGTTGGGTGACCCGGCCCTGGGCCAGGGCGGGCGGCAGGTCGAGCTGCCTCAGCCACGCCACGAGCATCTCGTGCGCTTCCGGCGGCAGGCTGTCCGCCGTGCCCTGGCGGCCGCGCGGGCCGAGCTGGTCGGCGTAGTAGGCGACGGTCAGGTCGACCGGTGCCGGAAAGCCGCGGGCCAGCGCGCGCCGCCAGATCGCCGACAGCTGCTCGACCGCCTCCGCCGAGGTCGCGGAGGGGCGGTGGTTGCCGACACCGTGCACGCCGACGACTCGCAGCATCCGCGTCACTCCGCCCGGTCCAGTACGACGATCTCGCGTTCGTAGCACACCACGATCCCGCCGTCGGGCGCAATCACCACCGCTTCGACCTTGTCGGGCAGCGCGTGTGTTTCCAGGCACTCACCCGTGGCCAGGTCCCACAGCCGCACGACGTCGTCGGAGCAGGCGGCCGCGGCCACCGCCCGGCCCCGGCTCACTCCGCACGACAGGTCGCGTGCGACCCAGTTCGCCGCCGAGGCGGCGAGACGCAGGCATTCGCCGGTCCGCGCGTCGAAGACACCGACACCCACACCGGCCGCGACGACGACCGGGCGACCGGCCAGCGTCGCGCAGGCCACCCGCCGCACGTCGAACTCGGGCTCGATCCGGCACCGCTCCACGCCCGCCGCGAGGTCCCACACCGAGAACCCGTTGTCGTTCTCCCAGCATGTCGCGGCGTACGGGGTGCCGCCGTCGTCACCGATCGCCACGCTGTCGATGGCGTCGCTCGGGTCGTCCTCCGCCAGGGTGACGCAGCGTCGGTCGCTCAGGTCCCACACCCGCGGTACGCCTTCGGTCCCGCCGGAGATCACCAGCGGTCGCCCGCCGACGGTGGCCGCCGCGACGTCGTGCACGTGATCCTTGTGCCCCTCCAGCGGGGCGCCGAACGGCTCTCCGGTCGCGATGTCTCGCACGTCCAGCGAGTTGGTCTCCCCGGTCGCCAGCACCGCCACCGCCGTGTCGCCGACCGTCACCGTCGCCACCGCCGACACCCAGCCGGTCCCGCCGCCGAGCCGCCCGCCCACCGGTTTGCCGTCCGCGAGATCCCACACGCCGGCGCCGACCTGCCAGCCGCCCCACTCTCCGCCCCCCGCGACGACCACCGTGCGGCCGCCCACGACCGCGCAGGCCGCCGCGTTGATCGGCTCGGCATGGCCCGGCCGCCCAGCCAACCCGCCGGCGACGACCGCGTCCAGGTTCCACACGCGCACGTTTCCGTCCATCGAGGTGCTCACCGCGACGGCCCGCCCGTCGATGTCGGTGCACTCGATGTCGGTGACGTTGTCGGGATGGGGCAGCGGGTCGCCGACTCGCTCGCGGGTGCGCAGGTCCCACACGAGGATGTCGTCGCCGTGCCCGACCAGCGCGATCGGCCGGTCGTCGACGACGGCGCACGCGACCGCTCGGAGAATCCCCTCGGTGCGGGCGAGGACCTTGCCGCGTGGTCGTTCTGACTTCTTCAGCTTCCACAGCCGTACCGTCTGGTCGTCGGCGGTGCTCACGACGTACAGCTCACGGCCGTGCGCCACACCGCCGACACCGTGCACGGTGCCCTCGTGCCCGACGAGGCTTGCGGCGACCGAGTGGCCGGACAGGGATCGCACCTCGATATCGCCGTCCCGGTCGCCGGTGACGACGACCGTGCCTCCGTTCGCCGTGAACGAGTTCACGAAGCGGATCCGCTCGCCGTGGTAGCAGATCGTGCTCGGCTCGGTGTCCTCGTCGGACGGCACCGGCCACGCGTGCACCGCGCCCTCGAAGCCGCCTGCGACGACGACCGCGCGGCCGTGGTCGTCACCGCCCGTGACCGAGAAGTACGACAGGTCTTCTGGTGCGAAGATCTCCTCGCCGATCGGCTCGCCGGTGATCAGGTCGATCAGCGAGATCCCGTCTTCGACGTCCAGCGCGGCCGCCACCGGCCGGCCGGCCGCGACGAACGCGGCGACCTCCGCACGCCGCTGGTCGAGGACGATCCGCGCCGGCTGCCAGGGGCGGCCGCGGCGCAGGTCCCACAGGCGGACCGTGCGGCCGTCCGAGGTGACCGCGACGGGTTCGTCTCCGATGCGCAGGCAGTCGACCGACCGCGCGCCCGCGACGTGCCCGGTCAGGACGTCCCGCAGCGCGGGGTGGACGAGGGCACCGGTCGCCCAGCGCGGCACCAGGCCGGCGCCGGCGAACACCCGCGAGAGCGCACTGCTGCCGCCGCGCCACGCGTCGATCGCCAGGATCTGGCGGCGTTCGTCGGGCGTGGCCGAGCGGTGCCGACTCGCCGAGGTCCGGTAGATCATCGCCGCCTCGCGCGCCGCGGCCGACCGGGCCAGCCCCAGGTGCTCGACCAGCGTGCTCGGGTCGGCCGCGACCAGGAAGTCCGGATCGACGAGCAGGTCGTCGACCCGATCCGTGTCGGCGGCGTGCTCGATCGCGTGCCGCGACAGGTAGGGCGGTGCGGCACGCCAGCTGCGCACGCCCGCGACGAGCCGTTTGTAGAGGCGGCCGGCGTCGTGCTGCGAGCGGAGGTATTCGCCGAGGCTCTCGTGAAACAGCCGGTGCAGCGTCGTCCCGTCGGCGTCGACGCTCGTGCGCAGGTACGGCTCCCCCTGCCGCAGCGCGGCGGTCACGTCGGTGCCGACCAGCTTCGCGACCACCTCCGCGGGCATGCCGTCGCCCTTGCCGAACGCGATCGCGGCCAGTGCCCAGCGCAGCGTCCGGTCGCGGCCGAGCGCGTCCAGATGCAGCTCGAAGACCTCGGGCAACCCGGTGGGCACCGACGCGCCGAGCCGCTCGGCGGCCGCGGTGTCGGGCGGTACCGGGACCGCGGCGAGGTACCGCAGGAAGATCTCGGCGAGCAGGAAGGCGCCCCAGCTCCGGGACGCGCTGGCCAGCCGGTCCGCGACCGCCCGCGCTAGCGCTTCGCGCACCAGCCGTGCCGCCCCCTCGCGGTAGCCCGGCGCGTCGGCGAGCCGGCCGGTGAGGTGGTGCTCCAGGTCGGTACGCAGCTCGTCGGCCTCGACGCCGTCGAGGTCGACCACGTCCGCCTCGGCCAACATCCCGTCGAACCTCGCCTCCGGGCGCATGGCCACCAGCAGCCGGCAGGCCTCGGTACGGGCCAGCGGCAGAAGCAGTTCGTTGAGCAAGCCGATGGGGTCCAGTGCCTCGTCGAGCGCGTCGACGACGATCACCGGCGCCTCGGGCAGCTCGGCGACGACGTCGACGAGTGTGGCGGCGCTCCAGCCCGCCCTGCCCGGCTGCTGCGCGGCGGCGAGGATGTCCTCGACCGTCCACGCCCCGTCGCGTGTTTCATCGAGCAGGTCGGACAGCTCGGGCATGCCACCGCGCCAGGGCGCGGGCAGGTCGAGCTGGTCGGCGATGGAGTGGACGAGTTGGAGCGTGTCGCGTCCCCGGGCGTGTACCGCCGCGAGCTTGTCGTTGCGCGAGGGACGCGACCGGGTGTCCAGACGCGCCCGGACACCGGGTGCCTCCTCGACGAGGCGGGGGTGTGCCGCGCACACGAGCACCCCCAGCAGCGCGGACTTGCCGGCACCGGGGCTTCCCGTGACGACGGTGGGCCTTTCGCCGGCCGCGCCGTCCAGCCACAGCGACAGCCGGCGCAGCTCGCGGTGCCGACCGGTGAAGTGCGTGCCCGCGCGGTCGAGGAAGTGGGCGTGATCGAGGAACTCGCGCAGCGGCGGGTCGAGCGAACGGCCGGCGACCTGGTCGGGCGCGTAGCGCGGATTGGGGAAGAACGGCGGCTCGTCGGCCGGCTGCGCCGGGTCGACCGGCGTGGCGAACACCCGCTGCGGCAGGCCGGGGTAGCTGGCGACCCGCTCCGCGATCCGCCGGGCGACCACCTCCAACGGCACAAAAGGCACGCTGGGGTCGGTGCCCAGACCGTCGACGGCGAGCCGGTCCAGCACGTCGGCGACCGCCCGGCTGAACCGTCCGTCGAAGGCGTCCTCGTCGGGGCCCGCCGCCGCGATCACCCACGTCCGGATGTCCGGCCCGGTGCGCTCGAGCAGCCATGGCAGCCGAGTGATCCGGCCCGACCGGCACAGGTCGAGTAACAGCAGCACGGGCCGCTCGCGCCGCTGCGCGGCGGACACCCACTCGCCCACGTTGGTGCCCAGTCCGGTACGCCCGCACGCGGGTACGACATCGAGCCGGGTGCCGTCGCCGCCGACCTCGCCATGCGACAGCACATGCAAGATCAGGCCTTCCCGGTCATCGTCCAGCGCCGCCCGCACGGAGTTGACCATCTGGCCGCGATCGGGGTCGAGGCGCACGTCGATGTGCAGGCCCAGCCTTTTCAGCGCGGCGTGCACCCGCGCCACTACCTCGTCGACGAACGGGAGAGGTTCTCGGTTTTGGTGCTCCAGCGGCGATTCCGACTCGGCGGACACCCGATCCGCGAACCGGCGCACACCCAGCAGCAACGCCCTCCCACCCACGCCGCGCGACTCTACCAATGGTCCCGGGTCCGCGTCACTTGTAGACCGTCGCTCCCGCCGGAGACTGCGCAGGCCGGCGGCTCGCGGAGCGAGCCGAGATCCCCGGCCTCCGCTGCCATGTCCGCGGTCCAAGACCCGACCGCGTGACCAGCAGCGGACGGGCAGGCCGCGGGAAATGCACCCCAAGAAAACGCTCCGCTGCGCTCCACGTTTCCCCGGGGGCCCCGCGCGGCGGTCTGTACCACGACGGGCGTCGCGGTAGCTCCAATCTCCATTGTGGATCTCTGGGTCAGAGCCAGCCGTTGTCGTAGGCGACGCGGGCGGCGTCGGCGGACGAGCGGCTGCCTGTCTTGCTCTGTGCGGCCGCCAGGTGCGCCTGAAGGGTGGCGCTCGACAGGCCGAACACCGACCGCAGCGACGGCAGCGAGGCGCCTTCCCGAAGCGCGGCGAGGATGCCGCGCTCGCGTGACGACAGCGGCCCGGCGGAGACTCCGGCGACGGCGGCGACCGGGGCCGGACCGCCCGCGGCGTCGGCCAGTTCGACGTCGATGACGCGGCGGCCGGCGTGCACGTCGCGGATCGCGCGGGAGAGGCGGTCGCTGGGTGCGTCCTTGACGAGGAAGCCGGCGACGCCGGCCTGCATGGCGCGGTCGAAGTTTCCGGGCGTGCCGACGCTCGTGAGCACGAGGATCCGCACCGGGGAGCCGGCGTCCTTCAGCCGCTGCGCGGCCACGATGCCGTCCATGCCGGGCAGGTCGATGTCGACCACGGCGACGTTCGGGCGGCTGCGCTCGATCTCGGCCAGGATGGTGTCGCCGCGGGCGGTCTCCGCGACGACCGTGATGTCTGGCTCGAGCGACAGCAGGGCCACCAGGGCGCCACGGATGAGATTCTGGTCCTCGGCGACGAGTACGCGGATCACGGATTCCTCCCCTGGATGATGGGAATGTCCACAGTGAACATGAATTCGCCGTTGGGTTGGGCTGCGGCGGCGAGCCGGCCGCCCAACGGGTTCAGGCGCTCGGCGAGCCCGGCCAGGCCGCTGCCGCCGTGCGTGTCCGGCTCGGCCTGGCCGGCGCCGTCGTTGACGACGGTCAGCCGCGCCGCGGTGTCGGTGGCCTCGACCGTGATGTCGCAGCGGCTGGCGCGGCTGTGCCGCAGCAGGTTGGTGGCCGCCTCGCGGACCGCCCACGCCAGTGCCTCCTCGACCGGGGCGGGCAGGCTGGCGACCAGCGGCGAGATCTCGCACCGCACGCCGGCCGACACCAGCACCGACTGGACGCCGGTCAGCTCGCGTTCCAGCGAGTCTCGCCGGTAGCCCTTGACGACGGTGCGTACGTCGCGCAGCGACTCGCGGGCGATGTCGTGCACGTCGAGCAGTTCGGTGCGGGTGCGTACCGGGTCGGCGTCGAGCAGTCGCAGCGCGAGCTCGGACTTGAGCGCGATCGCCGACAGGTTGTGGCCGAGCGTGTCGTGCAGGTCGCGGGCGAACCGGCTGCGTTCTGCGGTAACGGCCAGCCGGGCGATCTCGGCGCGCGCCGCGAACAGCTCCTCGACGAACGCGACGAGCACGATGATGCCGGCGAGCGTCATCCCGGTGAGCAGATCCTGCAAGGTGAGGAAGGCGGCGCCGCTGACGCCGAGCAGTCCACGTTCGACGGTGAGTACCGCCAGCACCGCGAGCGCCGCCAGCAGGCCGTAGCGTGGCCGCAGCGACACCGTCACCGCGGCCACCGGCAGAAACCCGATGACCTGCCAGTCGGGGTCGACAAGGACCGGCAGCGCGATCACGATGCCGACCACGACGGCTGTCTGGCGGAAGGTGCGGTTGCGCCACGGGTGCTTCATCGCGACCGTCACGACGCGGACGAAGGCGAGGGCGGCGATCGCGAACATCACCGAACCCACGACGAGCGTCCACAGCGGACGGTCCCGCACCACGGCGTTGACGATCGGGAGCAGGCCGAAACCGAGCATCCCGACGGCGAAGACGTATGCGATCGTGCGTGTCACGACGACGGCCCGGGCCCGGCGCACCTGCCCCTCGGCGGGGGCGCCGGCGGCGACCGGCGCGGCGACCACCGTGGGCAGCGCGGCCGCTCCGTCGCCGGCCATGGTCAGCTCAGCCCGATGCAGGAGCCGGGGCAGCTGACCGTGCCGATCGTGGCCATCGCCGCGCCGGCCGACACGCCGAGGTCCTCCACGGCGACGTCGCCGGGAGCCGGCGGCAGCTCGGGTGCGTCGCTGTCGCCGTCGAGAACGATGCCGTACTCGGCCAGCACAGCCGCCGGCTCCCGTTCGTAGCGGGCCGCGACCTCGGGGTCGGACCACGCGTCTGCGATGAGCCGGGCGAACCGGGGCCGGTGCTCGGCCGGGATGGAAGCCATCTGACCCTCCTCGGAGTGCTGGGGTGGGTGTCCGGAACGGGGCGCTGGCGCGGCCGGCGCCCCGATCCGGAGTGCGTCAGGCCTGGGCGGCCGAGCCGTAGCTGCCGAAGCAGGCGGCGGTGCCGGCGGGGCAGCTGACCGAGCTCGCGCTGCCCAGGGTGCCCGCGGTGCCCTCGGCCTCGGAGCCGGCGGCGATCGCCTCGAGGCTCTCCAGGCTCAGGTCGCCGGACGGCTTCTCGGGCACCAGCGGCGGGGGGAAGCCCTCCGGGTACTCGATGTCGTGCTCGGCCAGTACGGCGAACGGCTCGTTCTGCCAACGCTCGGCGAACGTCTCGTCCGACCAGATCTTCGACACGATGCCCGCGAACTTGCGGCGCTCGTCCTCTGACAGAACGTAGTAACCCTCGGCCATGGCCAACCTCCTCCTACAGTGCCGGCAGGGAGCCGACTCGTGACGGTGCGGGGAGCGGGCATCTGGACTGTCCGCTACACCGGTGTTCGACGTCTCGCCGAACACGTTCATCGTGCCGAGTCCCCTACCGCCGCCGACAGTCACGCGCGCAACGACCCGCACATGACGAGTGTCATGCTCAGGTACGAGAACTGTCCGCTGTGGACCGTCGGGAGAGGGTCAGGCGCCGAGCCAGCCGCGGTCGCGGGCGATCCGCACGGCGTCGACGCGGTTGCGGGCGCCCATCTTGGACATGATCGAGGAGAGGTAGTTGCGCACCGTGCCCTTGGCCAGGTAGAGGCGCGCGGCCACGTCGCTGACGTCGGACCCTTCGGCCACGCAGGAGAGCACGTCGCGCTCGCGGTCGGTCAACGGGTTGGCGCCCTGCTGGAACGCCGCGACGACGGCCTCGCTGTCGAGCACCCGCTCGCCCCGATGTACGCGCCGGACGGCGTCGGCGAGCCGGGCCGGCGGCGCGTCCTTGGGCAGGAACGCCGACACCTGGGCCAGCATCGCGCGGGCGAGGTTTCCCGCCTCGGCGTGGCTGGTCAGGATGATGGTGCGGCACGACGGCATCCGTTGGCGCAGCTGGAGGGCGGCGCTCACCCCGTCGGCACCGGGCATGTTGATGTCGAGGACCGCCACGTCGGGCTTTTCCCGCAGGGCGGCCGGCAGCACGGCGGTGCCGGTGGCGACGTCGGCGACGACCTCGAACTCGTCTTCGAGCGACAGCAGGGCCACCAGTGCCCCGCGCACCATGTGCATGTCCTCGGCCACGAGGATGCGGATCATTGAGCCTCCACCAGGTGCGAGCCACTTCGCAACGGCATGTGGATGGCGAGCTCGAACCGGCCGCTGGGCAACGGTCCGGCCCGCAACCGGCCCTGGCCGCCGGCCACCCGCTCGCGCAACCCGTGGAGCCCGCTGCCCGGCGGCCCCTCCGCCTCGGACGGCACGCCGTCGTTGACGACCGTCAGGTCGACCCCGCCGTCGGCGGCGCGCAGCGTGATGTCACACCGGCTGGCACGGCTGTGTCGCAGCACGTTTGTCGCGCTCTCCCGCAGCGCGTACGCCAGCGGCGCGGACACCTCGACCGGCAACGCGTCGAGCGGTGCGGCGTCGACCACGCAGTCGATGCCGGCGGCGGTGAGCACGGTGGTGACCCCGGTGAGCTCCGCGCTCAGGGTGGCGGTGCGGTAGCCGCTGACCACCTCCCGCACCTCGCGATGAGCTGCCCGGGCCAGGCCCACGATCTCGGCCAGCTCCCGCTCGGCGTCGTCGGTGCGGGTGGGCATCATGGCGCCCGCCAACTCTCCCTTGAGGACGATCGCCGCGAGCGTGTGACCGAGAACGTCGTGCAGGTCGCGGGCGAAGCGCAGCCGCTCGGTGTCGACGGCACGCTGAGCCAGCGACGCGCGCAGCCGGTGCACCTCGAGCACGAGCGCGGCCATGCGGATGAACCCGTACACGACGAGCCCGGTGACGGTCGTGGTGAGGAACGCGTACGCGATGTCGCCGACGCCCCGGTAGAACAGCGCGGCGAACGGCACCTCGGCGACCACCACGGCGGCGAACACGAGGTAACCACGAGGCGGCCGCAGCACCACGAGCGCGGAGGCGGCCAGAAACGAGGGGACGCCGAGCCACGCGTCACCGGCCAGGTACGCCGGCAGGTACGACAGCAGCGCCTGCCACAGCAGCGTGTGCGACCACGCGACCTTCGGCTCGGCCCGCAACCCGTGCCATGTGTGCCGGAACTGCAACGCGGCCAGCAACGCCAGCGCCGCCAACGCACCGGCCGCACGCAGCGGTGGCTCGTGGCTGAGCACCCGCGCGGCCGGAAAGCTGAAGTACGCCACCGTGAGCAGCAGGACCGCCCACTGCGCGATGCGGACCGCCAGGTCCGGGGTGACCGGCGCCCGGTCGGGCGACTCGTCGACAGTGACCATATGCGACGACCCCCTTACCGCGGCCCATCCTTACATGCGCCTATTCACCTGAATAACCGTCCGAACGGCCAACCTGTCCAGCCTCCCGTTCGAGCGCGGCGGAAGCCCTGGCCGCCCAGTCCGGGTTGTTGTGCGCGCGCCAGTGCGGCCGCCCGACACCGGCCGCCTCCGCACCACCGGGCGACGGCGGCGGCATGCTGCCGAGCTGGAACTCGCCCACCGACGACTCGCGCGCCCAGTCGAGCCCGAGCACCCGGGCCGACAGCTGAGCGTCGCCACTGCCCAGGCCGCACGGCGCCAGCCGCATCGCGGTCGCCACGAGATAACACGTCTGGTACAGCACACCGGCGTGCTTGAGCGTCGCGGCATAGGCCATACCGTCGTACTTCCACGTCATCCGGCCGAACCGCGACGTGAAGGTCAGCAGCACGTCCGGAGTGGGCGTCCCACCCGTCGAGACGGCGGCGCCGCGCAGCAACGCGTCCAGCAGCACGGTGTCGGCGCACACCCGCACCAGCCGGTGCGCCACGGCGTCGTAGTGGTAGGCCGCCCGGTCGAGTCCGGCCACGCGGTGCGCCGTCACGTATATCTCGATGTCACCCGACGCGCCGCCGGTCGGGTAGGGCCGGTCGAGCGCTTCGTACGGCATCCCCACGGCCGGGCCGTACACCGCCCGCACCCGGCCCACCCGGTACAGGAACTCCCCCAGCTGGTCGAGCGTGAGCGGGTCGGGTCCATAGTGGCGCACCGAGCGGCGCGCCTCCTGCACCATCACCAGCGGCGGATCGCGCCTCGCCACCTCGTCGAGGGCCACCCGGGGCAGAGCCACCGCCGGGCCCTCGCGCGCGGGGTACTCGGCCGGCAGCGGGTCGCGCTCGCCGAGAAACGGGAACGTGGCCCCGAACGGTTCGTCGTGCCGGCCGAGCCGGCTCCGCGCGTGAAACAGCAGCTCGTGGAAGTTCCACTGATCGGTGCCGGCGTCGCCGGCGTCGGTCATGTCCGCGGCGGTGAAGGCCGCGACCAGGTGAGCGACGAGGTGCACGTCGAGTTTGAGCGCCACCGCGAGCGAGGAGACGTCGGTGACACGCGTCAACGCCGCGGCGACGGCCACCGCCTCGGGAGCGCACAGCTCCACCCGGTAGGCCGCCCGTCCGGACTCCAGCACCGCGTCGGCGCCGCGCCGGCGCAGGAACGCCAGCCGCGACAGCGCGACCGGGCCGGGCGGTGGCGGCGCGGGCCGGTACCCGCCGTCGCCGGTCAGCGGTACCACCCGGGCCACCTCGCGTCCGTCGACGGCCACCGAGTGGACGAGGGCGCCGCGCAGCTTGGCCAGCAACCAGTCCAGCCGTGCCAGCACCGGCACGGCGTCGCCGCCGGACGCCAGCGCCGCCTCCTCCAGATCGGCGCGCGTCACCGACCCCGCCTCGAGGGCGACCAGCACGGCACCGAGCGCCATGTCGCGCGCCCCGAACGCGACCCGCCCGTGGCGGAACACGACCACGCACTTGTCGTCGGTCCGTGCGACGGACACGTCGTCGGCGAGGCCGACCTGGTCGGCTACGACGGAAGTGAGCACGCCAACTCCTACAGGAACATCGGGATCGGGTTGAGGTCGGCCTCGTCGATCGGGGTGTCCCGCCAGCCGAGCGCGACCGGCGCGTCGTAGAGGCGGCCGGGGCCGAAACGGGCCCAGAAGTGGCGCATGCCGGGCACGATCACCTTGACCACGGGCAGCCCGATGTCCGGCCGGGTCTGGTCGAGCACCAGAAACTCCATGCCACGCGACTCCACGAGCCGGCGCGCGGTCAGCACGTCGTCGCGAAGGTCCGACGAGGACAGGTTCGGGTGGTCGCCGGCGCGGGTCGCCGGCAGCCGCGCCGGTGACAGGTACGGGTGGTCGGCGATCCGGGCGCGGCGCCACCACTCCTGCTGCACCGCGTCCGGGAAGGCGTAGCCGGTGCCGTCGGCCTTGACGTCGATGACGGCCGGCAGAAACTGGTTCTGCTCGGCCAGCGCCCGCTGCACGGCGAGCTTGGCGTCGAAGTGCGCGCCGAGACCGATCAGGATGTCCTCGGCCGGCTTGTCGACCCGCCAGCTGATCGCGGCGGCGGCCGGGATGCCCAGGTCGGCGGTGATGTCCAGGACCCGCACCTCGCGGTGCAGTCCTCTGTAGACCTCCACGAACTCGTCGAACCACGGCTCGCCGAAGCTGGCCAGGTCGTAGGCGGGCCGCTGGACCCGGTTGTACCACCACAGCGCCACCGAGTCGCGCTCGACGAGCTCCAGGAACCCTTGCAGGATCGCGTCTTCGAGGCTGGCGCCGGCGGCGTTGCCGTTGGAGCAGGCCCACGCCCAGAGCTGTCCGGGCGGCAGCGTCGGGTAGCAGAAGAAGAGCTGCGCCGTGGCCACGTACCGGGTGCGCTCGCCGGTGAGCGACCACACCGGACTCCACTCGATCGGCTCGTCGGCCGGCAGCGGGTCGCAGACGGTCTGGAACGACCCGCGCTGGGCGCTGTTCCAGGCGGCGCGGTTCGCGTACTGGCGCTCGCTGTAGAGCTGGATGGCGTTCGGCGCCACGGCCTGCTCGCCCAGCTCGGCGAGCGTGGCCGTGCGCCGTGGCTCGTCGCCGCCGAACAGCCCGGAGTACCGCTCGATCGCCTCGCAGATCGCGCTGGCGCGGGCCTGCGTGTCGGTGGTGCCCTTGCCGGCCGCCATGCTGCGCAGGCCCTTGCGCAGCTGGCTCAGGCGCTCGACGCGGCGGGCGAAGTTGTGGCCAGCGGAGTAGCCCTTGACGAACGGGATGCCGGTCTCATATGGACGCAGCTCCCGCACGACGCCGGTAACCGGGCTCACCTGCGGCCCGTACGTCTCGAGCACCTGGTCAGGATTCTTGGCCCGGTGGCCGCCGTCTCCGGTGTACACCTTCGGGCGCGAGGCGAGCACCACCGGTGCCGACATCCGCCGCGCGGTCAGCGCCTCGTCCCCACACTGTGGACACTGTGGACGGCGGTGCAGGGGGTGCCGCTGGGAGCTGAGGTGGACGGTGTCGAGCGTCAGCACGCCGTTCTCCTCGGCCGTGCCGAGCCCGGCCAGATACTTGGCGGTTTCGAGGGCGACCAGCCGGGCGCCCATGTCGCGGGTGACGGCGAGGTCGGCCAGCGGCACCCGCAGCGGCCCCTGGTGGTCGGCGCGGTCGCGCAGGTACTCGTCGACCTGGCGGTGCCCGCTCAGCCGGTACGCCAGGCACGCCCAGCATCCGCCGCCGGGCTTGAACACCGGGCCGACCCACAGCGTCGAGCCGATCGGCTTGGCCAGCAGCCACGGCTGTCCACTGTGCAGGGCCGCTTCGTTGTGCCGGGCCAGGTCGGGGTTGAGGTAGTTGTCGGTGACGACCACGCGGAAGCCGCCTTCGCCTGTTCGAACCCCGGCGCTCGCGAGCGCGTCGAGCACCGGCGCGGCGTCGACCTCGCCGGCCACCGCGAGCGCCACGGTCGTCGCCGCCAGCCGTGACCGCGCGTCCTCGGCGGTGACACCGGCGACGTCCCAGAAGCCGGCCTCCCGCTCCGGCAGGTCGGGGTCGGCCCACACGACGGCCTTCATCGCGACGAGCCGCTCGATGAGGTAGAGCACCTGCTCGGGCGGCACGTCGTCGAGCTGGTCGAGCAGGTCGTCCACGTCGTGCTTGCCGTCGAGCAGCGGCAGGACGCGCTCGACCAGCGCACCCTCGACGACATGGTGCTCGCGCTCCGAGACGAGGTACACGGCCTCGCCGGGCACCGTCTCGACGCGGTGTCCCCGCCGGATCCGTGGGCGGCGCGTGTCCATGGTGGTCCTCCTCAGGCCATCGTTCGCAGCGGGGTCACGTCGTCTTCGGCGAGCGCGAGGCAGGCCAGGCCGACCGCGGCCACACCGTCCACGGCGGACAGTTGCATCTGGTCGGTGCGGCGCCGGTCGGGCAGCCACCGGCCGTGGCTCGCGCGCCGGTTGAGCAGCAGCCGCATCGCGGTGTGCGCGGCGACCCGGTGGGCCTCGCCCGCCTCGCGGTCGCCGGTGGCCCGCGCGGCGGCCAGCGCCAGCTCCACCCGGTCGAGCAGGTCCGCGGTGCTGCCCGCGCCGGCGAACGGTGCCCCGCCCGGCGGCGGCGCGTCGAGCACCTCGGCCAGCGCGATCGCGGCGAGCCGCTGGCCCGGTGTCTCCGGGGCCGGTACCGAGCCGGCGATCCGGCTCAGTTCCGCCGGGCGGTGCGCCGCCGCGTACCGGGCCAGCGCCAGCGCCACCCCGGCCGCGCCGGACGGCAGCGCCTCGACGATCCGCACGCCCTTCGGGTACGCCGGGGCGATCCCGGCGTCGAGCTCGGCGGTCAGCTGGTCGTAGAGCCGGGCCGCCAGCTGCTCCGCCGCCGGCGACGGCCGCGCGTCGATCAGCTTCAGCAGCGCGAGCAACAGGCCGGCCCGCCCGACGATCGGGTCGGCCGGGCTGCGGCCCCCGGCCACCAGCGCCGCCGCGACCGGCACCAGGTCGTCGGCTTGCTCCAGCAGGTAGGGGTCGCCGATCACCTGGCCACACCGGGCCAGCGCGTAGATGGCGGCGCCGATCCCGACGAAGCCGCCCACCGCCGGCCGCCCGCCGCTGAGCCGCGCGTACGCGCTGGACCGGCCGGACACCGAGACGAACTCGGTCGTGGCGGCGAGCGCGTCCTGCGCGAACGCCCAGTAGGCCGGCTTGCCCGTGGTCTGGTACAGCTCGGCCAGGAACACGGCGATCCCCGCGGTGCCGGTGAGCAGGTCTCCCTGGAGCGGCTCGACCTGGTCGAGCCCGAAGACCGGGTAGTGGACGACGCCGAGCCACCCGTACCGGCCCGACCCGACCGACACCGCCGCCGAGATGATGTCGTCCGCGGCCGCGCACGCGGTGGCGAGCAGCTGCGCGTGGTCCACCTCCGGCCGCAGCGCCTTCGGGTCGTAGACGTAGACGCCGAGCTTGCGTGGGTCGGGTGGCTCGCCGGTGTCGCCCGGCGGCTCGGTCCACAGGGGATGGTCGCGGGCGGCGAAGTCGAGGCAGGTTCGCAGGATGTCCTCGGCCGGCGGCGCGCCGGTCTCGCCCCGCTCGGCCAGGTCGGCGAGCCGCTGGGTGAGCCGCCCCCACGCCGTTCCGCTGAAGTGGTTTTCCACCGTGGCGCCCTCGGGTGTCCGGACGTCGCTGGTGTTCGTCACCGACTGGAACAGCGGGATGTCGAGGCGGCGCAGCATCTCGATCTCGCGCTCGATCATCTCCAGGCAGTCGGCCCGCTCGGGGTCGGTGCGCAGCACCTCTCGGGTGCCGCGGAACAGCCGCGCCAGCACGAGCTCCCGGGCCACCCCGTCGGTGAGTGCGAGCGGGCTCGTCGATACCCGCTGCACCGCGATGTAGTCCCACGTGCTGCGGAAGATGTAGCGCACGCGGGCGCCGGCGAGCAGGTGCAGCGGGCCGCGCTCGTCGCCGAGGCCGGCCACGTTGGCGACCAGGCAGGCGTCCATCTCGCGGTAGCCGGTGACCACGTCGTCGGTGTGCGCGGCCGGATCCACCGGCCGGCCGTCCACGACGGGGCGGTACGGCGGCGCCTCCCAGCCGAACGGGAAACCCTCCGGGTCGACGGCGAGCTGTTCCTGGATCGGCGCGACACAACCGATGTCGTGCGCGCGCCGGCCCGGGGTACCGACCCGCGGGAACGAGATCATCGCGGTCTTCGCGACGCTCTCCTCGATCTCGTGCCACAGTGCCTCGGCCCGCTCGCCGAGCAGCGCCGGCTTGCGCATCCGGCCCTGAAGCACGTTCTCCAGGTCGATGAACATCGGCGCGTCGCCGATCGCGATCAGGTTGTCGAGCCACAGGTCCCGGCACTCCAGCAGCTCGGCGAGGCGGGCCAGCATGCCCAGCCGGCGGTAGAACCGGGACGGCTCCTCGCCCGGCTGGCACGGCCGGGCGACCACGAACTCCTCCCAGCCGTAGCCGTCGCGCAGCAGCACGCGGCGGGTCGCCAGCGGCAGCGGGAGGCCGTGCGAGTTCAGGTACGTGAGGACGTCCATGAAGCCGGCGACGCTGCGAAGGTCCTTCGGCTTGTACACGACCCGCTGGCCGCCCGCGAACGTGAGCAGGCTGACCGTGCGGCCGCTGTCGTGCAGGTCGCCGGAGTCGCCGGAGTACGAGGCCAGCGGGCCGGGGTCGGCCCACGCCCACAGCTCCCGGCGCAGCGTCGGCAGGTCGGCGTGCAGCCGGTCGAACACCTCGGCGACGTTGCGCTTGTAGTTGAGGCAGGTGACGCCGATGACGTAGGCGAGGCCGGGCAGACTCTCCAGCCGGGAAAGCCACCCCAGCCGGCTCACGTCGATGCCGGCCCGCCCGTACCACTCCGCCGGCGCCGAGGCCCCGTCGGCGATCTGGATCTCGAACGCGATCGCGGAGTCGGTGACCTGGAGCAGGCGCTGCACCAGCTGCCCGGCCACGTCCTCGGCGGCGTCCTGGGTCATCCGCACGCCGCGCAGCTCGGCGCCGTCGTTCACCCGCCGCACGCCGGTGAGCCGCACCGCCGCCCGCTGGAACGCGACCAGCACGCCGCCGACGAGCTCGGTGGCCCGGTCGTCGGCCGGTGTGGGCGGCTGGGCGAGCAGGAAGTCGACCAGCGCGTACGCCCAGTCCGGCAGCCGGCCCGGGTTGCGCACCTTGACGTCGACAAGTCCGGCGCCGAGGTCCCGGCCGGTCTGCTGGCGGTGCAGCAGCAGGGCCCGCCGCGACACGTCGTCGTCGGCGACGGCCGCCCGCAGCCACCGTTGCGCGCGATCGGCGAGCTTGCGCCGGCCGCCGGCGCGCACCGGCACGAAGTGCACGCCGGACTCGCGTTCGTCGAACGGCGCGGCGGCGGCGATCACGGCCAGCAGTCGGTCGTCGGCCCCGGCGAGGCCGAGCAGCGTGTCCGGCGCGGCAGCCGGCTGGCTGAGGCCGAGTGGCGTGGTCGTGGTCATCAGTTGACCTCCTGCCGGGCGACGAGACGGGCGAACAGCGGGCTCGTGGCGGCCAGTTCCGCGTAGCTGCCGCGGGCGGCGATCGTGCCTCCGTCGAGGACGTAGATCCGGTCCGCGGCGCGGATCGTGCTGAGCCGGTGGGCCACGACGATCCGGGTGACGCTCAGCGCGGCGATCCGGTCCGACACCGCGCGCTGGGTGATGTTGTCCAGGGCGCTGGTCGCCTCGTCGAGCACCAGCACGGGCGGCCGCTTGACGAGCGCCCGCGCCAGCATGAGGCGCTGGATCTGGCCGCCGGAGAACGACGCGTTGTCCTCGCTGACCATCGTGTGCAGGCCCATCGGCATCGCGCGCACCTCGTCACCGAGACCGGCCAGCTCCAGCGCCTCCCAGACGCGGTCGTCCGGCACGTCCTCGGCGCCGGCGACCACGTTGTCCACTATGGATCCTCGAACCGCGCGCGCCAGCTGGAGGACGACGCCGAGCTGTGCGCGCACCGCGCGGAGGTCGAGCTCGGTGAGGTCGCGGCCGTCGTAGCGGACCGCGCCACTGCTCGGCGGGACGAGCCCGAGCAGCAGCCGGATCAGCGTCGACTTGCCCGCGCCGGACGGACCGACCACGGCGACGAACTCACCCGGCTCCGCCGAGATGCTCACCTGGTCGAGCACGGGCCGGCCGCTGCCCGGGTAGGTGAACGTCACCTCGTGCAGTTCGACGCGGCCGTGCAGCGGGCCGGGGTCGGCGGCGCCCGGTGCGACGTCCGGCGCCGCGTCGAGCAGTGGGCGCAGCTGCCGGTGCGCCGACACGATCGAGAACGACGACATCACCGCGCCGTGCAGCAGCCCGGCCGACGCGGCGAACTGTCCAACCGCGACACTCGCGGCGACGAACGTGCCCAGCTCCACGCCGGGCCGGAGCAGCGCGACCGACACGCCCAGCGCCGCGAGCGCGGCCGGCTGCATCGCCAGCGCGAGCCCGGCGACGACCGCCCGCCAGCGCAGCGCGGCGGCGTCGGTGCGCCGCTGGTGGGCGTAGCGGTCGGCCCAGCCGGCGAACACCCGCTCCTCGCGCGCGGCGACCTGGAGCTTTTCGATCGCCAGCAGCGCCGCGTGGAGGAAGGACGCGACGCGGCTGAACGCCTCGCGGTTGGCCATCTCGTGCCGCTGAAGGTGGCGGGCGGCCCAGCTGGCGGCGCCGAGCAGCACCAGGGTCGTGGTGAGCACCGTGCCGCCCACCAGCGGGTCGACGACGAGCAGCACACCGAGGCTGACCAGACCGAACGCGCTGCCGAGCACCGCCGACGCGGCGCTGTCGCTCAACGACCGGCGCAGCTCCGAGACGGCGTTCGCGCGCTGGGTCAGGCCGGCCGTGCCGAGCTCCTCCAGGAACCGGACGTCGCGCCCGAGCAGGTGCCCCCACACAGCCGGCTCCAGCCGCAGTTGGAGCCGGCCCTGTAGCCGCACCAGCGCGGCGTTGCGGACCGACAGCAGCAACACGTTGCCGATCACCAACCCGGCCAGCAAGGCCGCGGTCCACCAGACCAGCCCGTTGCCGGCGGCGCCACCCACGGTCCGGGTCAGCAGCCATCCGGACAGCAGCGGCATCGCGCCGGCGAGCGTCGCGGCGAGCAGCCCGGCCAGCAGCAGGAACCGGATGTCCGGGCCGGCGCCGCGGGCGGCGAACCGCAGCAGGCCGCGCGCCGTGCGGTCGCGTTCGGCCAGCGGCGGGTACACCTGCCAGGCGACCTCGTCGAAGCCGGCCGCCTCGCCGTCGGTGACCCGGGCGCCACCGGCGTGCCGGTAGCCGCGCGGACCGGGCAGCAGCGTCTCCGGAACACCGTCGCGGAAGGCGACCAGCGGCGCGACGCCGGTGCGGTGCCAGCCGTCGGCGAGCCGCACCTCGACCCAGTGCACGCCGGCCGCGCGCAGCGCACGGCTCAGCGTCGGCTCGGTCGGCGCCGGGATCCCGAAGTGTTCCGCCAGGGCCGCCACCGCGGTCGGTACCGGTGCGTCACGGCGCTCGGCCGCGGCGCGCGCCAGCGTCCGCCAGGCACTGTCGACGGCGGTCATGCCGCACCCCCGGTCGCCAGCCGCCGGTATAGGCCCGGCGTCGCGATGAGCTCCTCGTGGCTGCCGCGCTGGGCGACCGTTCCCTTGTCCAGCACCAGGATCAGGTCCGCGTCGCGCACGGTGGAGATCCGGTGTGCGATGAACAGGCAGGTGACGCCACGGCGGCGCAACGCCTCCAGTACCGCGTGCTCGGTGGAGCTGTCGAGCGCGCTGGTGGCCTCGTCGAGCACCAGCAGCGGTGGGTCGCCGGCCAGTGCGCGGGCCAGCTCCATCCGTTGCTGCTCACCGCCGGACAGGTTGCGGGCGTGCTCGGTGACCTGGCCGCCGTCGAGGCCGCCGCGCTGGTCGACGAGCCGGTCGAGGCTCGCGTCGAGCAGGGCGGCCCGCAGCCGCTGCTCGGGCACGGTGTCGTCCCAGAGCGTCAGGTTGTCGCGCAGGCTGCCCTCGAACAGGCGCAGTGTCTGCTCGACGTACCCGATCGACGTGGCGAGCCGCTCGCGGGTGTAGGTGTCGCGCGGTTGGCCGTCCAGCAGGATCCGCCCGGTCCAGGGGTCGACCGCGCCGACGGCGAGCCGGGCGATCGTCGACTTGCCGCTGCCGGTCGCGCCGACGAGCGCGACCCACTCCCCCGGCTTCGCCGCGAACGACAGGTTTCGCAGCAGCGGCTTCCCGTACCGGTCGTAGCCGAAGGTTACGTCGTCGAACTCGATGGCGCCGGAGAGCCGCGTCGGGTCGGCCGGCGGGACCGGTGCGCGGTCGAGGACGTGGGCGCGCGCCGGGTGCGGCTTGGCCTGGAGGGCGTCGTCGATGATCGACATCTGGACGCGGGTGACCTGGACCTCGGAGCCGAGCCCCACGAGCACGCCCAGCGGGCTGAGCAGCCCGCCGGCGACGAGCTGCGCGGTGAGCAGCGTGCCGAGGGCCAGCTCGCCGGACGCGACCTGGTGCGCGCCGACGATGACGAACGCCGCGAGCGCCGCCGGTGCCACCGCCGAGCTGACCGCCAGCAGGCTCAGCGTGGCCGAGCCGAGCGCGTTGCCGGTCCGCAGGGCGCGGGTCGCCGACCGCACCCACGAGCCGAACAGCCACTGCTCGGCTCCGTCGGCCTTGATCGCCTCGATCATCGTCAGTCCACTGTGTGCGGTGGCGTCGCGGCGCACCTGTTCGAACAGCAGCCGTTGCTGGTGTGGGCCGGCGACCCGCACCACCGCGCGGAGCAGCAGCAGCTGCGCGGTCGCCGCGACCGCCATCACGGCCAGCAGCGCCGGCGCCAGCACGCCGAGCAGGCACGCGTACCCGAGGATCGTCACGCTCGCGGTCACCGGCACCGCGAGCCGATCCGACAGCATGATCGCCAGCCCGTCGTTCATCTGCGCCCGTTTGACCAGGCCCGACAGCTGCCGCCGGTGGAAGAACTCGCCGGGCAGGCGCAGCAACGCCGTCAGGTACGAGCTGCTGAAGCGGGTGGCCATCACCGACAGCGCGCGGGACAGGACCCGTTGCTGCGCCCAGCCGGTCACGCCGGCCAGCACCGCCCCGACGACGAGGATCGCCAGCAGCGCCGGGCGCCACGCCTGGTCGCCCATCATGAGCACGCGGTTGAGCAACGCCCGCATGCTGAGCGCCGCGAGCACGGTGGGCACCGCGGCGAGCGCGCCGAGCAGCGCGGCCACCGCGACGATCGGCAGGTACGGCCGCACCCTGGCGACCACGGCCCGCACGAACGGCAGCCGCGGCCCGCCCGGCCGAAAGTCCGGTGTCCGCGTGGCCACCAGCACGAGCCCGCTGGACCGCGCGGCGAACTCCTCGGCGGTCAACCGGATCCGGCCCACGGCCGGGTCGTTGATCCAGACCCGGTTGCCGCGCACGCCCTCCAGCACCGCGTAGTGCCGCCCGTCGAGGAGCACCACGGACGGGACCGGCACCCGCGCCACACTGTCCAGATCGGACGGTACGACGTTGCGTCCCTTCACCTGCAACCCGAACGCGGCGGCGGCCCGGCCGAACCCGACCGCGGTGGTGCCGTTGCGTCCGGCGCCGCACAGCTCGCGCAGCTCGGGCAGCGGCGCGCGGCGCCCGTGCCGGGTCAGGATGATGCTCAGGCACGCCGCGCCGCAGTCGGCGTCCTCCATCTGCGGCGCCTCGACGGTGCGGCGGGCCTTCTGGCGCGGCGGTTTCGGCTCGCTTTTCGCCGCCGGGGGCTCGACCGCCGGCTTTGCCCGTTCCGCGATGACCATCACGCACCCCCGTGCCACAGCAGGTCGGCCGGGCGCCGCTCGCCCAGCACCAGGTCGAGGCGTACCGGCGTCAACGTCGCGCCGGCGCGGGCCGGCACACCGAGGTCGACGTGTACGGCACGGACCAGCCGCTGCCCGTCGCCGGTCAGGGACCGCTGGCCGAACCGGGCGGCGAGGTCGTCGGCGCGCACCGGGTACGGTTCGACGCCGGTGACCCGGCCGGTCAGTCCGCTGCCCCGCACCTTCGTGCCGGCGGGTACGGCCGGCTGCCCGGCGTCCAGGAGAAGCAGCGCGCCGAGGCGCGCGCCGGCGGGTTCGACGGTCGCGAGGACGTCACCGCCGGATACCGCGTTGCCCGGCCGCACCGCGACGGACGACACCGCACCGGCGACCGGGCTGGTGATCGCGCGGCGCTCGCCGTCGACGTCGAGGACGATCAGGTCGGCGCCGGCCCGGACCGCCGAACCGGCCTGGGGCGACGACACCACCGTCGCCGCGGCCGGGGCGGTCACGAGCGTCGGGCCGGCACCGGCGACGAGCACGCCGTCGAGCGCCACAGTGGACTCCACGCGGGCCAGCAGTCCCCACGTGGCCAGCGCGCCGAACAGGACCAGCACCGCCACGAGCATCGTCCACACTCGACGGGTCGTCAGGTGGACGACCTCGTCGAGCTCCGCCACGTTTCGCGTCATCGGGTCACTCCCGCCATCAGTGGCTCCGCGACGACGCGCAGTGCCGAGAATCCCGCAATGGCCGCACCGGGCAGCCGGGGTGTGCCGGCCTCGTCGGTGCGGCTGGTGAGCCGGGCCCGGGTCACGAACGCCCGCAGGACCGCCGCGCCCTGTTGCCCCGCCAGCGCCGCGCCGAGGCAGTGGTGCGGACCGGCGCCGAACGCGAGGCTCCGCCCCGGGCGTCCGGGGCGGAACGTGTCCGGATCGGTGAAGACCCGCGGGTCCCGGTTCGCCAGCGACCAGGCGAAGAACACCGGTGCCCCTGCCGGGATCGCGTCGATGGCCTCCACCGTCCGGCGCGCGCCCAGCCGGACCGGGCTGTGCAGCCGCATCAGCTCGGCGAAGACATCGCCGGCCGTTCCCGGTTCGCGCCGGATCCCGTCGGCGAGAGCGGGTTGCCAGGCCAGGGCGCCGATCGCGCGGGCGATGCCGGCGGTGACCGTCTCCAGGCCGTTCATGAACAGCAGCACGACGAACGCCACGAACTCGTCGTGGTCGAGCGCCGCCCGCAGGTCCGCGACGAGGTCCCCGTCGCGGCGCCTGCGGGCCAGGTCGTCGATGTAGGCGACCAGCTCGTCGAGCTGGCGCTCCACCGCTTCGACCGCGCCCGGCGGCTGCCCGAACGTGAACAGCTGGGCGCTCATCACCGTCGCCCAGCCGGCAACCCGCGGCCGGTCCGAGGACGGGATGTCTAGCAGGGCGCACGTGGTGTGCACGGGCAACGGGACGCCGACGTCGGCGACCGCGTCGAACTCGCCGCGCGCCACGGCGGCGTCGGCAAGCTCGGCCGCCACCGTCGCGACCGTGTGCGCTACGGCGTTGGCCCGGCGGGCGCTGAACGCGACGGTCACCAGGCGCCGCAGCCGGGCGTGGTCGGCCCCGTCGCGGAAGTTGAGCATCCGTCCGAAGACACCCTCCAACCGCTCGGACTGGGTCAACGGCACCGGCGGGTCGCCAGCGCGGGGATCGATGACGAGCCGGCGGTCACCGGCGAGGCGGCAGATCTCCGGGTGGCCGGAGATCACCCAGCCGTCCACCGTGTGCAGGACCGGCGCCTCGGCCGGCAGCCGATCGGCGTCCCGTGGATGTTTTCCGCGCAGGAAGGATCGTGCCGCGGGCTCCAGGGCCGGTGCGGCAGGTGGGGCGGCCACGGACTACTCCCGGTGGGTGCGGGGCGGGAGGGGCGGCCAGCAGAACGTGCCGGCGCAGAAGCACAGCTCGCTGCCGGCGTCACCCCGCAGCGGCTCGATCCGCAGGTGGTCCTCGGGCGGGGTGGCGGTGCCGGCGAGCCAGGCGGCGACAAGTCGCTGCGCGCGCGCCCTGTCCTCGGACCGGGTGTCGGTGTGCGGCGGGGAGGTTACGGTCGGCGCGTCGGACATGGCGACTCTCCCTTGTTCGACCGGAGGCATGCGTGACCTCTGATACTCGGGGTACCATCGGATGAGCGCTGCGGGCATCTGGACTGCCCGCAGCGATCTTTGTCTGGTGATCCGTTCAATCGGTGGTCATCAGTCTGCGACCTCGGCTCCCGCTGCGGAAGTGCGCGGGCACACGTGTGCACCCATGACGTTCGTCATCCTCAGCGAATCTTCGGCTAGCCCGCCCGCTGCACGGCCTTGCGGGTCATGGTCTTCGCGAAGGCGCGGCTCCCGCCCAGGTCGGACCCGGGTTCGACGACGACCACGAGGTCGCCGACCCGGGCGACACCCACCCACCAACCGGGGTAGCTCGGCTCGGCGGCGGTGCCGACTCCGACGTAGACGAGCAGGCTCTCGTCGCCGGTGAAGTCGCGCTCGGCGATCTGCGCCCGCCACGTCACATCCCCGCTCTGATCGGGTGAGAACGTGGCACACCGGGCGACCCGGTCCCGCACCTCGTCCAGGAACGCCCCGGCGCCGCCGGCCCGGTAGCGGGTGACGGACTCGTAGCCGAACACCTCCGGGCCGCCCGCGAACCGCCGGAAGCGGCCGGCGACCCGGTCCGAGTCCGCGCGGTACGGCTCTTCGTCGAGGCACAGGTCCGGCTGCGGCCTGGGCAGCTTGCCCCGCTCCCAGGCCGGGTAGCCGGCGTGGTCGCCGACCATCGCGTAGCACCTGCCCCAGTCGCTCGCGCGCAGCATCACCGAGGCGGGCAACGCCTGGCCGGCGGGCGCCGGTCCGTCGTACGGGAACACCAGGATCTCGTCACAGCCGGCCGGCATCGACAGCGGCGAGCCGACGGGATAGGGCTCCTCGGAAACCGGCGCGGCCGGGGGTGACGGCGCCGGCGTCGGCGTGGCGGTTTCACCGGGCTGTGGCGCCGGCGCGACCGGGCCGGCGAGCAGCTCCCGTGCGCCGATCGACACGCCGCCGACAAGCACCGCGATCGCGACCAGGCCCGCGATGGCGCGCCGCCGGGTGCGCCTGTCGACACGCTCGCGCAGCCCATCCGGCGCGGACAGGCCCGCGCGGTCCACGTCCGCCCGCAGCGCGGAGAACATCCGGTCCAGGTCAGGCGACATCGTTCGCCTCCCGCATCAGGTCGTCGAGTACGGCGGCCAGCCCCGCCCGCCCGCGGGACAGCCAGGACTTGACCGTTCCGGGAGAAGATCCGGTCTCGACGGCGATCTCGGCCACCGACATGTCACACAGGTAGTGCAGCGCGACGGCCCGGCGCTGGGCGGTGGGCAACCGGCGCATCGCGGCGACGAGCAACACGGTGTCTTCGCTCGGTGGAGGGATGTCGCCCGGTGGACCGGCGCGGCGCGCGGCCAACCGCCTGTTGCGCAGGCGCCGCCAACTGTCGGTGGCGAGCCGGGTCAGCACCAGCCGCACCCACCCCTCGACGTGGTCGTACCCGGCCAGCCGGCGCCACCGTTGCCAGGCGCGCACGTACGCCTCCTGCACCAGATCCTGCGCTTCGGGCAGGTCGCCGGTCAGGGCAAACCCGTAGCGCAGCATCCGGGCCGATGTCGCCCGGTAGAACTCGTCGAAGCCGTCCGCGTCGCGCATCTGCCCTCCCGCATGTACATCAGACACGACCGGTGCGGCGGCACGGTTGCACCAGGTTCGCGCGACGGCCATCCACGGATCGGCCACTGGTGAGAAGCTGACGTGTCGGGGCCCCCAAACCACAGAGGGGCCTGACGCAGATGGAGGCCTGCGATGCCGCGAGTCGAGTTCGACATCAAAAGTGGGGTTTCGCCCGAGCGGTTCATCGGTGCGCTGACCGACTTCTCCGCTGCCCGCGCCGACGTCTGGCCGAACATCGACGCCCAGCACCTCAAGGTCCACGAGGTCGCCGCGGACTCGGCCGACGTCACCGAGGGCTCGTCGCTGGCCGGCGGCGTGTGGGAGCGCAACCGCTACGACTGGTCCACCCCGGGCACGGTACGGGTGGAGACCACCGAGTCGAATACGTGGCGTCCCGGCAGCTCCTGGCTGTACCGGGTGACGCCGGACGGCACCGGCAGCCACATCCACGTCACCGTCGACCGCCGGCCGGCGAGCCTGAAGGGAAGGCTGATAGCGGTCCTGCTCGTACTCGGCGGGCGCCGCGTGCTCCGCCAGGCCACCGAGCAGGTCCTGCGAAAGCTGGAACAGCCGACCGGCTGACCGTCCCGCGGTTCGTGCGTGTGCCGCTACATCCGGCAGGGTATAGGCAGCGGTGAATGCCGCAGGACGGTGCGGGCCTCACGTCCAGGGGAGAACCATGCTGAGCCACGACCACCGGCTGGCCACACTGATCACCGCTACTCTCGTGCTCGCGCCGGCCGGGGCCGTCGCCGGCGCCCGACCGGCGGCCGCGGCCGCCACCATGTACTACGTGGACAGTGTCAACGGCGACGACGCCCGCGACGGCGCGTCTCCGGACCGGGCGTGGCGCACGCTGTCCCGAGCGAGCGCCGCCGGCCTCACCCCTGGCGACCAGCTCCTGCTCGCCCGCGGAAGCCGCTTTCCGGACCAGCTCGTGGTCAGCGCCAGCGGCACCCCGGATGCTCCGATCGTCGTCAGCGCGTACGGCGCCACCGGAAACACCCCGGTCATCGAGTCCGTGGGCACCGGCGGCCACTGCGTCACCCTCGACGGGTCCTACGTGACGATGACCTACCTCGACATCCACAACTGCGCCGGGTCGGGCGGCGTGCTGATCCGGGGCGACGCGGTGGTGGTGAGCCACAACATCGTCAGCAACAACACCACGGGCATCGAGGTCGACCAGGGCTCCGCCGACGCCCGCATCCTGGACAACGACATCGTCGACAACAACCGCATGGTCGTGAACACGCCCGGCGGGGACGACGACTACGGCGCCTTCGGCATCCTGCTCCACGGGCTGCGGACCGAGGTCGCCGGAAACCGGATCTCCGGCAGCGACGCGTTCTCCCACGACTACGGCCGCGACGGTGGCGCGGTCGAGGTGTACGGCGGCCGGGAAAACGTCATCCACCACAACATCGCCGTCGACAACGTCGCTTTCGCCGAGCTCGGCAGCGCCGGCTCGCACGGCAACGTCTACGCCTACAACGTCGTACGCTCCACTCTGGACATCGCGGCGGGCCTTGTCACGCGCGGCTCGAGGGATCCGTTCGGCCCGGTCACCGGCACGGTGTTCCGCCACAACACGGTCTACCTGACCGGCACGCAGAGCTACGGCCTGGCCTGCTACGGCGGTTGCGACGCCACGATCCTCGAGGCCCGCGACAACGTACTGGTGGCGGGATACCGCTCCGGATACACCGACGGCGCCTACGCCGGCGGCAACAACATCTACCACGGCGCCACATTCGACGGTGTCCCCGCCGCGGACGACACATGGGCCGACCCACTGTTTCGCGACGCGGCCGCCGGAGACCTGCGTCCCACCGCCGGCAGCCCGATGGTCGACACCGCCACCGACGCCAGCTACCCGACCGACCTCGACGGCGTCGCCATCCCCCAGGACGGCAACGGAGACGGCGTAGCCGCCCCCGACCGCGGCGCCTACGAGTTCCACTAGAGACGTTTCCGGGGTCGGGGCGCCTGTCCTTCGTGACCTTCTCAAGACAGATTTGCCCACGCCCGCGTCAGCTGTAGACCGTATGCTCCCGCGGGCACCGCTCCCGGCCGGCGGCTCGCAGCGCTCGCCGAAACCCCCGGCCGTCCACTGCCAGCCCCGCAGTCCAAGCCCACGGGCAAGACCATGCCCGCCCCCAGATCTTGGTATCCATTGGCCCCTCGACTTTCGGATTTGAATCGCTTCTCCGCTCCTTCCGGGTTTGTTTGTGGTTGCGGTTGGTGCGCCTCCGGCGGGGCCTCGGGCTCCGGCCGGGGCCCACCTTCTCACTGGTTGGGGATGCGGCGCAGCATGTGGGCGGCGCCTCACCCGTCCGCCGCTGGCCACGCTCACCCAGGGACGCACGGTTCCTTTGTCCACGATGTCCATTGCCGAGGGCGACGGGCACCAGACCCGACAGAGGCGCCATCACCGCGAGTAACCGCCACAGGGCCGTGAACCGCGTCCGATGCCAGATCTTGGAGAGTTAGGGCGCCATAGCAGCCCTAAGTCTCCTAGATCTCAAAGCCCGACCCCCGGCGCTGGTAACGCCGCGTCAGGATGTCGCAGGTAGGCGCACGCGGCTGTCCGCGAACATACCCGGAGGGCTTGTCGCGCGGACCTGGCAGTGGACGGCCGGGGAATTCGGCTCGCCCTGGCGAGCCGCCGGCCGGGAGCGGTGCCCGCGGGAGCATACGGTCCGCCACTGACGCGGACGTGGGAAAATCTGCCTCGAAGTGACGCCACGACGGGCGGCGACCTCGACTCGCAAAGCGCGTTAGGCGGATCGTCGCGGGGTTGCGGCGCGGTGGACGCGCGGACGACCAGCTCGACCGGTGGGTCGGTCGCCGGCGGTGGGTCGGCGTTGGGGTTTCTCGATGGCCTGGACGAGGAGCATCAGGCCCTCCCGCGCGACGGCGTCGAACGGTTGGCGGACGGTGGTCAGCGGCGGCGACACGTACGCGACGCCGCCGAACAGCAGTGGCAGCTCGTCCAGGTGTCGTGACGGCCTCCCCGCGCTCAGGGGCGCAGGGCGAGCTTGCCCACCGTGGTGCCCGCGGCCAGCGCGGTGAGGGCCCGCGGCCCGTCGGGCAGGGCGTAGACGGTGGGCTGGCCGGGCGGGTAGACGCCGGCGACGCGCAGCGCGGCCAGCTCGGCCACCAGCCGCGCGAAGAGTGCCGGCGCGTGCGTGGCGAGGCTGCCGATGTGAAGACCGGTCAGCTGGACGGGGTAGACGAAGTTGAGCTCGCGGTTGGTGACGGTCGCCTCGCCGCCGGCCATGCCGTACACGACGATCCGGCCGGTCACCCGCCGGGCGGCGGTCAGGCTCGACCGAAACACGGCGCCACCGACCGACTCCAGCACCAGGTCGGCTCCTCGGCCGCCGGTCAGGTCGAGCACCTCGGCGGCGAGGTCGGCCGTGCGGTGGTCGACAGTGTGGTCGGCGCCGAGCGCGCGTACCGCGTCGTGCTTGCCCGCCGAGGCGGTGCCGATGACCGTGGCGCCGTAGTGCTTGCCCAGGCGTACGGCCGCCTGCCCGACCCCGCCCGCCGCGGCGTGTACCAGCACGGTCTCGCCGGCGGTCAGGCGGCCGAGCGGGCGGAGCGCGGCCAGCGCGGTCGCCCAGTTGAGCACCATGCCGAGCGCCTGTTCGTCGGCCCAGCCGGGTGGCACCGGCGCCAGACCGGCGGCGGGCAGCACCATGTAGTCGGCGAACGCTCCGTATCCGGTGCCGATGACGTGGTCACCGACCGCGTGGCCGGTGACCGCCTGGCCCACGGCGACGATCTCGCCGGCGGCCTCGAAGCCGGCGATGTACGGCGGCCGTGGTCCGTCGTGGTAGGCGCCGCGGGCGCGCATGACGTCGGCGAAGTTGACGCCGGCGGCGCCGACCCGGATCAGCACGTCGTGCCGGCCCGGAGACGGGACGGGCGCGCCGGTCACCAGGCGCATGTCCGCGGGGCCGTTCCAGGTGGGCTGCTCCAGCGCCCGCATGCTGGTGGGGATCTCCATGCCCGGACGCTAGAACCCTCACGCCTACGGGAGGGTCAAGCCGCGGTGTCCGCCGTCTCAGCCGCCGACCGGGCCGCGCGCAGGTAGGCCTCGAGCGCGTCGCGGTTTCCCGTCAGCGCCTGGATGCGGCGGTCGAGCAGGTCTCGCTGCCGGGCCACTTCGCCGAGCATGTACGCGCACGGCACCTCGGGCATCAGCGCCGCGGGGCCGTCGAGGTAGGGCAGGATCTCGCGGATGATCCGGGTCGGCAAGCCGCTCTCGATCAGCCCACGGATCTGGTCGACGGCCTGGACCGCGCCCTCGTCGAAGGCACGGTAGCCGTTGGCGCTCCGGGCCGGTCGGATCAGCCCCTCGGCCTCGTAGTGCCGCAGCGCGCGGACGCTGACGCCGGTCCGGCGCGACAGCTCACCGATCTTCATGCCACCATCTCCGCCACACTCGCCCGTCCTCGACGCGGGCTCAACGGTAGCGCCGCGGCCAGGGCGGAGGTGGACGGCCTGTTTGAGGCGAACCGCCCCGGGCATCACTGGCGTCACCCGTTGCGAGCGGTGACCGGTGGTGTCCGATCTCCACGTCGATCGCATCGTGCGCTCGGCACCGTCGAACGGGCGAGGAAAGGCACCGCGATGAGCGACGAGTCAGGTGAACCAGCGGTACGCACGCGACGGGTACCGGACCGGCCGAGCAAGCTGACCGGCCGATCCTGGTGGGGCGTGCTGAGGCGGACCGTGCGGGAGTTCGGTGAGGACAAGCTGACCGACTGGGCGGCGGCGCTGACCTACTACGCCGTGCTGTCGATCTTTCCCGGGCTGCTCCTGCTCGTCTCGATCCTCGGCCTGGTCGGCACCCCTGCCCTCCAGCCACTGATCGACAACATGGGCACCATCGCTCCGGGACCGGTGGGCGACATCCTCGCCGACGGAGCGCAGAGCCTCACCGAGGCTCAGGGCGCCGCGGGACTGCTGGCCATCGTGGGTGCCGCCGGCGCCCTCTGGTCGGCATCCGGGTACATCGCGGCGTTCATGCGCGCCGCCAACGCGATCTACGACGTACCCGAGGGCCGACCGTTCTGGAAGACCGTGCCGATCCGGCTCGGCGTCACGGTCGTGGTCGGCGCTCTGCTGGCGGTCAGCGCCATCATGGTCGTCCTGACCGGCGACCTGGCGCAGCGTGTCGGCGACGCGTTCAACGTGGGGTCCGTGCTGGTCACCGCCTGGGGCATCGTCAAGTGGCCGATCCTGGTGGTGATCGTCAGCCAGATGTTCGCCCTGCTCTACTGGGCCTCACCCAACGCTCGGCAGGGCGGCTTCCGGTGGATCAGTCCGGGCGGTCTGCTGGCGGTGCTGCTGTGGCTGGTCGCCTCCGCCGGCTTCGCGCTCTACGTCGCCAACTTCGCCTCGTACAACAAGACCTACGGTGTGCTCGGCGGCGTCATCATCTTCTTCGTCTGGCTCTGGATATCCAACATCGCCGTCCTGCTGGGCGCGGAGTTCGACGCCGAGCTGCACCGTGCCCGCGCGATCGCCGCCGGCCACCCCGCCGACCGCGAGCCGTACGTGGAACTGCGCGACACCAGGCGCCTCAAGGACGAGGACGACCTGGCCTGACCCGGTCGAGCGGGGCGGGTTCAGCTAGCGGGGTCGGCGGGCGCGGGTGCCGCCGGGCCGCCGGTGCCACCGTCGTGCCGGGTCGAGTCGGAGATCCGCTGGGGCAGCGTGACGGTGTTGCCGTAGAAGTTGCGGATCTCGGCCACCACCCGTTCGAAGTCGATCAGATCGATGGGCTTGGTGACGTAGGCGTTGGCGTGCCCGATGTAGCTGTCGGCGACGTCGTCGGGGGTCGCCGAGGTGGTGAACACGACCACCGGGATCGCCTTCAGATCCGGGTCGGCCTTGATCCGCGTGAGAACCTGTCGGCCGTCGACACCGGGCATGTTGAGGTCGAGCAGGATCAGATCCGGACGCGGCGCCTCGGCGTAGCCGCCTTCCCGGCGCAGGAACTCCAACGCCTCGGCGCCGTTTACCGCGTGATGCAGGACGGTCTGGACCAGATGGTCGGCGAACGCGGTCTCCACCAGCGCGAAGTCACCCGCGTCGTCCTCGACGACGAGGACCTGCAACGGCGCCGGCTCGGCCTCGGACCGTCCCTTCACGACCGGCAGCCCCGCGCGGCGGGGAGTCGAGCTGGATGGTGGACGGCGGCAGCCTGATCAACCCGCATGGGCACACTCTACGACCCGCCGGGCCGCCTACCGGCACCCCGACCCGCCGGCCTGTCGTCCACCCGCGCGGCGACGGTAAACACGATTTGATGGCCCGAAGGCGGGCATTTACCCCGTATGGAGCTGCCGACCATTCACGACCTTGACGAGCTGGCCGATCTGGTCGAGCAGGTACGCGGTCGGGAGCACCTTTACGTCCGGTGGTCAGAGGGGCCGGACGCCGACCTGAGCGGCGATGGCGGCGGTGACCAGTCCAGCCGCGACTCGCTCACCGGCGTGACATTGCCGGGCCTCTCCGCCAACCCCCTCGATGTCGAGCAATGGTGGGAGGACCGCCCGATTCGGCTGTGGGTGGCCCGCCGCCTCTACGACTACCGCCACCTGCGTGACCTCCGCGGTCCCGGCGTACGCCCGTGGGTCCTGGCCGGAGATGAGCGTGGTCGGGGGCCGGACAACGAGCCGCTGGTGCGCTGCCGCCGCCCGATCGCGTGGGTGTCGGAGCGGGCGCTTCGCCAGTGCGAGGAGGCCGTGCAAGCGCAGCACTCTCCCGAGTGGGGCCCGCTGCACCGGGTCGACTGAGCGGGTCTGAACGTCGCATACCGGACGCGATGGGCCTCAGAAAAGGCTGAGCTTGAACACCTCGAAGGCAGCCGCGTACTTGACGCCGAGGCGGTTGCCGGTCTGCCGGGAGAAGCCTTCCAGGAACTCCTCGGGGTCGAAGCCGCCGGAGCCCAGGCCGCGCAGGTAGGCGTCATGCGCCTTGAGCGACTGGACGCCCAGGTCGAACGTGTCGGTGGTGTCGACCGCGTGCTTCGACAGCGGTGAGGCGGCGGCCCAGACCTGCCGGACGCCGCCCCACTTCTCCAGGCCCTCGTCGATCTGCTCGCGGAAGACCCACCGGTTGCCGGCGTCGCGGGCGGCGTCGAGCACGGCCCGGCCGGTGACGATGTGGTCGGACATGTTCAGCGCGTCGCCGGCCTCGTCCCAGCTGTCCCGGAAGTTGTTGGTGATCACGATGTCCGGTTTGTACGTGCGGATCACCCGGCACAGGTCGCGGCGCAACGCGACGCCGTACTCCAGGACGCCGTCGGGCAGCCCGAGGAAGTCCACCTGGGTCACGCCGACGATCTCGGCGGACGCGCGCTGCTCCGCCTCGCGTGCCGGGCCGGCCTCCGCCGGGTCCATGCCGTCGATGCCGGCCTCGCCGCTGGTGAGCAGCGCGTAGGCGATCTGCTTGCCCTGCCTCGTCCAGCGGGCGATGGCCGCCGCCGCGCCGAACTCCAGGTCGTCGGGGTGGGCCACGATGGCAAGCCCGCGCTGCCAATCCTCGTCCAGGGGCTCCAGCGGCTTGGGCACGATGGGCGCGTCACCAGTCATGCCGCCAATCCTGCCTTGACTCCGTCGCGAACCGACAACCACCCCACGCGCGAAGGCGACGCCGTCCTACGGCTTGGCCGCATGGGGGCCGAGGATCTCACCCGAGCCGCGCGGGACGAGCCGGGTCGGTACGAAGTGGACGGTCGGCTCCCAGCGCTCGCCGTCGAGGCGGCGGAAGATGAGTGACGCGGCGAGCCGTCCCATCGCCGCGGGATCTTGCGCGACCACGGTGACCGGCGGCTGGAGCAGGTCTGCGAGGGGGAAGTCGTCGTAGCCGACGAGCGCCACCCGGTGGTGCAGGTCGAGCTGGCGCAGCGCGCGCACCGCGCCGATGGTGACGAGGTTTTGCGCGGTGAAGAGCGCGGTCGGCGGGGACTCGCCGGTGAGCAGGTCGTGCGTGGCCCGCTGGGCGGCCTCCTCGGTGTGCAGGTCGAGCACGATGTGCTCCGGTGCGGGCCGGATGCCGTGGTCGCTGAGGGATTCTTTGTAGCCCAGCAGGCGTTGCCGCGCGGTGGCGATCGACGTCAGGTCGCCGAGGAATCCGATGTCGCGGTGGCCGTGGGCGACCAGGTGGCGGACCGCCTCGGCGGCGCCCGCGTGGTTGTCGACCAGGACCGCGTCGACGTCGATGCCGACCGGCGGGCGGTCGACGAAGACGATCGGGGTGCCGGCGTTGACCTCGCTGGCGAGGTAGCGCTGGCTGTCGCTGGCGGGCACGACGACCAGGGCGTCGGCCTGCCGCGTGGTGAACGCGTGGATCAGCGACCGCTCCCGCTGGGGATCCTCGTCGACGCTGCCCGCGAAGATCATGACGTCGCGGCCGTGTGCCACGTCTTCGAGCGCGCGGTGCAGAGCCGACGAGAACGGGTTGGAGACGTCCTCCAGCACGGCGGCGATCGCGGCGGTGCGGCCGTTGGCGCGGCGCAGGCTGCTCGCCGTGAAGTTGGGCCGATAGTCGAGCTTGGCCACCGCCTGCTGGACGGCCGCGACCTTCGCGGCGGTCACGCCGCCCTCGCCGTTGACGACCCGGGACGCGGTCTTGGTGCTGACACCGGCCAGCAGCGCCACGTCACGCAGCGTCGGGCGGCCCTTGGGCACGGACATCTCGGAGGGGGCGGGCGAGGGCTCCGCGGGTGTCTCCTGCGTCATTTCCGTCCCCCTTCACCGGACAGTTTCGCATCCCATGCGGGCGAGGCGTCGCCCCGCCGAAGCGTGAACCCATTCGACAACGATGTCAAGTAACCTATTGACACACAGCACAGCGCGAGGGTTAACCTCCTCGACATCGTTGTCGAGCTGGTTTGGCTGGGTTCGGCGACGGCTCACCCCCGAATGAAGGAGCGGACATGAGAAAGCGCACCGGCCGTCGGGCCGCGCGTCTGTTCGCCGCCGTAGCCGCCCTGAGCCTGCTGGCCACCGCATGCGGCGGCGACGACGCGGGCGACGACGGTGTGGCGGTCTCGCTGATCACCAAAAACTCCACGAACCCGTTCTTCGTCACCATGCAGGACGGCGCCAAGAAGGCCGCCGAGGCCGATGGCGTCAAGCTCACCGTCGCCGCCGGCAAGGAGGACGGTGACGAGGCCGGCCAGGTGCAGGCGATCGAGGACGCGATCGCCCGCGGCGACGAGGGCATCCTGATCACGCCGAACGGCCCCGGCGTCAATCCCGCGATCAAGAAGGCGCGGGAGGCCGGGCTGTACGTCATCGCTCTGGACACGCCGCCCGACCCGGCGGACACAGTGGACATCACGTTCGCTACCGACAACTTCAAGGCCGGTGAGCTGATCGGCAAGTGGACGGCGGCCCAGCTCGCCGGCAAGCCCGCGACGATCGCACTGCTCGACCTGTTCAACGACAAGATCGTCTCGGTCGACTACAACCGCGACCAGGGCTTCCTCACCGGCATGGGCATCGACACCGGCGACAAGGCCAAGAACGGCGACGAGGCGCCGACCGGCAGCTACTCCGGCGGGACCTACACGATCGTCTGCAACGAGCCGACCGAGGGCGCCGAGGACGGCGGGCGCACCGCCATGGAGCGCTGCCTGGCCAAGAACCCGAACATCAACGTCGTCTACACCATCAACGAGCCGGCCGCGGTCGGCGCGCAGAAGGCCATGCAGGCCGCCGGTACCAAGGACGTGCTCGTCGTCTCCGTGGACGGCGGTTGCCAGGGCGTGCAGCAGGTCAAGAGCGGCCTGATCAACGCCACGTCACAGCAGTACCCGGTGAAGATGGCCGAGCTCGGCGTCAAGGCGATCAAGCAGATCGCGACCGGCGGAGCCAAGCCCGCCGTCACCAGCGGGCTCGACTTCTACGACACGGGTGTCGCGCTGGTGACCGACAAGCCGGCCACCGGCGTCGAGAGCATCGACAGCACCGAGGGCGCGAAGATCTGCTGGGGCACGGCCTGACGTTGCTCATCCGGCCGCGGCGCCGTCCGGGCGTCGCGGCCGGCCGCCCCGGGCGGCCACCGAGCGACGCGAGCGAGACCCAGCAGAGCCCCCGAAGGGAGTTGGCGTGTCCACCACAACCACACCGGCCAGCACCGCCAGCGAGCAGTTCGCACTGCGCCGGCGAGCACCGGCGCAACGGATCCAGCACCTGCTGCACTCGCATCCGGCGATCAGCCCGTTCCTGGTGCTGGTCATCTCGTTCATCGTCTTCTCGGCGATCAACCCTCGGTTCTCCTCGGCCAACTCGCTGTCGCTCGTCCTACAGCAGGTGGCGGTGATCGGGGCGCTGGCCGTCGGGCAGACGCTGATCATCCTGACCGCCGGGATCGACCTGTCCGTCGGCGCGATCACGATCCTGTCCATGATGGTCACGGCGAAGCTCGCCGAGGGCGCCGGCCTGCCCGGCGTGCTGGCCATCGGCGTCGGCGTCCTGCTCGGCGTCGCGGCCGGCCTGGTGAACGGCGCCCTGGTCACCCGGATCAAACTGCCGCCGTTCATCGTCACCCTCGGCACGCTGAGCGTCTTCACCGCCATCGGCCTGCTCTACTCGCGCGGCCAGAGCGTGCAGGCGGTCGACATGCCGGACCTGCTGAGCTGGACCGGTGAGTCCTTCCGGATCGGCGACTTCCGGATCACCACCGGCGTCGTACTGGTCGCCGTGCTCTACGTGGTGGTCGGGTTCGCGCTGGCCAACACGGCGTGGGGCAGGCACGTGTACGCGGTCGGCGACGACAAGGAAGCGGCGCGGCTGGCCGGCATCCGGGTCGATCGCGTGCTGCTCAGCGTGTACACGGTCGCCGGAGCCATCTACGGACTGACCGCGTGGATCCTGATCGGCCGGGCCGGCGCCGCCAGCCCGAACGCCATCACCGACGCCAACCTGGAGAGCATCACGGCCGTCGTCATCGGCGGCACCAGCCTCTTCGGCGGCCGGGGCGCCGTGCTGGGCACGCTGCTCGGCGCGCTGATCGTCGGCTTCTTCCGCAGCGGACTGTCGCTGGCCGGCGTGGACGACCAGTACCGCGTGCTCGCGGTCGGACTGCTGGTCATCCTCGCGGTGGCCGTCGACCAGTGGATCAGGAAGGTGAAAGCATGACCGCCTCCCCCGTACTGTCGGCACGCGGCATGGTCAAGACCTTCGGCCACGTCGTCGGGCTCGACGGCGTCGACCTCGACCTGTACCCCGGCGAGGTCCTCGGCATCATCGGCGACAACGGCGCCGGCAAGTCGACGCTCGTCAAGTGCCTCACCGGCGCCCTCGTCCCGGACACCGGCCAGATATTCATCGACGGGCAGCCGGTGCACTTCAAACGGCCGCAGGACGCCCGGGACGCCGGCATCGAGACCGTGTACCAGACCCTCGCCGTCGCGCCGGCACTCGACATCGCCAGCAACCTGTACCTCGGCCGGGAACGCCGCCGGCCCGGGTTCCTCGGCAGCGTGCTGCGGATGACCGACAAGAAGGGCATGCGCCGCGATGCCGCCAAGGCCATGGCCGACCTTGGCATCGGCACGCTGCAAAACATGGCCCAGCCCGTGGAGACCCTCTCCGGCGGGCAGCGCCAGGCGGTGTCGGTGGCGCGCGCGGCGGCGTTCGGCAGCAAGATGATCGTGCTCGACGAGCCCACCGCGGCGCTCGGCGTCAAAGAGTCCAACCAGGTCCTCAAGATGATCCGTGAGGTCCGGTCCCGAGGGCTGCCGGTCATCCTGATCAGCCACAACATGCCGCACGTCTTCGAGGTCGCCGACCGCATCCACATCCAGCGCCTGGGCCGCTGCGCCGCCGTCGTCACGCCGGCCTCCCACACGATGTCGGAGGCCGTCGCCATCATGACAGGCGCGACGACCCTCGCCGAGACGCCCGGCCGCTCCTGACCGCGTCGTCAGGCGCGGCGGTGACTCACGGCATGGGGTCGTCGTCCCGGATGTATATGCCGCCGTCGTAGTCACCGATCACCGTGCCGCGAAGCGCCTTCGCCGCCACGATGATCTGCTGGTCTCCGTCGAAGGTGGTGTTGCCGGTGACCTGGATCGGCACGTCGATCCGGGTGACGCCGGGCCGTACCGTGACCAGCCGCTCGGTCACCTCGCCCTTGCCGGACGAGTCGACGATCAGCAGGCGGACCTCGCCGTGGCCGCTGCCGGAGACGGTGAGCGGCACCTGATAGGTGACCGTGCCCGAGTCGCCTTCGTCCACAGCGAACTGTCCAATGTCGATCCGGGGCAGGCGCACCGGCCGCGGATCGGGTGTGCCCGCTCGCCAGCCCCACGCGTCCACCAGCCACGCCTGTGCGGACGGGGCCGCCGGCGCCAGCTCCAGGGCGGCGATCTGGCCGAGGTCGACCGTGGTGCCTCGCGGGATCGGCACCCGCACCTCCCGCGCCCAGTGGGCCGTCGTGCGCTGCGTGGCCGGTAGCCCGTCGACCCGCACCTGGCCGAGCACGGCGCGGCGGCCGGCGGTGTCGGTGACGGCCACGTCGAACCGGGCGCCGGCGGTGTTGGGCGGCAGGATCAGCCGCAGGGCGACCGCGCTCGCGCCGACCAGCGAGGCCGGGGCGGCGGGTCGGATCGTAGCCGGCCCCGTCCCGGTCAGCGCGACCGAGTACCGGCCGGGCTCGGACGAGAACCAGCCGAACGGCACGAAGTGCGGCGACTGGCCCTGCGACCGCCCCGGGTCGAGGCACGCGGCCGCGCGGTCGGTGTCGACCTGCGTGCAGAGCCGGGCCGCGCCGCTCGTCCGAGTGGACGCGTCCGGCGTGACCAGCGGGCTACGGACGCCGCCGACCGCGTGGGTGTACACGCGAGCCGATCCGGCCGAGGCGGCGCGGACGGGCGTGCCGTCCAGCAGCGGCCGCACCCGGTCGTCGCGGTGGACGAACAGGCGCGCCGCGGCGGCGACGTACGTCGCGCCGACGGTCTGCTGCTGCCGCGCGGTGAGCCGGATCCCCTTGCCCGGCGAGCAGACCTGGTCGTCGTCCGCTTCCCAGAAGTCGTCCCATGCGGGCGCCACGGCCTGCCCCGGCGTCCACTCCGTGTTGTAGAAGTTGTGGTTGGCGCCGACCATGTATACCGCGCTGTGCAGGCCGGTGCCGCCGCTCACCCCGCGCGTGCCGTCCACATAGATCTGTCCTTGCAGGTCGGAGACGTCACCGTCACACCCGGGCAGAAACGTCACCGACGGCACGTCCGGCGCCGGGTTGTGCCCGAAGACAGTCGGTCCGATGAGGACGGTGCCGCGGATGGTCCAGCGCACCGCCCCCGGGTAGCCCGCGGTCGAGCGCGGGCTGAGGCTGTCGATGACGGCGCGGTTGACTCCCTCACCGCCGCGGGAGTGGCCGACCAGGAGCACCCGCGACATGTCGACCGGCGGCGACTGCCGCACGACGGCCGGGGCGCCGGACCGGGCGGCACCCGCCCAGCTCGCCCAGCGGCCCAGGTGGTGGCGTACCAGCGAGGACCGGGCGTGCGCGCCGCCGTCGTCGATCGCCCAGTCCTGGCCGTTGATCCCGTTCGCGCTGATGGAGACCGTCACGTATCCCTGCGAGGCGAGCAGCTGCTGTGCCTGGAGGTAGCCGCGGTAGCTGGGGATGGGGCGCCAGCCCCGGGGGCACGGCCAGTCACCGGAGGATTCCTTGCCGAGATAGCAGGTGCTGTGCCGGCCGTGCAGAAACAGCACGAGCGGCCGGGCACCCGGCGCACCGCGCGGCGCGACCACGACGCCGGTCATCTCCGCCGCCGCCGGGAAGCCCGGCAGCTTGACGCCCGCCAGGTTGTACTCGCCGGTGACCGTCTGGTACGCCCCGGGCTTACCCGGATCCGGATAGACGGGGAGCGGCGCCGGCAGCGTCACCGCGGCCGCCGCGCCCGCTTGGCTCTTGGGGGCGGCGGCGTCGAGCCGGCGCCCGCCGGCGTGTGCCTCCAGCCGGGTCAGGTCGGCGGGGCTGGCATCCAGGTCGAGCCGGAACGTGCGCCCGTCGCGCTCCGCCATCGGCCGTCCGAGCGGCCGGTCGCCGACCCGGAACTCGACCGCCGCGTCGCCCATCGGCACTGGCCGCGGCGACCGCCACACCAGCCGTACACCGTCTCCGATGTGGACGATCGTCCATCCCGGTGGGACCGCGCCGCCGGAGTCCGGCGGTGGCGCCTGCCCGAGCGCCACACCCGCCGCTCCGAGGAGCAGACACACCACCGTTGTCACCGATACCAGGATTCTTCGGGCACGCACCATCGTTCCTCCCCCGTGAACGGTGTCCCTTCCTCCCTAGACGCTCGGCGGCGCGGCCGGGTTGCGTCTATCCGCGATCAGTTGAGCGAGTCGGACCCGGGCCGTGGCTTTCGGGCGGTCAGCCGCCCTGTGTGAAGGGACATGGGGTCGCGGTGGGCAGGGGTCCGAGGGGACCGCCGCCGCTGCCGCCGGGGGTGCAGGAGTTGGGCGGTGGGGTCCAGCCGGGAGGCATCGGCGTCCATTCGACCTCGCCCTGCGCGTTCGTTTCCATCTTGAGCCACTTGCCGGACGGGTCCTGCATGTAGTAGCTGAAGGCGGGGCCGTTGTCCGGCGGCGGGTTGCCGGCGTTGGCCTGGGCCAGTCCGAAGTAGGCGCCGAACATGTAGTCGGTGATGTACCCGCCCGGCGTCCCGGTCGCGCCGCCGGTGGGCGGTACGGTGCCCGGGTAGGTGAGCGTGCCGTTCGCGTCGGCGACCGCGGTGTTGCAGGTCTGCGCGCCCTGCGCGATGGTGCACAGCTCGTCGGTGTGGCTGTCGAGCCAACTGTCCAGGTCGGTCTTGACCAGCGTGTCGTTGGGGCCGTACCGGTGCGGATCGGTGATCACGCCGGTGAAGTTGGGCCCTTCCGGAAACATCGCGGGAAATTGCTGGGCGGTCCAGGTGGCCAGCGCCTTGCCGACCGCGACCGTGCCGAACTGGTTGTAGTGGAAGCTCTCCTGGGTGGCGTGCAGCTTGTGCCGCTTCCACAGTTCGTCGAGGTTGATGTGCAGTCCGTTGAAGTAGGAGCTTGGCTGGCCGAGCTCGTGGCCGGCGATGAGGCCGCCGGCGTTGGGGTCGAAGATGCGCGGCTGCGGCGCGGACGGGTACCTCTGCTGGAACGAGGCGACCGCCTGCCGGATGGCGTTGTTGAGCGCGGCGCCGAAGGGGTACATCTTGTCCAGCGCGCTGCCGAAGATGAACGGGATGTCCGGGTTGCCGCTTGGTTTGAGCCCCAGCGGATAGAGCATCACCACGATCTGGGCGTTCGGTGCCCGCTGCCAGGTGCGGGTGAGCGCGTTCTCGATGTTGAGCTTGACCTGCGGCATCAGGGCGAGCAGCTGCTGCGCCTTGCGGGCCACGGCCGCGGTCTGCACAAGGCGGTCGATGTTGGGGACGGGGATCGGGTGCAGCCGCTGTTCCAGCTTCGCCGCGATGAGCCAGCCGATGGCCGCCTCGAAGAGCTCGGCGTAACGGGCGTCGTTGCCGCCGAAGCCGAAGAAGACGAGGTTGCTGAGCGGGTCGATGCCGTCCAGCTGCGGCCCGGAGCGCGGCAGGTTGGTGTCCGGGTCGATCTGGCTGGTGGTGAGGTGGGCGGTGGTGGCGCCGGAGGACGCCACGAAGCTCAGGCGGTCGCCGCCCCAGGCGCTCTCGACCCGGTTCGAGGCGACCGTGTACGGCGCGCGGGGCCAGCGCTTCGCGGACAGGTAGAGCCAGGCCAGGTGCGCCTGCGAGTACCCGGACTGATGCCGCCAGTCCTGCTCCCCGTTGGGCTTCGTGGGGTAGACGTTGCCGCCCGTTCCCTCGCCGGATATGTAGCTGTCGCCGGCGATCGCCGAGGTGAGCGGCGGCGGGTTGAAGTGCAGGGTGGTGGAGATGACCGGCGGCCGGCTGAGTGAGGGAGACGGGACGGGCGGCCGGACCAGGTCGGCCCCGGCCTGGCCGGCGAACGCGAGCACGCCGGCGGCCGTGACGACCATGGCGGCCAGCGCCGCGACGAACGCGCGTCGTGGCCGGCGCTCCGGGCCTTTTGGCGGGTACGGGACGGCGTCCGGTCGATGCGGTCGGATGCTGGGCTGCTCCACGTCTGCCTCCCCAAAGTTGCCGTGAGTATGGCGTGAAGATCAGCCGGTGAGCATCGGGTAACTCCCCAATGGACACCCCAAGCCGGCCGAACGGCGGTCGTTGCCGCGCGCGGTGGTCAATACCGTGCGGTCTATGGACGTGGACGCCGATCCGGTGCCGCCGCGGGAGTTCGAGGCCCTGCCGGAGACGGTTCGCCGCTTGGCCGACGCGGCGTCGGTCGCCGGCGACCACGCCCCACTCGGGCTCGTCGCGTACATCGCCCAGGTCACCACCGCGGCCGCGGCCGCGGGGCTGGACGTGCTGTGCCGCGCCGGTATCGGCTCGATCGTGGGCACCGACTTCGTCTTCCCGAGCCCGTCGTCGCGCGCCGCCGTCTACGCGGCCACCGGGCCGGGCTGGCGGATCACGGCGCACGCCAGGGCGGCGGACTACCTGCGGCAGCGCGGCGGACCGGTCGCGTCGCTGGCCCACCACACCGAGCGGTCCGCGCAGTACGGTGACGAGCGTGCCGCCCGGACGCTCGGCGGCGCCGGCACGGACATGCTGGAGACCTCGCCGGAAGCGGCGGCCCGGCTGCTGCGGGCGGCCCTCCGGGTGTTGCCGGAGCGGACGGACCTCGCGGCCTACCGGTCCACGCTGCGGGTCGCGCTGGCCCGCGCGACCGGCGTCATGGGCGAGCTGACCGAGAGCCGGCGGCTGCTGCACGAGACGATGCGGGCGCCCGACCAGACACGGGCGTCGGCGGTGGCGTTCTCCTCGGTGGTGTCCCGGCTGCTCGGCCACCTCGACGAGGCGGACGCGCAGCTCACCACCGAGATGCGTGACGGGGCCGGCCAGGGTCGCGTGCGCGCCCAGCTGCTGACCGAGGTCGCCGCCGTCGCGGTACTCCAGGGCCGCCCGGACCAGGCACGCCAGCCGGCGCTGCGGGCGATCGCGCTGGTGGCGGGCACAGCGGATCCCGCGCTGGAGTCCGCCGGCCACGCGGTGCTGGCATTGGCGCATCTGCTGCGCGACGAGGTCCAGGAGGCCCGTACCCACATGGAGCGGGCAGGTTGGCTGATGGACAGCGCGCCGGACACGGTCCTGCTCGAACACGTCGAGCTGGTCGGGCCGCTGTCCTGGGTGGAGACCGACCTCGGGCACCGGCGCCGCACGTCCCGCCATCTGGCCCGCGGCATCGAGGTGGCCAGCCGGGCCGGGCGCACCCACGCCCTGCCGTACCTGTTCATCGCGCGGGCGCACCTGGCGACCCGGTCGGGCCGGCTCGCCGACGCGGTCGACAGCGCCGCGCGGGCGGCCGAGGTGTCACGGCGGATCGGCAGCGCCGAGACGCTGGCCATGGCCCGGGCGGTGCTGCTGCTGCCGACCCTCTGGCGGCACGGTGTCGCCGCGGCGCGCGGCCTGGCGGCCGAGGTGTCCGCCCACCGCCCGGACTCGCCGTGGTGGGCCGGCCTGACCCGGCTGTACCTGGCCCGGCTGCACCTGTCCACCGGCGACCTCGACGCCTGCCGGGACGAGCTGTCCACAACGGACACCGACGGATACGGGCTGGCGCTGGCCGCCACCGCGAGCGGCGACCGGGACGCCGCGGAGCGGGCGCTGGCCAAGGCTCGGGCGACAGGGCTGGCCCACCTGCTCGGCACCGCGCACGAGGCATACGCCCGGGTCCTGCTTCGCCACGACGACCCCGCGGGCGCGGAAACCTCGGCGCGGTCCGCGATCGACCACTTCGCCGCCGCTGGCACGCCGCTCGACCGCGGCCTCGCCCGCCAGCTCCTCGCCGAGATCCACGCCGCCACGGGCGAGGTCGACGCCATGCGCGCCGAGCTCGGGCAGGCCAAGGCGGCCTTCCACGCGGCGGGTGCCGACTGGCTCGCCGGCCGGCTGGCCCGGCTCGAAGTACGGCTGGCGGCCCGACTCCCCCGGACCCGCACCGGCCCGCTCACCGCCCGGGAGCGGCAGGTCGCCGAGCTGGTCGGCCAAGGCCTGACCAACCGCGAGGTCGCCCAACGCCTGCACGTCAGCCGTAAGACCGTCGAGGCGCACCTCACGCGGGTCTTCAGCAAGCTCGACGTACACACCCGCGCCGCGCTCGCCCGCCGCCTCGCCGCCTCGCCGTAGCGATGTTCAGATCGTTTCGAGCACCTCGGTGAGCGCCGCCAAGGCGTGGCGCAGGGCGGCGCCGGTCGGGTGGCCGTACGCGATCACCAGCGCGTGCGGGGCCGGCGACCCGCCCCAGTAGTACCGGGCCAGCGTCCGCACCCGTACCGCCTTGGCGGCGAGCATCTCGGCGACCTCGTCCGCGTCCGCGCCGGGAGGCAGGTACAGCGGTGTGGCGCCCGTCGTCTCCGGCGGACCGAGCCGGATCCGGTCGCCGAAGGGTGCGAGCGTCGACTCCAGAAACTGGCGCTTGTACGCGTACAGACGGGCGACCCCGCGGCTGTGTGCCTGGATCGTGCCGTCCCGCAGCAGCTTGGCCGCGGCCAGCTGGAGTACGTACGGCGGCGTCTCGCCGCTGTCGCGCAGCAGCCGGGTGACCGGTGCCGCCAGCGCGGCGGGGACGACCGCGTAGCCGAGCTGGAGGGCTGGCGTAAGGTGTTCGCCGATCGTCCCGGCCAGTACCGTGCGGTCGACGCCGGCGGCGGCCAGGAGGCCGGGCAACGAGGTCGGGCCCGAGGACGGCGTCCCGGCCGGCGTGAGCACGACGGTATGGCCGCCGGTGCGTTCCGCCCACGCCACCAGGGCTCGCCTGCGCTCCAGCGGCATCGGCTGGCCCAGCGGCAGCTGGCCGTCCGGCGCGACGACGAGTACCCGGCAGTCCGGCGGTACGCCGTCCAGCGTGGCGCCCTGCCCGTCGACCGGCAGTGGGATGGGCGTGCCGGCCACGGCGTGGATGGCGGGTGGGGCCGGGAGCTCCAGGCCGACCGGGCCGCGGCCGAGCGCGGCGAGGGCGAGCCGCAGGGCGTGGGCGGCGCTGTTGGTGATCACGACGAGGTGGCGGTCCAGCGACACGCCCGTGGGCCACAGCACCTGCCGGACCAGGGCGTTGCGCAGCTCCGGCAGCCCGAGCACGGGTACCCGGGCCGGTGGCGGGGCGGACGCCGCACGGCGCCACGCGGTGGTCCAGGCGGCGGTGGGAAACAGCTCGCCGGCGAGGCGGCCGGGTGTGAGATCCACGGTGGGCGGCGGGCCGAGGGCCGTGCGGCGCGGCGTCCCGCGGGTGCGCGCGGCCACGTAGGTGCCGGATCCGCGGCGCGCTTCCAGGTAGCCGCGGGTCAGCAGCTCGGTGTACGCGGCCGAGGCGACACCGCGGGAGATGCCCAGCTCGGTGGCGAGCGTACGGGTGGACGGCATGCGCATCCCGCCGGGCAGCCGGCCCTGGTCGACGGCGACGATCATCTGATCGGTGATCTGCGCGTGCAACGAGCGCCGCGGTTCGCCCTCCGGGTCCAGCTGGATCGGTATGGTTAGCGGTTCCCTGGATCGCATGGTCTTAGATATAGAGCGACGTGGCTGTGGGGCGGTTGCGTGTCGGTTGTCGATGATCCCCTGGGGAGGGTTCGTGGAGACGACTGTTGCGGTACGCGTGCTTGGACCGGTCCAAGTCACCGGGCCGGCGGGAGTGGCCGTCCTGCCCAGCGCCCGCCAGCGCGCGGTGGTGGCGGTGCTGGCCCTGCGCCCCGGTGCGGCGGTCACCCAGTCGCGCCTGGTCGACGCGCTGTGGGGCCGGGACGCGCCACGTACCGCGGTGAAAACCCTGCACAGCCACATCACCCGGGTGCGCCAGGCGCTAGCCGCGTGCGGGCTCCCCGGGGCGCTGGTGACGCGTGACCACTCGTACGCGCTGGTCGTGGCCGAGGACATGGTGGACGCGGCCCGGTTCGAGGCGTGCGCCGAGCGCGGCCGGGCGCAGCTCGCGGGTGGCGAGCCGGTCGCGGCGGCGGCGAGCCTGCGCGACGGCCTGGCCCTGTGGCACGGCGACGTGGCCGAGGGCGTCGAGTTGGCCGGCTGGGGCGGTGCGGAGGCCGACCGGCTGCACGAGGCGCGCCTGGCGGCCGCCGCCGACCTGTGGGACGCCGAGCTCCGGTGTGGACACCACGACCTCGCCGCCGCCGAGCTGGAGCGGCTGCTGGTCGCCCACCCGACCCAGGAACGCCTGGTCGGCCTGCTGATGCTGGCGCGCTACCGCGCCGGGCGGCACACCGCCGCGCTCGACGCCTACCAGCGGCTCCGCACCGCGCTCGCCGACGAGCTCGGCCTGGACACCGGGCCGGAGCTGCGCGAGCTGTACGCGGCGATCCTGCGCCGCGACCCCGCGCTACAGATCGACGAGACCACTGTGGACGTGCCGCCGGAAGCCCCGGCGCCGCGCCCTGCCCAGCTGCCGGCACCGGCCGGGCACTTCACCGGCCGTACCGATGAAATGAACGCCCTCGACGGCGACGGCCACATCGCGGTCGTCTCCGGCGCGGCCGGGATGGGCAAGACGGCGCTGGCCGTCGAGTGGGCGCACCGCGCCCGGGACCGCTTCCCCGACGGGCAGCTCTTCCTCGACCTGCGCGGGCACGACCGCGAGGTGGCCCTGCCGCCGGCGGCGGCGCTGGCACATCTGCTGCGCGGCCTCGGCGTCGCGGCCGACCGGATGCCCGCCGGCGAGGCGGAACGGTCCGCCCTGTACCGCTCCCTTTTGGACGGCCGGCGGATCCTCGTGGTGCTCGACAACGCCGGCGAGGTCGCCGACGTGCTCCCGCTGGTGCCCGCGGGCGCCGGGAGCCGGCTGCTGGTCACCAGCCGGTCCCGGCTGGCCGGGCTCGGCGCCCACCACGCGGTACGCGCCGTCACGCTCGACGTGCTGCGTGCGGACGAGGCTGAAGAGCTGCTGGGGCGGGCGCTCGGTGCCGACCGGGTGGCGCGGGAGCCGGCGGCGGCCAGCCGCCTCGTGGCACTGTGCGGCGGGATGCCGCTCGCGCTGCGCATCGCCGCGGCGCGGCTCGCCGCCCGCCCGCGCCAGCGGATCGAAGACCTGGCCGGCGAGCTGGCCGCCACCGACCGGCTGAGCGCGCTCGCGCTTCCCGGTGACGAGCGGAGCGTGCGTGCCGCGTTCACCAGCGCGTACCAGGCATTGAGCGCGCCGGCGGCACGCTTGTTCCGCGCGTTGAGCCTGCTGCCGGGCGGCACCGTGAGCGGGCACCTCGCCGCCGCGGTGACCGGCCAGCGCCCGGCCGAAGTGGGGGCCGCGCTCGACGAGCTGGTCACCGCGCACCTGCTCACGGAGACCGGCCGCGACAGGTACCGCTACCACGATCTGATCCAGCTCTTCGCCCGCGAGCAAGCGGCCGGCGAAGATACGCCGCAGGCGCGCGAGGAGGTGGCCGCGCGAGCGGTCGACTGGTACCTCGCCGTCGCCGCCGCGGCCAACAAGCTCGTCGACCCGGGACGGGACCGGGTCACCGCCACCGTCACGTGGCCCCCGGCCGAGCTGCCGTTTCCGCCCGAGCGGTCCGGCGCGCTGGCCTTCCTCGACCAGGAGCGGGACAACCTCGTGCCGGTCGTCCGGCACGCCGCCGAGCACGGCCCCGCGGCCGCGGCCTGGCAGCTGACGTACCTGCTGACCGGCTTCTACGACTCGCGCGGTCACTGGCAGGACCGGGTCGGCATGTGCCAGTGGGCGGTGACCGCGGCCAGTGCCGCCGGAGCGGACCCGGCCGTCGAGGGTTTGATGCGCAGCGCCCTCGGCGTGGCCTGCATCATGACAAGGCAGTTCGACGAGGCGCGCACCCACCTCGACCACGCTCTCGCGCTGATGCGGCGCGGTGGTGACCGGCGCGGCGAGGGGCACGCGTACAACAACATCGCGGTCGCGCTGAGCCAGCAGCGGCGGTTCGACGAGGCCGTCGAGGCGTACCAGCGGGCGCTGGAGACACACGCTGCCGGCGGCCAGCAGCTGGGCAAGGCGGTGGTGCTGGTCAACATGGGCGAAGCGTGCGTACACATGGGACAGACCGCGCGGGCCGTCGAGTACCTCACCGAGGCGCTCACGGCGAGCGTGGCGCTGGGCGTACAGCGGCTGGAGGCGGCCGCCCGCAACGGGCTCGGTCTGGCCCGGCTCGCCGAGGGCAAGCCCGGCGCCGCGCTCGACCACCTGCGGCAGGCGCTCGCCCTGCGCGAGCAGGCCGGCGACAACAGGTACGCGGCGCACACCTGGAACGACCTCGCCGCGGCACACCTGGACGCCGGCGATCCGGCGGCGGCCGCGGAGAGCGCGCGGGCCGCGCTGGCGCTCAGCCGGCAGATCGACGACCAGCACGTGGCCGCGGTGGCCCTGTACCGCCTCGCCCTCGCCCGCGCGGCGGCGGGTCGGCGCGATGCCGCCAGGCGCGGTCTCGAGGCGGCTCTCCGGCTGCGGCAGCGGGTGCCGGACGTGTACGAGGAGGCGCGGGTGTTCGCGGCGCTCGGCGACCTCGCGTACGCCGGCGGCGACCGGTCCGCCGCGAAAGGCGCCTGGGACACGGCGCTGGACCTGTACCAGAAAGCCAACGCGCCGGCCGAAGCCGACGCGCTGGCCGCCCGGTCCGCCCCTGCCCGCCCCAGTCCTATTCTTTGGACTGATCGGAGTCCTGGATCGTGACCGTGCCGGACTTGCGCCCGATGTTCGCCCCGCTGACCTGGAGCAGCATCACCGTGAAGAACTCCTCCAGCTCCGGGATCCGGTCCGCCACGATCTCGAAGGTGATGTAGGCCTCGACCGCGCCCGGCACGATGGCGCCCTTGCCCTCGCGTACGTCCACGTAGTCCGCCTGTGGCTTCGCGCTGCCGGCCTCGGTCCGGTAGGTGAAGACGACCTCCCGCATGGTCGGCTTGGAGAGCCCGACCCGCACCTCGCACTTCTCTGTCTCCACTGCGTTGGTGCCGAAGGTGGGCCGCACCTTGGGCATGGTCTCCCAGCAGATGTACTGCGTGGAGAACCCGACCTCAGGCAGATTTACGTCCGCGCCCGCGGCCGTGGCCGGGACGCCGACCAGGGCCGCGACGAGCGCGAGCACGACAGGAAACCGCAAGCGCGATCGCACATCTACCTCCGTCGATAGGGATCTCTATCGTGCGGGTTGCGGCTCGGCCCTGTCTATCAGCTTGGCGACATCGAGGTGCGTGCCGACCGGCAGCAGGTACAGCAGCAGCGCGCCGGTCATCGCCACGGCGAAGCTGACCAGCCCCATGGTGAGCGCGATGGCGCCGTGGAAGGCGATCCCGGTGACCAGCAGCGCCCGCTTGCTCCGCGGCCCCGTCAGGATGGCCAGCGCCAACGCCAGCTCGATCGCCAGCGGAGACCAGGTGAGCAGGGCCACGCCCACCGGTGACCCGCTCAGCGCGTCGGTGAGCGGGCGCAGCCACGGCGGCGAGCCGAAGAGCGGGTGCCGGAGGAAGTAGAACATCGCCGTTCCGTCCGCCCACTCGCGGACACCGAGCTTCGCGACGGACGACTGGAAGTAGACGACCGCCACCTGGACCTGGATCAGCATCAGCGCCGTACCCGCGACGACCCGCCCGGTGCCGATGTCCGGCCCCGGGTCGGGCGGCCGCTGCCAGTGCCACCGGCGCCCGTCGGTCAGCCCGATCGGCACCAGCAGGAGCGTCAGGATCGCGGTGAGCTGGTCACCGCCGTCCGGCACGACGGCGTTCGAGAGCAGGCTCCACGATACGTACCAGTGCGGGATCGCGGTGACGCGCGGGCGCCAGCCGCTGGCCACCACCAGCAGGACCAGCACGCCGCACCAGCGGGCCAGCTGGCCGCCGCCGGCCGGGACGGCGCAGAACAGGCCGGCGGCGCGGACGTCACCGCACGTCCCGCCGGCGTTGGTCGGGTCGAACAGCACCGCCGGACCGGTAGCGGCCAGCGTCGCGGCGCTGCCCAGCGCCAGCGCCGTGCGGGCCAGGCCCAGCCCCGACGACCACGGCGGTACGGCCAGGCGCGGCCGGGCCCACCGCCCGGCGGCCGCCACGAACCGGCTCAGCAGGTCACCGTCACCCGCGCCACCTGGGACGGCATGACCGTCGGCAGATCCCGCCACGCCCATGGCAGTACCTCCTGGAGAATCAGTCCGACGTCGCCGCACAGCTCGCGGCGCGTCGAGTAGTTGACGACGGTGGCCCCGGCGGGCAGCCGGGAAAGGCAGTCGGCCGGCGCGCCGTCACACGCCGACCAGGCCGAGTCCGGCACCTGTACGCGCAGGTTCCGGACGTGCATCTCCTCGGCCTGGCGGACCCGGTCCAGGCCCATCAGGTCGGCCGGCACCGCGAGGTGCCCCGGCGAGAGCCGGCGCCACGAGCCGTCCGCGCCGCGGCCGACGGCCACCAACTCGGGAGTACGCGGGCTGCGGGTGAAGAACGCCCAGCTCTGCGGGGCGAACGCCTTGGCGTAGTGACGCTCGCCGGTGAACGGCAACGAGAACGGCGTCACCGGCAACGCGCCGTGCGCGACGTACACCACGAACACCACGGCCACAGCGGCCACCGCGAGCACCCGGCGGCCGAGGCGGCGATCGGCGACCCACGCCGCGTTGCCGGTGTCCACCTGGTTCACCTCCTCCGGCTCAGGCCCGCAGGTCCATGGTCACGTCGCGGATCATCGTGTCCTGGACCAGCTGCGCCGCCTCCAGCGCGAGGCCGGAGGGCTGCCACACCTCCTGGAGGAACGCGGTCAGCACGCTCGACGAGATGATGTCCACGTAGTTCTCCAGGCAGCACGGCTTCTGGAAGTTGAAGCGCAGCTTGTTCTGCCGGAGGGTGTCGACGAACCGCTCGTCGTAGATGCCGAAGAGGCGCTTGACGGCCTCGTCCACCACGCCCGCGCCCCACCGCTGGTTGAGCGCGTCGCGGGCCGTCGCCGACAGGTCGCGCAGCGCGCCGCGCACCTTCACCGGGTCGCCGCTCTGGAGGTTGGCGGCGAACTCGTTGTCCTTGGCGATGCTCTCGTGGATCGCCTTCTGACCTTCGCGCAGCGTCTGCGTCCACGGGATCCGCCCGCGGCCCAGCGACTCCAGGTATGGGGCGGCGGGGCCCTCGTTGAACAGCACCGCGTCGGACAGCTGGACCGGACTGAACTTCGGCGCCTGCGCGGCCGCGTCCGCCCGCCCCTGCCACAGGTAGACCCCTCCCGCGGCCAGGGCGAGGGCGAGGAGCACCGCCACTCCCCGGGTACTTCGGATGATGCCTGTCACGCTCACGTCGTTCCTCCACAGTGGATCGGCACACGGAGGAGGGCTCTCCCCCGCGTACCGACCAATCTGTGGCACCTACCGAGCGGGCGACAGGTCCACTACTCGTCCGCACCGGACAGGATGTGGCCCTGTGCCGGGCGGGGTCACTTGCCGCCCCATGGACTGCCCGGCCGGAGCGTGCCGTTGATGGGACTTCTCGTGTAGTCGCCGGTGAGGGCTCGGCTGGTCATGTAGGAGTTCATCGCCGTCGTCACCAGCCCGATGAGCGCTCCCAGGCAGGCCCTCTCGTTCGCGTCCGCGTTGTCGACGCAGCCATAGTGGACCTGAAGCGCGGTCGACAGGTTGCCGCCGGCCGCACAGCCCGTGGCCGCCAACCTGCCGTGCACCGCGCAGGCGTCACCCGCGGCGGCGGCGTAGTCGGAGTACGCCATGGAGAGCAGGACGGTGAACCCGTCACCGGTGCCGATGTAGTGCTCCTCCTCGTACGTCACCATCGCTTCGAGAATGTCCTCGGCGTTCACGTATTGGCAGGTGTTGTTGGCGCAGAGCTCGATCTCGACGCAGGCCCCCTCGGTGGCACACATGGCGATGTCATAGAGGTCCGACAGCGCCCTGCTGTACCCGTTGCACCCCGCGTACTTCTCCGAACTCTCGCACAGCAGGTACAGCGCTTTGATCGTGTCCGCCGTGCTGTTGGAGAGGCCGTGCTCATCCATCGTCTCGAGCACGTCGAGCGCGAGCTCGAGGGGATCGCTCCAGGCCCCGGTGATAGGCACTCCGTTGAGGTAGCTGCCGTTGTTCGTCAGGACGAGCTCGTTGTCTCCCGGCAGATGGACGGTCCGCGTCCAGCCCGGATCTGATTTGCTGCACTTTCCCGTCGTTCCACACGGCTTGGGCTCGGCCCTGCCGTTGCTGTCGCATCCCTCCGCACCCGGGCTGCATTCCAGCTCGCGCAGTCCACTGGGGTCGGACGTCGTCACGGGGTTGTTCGAGGCGTACGAGTAGCCGTTGACCTGCTGCACATCCTCGAACACCACGATCGGGTCGCGGGAGATGAACCGCCCGGTCACCGGGTCGTAGAACCGCGCGCCCATCGAGACGAGGCCGCCGAGGTCCTCGGTGCCGGCGTGGTAGCCCTGCTGGTTGGCCGTCCACGGCCGGTTCGAGCCGCGGTCGTTGCCGAACGGGTCCTGGCGCCGGTGGGTGACCGTCGCGGTCGTCGCCGACACCGCCCACGTGGAGGTGTTCTGGTGGTCGTTGCCGATCCAGACCACTCCCCCGGAGGCGGACCGCGTGGCGACCACCGTCCCGTTGTGGCGGTAGCCGCGGACCGCGCTCGTCACACCTGTCGGGCTCGCGGTGATCTCGTGTCCGGCCACGAACACGGTCGCCGAGCCGTCCGGGTCGACGCGGGCCACGCGCTTGTTTCCCGCGTCGTACACCATCCGGGTGGTGCCCTCGCCACCGGTGATGGTCGTGAGCTTGCCCTGCGCGTTCCAGCCGAGCGTCTCGGTGCGGCCGCCGACCACCCGCTTGGTGAGGTTGCCGGCGCCGTCCCAGGTGAAAGTGTCGGCGCCGGCCTTCTCGACGAGGTGCGCCCGGCCCTCGACGTAGGCGTAGCCGTCCTCGCGGCTGGTGCCGTCCGCACGGCGGCCGGTCACCGAGGTGCGGTTGCCGGTCACGTCGTACGTGTACGAGGTCCAGTAGGGCGCCGGGCCGCCGAGGTCGTCGCCGCCCAGGTCGCCCTGTGCCACGCAGTCGCCGGTGCCGGCCTGCGCCCACGCGTCGGTCAGGCGGCGCAGGTAGTCGTAGACGAAGCACTGCCGCTCCGGCGCGCCGGGCGCGTCGGTGACCGCGTCGGCGATGGAGAGGATGTTGCCCGAGGGGTCGTACCGGTACGACAGGTGCGCGACGTTCGTCGTGCCGACCGCGTCCCGGGAGAGCCGGTACTCGGCCGCCCGCCGGGTGCCGTCCTCGTAGGTCCAGGTCTGGTAGACCCGCTTGCCGCCGGCGCCGCCGAGCACGCGCTGACCCAGCTCGCCCCAGGCGGTGTAGGCGGCACCGTCCACATAGTCGACGACCGTGCCGCTGCCGTCGAAGTACTCGCCCCACACGCGGGTGGCCTGGCCGAGGTCGTTGTACTCGAACACCACGCTCTCGCGGGCCAGGCCGCCGACCGCGGGCACGTTCGTGTGCGACACCGAGCCGTCCGGGTTGTAGTACTGGGACGTACGGTACGAGCCGGCGAGCGACTCCAGCCCGGCGATGGCGGGGATCGACTCGACGGTGGTCGCCGGCCGGCCGGCGGCGTCGTACCCGGACACCTGGGTGGTCAGCGGCTTGCCGTCCACATAGGACGTCGAGGTGTAGGGCAGGCCGATCCCGCCGGCCACCTTGTCGTAGGCCCACGCGGCCAGCCGCACACCGGTTCGCGGGGCGCCGGACCAGCGGGCGGTCATCCGGCCGAGCGCGTCGTATTCGGTGCTGACCGTCTGGCCGCGGGCGTCGGTGGTGGCCACGATCCGGTTCGCGTCGTCGTAGACGGCCCTCGTGGTGCCGGTGTCCGGGTCGTGCGCGGCCACCCGCCGGCCGCGCAGGTCGTACTCGTACGACCACTGGTTGCGCGCCGGGTCGGTCACCGTCTCGAGCCGGCCGCGCCGGTCGTAGTCGTAGACCGTCGTGTCGTACGCGCCGTCGGCGGTCGCACCGTGGTAGTCGCGCTTTTCGACCACCTCGCCCTGGAGGTTGACGACGGTCGCCGACGGGGTACCGCCCCGGGGCGGGTCGACGCGCTCCATCCAGCCCTTGGTGGAGCCGCCGTACCGGGTCCGGGTGGTCCACCGGATCTGCTGGTGGGACATGAAGGACTCGGTGGCGACCCGCCCGGCCGCGTCGTACGTGTAGAGCGTGCGGGCGTGGTCCTGGCCCTGCGAGACCGCGACGAGCTCGACGCCCGGCCCGGCGCCGTCGACCCAGTTGGGGCCGGAGCTCCACTCGGTCAGGCCGCGGGTGTCGTAGCGGGTGCTGGTGACCAGCCGCCCGCCCTGCGCCGTGGGTGCCTGCTCCTGCACCGGCCGCAGCAGCGCGTCGAAGAGGGCGATGCCGTCCAGGCGTTGCTCGCCGTCCGCGTTCAGCCCGAAGGACATGACCGCCGACGGGCCGTCGTTCTTCATCCGGTACCGGTACTCCGCCGTCGGGGTGTCGGGGTGGTCGGCGCGTTTCCAGCCCGGTCCCCACGCGGCGACGGTGCGGCCGAGCGGGTCGTAGGCCAGCTCGGTGACCCGCCCGTTGGGGTCGACGGTCCGGGCCGGCACACCCCAGGCCGGTTCATTGTGGACGGTCGTGGCGTGTCCGAGCGGGTTGGTGGTGACGGCCGACTCCGTCACGCCGGAGCCCGCCGGGGTGTACGCCGTGGTGGTGGTCTCGCCGAGCGCGTCCGTCTCGGCGGTCTGCCGGCCGAACTTGTCGTATGTGTACGCCGCCGTCCTGAGCCAGGTGGCGGCGGAGCCGTCGTGCGCCGACACCTCCTCGACGGCCGCCACCGCACTTGTCGCGCCGTCGTAGGAGATCCGCTGGTCGGTCACAAGGTCGCCGGGCAGCGACGGGGTCGTCGCGCAGGGCACCGCGAAGACCTGGACCCGGTGCGGCCGCTCGTACAGGTGCTTGGCGGTGTCGTCGAGGTAGGTGGTGCGGGTGCAGCGCTCGTCGCCCGACGCCGCGAGGTCGCCGGAGTCGGAGCCGGCCACCGGGCGGCCCCGGCCGTCGAACTCGGCGGTGTGGAGGGTGCGCTGCCAGGTGGCCGTGGCGGCGTCGAGCAGCCGGCGGGTGTCGGTACGCGACGTGCCGGTCAGCCACGCCTCGGTGGTCCCGCCGTCGTGCTCGCGCGTGGCGGTCCTCTTGGTCCAGTAGCGGTTGACCGTGGCGTCGATGACGGCCGCGCCCTCGTACTCGACGCTCTCGAACACCGATCCGGCGAGCGCCTCGTGGTCGGTCACCTGGTTGCCCTCGCTGTCGGTGACCTTGACAGCGCGCGACCCGGTGCCCGTCGCGGTGTCGGGCTGCCCGTCGAGTCCGCGGTAGTACCGGGCCACGGAGGTGAGCGGGGTGTCCTGCGCCGGGTCGCCGACCTTCGTGGTCACCTGGGCGTAGCCGCGCCACTGCGAGTAGCTGCGCAGGTCGTCGTCGACCAGCTCGCTGTCGTTCCACGCCCACAGCCGGGACGTGCCGCCGGTGGTGGTGGCGTACTCGTAGTAGGTGCGCAACGGCAGCTGCCCGGCCGTGGTGTCGAACTCCGCGACCTGGGTGACCACGTACTTGTGGAACCACTCCTCGGCCGGCTCCTCGTCGGGGCCCTTGTCGGCGAACATCGGATAGCAGCGGCGGCCGTTGTCCCGCGGGCTGGGCCGGTCGTCCCAGGCGCAGTCTTCGGCGGAGTACCAGACGAGCACCTCCGAGCCGGTCTCCGTGACGATCCGTGACAGCCGGGTGCGCCACAGCGACGGTTCGCCTTCGGAGTGCTCCAGCCGGTTGGCCATCGGGGTGCCGGCGAACCTGACCGGCGGGGTGGACTCGGTGCCGCCGACGTGGCCGGTGTGCTGGACGGAAGCCAGCCACAGCACCGTGTCCTCCTCGTCGCCGTAGTGCAGGAAGTCGTGCTCGAGCGCCCACGAGTCCACTTTGGAGTAGGTGGCGCCCTTGCGCACGTAGGTGGCGATCGAGGTCATCCGCTGGGAGGCGAAGAACGCCATGCTGAGCTTGCCGGTGCACGGTGCGGCGGCACAGTCGAGGTCCCACGGCGTCTCGGGCCAGTTGTCCGGGCGGGGGTCGCCGCCGGACTCGCGGCAGTCGGACTCGCAGCGGTCGGCGTAGGAGAACACGACCCGGCCGGTCGCGGCGACCGATGCGTCGTCGGCGCGGAGCCCGTACTCGATCCGGGTCAGCCGGGCGGCCCGGTGGAAGCCCTTGCGGTTGTCCTCGTCGGCGGCGGCGCCGTAGTGGCCGGTCTCCGTGCTCCACTCGTACCTGGTGACGTTGCCGTGCACGTCGACGACCTGGTCCAGCAGCCACCGGTACGCCTGCGCGCACGCCGAGCCCTTGAAGTCACCCGAGCGGTGGCAGGGCTCGCCGGAGTGGTTGCCGAACACGGGCGCCGTCAGCCGCGAGCCGGCGCGGGACGCGAACATGTACCGGGTGCCGTCGGTGGCGGTGATCCGCCACTGCTCCGAGGTCGCGGTCGAGGCGGTGGCGGCCGCACCGAGCCGTTCCACCTTCCAGCCGGAGTCGGTGGCCACGTGCCACTGCCCGGTGGTGTCGTCCTTGACCAGCGCCGCGTTGACGCCGCCCAGCGACACGGTGACGGCGTCGGAGGCACCGTCCCAGCACCAGTCCCCGGTGGCGGTCGGTGTGTTGCCGCCCTTGTCGCGGAAGCAGCCGGTGTAGGTGCGTTCGATGAGCCCCGGGTTGTAGCCCCAGCCGTCGCCGATGAGGCCGGCCTGGTTGTTGGAGGAGGACGTGTGGCCGTCGACCGCCTGCGAGGAGTACGACAGCGACAGCTCCGGCACCCGCCCGGCGCCGGGCGGCACCCGCAGCGCGTAAGAGTAGCCGAAGCCGCCCGACGAACCCCCCTGCGACCAGGAGCCGGCGTGCGACAGGTCGGTCGCGGACCAGTCGCCCGTCGCGCCGCTGTCCTCGGCGGCCAGCGCGAAGACCACCGCGTCACCGGCGAGGTCCACGGTGGCGGTCACGCTCCGCGCCCGGATGTCGTTGACGCTCTCCACCTTCTTGCCGGTCAGGCAGCCCGGCTTGGCGGGTTCGCTCAGCGCGCAGCCGGGCAACGCCAGCAGCCGCAGCCGCGACGCCCAGCCGCCGCCGAACGCGCCGGCGAAGCGGCTGTAGTCGATCTTGACGTCGGCCTGGCCGCTCCGGTCGGACGAGACCTGGTACACCACGCCGTCGATGCCCAGCTTCGCCGACACGTCCTGGCCGAAGACGCGCAGCGCCGCGGTGGCGGCGAGGGTGCCGGTGCGCGCCGCGTCGACGCCCCGCGCCCGCAGCGGCACCTCCGTCACGCCGGCCGCCGGCCAGTCCGCCGCTTTCGCGCCCGACCAGCGCTGGTCCGGCACGTGCACGCCTTCGGCCTTCGGGTCGACCGAGGCGCCGGTGACGGCCTGGGCCTCCACCGGCGTGCCGAGGTCGGGGTCGAGGGCGCCGGACCTGAGGCGCTCCGGCAGTTGGTAGGCGACGATCGCCGCACCGACGAGCAACGCGACGACCGCGGTCAGGCGGACGAGCAGATGCAGCCGAGATGTCATCGTGAGGTGACCTTTCACTGGGTTTGCTCGTCGCCGTCGCAGAAGCCGCCGTCGGGATCGGGTGGGCGCCGGGCCAGGTCGCGGATGACCAGCGGGTCCACCGCGCCCGACCACACCCGCACCTGGTCGATGACGCCGTCCATGTGGTTGACCATCGCGCCGTTCTCGTAGGCGGCACCGACGACGAACGGGCCGGTGGCCTGCCACGGCGACGCGATCATCCGTTGCTCGCCCTGCAAGGCTCCGTTGACGTAGAGGCGCATCGTGCCGGTGCCGAAGTCGAAGACCCCAGCCACGTGATACCACCGGCCCAGCTCGGGGGCCTGCGCGCCGACCACCCGGTGCCAGGCGCCGCTGCTCGTCCCGTCGGACGACGGCATCGACAGCTGGAAGCGGCCGCCCTCTCCGATCGTGGGGTGGAAGGCCACGTTGAAAGCCATCCGGTTGGCCCCGGTCTGCGAGGCGACGGTGCGGTAGCCGTCGGTGCTGTTCAGCTGGGTCCAGGCCGCGACCGTGAACGACTGGTCGGTGGTCACCACCGGGCCGGCCGTGCTGGCGTAGCCGGCACCGTCGAAGCCGAGGCCGTAGGCCGCCTGGCACCAGTTGTACCGGTCCTCCACCCACCGGTGGCTGCCGCTGAAGGCGAGGTTGTGGTCCGCGCCCCAGCCGTCGGTGCCGAGCTCCTCCTGGCCCAGCTCCCAGTACGCGACCTGCTCGGTGCGCAGCCCCTGGATGGCGTCCGGCGTGGCCACGCCCCGCCACACCCGCACGTCGGACATCGCGCCCTTCCACTTCGACGACCGCGTACCGTCGGCGGTGCCGCCGCAGCCGACCACCATCTCGCCGGCCCGCCACAGCGCGAAGCCGATCGTCTTGCCGGCCGCCAGCGCGCCGTTCACGTACAGCGCGATGTGTCGCGTGTCGGCGTTCACGGTCACCGCCAGGTGGGTCCACTTCCCCGGCGTCGCGGCGCCACCCACGGAAGCGCCCGTGGCGGCCGTGTCGTCCGCGTTGGTGACGGAGAAGTCCCAGCGCGCGGTGGTCGGGTTGTACTTCAGCATCGCCGCGAAGTGCCGGCCGCCGTGCAGGCTGAACACCCGGGAGTGGCCGGTGGTGTGCGCCGGGTCCAGGTACACCCAGGCCGAGGCCGTGAACGAGCCGTCGGTGCGTACCGGCACCCGCTCGGCGGTCGGGCAGGTGCTGCCGTCGAAGGCCAGCGCGCTGGCTGCCCGGCCGTGCTGGTCGGCCACCCAGCTCGCGGAGTCGAGAGTGGACAGCTGTGGGCCGTGCCCGGACTGTTCCGTGGCGTACTTCTGGCGCAGCGGCCACCACGCCCGGGTACCGGCGGGCAGCCCTTCGTTCGTCGCGGCGAGCGCCGCGATCTGGCCGCTGGTCAGCACCTGCTGGACCGCCACCGCGTCGTCGACCGCGCCGTGGATCGCCTCGAACGGGCCGCTGCCGAACCCGCAGCCGACGCCCATCCGGCCGGTGCCCGTCGGCGGGTCGAAGGTGACCGGTCCGGAGCCGGCCAGCGCGCCGTTGACATAGAGGCGGAGCCGCTCGGCCGGCGCGTCGTACACACCGGCCAGGTGCACCCAGCCGCCGGCGCTGACCCCGGACACCGGTGCCGTCGCCTGGTTCCAGTACGCCTGCGCACCCGTCCCCTGGGAATGCCGGGAGAAGTACCACACGGTGCCGTCGCCGTTCAGCAGCAGCTTGACGTTGCTGCCGCCGGAGCCGGGCATGCCGAAGACCGTCTGACCGGCGCCGGCCCCGTACTTGTCGATGCGCACCCAGGCGGCGAGCGTGAACGAGTCGGCGGTGTCCACCGGCGGGCCGCCGGTCACCGCGCACCGCGTGTTGTCGCCGGCGACCTCCAGCGCGCCACCGGCCCGGCCGAAGCGGTCGGTGCCGTAGCGCGGCCCGGCCGTCACGGCCAGCGCGGCCCCGCTGAGGTCGTCGGCGGTGTCGCCGTCGAACCGCCAGGCCCCGACCGGCTGCACCGGCTCGGTGGGCGCGTTGGCGAACCAGGTGTCGGTGCGGGACGACTCGTTGCCGGCCGCGTCGATCGCCCACACCTGAAGGACGTGGTCGATGGTCGTGCTCGACGGCAGGACGTTGATCGTGGCTTTGCCGTTGGTCGCGTTCGTCGTCATGTGGCACGAGTAGTTGTTGCACGACTTGGGCGACACAGTGCCGCCAGCGGCCTCGGGCGCGAGGATGTACTTGAACTTCGCGACGTCACCGCCGCCGACGAGGTTGAAGCGCACCGCGTCGCCGGGAGCCGGATCCACCGTCACCTGTGCCACGTCGGCCGGCTCCGGCGGTGTGGTGTCTATCTGGAACCAGCAGTACGCGGACCAGGGTCCGGCGCCGAACTCGTCGAGCGTCTGCGCCCGCCAGCGGTACACACCCTCGGTGAGCGCGAGCGACTTGTCTACCCGGCTCGACAGCGCGGTGCCGGCCTGGCCGTCCGGCGTCTTCTGGCTCAGCACGGCGCCGGTCGGCTGGGACAGCTCGAACCGCAGCCGCACCTTGCCGCCGTCGGGGTCACGCGGGGTCGCGATCAGCCTCGGGGTCGTCGTGGTGACCATGGTCGGGCTGGACTGGGCGCCGCAGCCCAGCTTCTCGGTGGACATCGCGTTGGGCGCCTGCGGCTGGGCGTTGACCCGGAAGTAGCAGTACGCGGAGTACGGCCCGTGGCGGGCGCTGTCGCCGTCGCTGTCCCAGACCCGGACCCGCCACCGGTACCCGGTGCCCTCGGCCAGGACGCCGGTCGGCACGGCGACCGTCTTCGTCCCGTTCGACGTCACGGCCACGTTGATCTGCTTGAGCACCGTACTGGAGCCGGCCTTGGTCAGCTCGAACCGCAGCTCGGCCGTCGAGGCGAGGTTGCTCGGCGCGGTGGCCTTCAGCGACGGCACCAACGTGTTGAGCCGGTACCCCGGCGCGGACGTCGAGCATTGCTGACCGTTGGTGGACAGCTCGACCGGCTTGTTCGCGGTGTGCCAGATGACGAGCCGCCCGCTGCTGGGCGAGAGCTTTCGCCACTGGTCCCGGTTGCCCTCGTTGTCGGAGAAGACGGTGAACGAGGCGGTGCTCCAGCCACGGTCCACGATGTACTTCAACCGGTTCGTCAGGTGCGAGTCCTGCCATTTGAACCGCTGGTCGCCTTCGTCGCCGCACTGGTCCTCATTGGACGTCGGCACCGTCGTCGTGGCCACCAGGCCGATGTACTTGTCCGGATACGTGTTGGCGAACGTCGCGGTGGAGCGTTTGAAGTAGTCCATCGCGCCGAGCCGCACCTTGTAGCTCGTGCCGCAGCCGCCGGTGTGGTCCTGGGTCATCCAGATCTGCGCGTCCGCGACCACGCGGTTTTTCAGGTCGTCCAGCCCGTTGAACTGGATGGCCGACCGCCACAGGCCCACGGCGTTGTCGTTCTGCCAACCCTGGAAGCCGACCCGCAGGTACGAGTCGCCGGACCAGGTGGTCTTGTTGACGTACTGGCCGTTCGTTCCATAGTGGAGGTTGGCCCACTGGCTGATCTTCCCGGTGAACTTCGGGTCGATGTAGAGCGGATACCGCAGGTCCGGGTTGTTCAGCAGCGCGGCGTCCGGCAGCACGGCCAGCGTGTCACCGTCCACCTCCAGGTCCATCGCGGCGGCAAGGCCAGTCTCGGTGGTGGCGGCGTTCCCGTCCGCCGTGGCGGTCGCGGTGGCGGCCGCCGGCGTCGAGGAGTCCCACATCCACGGCGTCTCCACCGCGTACACCATCTCGCCGCCGGCGTCGGTCAGCTCGGCCGTGTCGGAGTCGGTGTCCGCGGCCACGGTGAGGCCGGCCGCTCGCAGGCCCAGCTCGATGCGCTTGAGGGCCGGGTTGGCGGCCGCCGCGGCGGTGTACACCACAAGCGCGTACGAGAACCCGTCGACGTCGGCGTAGACCTCGAGGTCCACGTCGGGCATCACGTCGTCGAAGACGGCGGTGCTGCCGCTGACCCGCGGCTGCGGCAGCGTGCCCGGCCAGTCCAGGCCCACCTGTTGACCGGTCGGCGCGGTCGCGGTGACGAACGCGCCGTCGCCACCGGCGATCCGCAGCGTCGAGACGGTCGCGGCGGTGCGGAACCCGCCGTCGCCGGCCGGTACGAGCGTCGGGTCGGCGTCCACCCACTGCCCCGACGCGTCCCGCGCCCACTGCGCCGCCGCGTACGCCTCGGTCCGCACCCGCCCGTCGGGCTCGGCGAACCACCGCACCGCGTAGTCCTGGTACGCGGCGATCCGCACCTCGGCACCGCATTCGGCGGCCAGCGCGAGGGCCACGTCCTCGGTCTCGGCGACGAGACCGCCGCCGGGAACGGTGCAGGCGGTCGCGGCCGGCTCGCGCGCCGAGGCCGGTGCGGCGAAAAGGAACCCGCCGGCCAGGATCGCGCACAGCGCCGATCCCAGTCGGCGTTTCGAAAAGAGGGTCACGGCGCACCTTCTCCATCGCGGAGCCAGGGGTCTGGCTGGGCTGGGAACGTATAGCCGTCAATTCATCGAGGCCACAAGACGCACAACGCCCGGGGCGGCAAATGTCCCGAATTCTTTGCAGGCCCCTGCAACGAGGCCATTTGCATGATCCTGCAAGCCTCGAGACCCGGTCTTCACAGCGGTACCCAGAGGTGATCTCCTGTCCCCGCGGGAGCTGTACTGGGTTCGAGACGGGGGGTTCCGTTGGCGTTGTCAACCGAGGTCGTTCCCAGGCTGACCAGGTGGGGGGTGACGCCCGATGCCGATCTCGGCTATCGGGCGTTGCTGATGCTCGGCCCCCGCACGGTCGCGCGGCTCGCCCGGGAGCTGGGCATGTCCCAGAGCCGGGTGAGTCGGGCGCTCGACGAGCTGGTGGCCGCGGCGGCGGTACGCCCCGTTCCTTCGGCCACCGATGCCGGGTACCGGTCTCCGGACGCCCTCGTGTGGGAGGCGGTGGAGGTGGAGCGGGTGCTCGACACGCTGCGGCACCACCGTGTGCCCGCCTCGGCGCTCGACCGGTGGCGCCGGCACGTCACGACCACCACCGAGGTGGGCCTGGCCGCACTCGCGCGCGCCTCGGTGCGCCGCTGGCCCACCCGCGCCGCCGCCCGGCAGCGGGCGGCCGGCCTCATCGCCGCCGAACGTCACGAGCACCTGGCCATCAACACCGAAGAGGTCTTCGACGCCGAGGCGACCACGGCCGCCCTGCCGCTGGACCGCAGCATCCTGGCGCGTGGCATCCGGCTTCGGGTGCTCGGCCTGCCGCCCGGCGACGGCGACCGGTACAGCGCCTACGCCACCGCCCTCGGCCACGCCGGCGGGATGTACCGCGAGCTGTCGGCCCTGCCGCTCAAGGTGATGATCTTCGACCGGCGCGCCGCGATGGTGCCGAGCGACCCGGTGGACCTTGAAAAGGGCTACATCGAGGTCGCCGACCCCGCGGTCGTCCAGGCCCTGGCGAGCATGTTCGACCGGCTGTGGGACGACGGCACCGACCCACGGGAGCAGGGGGTACCGCCCATCGAGCTGAGCAAACGCGAGCAGGCACTGGTGCGCCTGCTCGCCATGGGATACACCGACCAGGCCGCGGCACTGGAGCTGCGGCTCAGCGTCCGCACCGTCGCCTACACCATGCGGCACCTGATGGACCGCCTGGGCGTGGAAAACCGCTTCCAGCTCGCGCTGCTGCTCGGCGCCGCCGGCGCCGCACCCCGGCCACCGCGCTACGGCAGCCCAGGCTCCACCACCACCTGAGGAGACCCCTTGTCACACCCGCTCGCGCGGCCGGTCGCCCGCGCCGCCGCTGTACTGGCGAGCGCGCTGGCGCTCACGCTCGGCACCGCCGCGCAGGCCCAGGCGGCCGGCACGTGGAGCCCGGCATCCTGCGCCTCCGGTCAGTTCACCGCGGTCGGCGCCGCCCGCGCCGGATACACGGCTCTGCACGGCCAGGTCACCGGTTGCGAGCCGTACCGGGCCAACTCAGCCTTCGCCGTGGCTGTCTTCAAGACGGGCGACCCGTTCGCGGTCGCGTTCGTGTATCCGGAATCGCTGGTGCGCTACCAACCCAGCGGGCCGACCCCATTCGCCGGCACGATACCGACGGCACAGCAGGTCGGAGTCTGCGCCATGCGGACCCTCACCGACCGGATCGCCTGCGCGCGGGTGACGTGGCCGCCGGACGGCCCGGCCACGCTCGAGCCGATCGCGACCACCGACCCCCTGGTCGCGGCGACCGTCTGGTACGAGGACGATCCGGACTGCCCGCCAGGGCCCGGCGGGTTCTGCGGCAGCTGCTTGGAAAAGCCACAGTAGTCAGCCGACCGCGCGCGCCGCACAGGTACGGCGCGCGCGGTCGACCCTCGGGGGTGGTTAGTCTGCGAGTCCCCACTCCAGGACGCCGGACACGACACTGCTGGCGAACCCGCCGCCGGTGGAGGCGGAGCAGGACACCCGGGTGTCGTTGACACTGCCGCCGACCCGCCGGCAGTAGTCGGTCCGACCGTCGCCGTTGACGTCCGCCCAGCCGCGACCGGTGTGGAAGCCCCAGTCGAGGGTCGTCGCCGAGTTGACCTCGGCGCCGAAGCCGGTGCCGGTCGACAGCAGGCAGGACACCAACGAGTCGGTGTGGTTGGCCGTGCCGCGGACCCGGCAGAAGTCCGCCTTGCCGTCACCGTTCACGTCGTTCCAGGTGCGGCTGCCGGGCTGGCCCCAGTCGGCCAGGCCGGAGACGAAGGTCGGGCCGAAACCGGTGCCGGTCGAGGGCGTGCACGCCATCCGCGGCTCGGCCATCGAGCCGACACGGCGGCAGTAGTCGGACTTCTTGTCACCGTTGACGTCCGCCCACACCCGGTCGGAGCTGAATCCCCAGTCGGTCGCCGGAGACACGTACGTGGCCCCGAAGTCACCTCCGTTGGAGACGGTGCAGGCCACGTGCGCCGCCGTGTGGTTGGCTGTGCCGACGACCCGGCAGTAGTCGGCCTTGCCGTCGCCGTTGAAGTCGGTGAACGCCCGCCCGGCGGGGAAGCCCCAGTCCAAACTGGACGAGTTGATGTCGGCCCCGAAACCGGTCCCGGTCGAGGGGGTACAGGACACGAACGCGTTGGTGTGGTTGGTGGTCCCGCGCACCCGGCAGTAGTCCGCCCGGCCGTCTCCGTTGACGTCCGCCCAGGCCCGGCCGACGGAGTGCCCGGCGTCGAGCTTCGCGGAGACGAAGGTGGGGCCGAAGCCGGTGCCGGTCGACGGCGTGCAGACCGCGTTGGCGTTGGCGCGGTTGTCGGCACCGCCGATCCGGCAGTAGTCGGCCTTCTTGTCCCCGTTGACGTCTGTCCACTGCCGACCGATGAGCCATCCCCAGTCGGTGACGCCCGACGTGACCGTCGCGCCGTAGCCGGTGCCGGTCGACAGCGTGCAGGAGACCTTGCTGTCCTGGTGGTTGACCGTGCCGAGGCGGCGGCAGTAGTCGGCCTTGCCGTCGCCGTCGACGTCGGCCCAGGCCAAGCCCGCCGGCCCGTACTCGCGTATCCCCGCCAACTGCTTGTCCAGCACCATCGGCAGGCTGGACGAACACGCTGGCGACTCCGGACAGCTCGCCGCCCGTTCGACGTTGCCTTGAAGCGCGTGGTAGAGGACGCTGCCCTCGTTGACCATGAGGGTGCCGTCCGCCGGCGTGAGTGGCATGGCGGTGTAGGCGCGGGTCGGGATCCGCTGGACGCGCTCGGACCACTCCGGGCCGAACACCGCGGTGGCGTCGGCGCCGCTGCTGAACGGGATGCGTGCGCCGCCGACGACCTGCGCGACCGCCGTCAACGTGTCGCCCGACTTCCCCTGCACCAGGGTCTTCGTCGGCGGCGTGGTCGGCAGTGCGTGGTATGCGCGTGGTGGTACCGCGCGTACGTGCAGGGCCCATTCGGCGCCGTAGCCGAGGTCGACGACTTCCTGTGGGTTGGCGAAGGGGACTACGGCGCCGCCGACGATTTTGGCGACCGGGGTGCTGCCGTTGATGCCCTGGATCAGGGTGCCGTCGGCCGGCACGTCGGCGCGGAGTTCGTTGAACGCCCGGATCGGGATGATCTGGACCTTGCTCGGCCAGTCCGTGCCGTACCCGGCGTCGATGACCTCCTGCGGGCTGCCGAAGTTGATCCGCGCCCCACCGACCATGGTCGCCACCGGCGTGGACACACCCCCACCAGCACCCTGGATCAGCGTGTTGTCGGTAGGCACCCGGGCCCTTGAGTGGAAGAACCGGGCCGGGACAGCCCGGACCTTGCTGGCCCAGTTGGTGCCGTGCCCGGAATCGATGACCTCCTGCGGGCTGGCGAACGGGATGACCGCCTTACCGGCGATCGCGGCCACCGCGGTGGAAACCCCACCGGCCACCCCCTGGACCAGGGTGCCGTTGGCCGGGTCCAACCCCAACGCGTGATAGCTGTTCCCACTGATCGCGGTCACCTTCCGAGCCCAGTCCGTGCCGTGACCGGTCTCGATGACCTCCTGCTGGTTCGCGAACGGCACCAGCGCCCCACCCAACGTCGCGGCCACCGGCAGATCAGTGCCGTTCGACACCGCCTGCACCAGGTTGCCGTCCGCGGGCAGCCGGTTCATGTGATCGCGGGCATCGATCGACCAGTCGGACACCTTCACCGGCGTACCGCAGTTGACCGGGGCGGCGCACGAGTCCTGCCACAACGGGGAACCACCCACGAAGATGTATACCCGGCCGCGCTGGTCGATCGCCGACGAACCATTACGCGGCGTGGCCGGACCAGCGTTGATCACCGCCTGCGTCGTCGGCCGGGACTGCGGCTCACAAATCCCGTTGTCGCAGGTCGCCTGCCACACCGGCGCCCCACCCACCATCTTGTAAATCCGCTTGGTATCCGTCGTTGCCAGCACCGTGCCGTCGGCCACGTGCCGCACGTCCGTCACCGGCTGCGGCACCGGCGGCGTCGGCGGTGCCGTCCCACCGGTACCCGGCCCCTGACCCGAACGGATGACACCAGCCCCGCATTGCTCCTCTAACGTCACGTTGTCGCGCACCAGGCATCGGCCCCAGGACGTGGGCACCCGCGCCACCGACGCCGAAAGCCCGCAATGGCCGCTGCCATCGGCCTTGATCCACGCCGTGATCACCTTAATGAACCGGTACAGAATGTACGGTTTCATCGTCACGAACTCACCCGGCACGGTCCGCACGACCTCGGTGTCCGTCACCGACTGCTGCACGCTAATCTGCGACTGATAGGTCCCACTCAGCTCCAGGATCTTCGCCAGGTCCAGCGAACCCTCAACCGTGATCGAGGCCGATCTCGTCGTCGACCAGGCCACGGCGTATGTCTGCTCAGTAGCCCTGTCGCGGTTACCGTACCGCCGCCAGACCGCATCAGGCGCCGCCTCCAGCTCGGTCTCGGCCCACGACAGCACAGTGTTTTCCTGCCGGGCGTTGAAACACGGATCCCGATACCAGTCGTCGGCCGCCGCCGGCGCGGGCCGGACCACCACTCCCACCGCCGACAACAGCACGGCCATGAGCACCAACACGAACAATGGTCGCCCGCGTGTGTGCACATAGCGGAAAAGCCCCGTCATTGTTACATCCCTAATCGTCGCTCGATTTGCCAGCAGCGTAAGGACGCACGCTTACACCCCACTTGCGCGACGCTGACGTGGGAAGCTCGCGCGCCACGGGCTCAACCGTCCGTGTGGTATCTCGCGTTTGAATATGGGTGACGATCACGACGGAGGTGCGGTGGACCGCTACGCGGGTTTCCGGGAGTTCGTGGTGAGCCGGTCGGGGGCGCTGTCGCGCGCGGCGTTCCTGCTGACCGGCGACTACCACCTGGCGGAGGATCTGGTGCAGTCGGCGCTGGCCAAGACCGCCGCACACTGGCCGCGCGTCCGCGACGGCGACCCGGACGCGTACGTACGCCGGGTGCTCTACAACGAGCAGGTGTCGCGCTGGCGGCGCAAGCGGGTCGACGAGGCCCTCGCCGAGGAGCCGCCGCACTGGTCGGGAGTGGACACCACGGCGGATACGGCGCTGCGGATAACCGTGTTGCGCGCACTGGCGCAGCTGCCGCCGCGGCAACGCGCCGTCATCGTGCTCCGGTTCTACGAGGACCTGACCGAAACGCAGGTGGCCGATGTACTCCAGGTGACCGTCGGCACCGTCAAGCGGGCCAAGCACGACGCCCTCCAACGGCTGCGCGCCATCGCCCCTCAGCTGGTGGACGATGACGCGCCGACGCTGAGCAAGGATGTGACGCGGTGAGTGAACGCCTCCGGCAGGCCCTGAGCGACGCCGGCAGCACGGTGCCCCCCTTCGACGTGTACGAGGCGGCGCTGGCCCGAGGCCGGCGCCTGCGCAGAAACCGGCGCTTGCGCATCACCTCGGCCTTGGCGGCCGTCGCGGCATTGGTGATAGCGACGCCGGTCCTGCTTACCGAAACGGGCGACCCGCCCGCGCCGGGCGCCGTCGCCAAGCCGGCGTCGCTGCCCGACCGGGTGAGCATGGCCCACGCCTGGACGGCCACCGCGAAGCAGGCGCCCGCGGGCCCGGCGGCGCTGCTGCTGTCGGGGAAGACAAGCCCGCCGCCGAGCCTGGCGTTTCCAGAAACGACGATGGTGGCGGTCGGCGCCACCGACAACACGTACCGGACATGGGACTACGACGGCGATGCTCCGGCCGGTTTGGACGCCATGCTGTCGCCGGACGGCACCCGGTTCGTCGTATGGTCGGCGCTGTACGACCTGGTGACCGGCCGCTCGGACGACCTGCCCGGTACCGACTCGACCACTCAGTACCGGCCGCTCGGCTGGGCACCGGACGGCGACACCCTCGCGGTGATCCGGCAAACCGGGCACCAGGAGGGGGGCGCCTTCATCGCCGACGCGGCGACCGCCGGCCTGCTCGACCTGGAGACGGGACGGTTCGCCCGCCTTGTCGACGTCAGCGCGAAGGCGGTAGGCACCATGCCGGGGCACATGGTGGCGTTCACCCCGGACGGCTCCCGCCTGGCGGTACAGGTGGGTGACCAGGTGACGGTGTTCGACCGGCAGGCAACCAGACTCGGCGGATTCACGCTGCGGCACGACAGCCAGCTGGCCGGCAAGGGCGCCTACACCCCCGACGGCAACGGCCTTGTCGTGGTCAGCCGGGCGGCCTGCTGCGCGGACGATCCGGGCCGGCGCGGGTTCACCAGCCGGTGGAGCCTGCGGGTCCTGGACCCCATGTCCGGTGCGGAACAGCGCGGCCTTACCTTCCCGCAGATCACCAACGTGGGCGCGGTACGCCTGCTGGGCTGGTGGCCATCCGGCGACGCGATCGTCGTCGTGAACTACCCGGGCTCCCGCATGTCATCCGACTGGGACCCGGCCAAGGCTGACCCGAACAACGACGCGTGGGGCTACCCGAACCAATACTTCGCCGTCGTCAGGAACGCCGTGCTGGCGCTGAGTCCCGACGGCCGCACCCGCACGCTCTTGACACCGAAGGGCGACGTCGGATCCCTCGACATCGCGGACGAAAGCATCGCCAGCGGAGCCGTCCGACCCGGCGCGAACCCGCCAATACGCCCCATCCGGACCGGCTGGCAAGCGGCCTGGCTAGGGCTCCAAGCCACACTCGCCGCGGTCCTGGTCACCATCGTGCTCGTGGTACGCCGCCACCGGCGATCTACACCGCCCACCACCGAACAAAACCTTCGCTGACTTCACCTACCCCTTCAGGCGCGCGCGGTGGTCGGCTATCCGACAAACGTGTTCAGCGGTATCGGCTCGTGGGATCCGCGGCACGACGCACACTACGCACTGGAGCGCGACGGACACGCTGCCGCGCTGAATGGCGGCGACTCACCTATCCATCGCCCGCCGAGCCCCTACCCCCAGGGAAAGGGAGAGGATGAAAAGTTCCTATGCGCTGAGAGCGTTCGCCGCGATCGGCGCGAGCGCGCTGAGCGTGCTGGCGGCGTCCCCGGCGGCCGCGTCGACCGGGCGTCCTGGACCGCCGGTCAAGACCATCACGAGTGGACTGGACGGACCGTACGGCTTGGACATCGTGTCGTCCACGCGTGCGGTCGTCGCCGAGTCGGACACCGGCGAGATCACGGCGGTCAACCTCAAGACAGGCGCGCAGCGCACCGTCATTTCGGGACTGCCGAGCCCGTCAGGCGTGGCGACGTACGCCAACAAGATCTTCGTCGTGTTGGGCGGCGGGGGTCCGGAAGGTCCTCCGCCACCGACCGGGTACCCGCCGGCGTCGCTGCTGGTGGCCAACAAGGATGGAACGGGTGTCCGCGTCCTGGCCGACCTGATGGCCTACGAGCTGAAGCACAACCCGGATGGACAGGTCCAGTTCGATCCGTCAGGTCAGCCCTACGACGCCCTGTCCAACCCGTTCAGCATGACGTACACCCGATGGGGTCTGCTGATCGCCGACGGTGGAGCCAACGACGTCCTGCGGGTGGATCCGCGCACCGGCAAGATCTCCACCTACTTCGTCCCGCCGAACGCCAAGACACCGGAATGCCTCGCGCCCGGCGCGCAGGCCAACCCCGGCACGATCGGCTGCGACTCGGTACCGACCGGCGTCGCGGTGCATGGCAAATACGTGTACGTATCGACGCTGGGCGCGGAACAACCCGGTGCCGCGGCCATCTGGAAGCTCGACGGCCGGACCGGCAAGGTGCTCAAGGTCTGGCACGGATTCACGTCGCTGACCGGCATCGCGGTGGCGCCGACCGGCACCGTCTACGCCTCCGAGGTGCTCCATGGAGCCCCGCCGGGTGAGCCGCCGCCCGGATTCGATCCGTCCACAGTGGGCCGGATCACCAGGATCGAGCGTGGCAGGATCACTCACGCCCAGGTCACGATGCCGACCGGCCTGGAGTACATCGGTGGACGCCTCTACGCCACGTCGTGGAGCATCGCCGCGTTCCTCGGCATACCGCACGCCGGGCAGCTCGTACAGGTGAATCCCCGCGCGTTCCGCTAGCGAACCGCCTGGGGGTGACGGGTTCACCCCCAGGCGCGGCTGGCCTGCCCGACCGGTCAGGCGGCTCGCACGTGGCGAGTCGCCCAATCGAGCGCGTAGTCGGCCACCTGCTCCCAGCCAGGCTCGACACCGGTGAAGTGTGAGCGGTCCGGAAACTCGTGGGTGTCGGTTGTCGCCGTGGAGTTGCGGTACTTCTTCGCGTTCGACCGGATCACCGACGGCGGCATCAGGTGGTCCTTGCCCCCGATGATGAACAGCAGCGGGGCACGGTCGTCCAGGTCGTAGTCGACCCAGGTCTCCTGGTGGCCCGGCTTCCAGTTGGCTATCAGACCGTAGGCCCACACCCAGCTGCCGGGCGCCGGGATGTGGAGGAGGTCGTACGCCGCGTCGGACTCCTCCCGGCTGACCGTGTTCGCGAAGGCGTAGTGGAACTGCTCCTTGGTGAAACCCACCGCGCGGTGGCGGTTGGCCGGGTTCTTGAGGACCGGAAACAGGGATTTGATCTGCGACGGCGGGTTGACCCGCACACCCTCGGGCGGCGCCGAGTCGATGACCACCGCGGCGGCGCCAAGCCCCCGGTTCACCAGGATCTGGGTGAAGGTGCCGCCGAAGGAGTGGCCCATGATGATCGGCGGACGGTCCAGGCTCTCGATCACCTCGCTGAGGTGGTCGACCGTCGCGGCGACGGACGCCTCGGCGATGACGTCGGGCTTTTCCCGCAGCGCCTCGACCTCGATCTCGAATCCCGGGTACGTCGGCGCGATGACCTCGTGCCCCTTCGCCCGGTAGTACTCCACCCAGCGATCCCAGCTGCGGGCGGTCATCCAGAGCCCGTGGATCAGCACGATCGGCTCACTCATGGTGCTCCTTCCGATGGGCTGCAACGATCGTCGCAACCCTCGGACAGGAGCGCCTCACCCCGCGGGGATGAAGTCGCGGCCCGCCGCCCGGTCAGGAACTCGCGCGGTCGACACCTTTGTGCACCCGCACCGAGCGGTCGACCAGCTCGCGCAACACGCCCAGGTCGACGCCGTCGAGGCTCTTCAGGTAGAGGCAGCCCTTGCCGGTCTTGTGTGGCCCGAGCCGCGCGAGCGTCGAGGCGTGCCGATCCTCGAACCCGCCGACGAGGTAGACCACGAGGTGCTGCTTGCGTGGCGAGAACCCGGCCAACGCGCTGTCACCCTCACGGCCGCTGTCGTACCGGTAGTGATACCGGCCGAAGCCGACGATGCTCGGCCCCCACATCACCGGCTCCTCGCCGGTGATCTCGCGCATGAGCGCGATGAGCTGACCGGCGTCGGCCCGCCGGCTCTCACTCGGCACGGCGGCGAGAAACTCCTCCACCGGCTGCCCGGTCGGCGCGGTCATACCCCACATCCTAGGCCGCCCGCAAGGTGGCGCCTTCAGCCAACCCGCCCCGCCGACCAGTTCAGACCTGCCGTTGTAGTGCTTTGCCTCGGGCGACCCGGTGTCGTCATGTGGACAGTCGCGTGGGTGGGTGGCCGACATTCGTCCGGCTCGGACGGGCCGATACTGGGTCGCAGCAGTGGTCCTGGGCTGTGTCGGCGTGATCCGCCGGAGCCGGGGTCGCGTCCACGCCGCAGGCATCGATGAGCGAGGAGATGCAAGCGATGGGTGAACCAGAAGATCCGGCCGCCGCCGTTCCGGGTGACGCGCAGACGGGCGGGCAGCCGCCAGCGGCGGATGCCGACGTGACGCCGTTCGAGGACGTCGACGTGGAAGAGGGCGTGACGCCGGAGGCGCGGGCGTCGGAGGGCGAGAGGTTGTCCGGCGAGGAGGTCGCGGACATCGCCGCCCAGGTCCAGGAGATCGAGACTGCCAACCGCGGCCGGGGAGCCGGCGAGCAGGTGTCGACCGCGCCCGAGGATGTGAGCTGAGATGACCAAGCTGCTTCAGGTCGGCATGAGCACGGCCGACGAGCTCGACCACAGGTTCGGGCACATCGCCTGCACGCTCGGCGGCGTCAACTACGAGTCGCGGGGTGGCAAGGGGTGCCTGCGCGGGTCGGCCGCGCGGGGTGCGACGCACCGGCTGTTCCGGCACACGTTCCACCTCGTGCTGTCCGATGCCGCCGCGGCGGAGGCCAAGCGGTACGCGGACGCCTGCGTGGGCCAGCGTTACGTGCTGGGCGGAGTCCCGTCGAGAAACAGGGGCGGGGACTGCTCGGGCTACGTCTCGGGCATCATCTGCGCGGCGCGGGGCAAGCCGATCAAGCGGCTGTTCAGCACCGCGACGTGGTTGAGACGGTTCGACGACGGGGACATCGGCTTCCGCAAGGGCCTGGGTGGCGGGGTCGCCGTGGCACCGATCAGCGCGATCGGGCGGCCCGACCGGCCGTTCCCCGGCCGGGATCTGGTGAAGGACGAGAGCCGCCGCAGCGACAACGTCCGCTGGGTACAGGCACGGCTGAACTGCGCTGTCCGCAACAAGCACCCGGAGCTGGGCGGCCGCCGCCTCGACGAGGACGGCCTGTTCGGCAACGACACGCTGAAGGCGGTCAAGGGCTTCCAGCGGCGGCACTCGCTCGACGACGACGGCAGAGTCGGCAGGCTCACCTGGCGCAAGCTCCTCGCCGTCCACTAAGAGAGCGTCTTAGTTGGACCTTCCCGATTCGGCGGTAGCAGACGAGGGTGGCGGAGGCAGAAGTCATCAGGCCGCCCTCAACGCCTCTGCGGGTCTGCGGCCACAGACTTGCTTGTGCCGTTCAGGATGGCGGCTCCAGCCGACGTGATCGTATGTAGGACTCGGTTTTGGTCTCGGCGGCTGGCGACGAGGCCGGCGTCGCGGAGGACCGTGGCATGCTCGCTGGCGCTGGAAGGCGAGATTCCCGCCCGACGGGCGATTTCCGTGGTGGTGACCGAGCCCGACGCGATCACCTCCAGTACCGTCGCTCTGGCGCGGCCCAGCAGCGCTCGCAGAGCCCTTTGGCCGCCTTGGCCAGTCGGCGCCCAGATTCTCGCGACTCTCCGGAGGTCCCGATCGATGGGATAAATCAGTGTCGGGGAGTCGCCGGCGTCGGCGCACGAAGTGAATACCATCGGCCCGGGCTGGCAGAAGAACGACGGCGCGAGAATCACACCGCGACCGGATAGGTGGATGGCCGAATCGACATGCGGCCGATACTCGGTAAGCTCCAGAACGCCGTCCCGCCATCGGATCGATGGATGGAGACCGGCCATCAACATGTCGACGCCACCCTCCAGGAGCAGCCGCGCACATCGGGTCCGCTCGATCTCCAGCGCGGATTCCAGCTCTCGCCAGAACGGTTTGATCGCCACCTGGTGACCCGCGCGGAGCACCGCAGCGAGGTGGTCACGGTCGCCTCGATCCAGAGTCGGCGTCAGCCACGCCGGCCGCGGGTGGCTGCGGTGGCACGGCACCGCCAGTTCTTCGCGCAGCTCGGGCGCGCCAAGCAGCCGGTCCAGCCCGTGGTCGACGTCGGCCACCGGTCCGACCGGGGTGAAAAGGTCGATGGGACCGCAAGTCGTAGGGGCAAGGAAGCGCGCGAGCGCGCGAACCTGCCCCGGCACTCGCGGGGCAACTCTTTCCCGCCAACCCGTGAACTCCACCCTGGCCATCGGATTGTGCAGCGTGCGCATGCTCAGCTGGGTCTCGGCCAAGGGTCCCAACACCACCATGCGAACCCGCGCCACATCCTGTGGCGTGAAGTGGATACGCAGCATGCCCCAGGCCTCGAAGGACGGACGTCACCGATCGATCCGAAGTGTATCCGCACTTGGCCATGTGGGCGTCTGGATGGACGTGCTCAGGATGGCGCACTGGCTGGCGCCTCACTCTCCGTGTCGACGCGGCGGCGCCGGTTCTGATCTTGTCGGCCGACATTCGGCGACAGACGAATGTCCTGTTCCGGCGACCCGGCGAACCCGACAATCGGATGCGCACTGATCCAACAACCAAAGAGGCACGCAAGGAGAGAACAAATGCGAAGCGCATCTCAGCGGATTCGCCTGACGGGGGCTCAGCTAGGTCTCGCGGCCGCCGTGGTCGGCGCGGTCACGGTTATCCCGTCCACCGCCGCACAGGCGGCGTACTCGTGCAGCAACCACGTCGTGGAGAACCTGGACTCGGGCACCGACACCGTCGGCACCTGGACCAACAACGTGAACATGCGGAAAGGCCCAGGCACGGGCTGTGGATGGCTCACCTCGATACCGGCTGCCGCGACAGTGGATCTCTGGTGCTACGACTCGGGTCAGAACATCAATGGCGTTTCCACATGGAGCTACGTCGCCTACGACAATTACCGAGGTTGGGTGTCCGACTACTACTTGACCAACCGCGGCAGTCGCGTCCACTGCCCGCCCTTCCCCGGTAGCTGAGGACACTTCATGCGAAGAATCGCTAGCATCCTGGCATGCGCCGTGATCGCGATCGCCGGGGGACTCGGCCTTGCCGCACCGAGCCAAGCCGCCGTCACATGCGGTTGGCACAGTGGCCACATCGGCGACTCCTCCAATTGCGACAACCTCCCGGTCGCCGAGTGCGCCAACTGGCGGATCGCGCGTACGACGCCCATCGGTCCAGGCATCGCGGTCGACCTGTACTACAGCCCTACCTGCCGAACCGTCGCGGGGAGCGTCCGCGCCACGGTCGGTGATCTCTACACGGAAAACTGCTACGTGAAGGTCCACCGCAACTCCGACAACGAGGTTCTCTACGCCGGCGTGGAGCAGCGGTCGCGCAACCCCAACTTCTACGTCGGCACCACGAACATGCTCTACGACGCCGACGTGACGTCGTACGCGTGGAGCCACTGCGAACTGAGCAACGGTGCCGTCTACCGAGGCGGCACACCGTCCTACTGACCGCGTCGATCGCGGATCATTCGTCAACGTGGTCGGGAGGACCAACATGCGCACAATTCTGCGACGTGCCCTTGCCGCCGGTGTGGCGACCATCGCCACTGCGACCGCGCTGCTACTACCTGGCGCGCCTTCGGCAAACGCCGGCCCGACTGACCCACCCGAAGGCGGGAACACGGCGTGTCCCTTCGACTGGGGCACCTTCTCCAGGGTGCTCGGCGTCGCGCACTGCTATTCCGGTGCCCATGAGCTGTGGCTCGTCGATAGATCGCTCGGTGCGAAGCTCCGCGTCGTGTCCCAGAGGCAATGCTGCCAAACCGGCTCTGAGAGCAGGTTTCACAAGAGGTATGCCGGGGAATGGGCCGACTACATCCGTGCCGGAGGAGGACCGGCAGTGCCGCCTTCATCCAAGCTCTTCGGCCTGGTGAACGCGGGATTCCTGGTCGACGACGGCGGCTCGACATCGCGACTGTCACTCCCCGAAAAGAATTTCGACGTAGTGCAAACTCCAGGGTACGCGTATGACCACCACGGTGACGCCGCATGGGGTTTCCGCAAGCGCATGATTCGACTCGGAGATCCCAACGCCGCTTTCCAACAGGTCGCCTTCGGAGACTTCGGCAACCAATGCGAATGCCCAGATCGGGGCGCATACACCCTGTCCGACATCTTCAACGAGTTCAACGGGTTCTACGAGGCGACGATGGGGTTCATCCCATGGGACGCTCCCAGTGACGCCAACGAGAACAAAGGACGCACCCTGGTGGGTTACAACTTCACCACAGGAAGAATCTATATCCAGATGTCAGAGCCGGTAACCCTCGCGGCGGCCGTCAACCGGCTCTACTCAGTAGGTGCGGAGTGGGTGATTCAGTTCGACGGCGGCAGAAGCTCACAACGCTGGAGCCTCACACACGGGCATTGGAGCCAAAATTTCGGCAGGAGTGTGCCAGAGGTCCTCGCCATCTACGGGGGCTAAAGTCACGCTCCGTCCTCGGACGGTCGCGTCCTTGGTCAGCTCAACGCCGCTACGAGCGCAAAGCAGCGAGTAACGCCGGCGGTGCCGGGGGCGCTGTTTCGGTAGCGGTCGGGACGGGACACCGCCCCCGCGGTGATGGCCCTGCCGGCAAGCTCCCCGAACGCCGGCGGAGGCCGACCCGTCCCGGCCGCCTGACGTCCGCCCGCGTCGCGGGAGCACCCCCAGCGCTGCTGTGGCTGACGCGGGCCTCGTTGCTAGGGCTGGCGGTCCCTGCGTGGTCGCATTGACCGGGCGGTGGTGCCGCTGTGGTCGAGGCTTTCGGCGAGCAGGGCGACGGTGGGCGCTTCGAACAGCGTCCTGATGCTCAGCGGGACGCCGAGCCGCGACCGCACGCGGGCCGCGATCCGGGTGGCGAGCAGCGAGTGGCCGCCGGACTCGAAGAAGTCGCTGTCGATGGAGATCGTGGGCAGGCCGAGTATCTCGGCGAAGACCTCGCACAGCAGCTCTTCTGTTGCCGTCCGGGGTTCGCGGCCGGCCCGCACCGCCTGATGTTCCGGCTCGGGCAGCGCGCGGCGGTCCACTTTGCCGTTGGGTGTCAGTGGGAGCTCGGCCAGCAGCATCATCGACGACGGGACCATGAAGTCCGGAAGGCGTCCGGCCACGTGCCGGCGTACGGACAGCAACAGGTCGCCGTCGCCGCTCGACCGGGCCGGGGAGTTGGCGTACCGGGCGAGGTCCAGGCTCGGCGGGTCCGTGCGGTAGAGGGCCGCCTGGGCGGTCGAAGCTTTGCTGAAAAGGATGTCGAGCGCACCGTCGTCGGCGTTCGCCGACCAGGTCGCCGCCATGTCGTGTCCGGTGCGGTCGGCCAGTCGCTGAAACTCTTCCAGCGCCGGGGCGTCCGGCCGGCCGCGCGACACCCGCAAGGCCTCGGCGATGTCGCCTCCACTGTCGACCACGCACATCGCGCGGTGGTCGGCGATTACCCTCCGGTTGGGCACGGACAGCAGCTGGAGGCCCCGCGTTTCGGTGCGCAGGCGTGCTTCGACGCTGTCCACAGTGTCCTGTGGACTCCACCGGATCTGGGGCACTGCCGGATCGCCGGCGGCCGACGTACGTATCACCACGTCGTACCGGTAGCGGCTCAGCTCGTTGTCGTAGCCGCCCGCCTTGACCCGGACCTCGCACGCCGCGACACCGTCGAGATGCTCTGGCAGGGCCGCGAAGAAGTCCGGATCGAGGAGCAGCTCGGTCTCCAGGCGCAGCGCGGCGTCGACCCCCGCCGTCACCTCGCGCGCGGTGCCGTGCCGTCGCAGCTCCACAGCCGTACGCATGCAGCGGAGCAGGCGGAGGTTGCGCACGTCGCCGACGAAGACCGCACCGCCCGGGCTAAGGCACGCCAGCGCTCCGCGTAGCACCTGAAGGAGGTAGTCGAGGCTCGGGAAGTACTGCACGACGGAGTTCAGGATGACGACGTCGAAGGAGCGCGGTGGAATGTCGTCGAGGACGTCCGCCGGCCGCACCCGGAGATCGACCCGGTCGACGAGGTCTTCGCCGAGCCCGGTGCGCAGCGTCTCGATCGCGGCCGGGGAGATGTCGGTGCCGGTGTACGACTCGCACAACGGCGCCACCGACGACAGGATCAGTCCCGTGCCGACGCCGATCTCCAGCACCCGCTTCGGGCGCAGCGCCAGGATCCGCTCCGCGGTCGAGTGATGCCATTCCCGCATCTCGGCCTCGGGTATGGGTTCTCCGGTGGCGGAGCTGGTCCAGATCGCGTATCCCGCGCCGGCGCCGGGCGATCGGTAGGCGGAGTCCCATTTGGACCGCCACTCCTCCAGCAGGGCCCGCTCCCCCTCGCTTCTGCGATGCTCGTCGTCGGCGACGAGGTAGGCCACCAGGCTGTCGTCTCGGGCGGTCACGACCGCCTGTCTCACCGCGGGGTGGGCGGTCAACGCCGCCTCGACCTCGGCCGGCTCGACCCGGTGGCCGCGGACCTTGACCTGGTGGTCGGTGCGGCCGACGAACTCGAGGGTGCCGTCGGGGAGCCAGCGGACCAGATCGCCGGTGCGGTAGACGCGTGCGCCCGGCACCGTGGAGAAAGGGTTCGGGACGAACCGCTCGGCGGTCAGCTCCGGACGGCCGAGGTAGCCCCGAGCCACACCGGCCCCGCCGATCCACAGCTCCCCCGGGGTGCCGATGGGCGCCAACTGTCCACGGACGTCCACAATGTACAGCTGAGTGTCGGCGATCGGGCGCCCGATGGGCATGACGGCACCCGTTCCCGCCGAGCCGACGACGTGGCAGGTGGAGATGACGGTGGTCTCGGTGGGCCCGTACCAGTGGATCAGCTGGCCGGGTGCGTGCGGCGTGGCCAGGATCCCGTCGACCACGGCACGCGGGACGGCCTCGCCGCCGTAGCACACCGTCTTCAAACCGGCGAGCAGGCGTGGCCGCGCCGACAGGTGGCTGTTGAGCAGCACGGCACCGATCCGCATGACGGTCACGCCGTACGCGTCGAAGGCCGCCCTCAGCCGGTCGGGGTCGACGAGTACCTCGGTGGGGATGACGACCATCGTGGCCCCGGCCGTCAACGCGCCCCAGCATTCGAAGACGGAAATGTCGAAGCTGAACGTGGCGGCCTGACCGACCACATCGGACGGAGTGACGTCCGCCAACCCGTGGATGTACCGCAGGAAGTTGACCACCGCGCGGTGTGGTGTGAGCACACCCTTCGGGACGCCGGTCGAACCCGAGGTGTAGATGACGTACGCCAGGTGGTCCGGGCCCGCACCGGGTGGCGGATCGGTCGCCGGGCACGTGTCGAGCGCCGCGGCGTCGGTGTCGAGCAGGACCATCTGGCCGGCATGGTCGGGCAGCCGGCCGGCGAGGTCGTCGCGGGTCACCACCAGCTCGGCCGCGCTGTCCCGGAGCATGAACGCCAGCCGCTCCGCCGGATAGCTCGGGTCCAGCGGCAGGTAGGCACCGCCGGCCTTCAACACACCCAGAAGCGCCACGACCATGTCGAGTCCTCTGTGGAGGTGTACGCCGACGGGTATGTCGGGCCCGACCCCGCGCGCGCGGAGGTGATGAGCCAGTCGGTTCGCCGCGGCGTTCAGCTGTGCGTACGTCAGCCGCTCCGTGCCGGACACGACGGCGACCGCGCCGGGCCGTACCCGTGCCTGCTCCTCGACGAGCTGGTGTAGACACTTGTCGTCCGCGTGCCCCGCCGCGGTCCCGCTCCACCGCTCCAGCTGAGACCGCTCGGCCGCCGGGACGACCTCGACCGCGGTGACCTGACGTCGCGGATCGGCGACCACGGCCGCGAGCAGCGTCCCGAACCGGGCGACGAGCCGGTCGATGGTGCCTTCGTCGAACAGGTCCGTAGAGTAGGTCAGATGTCCGGCGAGGTCGCCGCCGTCCCGCTCGGTGAGCACGACTGACAGGTCGAACTTCGCGGTGTGGCTGGGCACGTGGAACTGTTCGACGGCGAGACCCGGCAGTGTCCAGCCTTCGCCGGTAGCGGTGTGCATGCTGAAGAGGACCTGAAACAGCGGCTGCCGCGACAGGTCGCGTTCCGGCGCGAGGTGCTCCACCACCCGTTCGAAGGGAAGGTGTTGGTTGTCGAAGGCGTCGAGAGTCGCCGCCTTGACCCTTCGCAGGATCTCCGGAAACGCCGGGTCTCCGGCCAGATCGCAGCGGATGACGACGGTGTCGACGAACAGTCCGATCAGGTGTTGCACCTCGGGCCTGCTCCGGCCGGCGGATACGACACCGACCGCCACGTCGTCCTGCCGGCACCAGTGGGACAGCAGCAGTTGGAAGGCGGCCAGGACCACCATGAACAGCGACGCGTCCTGGCCGCGGGCGATGTCCCGCAACCCGGAGACGATGCCGTCCGGGACGGTGAACAGGTACGCGGCGCCACGCCCGGAGCGGGCGGCCGGGCGGGGACGGTCGGTGGGCAGGTCGAGCGGTCGCAGTCCGTCGAGCGCGGAGCGCCAGAAGCTCAGCTGCTTCGCCGAGACGACCGGCAGCCACTCGCGTTGCCACATCGTGAAGTCGCCGTACTGCACCGGCAACGCGGGCAGGTCGGCACTTCTGTCCTCCACCGCCGCGGCGTAGAGCTCCCGGAGCTCACGTGCGAGTACGCCGAGCGACCACGCGTCGGTGACGATGTGGTGCATGCATACCAGAACAAGGTGCTCGTCCTGAGCCAGGTGCACGACGCTCACCCGCAGCAGGTGTCCCGCCGCGAGGTCGAACGGCCGGTGTGCCTCCGCGCCGATCGCCTCGTCGGCCGCCCGTTCCCGGTTCGCGCCGCCGGCGACGGCGGTGAGGTCCACAATGGTCGCCGCGACCGGCCAGGGCTCCTCGACGACCTGCCGGGGCTCCAGCGCCGGACCGGCCACAAACCGCGTGCGGAGTACCTCGTGACGGCTGACGAGGGCGGAGAACGCGGACTCGAGCGCCGTGACTCGCAGGTCGCCGGTCACCCGGAGGCCGACGCAGACCACGTAGTCGGCGCTGTGCGGGGTCAGCTGGTCCAGAAACCACAGTCGTCGCTGGCCGAAGGAGAGCGGCAGGTCCTTGGCCGATCGCGCGGTCATCGCGGGCGCGGCTTCGCCGGTCCACGCTTCGACCTTGGCGGCGAGTCCGGCCACTGTGGGGGTGGCGAACACGTCCCGGACGGTCACCGCCGCGCCCAACTGCTTGGTGATACCTGCGACGGCCCGGATCGCGAGCAGGGAATGCCCGCCCAGGGCGAAGAAGTTGTCGTGGATCCCCACCTGTGCCAGCCCCAGGACCTGTGCCCAGATGCGCGCGACCGCCTCCTCCACGTCGGTGCGCGCGGCGGCGAACTCGGTACTCAGCTCGGGTCTGGAGCTGTCCGGTGCGGGCAGCGCGGCCCAGTCCACCTTCCCATTCGGGTTGAGCGGAAGAGCGTCCAGGAAGACGAACGCGTTGGGCACCATGTGCTCGGGGAGTGTCCGGGCGCACCAAGCACGGAGGTCGTGGACGGTCGCCGGCGCGGCGAGCACGCAGTACGCGGCGAGACGGTCGCCGTGTGCCACGACCGCGCAGGAGACGACGCTGTCGTGGCCGAGGAGGACCGTCTCGACCTCGCCGGGTTCGATGCGGACCCCACGGACCTTGACCTGCCGGTCAGCGCGACCGAGGTATTCGAGGTGACCGTCGGGCAGCCAGCGGACGAGGTCGCCCGTGCGGTACAAGCGTTCGCCCGGGTACTCGGGGAACGGGCTGGGGACGAACCGTTCCGCGGTCAGCTCCGGCCGGTCGAGGTAGCCACGGGCGACGCCGTCGCCGCCGATCCACAGCTCGCCGCTCACCCCGACCGGCACCGGGTTTCCCGCGCGGTCCACGACGAACGTCCGGGTGTTGGCGATGGGCCGCCCGATGGCGGTCGGGTGCGTCGGGCCGACCACGTGGTACGCGGAAAGCACCGTCGTCTCGGTCGGGCCGTAGCCGTTGACGACATAGCCGGCCACGTCGACGAGCCTTCGGGCCAGGTCGGCCGTCAACGCCTCCCCCGCGGTCACCGCCTTGAGGTTGTCGATCCGAAACGGCAGGGCCGCCACGAGCTGCCGCCACTGCGACGGCGTGGCGCAGACAAGGCTCACCTTGTGGTCGACGATCAGGTTGGCGAGATCGGTGGGCGAACGCACCGTGTCGTGGTCGGCGACGACGATCCGCGCGCCGACCGTCAGCGGCACGAAGATCTCGATTGTCGCGACGTCGAAGCTGAACGCGGTGGCGAAGAGGACCCGATCGGTCGGTGCGGCGCGGAGGATCTGTCGTGCCGCGGCGAGGAAGTTCGTGACGGCGCCGACCTCGACCACCACGCCCTTGGGTCTGCCGGTCGATCCGGAGGTGTAGATGACGAAGGCGGTGTCGCGCGGCGTGGTGACCCGGTGCGGGTCCGTGTCGGGACCGGCGGCGAACCCGTGCGGGTCGGCGTCGAGAAACACCGTCTGCCCGCCCGTGTTTCGTAGGCCGGTGCGCCGGTACGTGAGCAGGATGGGCGCCGCGCAGTCACGGAGCATGAAGGCGAGCCGGTCGGCCGGATGGTCGGGGTCGAGTGGGACGTAGCCACCGCCGGCCTTCAGCACCGCCAGCGCTGCCATGATCATGTCCGCGCCGCGGGGCAGGCCGACCGCGACGAGGACCTCCGGCCCGACTCCGTGTGCGCGTAGGTGGTGGGCCAGTTGGTTGGCTCGGGCGTCGAGCTGCCGGTAGGTCAGGGTCTGATCGCCGTCGACGAGCGCGACCGCGTCAGGTGTCGCCGCGACGTGTGCCGCGAAAAGGTCGGGGATGCCGCCGAGCGGCACATCGAGACCCGTGTCGTTCCATTCGACGAGGAGCCGGCCGCGTTCGTCCGCGGGAAGAAGCTCCAGCGCGCTCACCCGCCGCTCCGGGTCGGCGGCGATCCCGGACAGCAGGGTCGTGAGGTGGCCGGCCATCCGCGCGATGGTGGCCTGGTCGAACAGGTCGATGCTGTATTCGAGCTGGCAGTCCAGCCCGGTCGCGCTCGGCACCGCCAGCAGCGTCAGGTCGAACTTGGCCGTGCGGTCGGGAACGTGGAACCGCTCGATCGCGAGTCCCGGTATCTTCCAGCCCTCGTCGTCCATCGTGTCGCGGAGGACGAAGAAGACCTGGAACAGCGCATGGTGTGACAGCGCGCGGTCGGGCGCCAGGTCTTCGATCAGCCGCTCGAATGGAAGGTCCTGGTTGTCGTAGGCGTCCAGGGCCGTTTCCCTGACCCGCCGCAGCAGCTCCAGAAACGTCGGGTCGCCGGACAGGTCGGTGCGCATGACGAGCGTGTTGACGAAGAAGCCGACGAGGTCTTCCACCTCGGGCCGGTCACGCCCGGCGGTCGGCACTCCCACAGCGATGTCGTCCCGGCCGCTGTACCTGCTCAGGAACAGCTGAAACGCGGCCATCACCAGCATGAACATCGTGACGCGCGCACGCTGGGCGATGCCTCGCAGCTGTGCGGCGACACCGGCCGGCACCGCGAACCGCCAGGTCGCACCCTGTCCAGATCGGACGGCCGGGCGGGGACGGTCGGTGGGCAGGTCGATCGGTTCGAGGCCGCTCAGCTGTTCGCGCCAGTAGCCGCGCTGCCGCCGCTGGACCTCGTCGTCCGGCGAAGCGCGCTGCCACACCGCGAAGTCGGCGTACTGGACCGGCAGGCGCGGCAGGTCCGCGACCCGGTCCTGTGCGGCGGCGGTGTAGAGCTCGCTCAGGTCGCGCACGAGCGTCCGCAGCGACCACTCGTCGACGGCGATGTGGTGGACGCACAGCAGCAGGATGTGTTCACCGGGCGCGAGCCGGATCACCGTCACCCGCAGCAAGCGGCCGCTGGCAAGGTCGAAGGGTGTGTGCGCCTCGACGTCAACGAGCGCGCCGGCGGCCCGCTCGTCGAGGTCCGTCACGGTCACGGTCACCGGCCAGGGCGCGCCGACAACCTGTCTGGGCAGGCCGTCCTCGCCGGCGACGAACCGGGTGCGGAGCAGTTCGTGGCGCTCGACCAGGCCGGTGAACGCCGATTCCAGCGCCCCGATGTCCAGGCCGCCGCTCACCCGGAACCCGAACGGCACCACGTACTCGGCGCTGCCGGGTGTCAGCTGGTCCAGAAACCACAGGCGCTGCTGGGCGAAGGAGAGCGGAGCATGGTGGTGTCCGGGCACGGTCAAACCGCCTCTACTAGGGACTTGTGATCCTGCGGCCGGGTCCGCAGCCGCCGGACGCCGCGGGTCGACAACATGCCGCCGACGCCGGCGACGATGACGAGGCCACACATCGCCAGCGTCTCCCCGCGACCGATCCGGTCCGCGACCGGCCCGATCGCGAGTTGGCCGGCGGGGATGGCGACGTACGAGCCCAACAGGTCGTAGGAGTAAACCCGGCCGAGGACCTCGGCCGGGACCTCCTGTTGCAGCGACGTGGCCCAGGCGACGCTGAACTGCGCCACCCCGAGTCCACTGAGGAGCATGGCCGCCAGCATGAGCTGCACCGCCGGCCGCGCGGCGAGGGCCAGCGGCGGCAGCGCCATCGGCAGGACGCACACCACCCCGATCAGGAGCGGTCGTCGCGGCCGCAGCCACAGCGCGACAAGCCCACCGAGCACGAGGCCGACGGTGTACGCGGCGAGGACGAGACCCCACGCCGCGCGGCCGAACGTCTGGTCCGCCTGTGCGGGCCCCAGCACCCTTGTCGCACCGGAGTACGCCGCGTTGACGAAACAGAAGCAGACGACGGTCATCCAGATCCAGGACCGCCGGGCGAACTCCGACCACCCTTCGCGCAGGTCCACCAGGAGCGGTGTCGCCGCCCGGGTCGCGGTGCCCTCCCACCGGACGGACCGGAAGCACAAGGCCGCCAGGCCGAAGGTCGCGGCATCCACGGCCAATCCCCACCCCGGTCCGACAGCGGCCACGAGCAGGCCGCCCACGGAGGCACCGACGACCATCGCCGTGTTCGTGTTGATGCCGCTTATCGAGTTCGCCCGGCGCCGCAGCGCGGCCGGCACGGTCTGCGGTGCCAGGGCCAGAAAGGCGGGCCGGGCGAACGCGGCGAAGGCCCCGCCGCACGCGGACAGGAACGCGAGCACGGGTACCGAGGCGTCCCCGCCCAGCACCAGGATCGCCGCCACCGCCTGGCTCGCCATGCCGAGCAGTGCCGAGCCGGTGAGGACGAGGTCGCGCCGCAACCTGTCCGCCAGGAGCCCGCCGAGGAGCAGAAATGCCACGTTGGCCACCGAGGCCGCGCCCACGACCAGCCCGAGCGCGACCAGCGAGCCCGTGATATCCAGTACGGCGAACGCCAACGCGATGGGCGCGATCCCGTTGCCCAACAGGTTTACCGCCTGCCCGAGGGTGAGCCAACGGAAGCCGGGGTAGTGCAGCGGGCCGGATCCGGAGGCGGAACGCGGGCGCACCGCACGACCATGACCGACGGGTGGTACACGGTCAAGGCCAACCGCATTCACTTCGACTTCACTCTGGCCGCCGGGGCGAAGCCGGCGCAGGCCGGACCCATGTTCGACCTTGAATGTTCCTGAACGTGTCGGTTCGAATTGTGGCGTCCAGTTGTTGTTTGCGTTACCGATGTAATACATGAGACAAATAGCGTCGTCCGATGGTCAGGTATCAGGACCATCGCGGAGCACTCGGTGGTTGCAGCGGTTGTCGATCGCCTTGGTGACCGCGCTGGCGGCGCTGGGCAGCGTCGTCGTCATCTCGTCGCCGGCCACTGCCGCCACCCGCCAGTTCCGCGGCATGAACTGGGCGGTACTGGGAGACAACTTCAGCACCGGACCGCTCGTGCTGCATGGGCTGAGCTCGTCCGACAGCAATGCGACGGTGCAGGCCAAGGCCAATGCCCTATATGACGACATGACTATCATGGGCGTCAATACCGTCCGATTGCCGATCAACACCCACACGGTGGGGACGGCATGGTGGAACGCCTACCGCGGCGCCATCGACGCGGCCACCGCGCGCGGATTCAAGGTCATCTTAGCCTATTGGGAGGACGGCGCCGCCTCCGGCGGCAGGATCACGAACCTCGCCGCGTGGAACGCGATGTGGTCCAACGTGACCAACACGTACGGCTCGAACACCAACGTCTACTTCGAGCCGATGAACGAGCCGCACGGCTACAGCTCGACGGAGTGGCGCAACGTCGCGGCCAACTGGCTCAGCTACCACTACTCGGCCGTGCCCGGCCGGGTGCTCATCGGCGGCACCGGCTACAGCCAGGACCTGCGGGACGTCTGCAACGACAGTCGCTTCAACTCGACGCTGCTGTCCTTCCACCACTACGCCTTCTTCTACGGGGCGATGACGTACGACGCCTTCCGCAGCCACATCCAGACCCGCCTCGGAAACTGCGCCTCCCGCGCGGTCGCGACCGAGTTCGGCGCGCCGATGAACAACGGCCTCAACTACGCCGACCCGAACAGCACCGACAACTTCGTGCGCCACATCCGCGCCATGGCCCAGGTCATGCGGGACAACCAAATGGGCGGCACCTACTGGCCCGCCCTCGGCGGCAAGCCCGGCACCATCGGGTACGACTGGTACTCGATGTTCGCCCTCAGCGGCAGCGGCACCAACCTCAACCTGACCATCCGCAACACCTCCGGCGCCGACCGGATCCGGTATGCCTGGGGCGACACCATCGGCAGCGACCCCACGACACCTCCGCCACCGGCGGGAACCTTCTACCGGGTCGACGTGCGCCACAGCGGCAAGGCCATGGACGTCCAACAGCCGAACACCGACAACGGTGCGCGCGTCGGCCAGTACACGTACGGCGGCAGCGCGTGGCAGCAGTGGCAGTTCCAGGACGCCGGCAGCGGCTACTGGCGCATCATCAGCCGGCACAGCGGAAAGTGCCTCGATGTGGTGAGCGCTTCGACCGCCGACGGCGCCGAACTCGTCCAGTACACCTGCGGCACCGGCAACAACCAGCAGTTCCAGATGGTCGCCAACGGCAGCTACTTCCAGCTCCGGGCACGACACAGCGGCAAATGCGTGGACGTACCGGCCGCGTCGACCGCGGACGGCGCGATCCTCAAGCAGTATCCCTGCAACACCGGCACCAACCAGCAGTGGTCACGCACGGCCGTCTAACGGTCATGCGGCATGCCGAGGCGATGCCGTTTCGATGAATGTGGCCCGCGATGCTGTCCTGGACAGTATCGCGGGCCCGAGTCGTCTCCGGGCCATGAGTCAAGGTGGAGGCAGGATGAAGGTTTTCGCTCGGCTGCTGCTGGGCACCGCCCTCGTCGCGGCCGGTTTGACGGGCGGCGCCACCGCCGCACAGGCCGCGCCGGGCAATTGCACCATGCAGACATTCGGCGAACCGCCGAGGGGAGCCCGGGTCTCGTGCGCGTCCGGCACCGGGTTCGTGCGCATCGTCATCGACTGCGTATCCGGTCCAGCCATCGATCCGGTCCGCACGACGATCTTCGGTCCGTGGGTCGGCGTCGGTGGCGTTTCCAGCGCGGTCTGCCCGCCCGGCGCCCTCCTTGAGCGGAGCAGGTTCCAGCTGTTCTAACCTTCGAAAGGAGCGATCATGCGTAGCCGCTTGGCTCGTCTTTTGGCCGCCACGCTTCTGGCGGTACCACTAATGGGGTTGGCTTCGCCGGGCACGGCCAGCGCCGGCGCACCCGGCGCCGCGGCGTCGAAGAGCGCCCTCGCCGAGGGTTGGATCTACTGGTCCTGGTATCCCGACGCCACAAGCTGCATCCTTACCGGCGCGACGTTGGCCTACCCCGGATCACCGATCTACGCCGCCTACTACTGCGAAGAGGACTACAACCCGCTCAGGTACGAACTGTTCCTCTACAAGAGGTTCTGAGCGTAGCGGGTCCAAAAGGCCTGGGTTCGATCTGAACCCAGGCCTTTCTGGCTGGCCCTCAGGCGATGGCCTCTCCGTGGTAGTCGGTCAGAAACCGTCCGGGCGTACACGAGGCCGACGAGACTCCAGGGATGGTGACCCACGGCCCGTACGTCGTGTAGTCCGCACCGGACAGCAGCTCATGGCACTGGATGACCACCCGCACCTTCCAGCTCCTGGAGATGGGGCACCGCAGCTCCGCGCCTTCGGTGAAGGGACCTGTCTGGATCCGGTGGATCGAGCAGCCCGGCAGAGTCGCGGCCGGAGCGGCCGGTCGAGCGGCGGCCGGAGCGGCGGCGGCCAGGATGGCGCCCGCGGCGAGCACGCCGGCGACCGCCAGTCGTGAAGCCTTCATCTCACGCGACCTTTCTTCAGACCAGGACCCACAGATCCACGGAGTCGAAGACGTCGTTGACCTGGCAGCTGGCCATGCTCCACAGTCCCAGCCGCAGGCCCTGGTCGCCGACGTCGACGCACTGGTCCATGTCGTAGTAACGGGCCCAGAAGATCCAGCTCTGCGCCGCCTCGGCGGTGGCCGCGGCCGGCGCGGCGGCGTCGGCCGCCGCACTGGCCGGGGTGGCGACCGCGACACCGGCCGCTGTGATCGCGGCGGCCGCGGTGGCGGCGAGCAGGACGCGGGATAGGCGAGTACGCATCAAGACTTCCTCTCGTTCGATTTCCGTCCGATGTGGATGGCTGTGCTAAGAAGCCGCTTCCTGGATGCAGAAGTCGAGGACGACGCCGAGGCTGCCGCCGAGGGCGGCGATGCAGGCCAGGCAAGCCGTGCCGATCGTTCCCACGCAGACAGCTGTGCAGAGGGCCGCAATGGCGGCGATGATGAAGTTCGGCACTCCCTGCCGCGCCAGGCAGTCGTTGAGCCGCTGGATGAAAGTGGACTGGAGCGTGTGGGCGTCGGTGGTGGTCGGGGCCTTGGCCGCGGCGGCGACCGCGCCTGAGGCGTCCACCAGGACGTTCCTCTTCAGCACACCGTTGACCCACATCGCTGCCGTGGCCGACTCCGCGCCAAGCGTCTGGTAGACCTGCTCGGAGACGGCCGTCCGGTTGCCCTTGGCGTCGTACACCACGGTCAGCCCGCTGGGCCGCACGGCGGTGCCGCTGTACGGCAGGTAGACGGCGCGTGCGCCGGCCGTGTCCCGCCACACGACCATGTCGCCGCCGGCGATGCCGGCACCGGACGGGAGATGCACGGATATGCGTCCGTCTATCACGTCCTGCTTGACCCGCGCGACGAGCCGCGAGGCCGTGGGCGAGGTGTCCCGCTCGATCCGCGACTCCAGGCTCTTGCGCTTCGCCACGAGCGTCGTTACGTCGGCGGCGACCTGATCCGCCGATACGGCAAGCCGCTCGGTGAACGCCACTGTGGACGGTGCCGCCGACGAGCCAACGGCGTTCGCCGGCGCCTGCGTCGCGGTGAGCGCGAGCGCGGTCGTCAGCGCCACCGGCAGGATGAACAGCCTTCTCCTGTTCACCATGTCATCAGTCCTCCCCATCGTGGGTTGATACGGTCGAACTGATGCTGCTCCATGGCATTCACAAGAGTTGCATCAGTTCGTTCACCAGCACCGCACCGCGTTTCCCAAACGATGGCGTGATGCCGGCAGACGGCATGGCGGACGCCGGCGATCAGCCGGCGTCCGCCAGTGTTGCCCAATTGCCTATGCGCAGATGACGGACGCGTCGAGTGCCCATTCGACGCCGTTGACGTTCTGCACGGCGGTAACGGTGGCGTCCCGGGGGGCTTGCATCGTGGTCTGGTAGATGAAGACGTAGTTCAGGTCTTCGTCCACCACGAACTCCATGCTGAACCCGGCCGCGTGCGGCAACGTGGTGCCTGGGCACGTGGCGGTTTTGGTAACGAATGACGGCTGCTCCTGGATGATCGACGGTCCCGTTTTGACGATCTGCCGGCCGGGCACCGATGTGACGCACACCGGTGTCGCGGTCAGCTGGTAGCTGCCGTTGAAACTGCCGACGGTTTCACTGTTGGCGATCACGAACCCCGGGTTGTCCGCGTCGGTGGCGGTTAGGAAGATCTCCGGGGCCAGGGAGGTCTGGAAGCCCGAGAGGTGGCCGCCCATGCCGATGACCTGCTTGCCGGCGCGGCAGCTCGCGGTCGCGATGCATTTGTCTGGCTCGCCCCTGACCGACTCGCATGTCGTCGGGTTGGGCCTGTACTCCAGGCCGGGCAGCGAGGAGGCCGGCGCGCAGGTCGCCCGCGCGGCGAAGGACCAGGCCTCGGCCGTCCCGCCGGGCACCTCGCTGGCGTAGAAGACGACGCCGTCCGACTGCGGCTCGATCCCTTGGAGCTTGGCCGGCTTGCTGTCCAGGATGGTCAGCGCTCCCCCCAGCCCGCGCGTATCGCCCGGACAGAGCACCTTCAGGCTTCGGTTGGTCTCCGAGTTGGCCTCGCTGATCACGTCGATGTACTGGAGGCCGGCCACGGCCATGGCCTTGGTAGCCGGCAGCACCAGCATGCCGGCGGCGGCGACTACCACGGTGAGGCCGAGGCTGATGGCCGTCCGGAGCCAGTTACGGCGCGGTCGCCTACGGAGCTTTCGGTCGTCTTCTGTTGCGGTGGTACCGGATGGCATGGCTGGTCCTTCGCAGTCCGAGGATATGGGGGCGATACTGTTCGTCACATCATCGGCGGCGGGCTTCACGAAAAACGCATGCTTCACCGATGCAGGTCTGGTGAACGCCCGGTACACGGACGCACGCAATCCTCGGGGCTAGACTGATGCCCCGGCACGTAGCGGCTCCCCAAAGGCATACTGGAAAGGCTGATGATGGCTGACGACTCCGCCGTCAACGAGAAGATCCGGCCCCACGTGCCGCACACGGCACGGATCTGGAATTACTGGCTCGGCGGTAAGGACAACTACGCGGCCGACCGGGAGGTCGGTGACCGGGTTCGGGAGATCTTTCCCGTGGTGATCGAGCTGGCGCGGGCCGACCGGCTTTTCCTGGGGCGGGCCGTTCGCTACCTGGCCGGCGAGATGGGGATCCACCAGTTTCTCGACATCGGCACCGGACTGCCCACACAGGACAATACCCACGAGGTCGCGCAGCGGATCGCCCCCGAAGCGCGGATCGTCTACGTCGACAACGATCCGCTGGTGCTGGTGCACGCGCGCGCCCTGCTGACCAGCTCGCCACAGGGCGCCACCGACTACATCGACGCCGACCTGCACGACCCGGACACCATCTTGCGCCGGGCGGCCGTCACGCTGGACTTCTCTCAGCCGGTAGCCATCATGTTACTGGGCGTCATGCACTTCATCAGCGACGACGACGAGTTGCAGCAGATCATCGACCGGTTGCTGGCCGCCGTGCCGTCCGGCAGCCACATAGCCGTGGCAAACACCACCACCGCCGTCAACGGCGACGCCACCGCCGAGGCCGTCCGGGTGTGGAACATCGACGCCCAGCCAAAGCTGAAGCTGCGAACGCCCGAACGCATCGCCGAGTTCTTCACTGGCTTGGAGCTCGTCGAGCCGGGCTGGGTCTCCTGCTCACGGTGGCGCCCCGAGCCGCGCGACGACGGCAGCCTGCCCCTCGAAGTCGACCAATGGTGCGGCATCGTCCGCAAGCCCTGAGTACCCGCTGGTGGTGGCGTGCCGGTCGCGGGCATCAACCAACCGGTCAGCGGTCTTGGTGTTCCGTGATCCAGCGGGCGGCGAGGAGTCCCGAGGCGGCGGTGACGGCGGCCGCCGCGACCACGGTGGCCTCCAGGCCGAAGGCGTCGGCCAGGATGCCGGCGACGAGGGCACCGGCGGCGTAGCCGACGTCGCGCCAGAAGCGGTAGGTGCCGAGGGCGTTGGCACGCCACGCGGGGTGGGCGTGGTCGGAGACGGCGGCGATGAGGGCGGGGTAGACCATGGCGGTGCCGAGGCCGAGCGCGGCGGCGGACAGGACGCCGGCCAGCAGTGGCCGGTCGAGCAGCGCGAGGGCCAGGGCGAAGCCGGCGGCCTGCACGAGCATGCCGGTGACGATGAGGGGTTTACGGCCGAGCCGGTCGGCGAGGTGGCCGGTGGGGATCTGGCCGATTCCCCAGAGGATGGGGTAGAGCCCTTTGACCAGGCCGACCGCGGCCAGCCCGAGGCCGTGGTCGGTGAACAGCAGCGGAAACACGCCCCAGGTGAGGCCGTCGTTGAGATTGTTGACGAGCCCGGCCTGGCTGGCGCCGCGCAGCGACCGGTCGTGCCAGGAGGTGCGGGCGAACGTCGCGGCCAGCCCGTCGCTCTGTCCACCGGCGGGGTGGTGTGCGAGTTCGAGGGCGACGTGTGCGGCGGTGTCCCGGACGACAAGGGACAGGGCCAGGCCGGCGGCGGCGAAGACGACGCCGATGAGCTCCGGCGCGGGACGCAGGCCGTAGGTGGCCGCGAGGTAGCCGGTCAGCAGGGCGGTGGCGCCGACGGCGGTGTATCCGGCGGCCTCGTTGAGGCCGGTGGCCAGGCCGCGGCGAGCGGGTCCGACGAGGTCGATTTTCATGTTGACGGTCATCGACCAGGTCAGGCCCTGGTTGAGTCCGAGTAGGACGTTCGCGGCGACGATCCATCCCCAGGACGGCGCCCAGGCCAGGGCGAACGGGACGGGGAGGCCGACGAGCCAGCCGGCGACGAGCAGGTGCTTGCGGCGGAAGCGTGCGGTGAGTGCGCCAGCGGCGAGGTTGGCGATCGCTTTGGTGAGGCCGAACGCGATGATGAACGAGAACACGGCCAGGTCGCTGGTCAGGCCGAAGACGTCGGTGCCGATGAGGGGGACGGTGGTGCGTTCCAGGCCGACCAGCGCGCCGACGCAGACGTTGACGATGACGAGCAGCGTGAACTGCGGCCAGTTCGCGCGCAGGCCGAGACGGACCGGCCGCCGGACGGCGGCGTTGTTCACGAGTCCGTGATGGATAGGTCGTGGACGGCGGCGTAGTCGGCGGGTCCGCCGGCCAGGACGGTGAGGTCGGTGCGCCCGGCCCGTTCGAGCAGGCTGGCGGCGGTCATGGCGCGCTCGCCGTGTCCACAAGCGACGATCGCACCGGCGGGGGCGTCGGCGGCACGCTCGGCCACGTCGCCGAGTTCGATGTGGACGGCTGACTGGACGTGGCCGGCCGTGTACTCGGTCTGCTGCCGCACGTCCAGGTACGGACCGTTTCCAGCCTTGTCGGCGGGGAGGAAGCGGGTGGTGCGCTGCGGGCCGCCGCCGGCGAGCCAGGCGGGCATGCCGCCGGCCAGGTGCCCGGCGAGGCGCTCGTAACCGATCTTGTACGCCTGCCAGACGACGTCGTCCAGGTCCTGGTCCGGGTGGGCGACGAAGGCGATCGGCGCGGTGTCGGGCAGCAGCCAGCCCAACCAGGTGGCGAACGTGTCGCGCAGGGGGATCGAGATCGCGTCGGGGATGTGCCCGCCGGCGAAGTGGGCGGCGGGACGGACGTCGACGACGTACCCACCCGCGCGCGGGAGCGCCCTGATGTCGGCGGGAGTGAGGGCGGGCAGCGGCGGCGTACCCGCGACCACCGCCGGGCCGCGGCGGTTGACCTCGGCGAGACGGTCGAAGTAGTCCGGATAGGAGCCGAGCCCGGCCAGCAGGTGTCGCACGAAGGCGTCTTCGTCCGGCGCGGCCAGCAGCGGATTGCTCCCCCGCTCGGCGCCGATGGTGCTCGTGCGGTCGGCCCCGCTCGGCGCGGAGCAGAACGAGCCGGCCCCGTGGGTCGGCCACACCGCCACCTCGTCGGGCAGGGTGGCCAGCCGTTTGAGCGAGTGGTACTGCGCGCGGGCGAGCTCGTCGGTGCGCTCCGGGCCGAGCAGGTCGGTGCGGGCCGCCGAGCCGACGATCAGCGACCCGCCGGTGAACACGCCCAGCACCCGGCCGCCATCCAGGAGCAGGAAGGACAGATGCTCGTCGGTGTGACCGGGGGTCAGAAGGGCGCGGAGCGTCAGCCCGCCCAGGTCGACCTCGTCGCCGTCCGCGAGGCCCGTGTGCGGGAACCCGCGCCGGCCGGAGGCGGACGCCAGCACGGTCGCGCCGGTGTCGTGCCCGAGCTGGACGGCGCCGGACAGGAAGTCGGCGTGCAGGTGGGTGTCGGCGGCGAACGCGACGCGCACGCCCCTGCGCCGGGCGGCGGCGTGCAGGGTGCGCAGGTCGCGGCTGGCGTCGATCGCCAAGGCGCGGTTGTCGCCGAGGTCAACGAGGTAGGCGCTGTTGCCCAGCCCTTCGTCGACGAGCGGTACCAGGTGGTCGTCAGCGAAGCCCATAAGCCACTACAATACTCCATGGATCTATGGAGGATTTGTGGCGGAGAGTTCGCGGAAGACCGCGCTGTACGAGGCGTTCGCCGCCAGCGGCAAGGCGCTGGCCAGCGGAAAGCGTCTTGAGCTGCTCGATCTGCTGGCCCAGGGCGAGCGTCCGGTCGAGGCGCTGGCGGCCGCGGCCGGCCTCAACCTCACGACCGCCTCGGCGCATCTGCAAGTGCTCAAACAGGCCGGGTTCGTCACCACCCGCCGAGACGGGGTGCGGATCTTCTACCGGCTGGCCGGTGACGACGTGGCGCGGCTGTTCGCCCTGCTGCGCAAGGTCGCCGAGACCCACCAGGCGGCCGTGCCCGCCGCCCGGGACGCCTACCTCGGCGGCCGCGACCAGGCCGAGGTCACCCGCGAGCAGCTGCGGGCCCGGATCGCCGCGGGAGACGTGGTGGTGCTCGACGTGCGGCCGGTGCCGGAGTTCCTGGCCGGCCACATTCCCGGAGCGATCTCGATCCCGGTCGGTGAGCTGGCCGAGCGGATCACCGAGCTGCCCGAGGACGCGCAGGTCGTGGTCTACTGCCGCGGCGAGTACTGCGTGCTCGCCCACGAGGCGGTGCGGCTGCTGACCGGCCGCGGTCACCGGGCCGTCCGGTTGCGCGACGGCATGCTCGAGTGGCGCCTCGCCGACCTGCCGGTCGAGGCGGGGCAACCCACCACATGACCCGGCTGGAGGACATCGTGACCACCGCGAACGAACAAACCGTCAAGGTCCTGCGCACGTGGGAGAAGAACGCGCCCAGCTACGACAGGCAGATCGCGTTCTTCGAGAGGGTGTGGTTCGGCGGCGGCCGGCAGTGGCTCGCCACCCGGGCGCAAGGCCGCGTCCTCGAGGTCGCGATCGGCACCGGGCTCAACCTGCCGCACTATCCACCGGACACGCCGCTGACCGGCATCGAGCTCAGCCCCGCGATGCTCGCCATCGCCCAGCGCCGCGCTGCCGACCTCGGCCGCGCCGCCGACCTGCGCACCGGCGACGCCGAGGCGCTGCCGTTCGCCGACGGCAGCTTCGACACGGTGGTCTGCGCCCTGTCGCTGTGCACCATCCCCCGCCCCGCCGCGGCGATCGCCGAGATGAGGCGGGTACTGGTGCCCGGCGGACGGCTGCTGCTGCTCGACCACGTCGGCAGCAGCTGGCCGCCGATCCGGGCCGCCCAATGGCTGCTGGAAAGGATCACCATCCGCGCCGCGGGCGAACACTTCACCCGCCGCCAACTGCCGCTGGTGACGGCCGCCGGCTTCGAGATCGTCGAGACCGAGCGGCTCAAGGCCGGCACCGTCGAACGCGTCCACGCCCGCAAGTGAGGTGTCCCGTGCTCGGAAGCAGACTGGGCGAGGGTCGCGAAGCCGAGGTGTACGCGCACGGCAACGACGCGGTCGTCAAGCTCTACCGCCCCGGATACCACGGCCACCGGGCGGAGGCGTCGGCACTGTCGCGTTTGGACGGTCACGGCCTCGCCCCCGCGCTGATGGACGTCGTGGACCACGACGGCCGTACCGGCCTGGTGCTGGAACGCGTCCCGGGGCCGGACATGCTGACCCTGCTGCGACGGCAGCCGTGGCGCGTCGCACGGCTGGCCCGGGCGCTGGCCACGGCACACCTGGCCATCCACGGCCGCCCGGCGCCGACGGACCTGCCTGACCTGCGCCAGACGCTCGCCGCCCGGATCGACGACGCGCCCATGCCCGCCGACCTGCGCGGCTTCGCGCGGCGGGTCCTCGATGGACTGCCGGCCGGCGAGCGGCTCTGCCACGGCGACTTCCACCCCGGCAACGTACTCGTCGCCGCCGAACGGGTCGCGGTCATCGACTGGCCGAACGCGACCCGCGGCGCACCCGCCGCCGACCACGCCCGCACCCTCCTGCTGCTGCGGCGGGCCAACCCGCTGCCCGGCACACCACTGGCCTCGCGCGCGCTCATCGCGGCCGGACGCGCGATCTGCGCACGGGCGTACCGCCGCGCCTACGACGCCTGCGCTCCGACCCCACCCCAGCACGTCGACTCGTGGCTGACCGTGCACGCGGCGGCGCGACTCGGCGAGGGCATCGACGCCGAGACCGCCACGCTGATCCGGATCCTCGAACGCGGCCGACGCCGCTCATCTCGCCACTCATAGGCACACAGCGTGTTCGACTCGTCGACAACCCACAACGCTTCGGCATCCCGCGGCGGCGAGCCTGGACACGGCACCGGAACTCCGGCCACCTGCGATGACGGCGGTTTCGAGGATCGGTACGGCATCGCGAGCATCCTCGCAGCGGCCTACGCGCTGCGGCGACCCCAGTCCCCGTTCGGAAGGACGCTAGGTCTCTCGGCGGGACATGCTGATCGCCAACTCCACGCGCGAGCTGAGGTTGAGTTTGGCGAGGATGCTCGACACGTGCGTCTGCACGGTCCGGCGGGACAGAAACATCTGGGCCGCGATGTCCGGGTTGGACCGACCCTCCGCCACCATGAGGGCGACCCTGTTTTCGGTGTCGGTCAACGCCTCCCAGCCGTGCTTCGGGCGCTTGCGCGGGCCGTACCGTCCGCGCCGGATGCCGGCGCGGCGCAGGCGGGCCTCGGCGCGGGCGGTATCCCAGCTCGCTTCGAGCGCGGCGTAGAGCTCTACGGCCTTTCCGAGCGCCTCCCTCGCCTCGGTTTCCCGGCCGTCGCGGGCGAGGGCGGCGGCGGCGTTCTCGTACCCCTGCCCCTCGTAGAGCGGCCACCGAGCCTCGTGGAAGGTTTCGGCGGCGCGCAACAACCCGTCGGCGTCCTCGTCGGCCAGCGCACGGCACAGCAGCGCGGTGGCGTCGAGGCTGCGCGTCGGTTGCTTGGCCGCGAGCGCCTCACATGTGTCGGCGACGTCCCTGGCACGCTTGCGGTCGCCGGCGGCCGCGGCGAGCCGGGCCAGGTCGGGGCAGAGGCGGTAGACGATCCGCCGCTGGTCCAGCCCCCACGCCCGCTCCCAGACCGGATAGAGCAGCTCCAGCGCCCGGTTGCGCTGGCCCCGGGACTCTGCGAAAAGCGCCTGCGCCCAGCGGGTGAGGTAGCCGTACTTGCGCCCACCCACGCCCGCTTCCGGCTCGGGAAGCGCGTGCGGCGCGTGGTCGTACGCGCCGCGCCGGATGGCGATGAGTGCGGCCAGCGCGCGCAGCCCCCGGGCCTGGTCGAGCGGGTCGGGGACGTCCAGGCCCGCCTCGATCTCGGCAAGCGCGTCGTCCCAGCGGCCGTCCAGGAAACGCAGCCGGGCCCGCGAGGCGTAGGCGAGCGTCAGGTACACGCCGCCGGTCGCCTGGTTGTGGCGCACGGCGGTGGCCAGCGCCTCGTCCGCCTCGGCGAAGCGATCCAGCTCCAGTAGGCACAGGCCGCGCATCGCGTACGGGTCGGCCTGGAGGTCAGGTTGGATCCCGCTGCCGAGCGCCGCCAAGGCCTGCTCGCTCCGCGCGAGAGCGCCCTCCATGTCGCCTTCGCCGAACCGCAGCGCGGCCAGCCCCAGGTGACCGAGGCAGGTCGCTTGCGCGTCGCGGTCGGCCGCGCCCTCCTCCACCGCTAGCCGGGCGGGCAGCTCGGCGGCGTCGAACCGCTCCAGATAGAACAGGCAGAACGCCGCGATGCCGTGGAAGCGCCCCGCCTGTCCGGGCGAGAGCTCCGGCAGCCGCAGCGCCTCCTCGGCCACCACGACCGCCTCGTCCAGCCGTCCCTGCCGATAGCATGCTTGCAGCAGCAGCCAGCACAGTGCCGGGTCGCTGTCGGTGAGCATGGCGGCCCGCGCCGCCCTCTCCGCCTCCTCCGGCGCACCGTCCCACAGCAGGGCGCGAACCAGATGCAGGCGTAGCGCACCCGCCGCCGGTGCGTCACTGTCCACAGTGGCGAGAGCCTTTTCGAGCAGGGGCACGGCGAGCCGTGGCGCCCGTACGATCAACGCGTCCGCCTGACTGACCAGCCACTCAACGGTGACCGGAGCGAGCGCCGCCCCGGCGAGCAGGTGTTCGGCGACGCGTTCTACCGGGGCGCCAGACGCGGCCAACACCTGCCCGGCCCGCAGCCGGAGCGCGATGCGCACGGCCGCCGGCAGGTGCTCGGCCAGGGCTTCGCGGATCAGGTCGTGCCGGAACACGAACTGCCGGCCGTTGTCGACCAGCAGGCCGGCCTCCATGGCCTGGACCAGCGCCTCGGACACGGTCACCAGTGGGCCGTCCAGCACCGCGGCCAGCTCGGCGACGTCGATCGTCGGGCCCAGCACGGCGGCCATCTCCAGGGTGTCCCGGGCGGTGCGGGGCAGGAAGTCCAGCCGCCGTAGGACGCTCTCCACCAGCGTGGCGGGCAGCGCGGCACGCTCCTGGTCCGGCACGTCGGCCACGCCACGGTCGACCGTGATCGCGGCGGCGCGGTCCAGGGCGTCGACCAGCTCCGTGACGTACATCGGGTTGCCGCCCGCGCGGGCCACCAGCGTGGTCAGGGCGGGGCCGAGCTGGATGGCTCGCTCCGGCCCCGATCCGGGCCCAGGGCCGGCCGGCACCGCCAAGATCTGGCGGACCAGCGTGGCGACGGCGGCCTCGGGGAGCCGGTCGAGCCGGAGCACGTCGGCGCCCCGCGACTGTAGGCCGCGGACGAGCCCGGCGACCGGATCGGGGCGCGGCGCCGACCTCAACGCGACGATCATGAGTAGGGCCTGCTGGCCGATGCCCTGGCCCAGGCGGTGCAGCACCATGACGCTCGACGGGTCGGCCCAGTGTGCGTCGTCGACGATCAGCGCGACCGGTCCGGCGGCGCACCAGTAGTCGATCAGCTCCAGGATCGCCTCGGTGGCCGCGAACTCGTGGTTGGCCGCCGCCACGCTCTGCCCGAGGGCGTCCTCGCCACGCAGCAGCCCGGCGACACGGACGGCGATCTTGTCCCGTCCGTCCGGTTTGGCGCCGGTGCGCAGACCAAGGCAGGTGCCGATGGCGGCGAACGGGAGTCGCTGCTCCAGGTCTTCGGCGGCGCCGCGCAGCAGCCGCATCCCGAGGCGGGCGCACTCGGCACCGATGGCGTCGAGCAGCGTGGACTTGCCGATCCCGGGCTCGCCCTCGATCAGCACCGCCCGGCCCTGGCCCGCAGCGGCCCGCCGGGCCAGGGTGGACACCTGCTCGATCTCGCCTTGCCTGCCCACGAAGGGCGACATGGAGTGAGCGTATCGCCGCGTTGTCTCGTTTCGGCGCCCAAATTGGGCGCGGCGGGATGGCCCCGGACGGTGGTGGGAAGTGTGAGGTCCACCGTCCGGGGCCGCGCCGGTTGGGGGGAACCGGCGGCTATCTCGCGGTGAGAGGCGTGTTCACGATCGCGAGCACGTTGTCGATGGTGGTGTTGGCTCGCGTGGCGACCTGCTCGATCGGGACTCCGCCCGCAAGGGCCTGCCTGATCGCCGAGCGCCAGGTGACGTCGGCGCGGGCCAGCACCTCTGCGGCCTGGTCCAGCACGTAGAGTGCCCGCTCGGATGTTCCGTACATGGCCCAAGCCTCGTCCCGCAAGGCGGCGGGAACATCCGCCAGCATGCGGACGTCCACCGCAACCACACAGATCGATGTGATTCGCCACTTACTCATGCGCCGCGGCGGGCACGCCCCTACGCTGTTTCGCGGGTTCGGGAGAAATCCGCGCGGGTTTTTGGGGAGGAACTGCGATGAGGGTGACCCGACTGAAGACGGCCGCGTGCGCCGCGCTGGTGGCGGTGACCGGCGTGCTTGTCCTGCCGGCGGAGCCGGCGGCGGCCGCGTGTACCACTGGCACCGCACCGCTCACGGTGGAAGAACAGCGCTTGGAGAGTCAGCCCGTGCCTGGGCAGATCCTGGCCAGCAGCGGCTTCGACGCGCGGGTGACCGCGTTCGCGGCCGCGCTGTGCGCGACGACCGGCTACACGCAGGCCACGCAGGTCGTCACCACGCACGCCGGGCAGTTGTGGGAGGCGGCCGTCGACCGGGCCCAGGCCGGCTCCCCCGGCGGCCAGCTCGCCGCGGACGACGACCGGCCCCTGTACTGGGCCAGGCTGGGCATGACCCGCGCCCTGCGCCGGTGGGTGCCCACGTACTCGCTGTCGGCCGCCCGGCGCGCGGCGCTGGAACGGACACTGGAGCGTGCGTCGCGGGGCATCACCAGCAGCACGTTCGACGGCAGCGCCGGACGCCGGCTGCTCGTCACCGGCTTCGACCCGTTCCTGCTGGACGACGAGATCCGCCGGGGCAACCCGTCCGGGGCCGCCGCGCTGACCCTCGACGGCCAGGTGCTCACCGTGAACGGCGTGCGGATCCAGGTGCAGACGGTCGTGTTCCCGGTCCGCTACGCCGACTTCGACCGCGGCATCGTCGAGGAGGCCATCCGGCCGCACGTCGCCGCGGGTGGGCAACGGGCCGACGCGATCACCACCGTCAGCCAGGGGCGTGGCCAGTTCGACCTCGAGGTGTTCAACGGGCGCCGCCGTTCGGTCGACAGCATCGGCGACAACAACAACGTGCAGGGCGGTGGCTCGTTCAACGCACCGGTGGTCTTCCCCGGGGTCGGCTCCGGACCGGAGTTCCTGCGCACGTCGCTGCCGCTGGCCGCGATGCAGTCGGTCGGCGCGAACCCGTTCCCGATCAACATCAACCCGTCGGTGTGGGAGATCCCGGCCGGCGGCACCGGTCCGGAGTTCCGGCCGGACGGGCCGACCCCCGGTTCGATCGCGGTGGAGGGCAGCGGCGGCGGCTACCTGTCGAACGAGGTGGCGTACCGCAACACGCTGCTGCTGGCCGGCACCACGGGCGCGCCGGTCGGCGGGCACGTCCACACGCCGACACTCGGCTCGCCGGCCGACCCCGCCGCCATCACGGATCCCGCGTTCGAGCAGCAGCGGTCGGCGATCGTGGGTCAGGTCCGGGCCATCGTGGCCAGAGCCGTCATGTAGCGAGCCGGCGAGGCTACGGGGTGCTCCGGCGCAACGAGCGCCACACCTGGTACGCGACGGCGGTGATCGGCACCGCCACGAACGCGCCCGCGACACCGCCGGTCAACCCGCCGGCGGTGACCGCGACGAGCACCACGGCCGGGTGCAGCCGCAGCGTGCGCCCCATGATCAGCGGCTGGAGCACGTTGCCCTCGATCTGCTGGACCGCGATCACGACGGCGAGCAGGATCAGCGCGTCGACCGGGCCGTTCGCCGCGAGCGCGACGAGCACGGCTACCGCGCCGGCCACCGTGGCACCGATGACCGGCAGGAACGCGGCGACGAACGTGAGCACCACCAGCGGCAGGGCCAGCGGTACCCCGAGGATCAGCAGTCCGATCCCGATACCCACCGCGTCGATGGCGGCGACCACGACCGTGCCCCGCGCGTAGCCGGCCAGCGCGCCCCAACCTTCGCGGGCGGCGCCGGCCGCCCGGTCACGGTCGCGTTCGGGCAGCCGCGCCAGCGCCCAGTCGGCCATCCGCCCGCCGTCCTTGAGCAGGAAGAAGACGAGGACGAGGGCGAGCAGCGCGGCCCCCAGCGCCTCCACGACCCCGATGGCCGCGGAGGCCGCGCTGCTACCGGCGGCGCGAGCCCGCTCCTGGATCTGTTCGGTGAGGCCGCGCAGCTGCTCCTCGCTCAGGCCCGCACCGACGATCCACTCCCGCGTGCGGTCCCAGCCGGCCCCCATCTGTTGAGGCAGATCGGCCGCCTGCTCCGCGGTCGTCGGCCAGAGCAGCACCGCCGGGACCACCAGCACGGCGAACAGCACCAGGATCGCCGCGAGCGCGGCGACCGTGTCCGGGGCGCGCAGGCGGCGGCGGGCCAGGCCGGCCACCGGCTGGAGCAGCGCGGTCAACAGCAACGCCACGAAGATCGCCAGGGTCAGCGGCGCGACCAGCACCGCGAGGCGGATCAGCAGGTAGAGCGCCGCGGCGATGAGCAGCAGGCAGCCGCAGGCCACCGCACCGTACCGCAGCGACCAGGAAAGCGACTCCCACACGCCGCGCCTGGGGGCGGGAGCAGGAGCCGGGGCCCTCTCGGCAGCGACGTCCGTCGACACGCCCGCGATGTACCCAGCGGCGCCGCCCCGTACACGCCCACGGTCACCACCGTCATGGTGAGCGTCACAGTCACATTCCCGGTCCGCACTTCGTCTTGTGTTCGACGGGAGGGGATGGATGTGTCCAGGCTTACCACTCGGCGCCGGGCCCGTAGCGCGTCGGACACCCGGCTCGTGGCCGCCACACCGTTGCGCGGTCTTCTCAACAAGGTCTTTCCCGACCACTGGTCCTTCCTGCTGGGCGAGATCGCGCTGTACTCGTTCCTCGTGCTGCTGGTCACCGGTGCGTTTCTCGCGGTCTTCTTCGAAGCGTCGATGGACGACACCGTGTACGACGGGTCGTACACGCCGCTTCGGGGCACGCACATGTCGGCGGCCTACGCCTCGACGTTGGACATCTCGTTCGAGGTGCGTGGTGGTCTTCTCGTGCGCCAGATACACCACTGGGCGGCGATGCTGTTCATGGCGTCGATCGTCCTGCACCTGCTGCGGGTCTTCTTCACCGGCGCGTTCCGCAGGCCGAGGCGGTTGAAGTGGATCATCGCCCTGTCGGTGTTCTGGGTCGGCCTTGCCACCAGCTACACGGGATACATGGTCCTGGACGACGGCCTGTCCGGCACCGGCTTGCGGGTCCTGTCCGGCATCACCCTGTCGATACCCGTCGTCGGCACCTGGCTGACATCGTCGATCTTCGGCGGCGAGTTTCCGGGCGACGTGATCATTGGCCGCCTCTACTTCCTCCACGCGCTGGTGCTGCCCGCGCTGCTCGTCGCGCTGCTCTCCGCCCAAGTGGCGCTGCGGTTGCGCCTGAAGCCGAGCCAGTGGCCCGGTCCGCGCCGCACCAACGCGAACGTCGTGGGTGAGCGCCTGGCCCCGCGATACGCGATCAAGCAGGCCGGACTGTTCATGCTCGTCTGCGCGGTGACCGCGTTGCTCGGCGGCCTGTTCCAGATCAACCCCATTTGGCTCTTCGGGCCGTCGCAAGCCGCGGCCGTGTCGGCGGCGTCGCAGCCGGCCTGGTACGTCATGTTTCTCGACGGCGCGGTCCGGCTGATGCCGCCCTGGGAGGTCACGCTCCCCTTCGGCGACGGGTACGCCATCGCGCCGATCTTCTGGGCGGCGGTGGTGCTGCCCGGCCTCCTCGTCATACTGCCCGCGGTCTACCCGTTCATCGAGGCACGCGTGCGTCGGGACCACCGGGAGCACCACCTGCTCGATCGTCCGCGGGACGCGCCGACCCGCACCGCGCTGGGTGCCATGGCCGTCGCCTTCTATCTCGTGTTGACGTCGGCCGGCGCCGCCGACGTCATCGCCCTCGAACTCCATGTCAGCACCAACGTGATGACCTGGGCCGGCCGGATCGGGTTGCTGCTCCTGCCGCCCGCGGCGTACTGGATCACCCGCCGCGTCTGCCTGGGCCTCCAGCAGCACGACCGGCAGGTGCTGGCGCACGGCGTGGAAACCGGCATCATCCGGCGCGGTCCGGACGGCGGGTTCACGGAAGTCCACCAGCCGCTCGCGGCTCCCGGCACCGAGCTGCCGTACGCCGGCTGGGCCGTGCCGAAGAAGATGAACCGCCTCGGTGCGCTCACGCCCTCGGCCACCGGCTTCTTCACGCCGATCGAACAGCCGGCGCAGGCCCCCGCGACGCGAGACCGGCATCCGACCGTAGGTTGATACGTTCGTGCGTGGTTCGACAGGCGTGGAGGTGTGGTGGAGAGCAGCCGCGGCGGCGGCTCTACGACCTCGGACACCGACCCTGCCGGCCCGGCCGCGCGCGGCGATCACGCGGCGGCGTTGGGTACCGAGCCGGTCGGCCGGCTGCTCTGGCAGGCCTGCACCCAGACGACCATGGCGGTCGGCGTATATGGGATCTACGCGCTGACCAACGCCTGGTTCGTCGCGCGTGGCGTCGGCGCGGTCGCGTTCGCGGCGGTCAACCTCGTCGCCCCCGTGCTGCTGATCCTCGGCGCGGTCGCCACCACGGTCGGGGCCGGCGGCGCCTCGCTGGTCTCGCGCAGCCTCGGCCGCGGCGATCCGCGGACGGCGGCGCGGGCGGCCGGAAACGCGTTCGTCGTCTTCTGGGCCACCGCGCTCACGGTCAGCGTCGCCGGTGTCCTGCTGCTCGATCCGCTGCTGGACCTGCTGGGCGCCACCGGCCAGACCCACGCCTACGCGCGCGAGTACGGGCTGATCATCCTGGCCGGCGCGATCACCGCGACCGGGTTCTCCAGCCTCGTACGGGCCGAAGGGCGGATGCGGTTCTCCACCCTGCTGTGGGTGGTGGCGGTGCTCACTCAGATCATCCTCGACCCGATCCTGATCTTCGGCTTCGACCTGGGCGTACGCGGGGCGGCGCTGGGTACCGTCGGCGGTCAGGCGGTGGGGCTGGTGCTGAGCCTGTGGTTCTTCTTCGCCCTACCGGGACGCCCTTACCGCATCCGGCTGGCCGACCTGCGCCCGCACGGACCGACCATGCGGCAGGTGGTCACGCTCGGCGCGCCGTCGTTCCTGGCCGGCTTCGGCGCCACCGTGCTTGTCGCGGTGGCCAACAACCTGCTGGCCGGCTCCGGTGGGGCGGTGGCCCTGGCGGCGTTCGCGTTGTGCGCCCGGGTCGGCACCTTCGTCGCCATGCCGCAGCTGGGCATCGCGCAGGGGTTGCAGCCGGTGGTCGGGTACAACGCGGGCCTCGGCGCGACCGGACGCGTCGCGCGCGCCACCACCCTCACGCTGCGCGCCACCGTCGGGTACGGCACCGTGGTCTGCGGGCTTGTCGTCGTCCTGGCGGGACCGTTGACCGCGCTGTTCACCAACGACGCGGCAGTGCACGAGCAGGCCGTCACCGCGCTGCGCGTCCTGGCCCTGGCCTATCCCCTGGCCGGCGTCGCGCCGTTGATCTCGGCCCGCTTCCAGGCACTGGGCCAGCCCAGGGCGTCCTACCTGATCTCCGTCGGCACCCTGATCGCGATCAAGATCCCGTTCCTCGTCGCCTTCAGCCGGTACGGCCAGAGCGCGCTGTGGTGGAGCTTTCCGGCCGCCGAGCTCGCGGTCGCCGCCGTCGCGCTGCTGATCCTGCGCCGGCGACCCTTCTCATGAGAGCGCTCCCACGCCTATCCTGCGGGGTGCCGCTGTTGGACCGGCGGTGGAGGAAGCGTGGTTGGCATGGACGGCTCGAGACCGACGATCGAGGACGTGGCCCGGGTCGCGGGCGTGTCCCGCGCGACCGCCTCGCGGGTGATCAACGATGCGCCGGGAGCGTCCGACCTGCTCCGGCAACGCGTCCGCCAAGCCGTCGTCGACCTGGGCTACCGCCCCAACGAGACCGCGCGGGCGCTGGCTTCGGGCCGGCAGCGCAACGTCGACCTCGTCGCGGTCATCGACAACCCGGGCCTCGCCCTCGGCGCGCACCCCTACTTCGGCCGGGTCCTGGCCGGGGTCATGGCCGCCCTGGAGACCGTGCACGTCCAGCTGCGCATCCAGGTCGTCGCCGAGGCCGACGCGGTCAGCAGGATCGATACGATCGCGGCGGATCTCACCGCCGGCGCGATCCTGGCCAATGCCACCCCGGACCTCGCCGTCCGGCTCCACCGCCGCAGCCACAAGGTGGTCTCGCTCGTACCCACCGCGCCCTGGGTGCCGGCGGTCGAGGCCGACAACGTAGGCGGCGCCGACGCCGCCGTGCGACACCTGCACGCCCTCGGCCGGCGGCGAATCGCCGCGATCCACGGCCCGGAGTTCAACACCTGCGCCATCAACCGGCGCGCCGGATACCAGCGGGCCGTCCACACCTTCGGGCTCCCCGACGTCTGCGCCACGGGCGACTTCACCCGCAAAGGCGGGCACGCCGCGACGCTGCGGCTGCTCGACGAACATCCCGACGTCGACGCCATGTTCGTCGCCTGCGACCTGATGGCCGCCGGCGCGATCCAGGCGATCACCGCCACCGGCCGGCGGGTGCCGGACGACGTCTCCGTCATCGGGTTCGACGACAGTGTCGTCGCGATCTGCACCAACCCGCCGCTGACCACGATGCGGCTACCCGCCGAACAGATGGCCACCGCCGCCACGCGGATGCTGCTCACCGGCGACCTCTCGCCCGGACAGCGGGAGCGGTTTGCGGTCGAGCTCGTCGAGCGCGAGAGCACCAGCCCGATCTGACAGGTGGTGCCGCGGCCGGCTAGCGGTCGCAGCCACCGTCCTTGTCCGGCCGGACGTACGGCCGGGTGAGGTCGACGGTGCCCTTGTACGCGTACGGGTCCTCGCCGGCGACCAGGGCCACGTCGCGGTAGTCCCAGGAGGCGAGAGCCGCGCCGGGCGGCACCTTCCAGGCGAGCGGGGATTCGGCGCTCATGTAGTGGCTGGCCAGAGCCCGGCGGTAGCCGTGCCGGCCGGTGTTGGGCAGTGAGCGGTGCAGCAGGTACCCGTTGAAGATGACCGCGGAACCGGCGGGGACCTCGACCGGCACGGCGTCGTCGTCGGAGTACGGGAAGTCGTACGCCTCGATCGAGCAGTCGAAGCGCGGGTCGTTCTGGTCACGGTCGGGGTACAGCACGCCACGCCGGTGCGATCCCGGCAGCACCCAGAGGCAGCCGTTTTCCACCGTCGCGTCGTCGAGGGCGATCCAGACCGCGGTCAGCGAGCGGTCCCGCGTCGGGATGAAGAACTCGTCCTGGTGCCACGCCTGCCCGGGCTTGCCCTCCGCCTTGACGAAGAGCATCGACTGCATCGTCTTGACGTTCGGGCCGATCACCTTGGTGAGCACGTCCACGACCCGCTCGTGCGACACCGCGCGCCGGATCACGCCGGAGAGCTTGTGCGGGTGGTGGATGCACAGGTAGCGGCGGAGCACGTCGGCGTCGGCGTCGGTGGTCGCGACCGCCGGCCCCGACCCGATCTCGCCCAGCTCGCCGCGACAGAGCCGGACCGCCTCGGCGTTGATCTCGGCCACCTCGTCCGGCGTCAGCGCGCCGCGCAGCACGCCGTAGCCCTCTTCCCGAACCTGCTCGATCAGCGCCTCGGAGGCTTGGTCGTGCAGGACGGCCGAAGGGGTCGTCGCGGTGGTCCTTAGGTCGATGCTCATCGCTTCTCCCGGTCATGTCACGCGTTCACAGCCTCACCAGTATTGGCGGCGCCGGCTGTTCGGGCCATGTCCCAGGTTCTCGATAACATGTCTGTTCGTGACATCGGCATCTTTCCGGGTGCGCGTCCGCAACGGCCCGGCGGTCGCCCACTACCCGCCCGGCGCGAGCCTCGGCCCGCGAGTGCTGCCCTGCTTCGAGTTCGTCTGGATGCTCGACGGGCGGGCCACGTGGGAGCACATCCCGGACGGCGCCGAGCCGGCGCGCGTGCCGCTGCGCCCCGGCCTGCTTCTGCTGTCCCGGCCGGACCTGCGGGAGCGTTACCTGTGGGACCCGGACCACGCGTGTTCCCACGCGTACGTCTCCTTCTACGCCGACGGCGCGGACGACTACGGTCGCTGGCCGACCACCCAGCCCTTCACCGAGCCACTGACCGGGCTCTGCCGCTACCTGCTGTGGCTGGCCGGCGTGGACTCGGCGGCCGCGTCGGCCCGCACCGCGACAGTGCTGGGCTGGCTGCTGGACGTCTTCCTCGACGGCCCGCTCGGCGACCAGGCCGAGGCCGCGCTGCCGGAACATGTCCTGCGCCTCGCCGACCACGTGCGCGCGGCCTGGCGCGGCGGACCGGCGCGGCCGTTGAGCCTGGAGGAGATGGCCGCGGCGGCGCGCGTGTCGCCCGGTCACCTCGCCCGCCTCTTCCGCGAACGGTTCGGTGTCGGCCCGGTCGCGGCCGTGGAGTTGATCCGGCTCGCCCGCGCCGCGACGCTGCTCCAACGCAGCACGCTCACCATCGGCGCGGTCGCCGGCGCGTGCGGGTTCGTCAGCCCGTTCCACTTCTCCCGGCGCTTCCGCGTCGGGTACGGGGTCGCGCCGCGCGCCTACCGCGCCTTTCCGTCCCAGGACCCGCTCGACCCGGTACGCCGAGCGGGCCTGGCGCCACTGGCACGGCAGCTCCTCGTCGACGACGTGTAGCCGTGCGCGGCCCCGCCTCAGAAGCCGCTGCGGCGCAGGGCGTCGACGAGCATCATGTTGGCGATCAGGGCCTCGACCTCGTGCCAGATCTTCAGGTCGGCGGTGGCCCCGGCGGCCTGCCACGCGGCGGCCGGCAGTGCGGCGTACGTCCGGTCTCCCGGCGCCGGCCACAGCTTGAAGCCGTGCGGAAGGTAGGCCTTGATGTGTGTGGCGTCGAACTGGCGGTAGATGCGGATGCGCGGCCGCGGCTCGCCGGTGGGAACGCTCGCGGCCCAGGCCACCGCGGCGTCGAGCCATCTCTGGTCGTTGATGCCCTCGAAGCGGTACGCCTCGCGCAGGGTCCGGCGCAGGAAGGAGCTCGTGCTGGCGTTGCGGAGGAACGTCTCGGTGTCCTCGGCGCCGGAGGAGAAGGACGCCACGGCGAGCCGGTCGATCGCCGGCGGGATAGGCGCACCCGGCATGCGCCGGGCCGCGTGCGCCGCGATCTCCTGGAGCACCACCTCCAGCGTGCTGCCGTTGGCGAGCTTGCCAATCGACGTGTCCTTCGCGGCGACCTCCTCGAAGCGCGGCAGCGGCAGGACGAGCGCGACTCCGCGGCCGGCCGCCGCGAGCTGGAAGGCCAGGCCCTTGCCCGCGTTGAGACCGGAGAGCGGAGCGCCGGCGTAGTCCAGGTAGTGGTGGAGGCCGAACTCCATGTAGGCGTTGTCGCGCGGGTACGGCTTGCCGGCGTAGACCTTCTTGTTCTGGAGAAGGCGATGGTGGAGGTAGAGCAGGAACCGGAACGGCGACCCGGCGGTCATGCCGGCCGGCCAGCTCACCGACACCCACTTCGGCACGTCGAGGTGGGCGAGCTCGAATACCTCGGTGCGGGCCGGCGTCACCGTGGTGCTGGTGAAGTCCAGCTTGCCGGGCGGCGGGTCGGTCAGCACGTGCACGGCGCGGGTCGGCGGCTGCCACGTCCGGCCCAGCAGCGTCTGTGCCTCGCCGGTCACGTCGCGCACCCGTGGCAACACCACCGGAAGCCGGAACGTCGTGGTGCCGCCGGCTCCGACCGGCACCAGCGGCCCGACCTCCGGGGTCACCCGGTCGAGGAGCACCCGGTCCGGCGTCACGTCGACCTTGAGGTCCTGCGGGAAGACCTGGCCGCCGGCGCTGGATACGTGGATCCGGTACAACCCGACCGCGCGGGGCAGCTCGACGATCACATTGCCGCCCTGCCGCACCGGTGTGATGACCCGTCCCGCGGTGTCTACAACGGACACTTGGGCGTCGGTGACGAACGTCCGCATCGCCGACTGCGGCTCCAACACGATGCGTACGAACAGGGACGGCAGCGCCTGCGCCACACCGGCCGCCGGGTTGGCGGAGGCGACGGCCGGCGCGCGGCTGGTCGGCGCGGAGCTGAGCACGGAGCCGGCGCCCGCCGTCGCGGCCTGGTGCGCGACGGCGGCGCCGGGTGCCTTGTCTCGAAGGACGTCGGCCATCTGCTCACTCCGCGGACTGGCCGGGAGCGGCCGACGCGCCGCCCACGATGACGTGGCCGTCCTCGTCCGCGGCGACCGAGATGGTCCCGGGCAGCGCGACCGCGGTCGGGAAGACCATGCGGAAGAGCTTGGCCTCGTCGTCCTTGCTCTTCGTGACGATGTCGCGACCGAGGGCCTCGCGGTCGAGCTTGGCTTGCGCGGCGGCGTTTTCCAGCAGGCGCTGCTTGACCGCCGTCTCCTGCAACCCTTGCGAGTACGTGTCCAGCGCGTTGCCCTCACCGAGAACCGCGTCCACGAGCACGCCCTCGGTCCGCATGGTGTTCTTCATGACCGAGACGATCACGCCGGGCACGGTGATCTGGACGCCGGTCTGGTCGGTGTACGTGGTGGTGGCGTCTTTGCGGAACCGCCAGTAGAAGTCGGTTTCGCTCAGCTTCCGCTTCTCCACCACCGGCGGCGTCACCAACTGGTCCTTGTAGTCGAAGACGGTCTGGAGCTGAGCCAAGATGTTGTCCCGCACGCTGGCCCGGTGCTCCGCCTTGACGTGCCGTTCGAGCAGGTCGTCCAGGCGCGGCAGGGGCACCTCGTCCTTCGACTCCCCCACGCCGGTCCAGTACGCGACCCGCACGTCGACGAGGTGCAGGATCGAGATGTGTTCCTGGTTCATCTGGCGGAACACGAAGTTGAGCGTGCGGCCCACGTTGATGTTTTCCACCTGCCGGACGATGGAGGTTTCCTCGCCGCTGGACTCGCGTACCTCGCTGCTGGTGTTGATCTGGACGTCCCGCTTGCTGGAGGCCTTCGACGCATGCTTCTGCAAGGCGTTGCTGACGTTCTTGGCGAACTCCTCGCGGGCGGAGGTGGAGCCGCCCTTGATACCACCGCTGATCTTCGCGCTGCCCCAGCCCCAGCCGGCCGATGCCTCCGCCTCCGCGTGGTACTCGAAGTTTTCCGTGCTCGCCTGCTTGTCGGAGTTTTCCTGCATCGTCGAGTTTTCGAAGTCGTCCGAGCTCTCCTTGGTGAACGAGTCCAGCACGCTCGACGAGTCCTTGCGGCTGCTCTCGCTGCGGGTGAACGTCTTCACGCTGATCGTCGTGTTCTCCCCCGGCAGCAGGCTGAACGTTTTGAGCGTGCGGCCCTGCCCGTACGCGCCGAGGAAGGAGGAGAGCCGGTAGCTCTCGACGATCAGCAGCTGCGGCCGGCGCACCTCCGCCGGTGGGTCCGGCTGGAAGCGGTACACGTAGTCACCCCACAGGCTGCGGTGTACGTGCAGCCGGTTGCCGATCTTCGCCTGCTCCAGGACGGTGCCCACCTCGAGGTCGGTCATGCCCGGCCGCAGCGCGCGCGAGGTCAGGGCCGGCTCGGTGAAGGCCGCGGCACGGGCGGCGAGCGACAGCCGCGCGGTCTCGACGGGGGCGGCACCGTTCGAAGTGTCCATTGTGTCCGCCGCCTCGACGTGCGGCAGTGGCGACGGAGGAGGCGGCGGTGGGGTGCTGTCCTCGGGCGGGTTGACCACGCGGCTCACGTCCGGACCGACGGCGCCGGACACGACGGCCCGGCTCACGACGCTCGCGGTGGCCGGGTCGATACCGCCCGCCGACCGCAGCACCGAGGTCTGCGCGGCGAACAGCGAAGCACCGGTCGCCGCCGGCGCCGCCACGTTCGGGAAGACGCGGGTGTTGGCGGTGCGCAACGCCTCGGCGATCTGCTCGACCGACATCGCCGCGACATCTTCGATGGGCACCCGGCCGGACTCGTCCTGATCCTCGAGCGATGTGCTTTCCGCGAACACGTCGGGGGCGAGGTCGAGGGCGATGACATTGCGGCTGGCGTAGCTGATCGGCTCGGGAACGTTGTTGCTCAGAATCGGTCCAGCGGCCAATGATTCCACCCCGATTTGGTCATTCATGGCATCTCCTTTCGGTGATACCCACCCTCCGCCTTTGCCGGACGAATACGGCGGATCTGACCGCTAGTTGACTGTGTCGTCGGCCCGACTGAGTCACCCAAAAGTGTCTGTCCACAAACGACACGGATGTTCGGCGTGATCGATTGTCAGTGCCACCATCCTCCGGTACCGTCAGGAAAGTTTCCTGTCTGGATTGAGTCCCGCTGACGTCGTCGGAGCAGGGAGGCTGACCAGTGATCACGGTCGCTGATCGGGTTGTCGTGGCGTTCGAGGGGGACGGCGCCGGCGCCGGCGAGCTGTCCTGGGGGCAGATGGACATCTGGCAGGCGATGGTCCGCCAGCAGTCGTGGTTGCCCAACGGCGTGTGCGTCCCGTTGCCGGCCGGCACCACCGTCGACGAGCTCGCCGACCAGCTGCGGTACGTGATGAGCCGCTACCCCACCGCCCGCACCCGGCTCGTGTTCGAGCCGGACGGCACCCCGCGCCAGGTCGTGTCCGCCGCGGGCGAGATCGCACTGGAGGTGGTCGACGCCGGCGACGCCGACCCGGAGCAGGTCGCCGACGCGCTGCGGCTGCGGTACCAGGACGCCGCGTTCGACTTCACCGCCGACTGGCCGGTGCGGATGGGCGCCGTCCGCGGGCACGACGTGCTCACCCACCTCGTCGTCGTGATGTGCCACCTGGTGACCGACGGCTCCGGCGCCCGGATGCTGTTCGAGGAGCTCGCCGCGCGCTCGACGGCGGATGTACCCGCCGCGCAGCCGCTGGAGCAGGCACGCTGGCAGGCGTCACCGGCGGGGCGGAGACAGAACACGTCGGCGCTGCGGCACTGGGAGAGCGTCCTGCGCACGATGCCCCTGCGCCAGTTTCCCGAGCCGAGCGACCGGCGCCAGCCACGCCACTGGCGCGGCGAGTTCGTCTCGTACGCGCTGGGCCCCGCGCTCGACGCGGTGCGCGCCAACACCGGGGCCGCCGCGGCACCCGCGCTGCTGGGCCTCTTCGCGGTCGCGCTGGCCCGGGTCACCGGAATCAACCCGGTGGCGGTACGGCCGATGGTGCACAACCGGTTCCGGCCAGGGCTGGACCGGGTGGTGTGCATGCTCGCGCAGTACGGCGTGTGCCTGCTCGACGTGGCGGGTGTCTCGCTCGCCGAGGCCGTCGACCGGGCCCAGCGGGCATCCCTGACCAGCTACAAGAACGCGTACTACAACCCGGTGGAGCTGGACGACCTGGTGCGTCGAGTGGTGGCGGAACGCGGCGGTGAGCTGGAGCTGCCCTGCTACTTCAACGACCGCACGACGCTCGCGAAGCCGGCCGGGGCGCCACCGGCCGGGGCGCGGCCGCACGATGCGGTGTTTCGCTGGACGACCCGCCAGGACACACCCTTCGAGCCGCTGATCGTCCACGTGGACGACGTTCCCGGTGCGATGCAGGCGACCATATTCATGGATACCCACGTGATCTCACCCGCGGACGGCGAGGCGCTGCTGCGCGGCTTGGAGGCGGCGGCGGTGCAGGCGGCCCAGGACCCCGCCGCACCCACGACGATCACGACGCGAGCAGCCCACGCTTCGTCATGAAGGTCTCCAACGTCTCGGCGTCTTCCGCGGTCAGGTAGCGGCGCGGGATCACGGTCGCCGGCATCCGTCCGACGTACACGATCCAGAACTCAGGGTCGGCCACGACCCGCGCCACCCCGTCCCACGCGATACCGCTGGACTCCGAACCGCTGTGCATCATGATGTTGTCGTCGGTGATGTCGTAGCCGCCCTCCACGGCGTATTGGCTGGAGCGGCGCCGGGCCCTGCGCCGTACCCACGACGGGTACAGCATGGAGAGCACGCCGCCCAAGGCCAGCGTGAAGCACAACAGCAGGATCCGATCGCCCCAGTCGACCAGCCGCGAGACGGCCAGACCGATCGCCGCCACCGCCAGCAGCACAGCGCCGACGAAGCTGTACCTACGCAGCCGGGCCCTGCTGAGCGCCGCGGCCACCCGGGCCGGATAGGCCGGATCAGCCGGGATGTCGAATCGAATACGCACGCCAGAACGATAGTGGCCGCGCACTCCACTCCGCTGTGTCCACTCGCGGCGGTGTGCCTGTGCCCATCGGGCGACGACAGTGTGTGATCTTCCGATCACGAGGAGCGATACCACAGTTTTAAGATCATATATATTGAATAAGCGCGATTTTTGCCCCTGGCTCCAAAGTGATCCAGACGCCCTAGCCTAGCCCGGAATCGACCCCATACGGTTCGCATGTCCATATTCCAACTCCATACACGGGGGTTGAAAACATGCGGAAACGCACGAGGAACGTCGTCGCGGTGGTTCTGGCTGGGTTGCTGATGGCCATGGCCAGCCCGGCGGCCGCCCAGGCCGAGCCGACGAAGGGCAGCGAGTCGTACACGGTCGTTTCGCTCTCGGACCTGCGGACTCGGCTGGCCCCACCGTACGGGATCTTGAACCACAAGTCCGAGAAGGCCCTACAGCCGGGCAGCGCGACGAACGGCTCCGTGGTCACCCAGCAGACTCCCACCGGGATCAACTTGCAGAGGTGGGACATCTGCTGCCACGACGGTAACTACGTCACGTTCTGGAACGCACAGACCCCCCGGCTCAACATGGGCATCGACGGTGCCAGCACGGCACCGGGTGCGGCGGCCATCGTGGCGAACGGAGCCGCCCACTTCAACCAGGACTTCGACGTCATCGAGCGTACGGCTACCGAGTTCAACCTGAAGAACCGCCACAGCGGTCTCTGCCTGGGTATCGACGGTGCCAGCGAAAACAACGGCGCGCGCGCCATGCAGTTCGCGTGCAGCCCATCGGCTCCCAACCAGAACTGGAGCTTCATCGACTTCATCTAGCGAGGCGGCCCAGAGGCCCGAGCCCGCCATGGGCTCGGGCCTCTGGTGTTTGGGGCTCAGTTCCCCACGCCGAGGCCGGACATGAACGCGGCCGGGTATCTGTCGCCGCGTGCCGCACCCGGCGGCACCGCTTTCTCGATGTCGGTGAGGTCGTCGGCGGTGAGAGTCAGGCGCGTGGCGGGCAGCGCCTCGGCAAGCCGCTCGCGGGTGCGGGCGCCGACCAGCGGCACGATGTCTTCGCCCTGTGCGGCGACCCAGGCGATGGCCAGTTGGGCGACGGTGCAACCCTTCGCCTCGGCGACCCGGCGCAGCGCCTCGACGAGGGAGAGGTTGTGTTCCACGTTCTCGCGGGAGAACCTCGGGTTGAAGCCGCGGCTGTCGCCGGGGGCGGCTTGGCCGGCGGTCCAGTGTCCGGAGATGAGGCCGCGGCCGAGGACGCCGTACGCGGTCAGGCCGATGCCGAGCTCCCGCAGGGTGGGCAGGATGTCGCCCTCGACCGCGCGGGAAAGCAGCGAGTACTCGATCTGTAGGTCGGCGACCGGGTGCACGGCGTTCGCGCGGCGGATCGTCGCGGCGTCCACCTCGGAGAGGCCGAGGTGGCGGACGTGCCCGGCGTCGATCATCTCCTTGATCGCGCCGACGGTCTCCTCGATCGGCACCGCCGGGTCCAGCCGGGCGGGACGGTAGATGTCGATGTGGTCGGTGCCCAGCCTGGTCAGCGAGTAGGCCAGGAAGTTCTTCACCGCCTCGGGACGGCCGTCCGGCCCGCCGAACTCATGGCCCGGCCCCCGCAGCATGCCGAACTTGACGCTCAGCGTGTAGCTGTCCCGATCGCGGCCGCGCAGCGCCTCGGCGAGCAGCAACTCGTTGTGGCCCATCGCGTAGAAGTCGCCGGTGTCGATCAGCGTGACGCCGGCCTCCAGCGCGGCGTGCACGGTGGCGATGCTCTCCGCGCGGTCGGTCGCGCCGTAGACGCCGGACATGCCCATCGCGCCCAGGCCCAGCCCGGAGACGGCCGGACCGGTGTTTCCCAAGGTTCGTGTCTGCATGGGTCAACCCTGCGCCGGCACCGGAAGGCGCGGGAACGGAGCGTTTATCGTGGGAGAGCGGCTCCCTGGATCGGCTTGCCGGCCGCGAGGGAGCATGGGGTCATGGAGCGTGACCAGCTCGCCGACTTCCTGCGCCGCCGCCGCGAGGCGATCCGCCCGGCCGAGGTCGGCCTGGCCGGCGGCCCTCGCCGGCGCACCACCGGCCTGCGCCGGGAAGAGGTCGCGATGCTCGCCGGCATGTCGGTCGACTACGTCGTCCGCCTCGAGCAGGGCCGCAGCAGTCAGCCCTCGACCCAGCTGCTGGGCGCGCTGGCCCGGGCGTTACGCCTGTCCGACGACGAACGCGACCACCTGTTCCACCTGGCCGGCCATCAGCCCCCGCCCGCCGACGGGGTGGCCCGCCTGGCCCGCGCCGGCCTGCTTCGCATGCTCGACCTGCTCGGCGACACACCGGCCGTGGTGCTCTCCGACCTGGGTGAGGTGCTCGCGCAGAACAGGGCAGCCGTGCTGCTGATGGGCGACCACACCGGTTTCTCCGGCGACCGGCGCTACCTCGTCTACCGCTGGTTCACCGAACCCGCCGACCGCGCCGTCCACCCGCCCGAGGAGCAGGAGTACCACGGCCGCCAGTTCGTGGCCGACCTGCGCGCGACCGCTGGCCGGCGGTCCGGCGATCCCGCCGTCGCCGGGCTCGTCGACCGGTTGCGGGCGGTGAGCGCCGACTTCCGGCGGCTCTGGGCCGAGCACGAGGTGGCGGTCCGGCGGGCCGACCGCAAGACCATCGTGCACCCGCGGGTTGGCCCCGTCCTGGTCGACTGCGAGACCCTTGTCACGCCCGACCAGGGTCAGCAGCTGCTGGTGCTCACTCCCGCGGACGCCGACGCCCGCGAGCGACTGGACCTGCTACGCGTGCTCGGCACCGAGGAATTCCCCGATTACGCGCCGCGCGGTGCCGCGCCGTAGAGCGCGTGGTCGACCAGACGCACGACGATCGATTCGTCGAAGGGCGCTTTGAGCACGAGCATCCGGTGATAGCAGGCGCCCCACAGCTGGTCGACGATGATGTCGAGATCCGCGTCGTCACGCAGCTGCCCCTGCCGCTGTGCGCTCCTGAGGCGTGTGCGGGCGAGTTCGCGGCGGGGCAGCGCGTAGCTTTCGGACCACGCCTGGGCGAGGTCGGGGTCCATCTGGGCCGCGCCGATGAGCTCGGAGACGGGCTTCTCCGCGCCCCCGTCCTTCAGCAGGCGCACGAACGCGCTGATCTGTGTGATCAGGTCGGCGCGAAGATCGCCGGTGTCGGGGAAGTCGAGCGCGTCGCGGCTCTGGGCGAAGTACGCCTCGGCCGCGAGCGCACCGGGTGACGGCCACCACTTGTAGAGGGTCATCTTGCTCGCGCCCGCCTCGGTGGCCACGCGGTCGAACGTCACCGCTCGCATGCCGTCCCGCAGCAGGATGCGCCCCGCGGCCGCGAGCACGGCGGTGCGCACCTCGGCCGCCGGCCGTCGGCCGCGTCCCCGTCGGGTGGCAGAGGTCTCCGACATCCACGATCCCTTCTTGTGGACTGCTTGTACATTTCCGTGGGCCACAGTAATGTACAAGCTGTACACATACTAGCGGAGGTCAGATCATGACGAGCAACTCCGGTCGCGTCGCGATCGTCACCGGAGGGTCCGGCGGCATCGGCAGGGCGAGCGCCGAACGCCTCGGCGCCGACGGCTTCTCCGTCGTCGTGCACTACGCGGGCGGCAAGGACCGCGCCGACGAGGCCGCGAGTGCGGTGGCCCGCGCCGGCGGCCGAGCCATCGTGGCGGGCGGCGACGTGGCGGACGAGGCGGCGATGGCCGCTGTGTTCGATGCTGCCGAGCGCGAGTTCGGAGGCGTCGACGTCGTGGTGCACACCGCGGGCATCATGCCGCTCGCACCCGTCGCGCAGCTGAGCCTGGACACCCTCGACCGCGTTCTGCGCACCAACGTTCGTGGGACCTTCGTCGTCGACCAGCTCGCCGCCCAGCGCGTGCGCGACGGCGGCGCGATCGTCAACTTCTCCACGTCGGTCACCCGGCTACAGATCCCCGGCTACGGCGCCTACGCCGCGTCCAAGGGAGCCGTCGAGGCGTTGACGCTGATCCTCGCCCGCGAGCTGCGCGGCCGGGACGTCACGGTCAACGCGATCGCGCCCGGCCCCACCGCCACGCCGCTGTTCTTCGAAGGAAAGAGCCAGCAGGTGGTCGACCAGATCGCCGCGATGAACCCGATGGGTCGGCTCGGCACCCCCGCCGACATCACCGAAGCCGTCGCGTTCCTCGCCGGTCCCGCCCGCTGGGTCAACGGCCAGGTGCTCTACGTCAACGGCGGCGCCGCCTAGGAAGGAGACGGTCATATCGGCCGTACGGTTGCGCGCGGCGGTCGTCGCCGCGTCGATCACGGGCGCACTGGGTGGCTGCGCGGCCGCCTCCGACGGGCCTGCACAGACCGCGCGCTCGAACACCGCGGCGGCCGCCGCGATCGCGACCCTCGGGCAGCCGGTCCAGCTCACGACCGGCCTGCAAGCCCCGTGGGGACTCACCTTCCTGCCCGACAGGTCGGCGCTCGTGTCCGAGCGCATCACCGGAGATCGTGCGGATCCCCGCCCAAGGCGGCGAACCGCGAACCGTCGGCGTCGTGCCCGGCGTGCGCCCGACCTCCGAAGGAGGCCTGCTCGGCATCGTCGCCTCCCCCGACTTCGCGACCGACCGCACCGTCTTCGTAAACGAACGCTGACCGCCGCGGGTTGCCCTCTAGAGACCTGTCGGAGTCGACTCCCCTATTTAGACAGAGATTTGAGCTACCGCGACGTCCGTCGTGGTCCAGACCGCTGCTCCCGCGGCCTCACCCGTCCGCCGTTGGTCGCGCTCACCCTGCGCGCAACCGGCCGGGAGGAAAGGGGCGGGGTGACGGGCTCGCGCCAGGCGGTGGTCGACGTTTGTCCACAATGGTCTGTTCCCGGATCAGCGATCCTGGGAAAGCAACGGAGTTGTCGTCGCCGCGGGTAACCGCCACGAGGTTTCGGCGAGCGCTGCGAGCCGCCGGCCGGGAGCGAGCGGTGCCCGCGGAGACTCAGATGGAAGGCGAGCCGTACGAGCCGTAGTCACTCGCGGAGCCGTAGTCGCTTGAAGGGCCGTAGTCGATAAACCCGTAGGCAGGCAGATTGTTCATGCCCGGTCCGCGGAACGCCGCCGGGTCCAGTGACGTCAGCTGCCCGATCAGAGCCCGCCACGCCTCCACCGGGTCGTCGCTGCCGTGCCATTGCTTCAGTGCGCTGGCGGTGTGCTTGGAGAACTCCACCGACGTGCCCGGTGAGCGGGCACGTTCGGCCCACGCGGCGGCCTCGACCTGGGCGGCGGTCAGGTGCGGATTGGATCCCGGCCGATCATCGCCGATAGCGTGGAGCACTCCCCGGTCATCTCGGTAGAGCAGATAGATTATGAAGGTCCGGGCATACCACGGGCCAAGGCCAATGTCCACATTGTACGTCCAAACCGATTCGGTGATGGCGGCTATCGCGACCGTTTCCTGGCGCCTCGCTTCCGCTACCTCGCGCCTCCGACGCTCGTACCACTCGGCGTTCAGCCGCGCTGTCTCCTCGTCGATGCACGCTTGCAGGTCGTGCGTCTGCTCCCGGTAGGTCTGGACGGCCGCGGCGGCCTGCTGTTGCAGCTCTTCCAAGAAGGCGACGTAGCGGGTGAAGAACTCCCAACTGGTGGCTTTCTTCCTCCCCGACTCCACCTCCGCCATGACTTGCTCCAGTGACGCGACGGCGTCCAGCCACCTGCGGACATCGGCGGCGGGGGCCCGCAGGTCGCGCCCGTCGTCGCACGGCGGCCGCGCACAGACAAGGTCGCCACTCCACCCCACGCTGAACGTGGCTAGATCATCCGCGTCCACTCCGGCACCGCCTCATCGAACCATCCAAGTCTCGCACCAAAAGCGTGGCGTAACCACTGGGGTACCCGGTCAACGACCAGCGCGCACGTCCCGGAGCGAGGACCATCCGGCGAGGATGTCGCGCACGTCCGCCCGGGTCTCCTCGCGCAGCGCCTGCGCGTGGGCCAGCTCCAGGACGGCGTCCATGCGCTCGACCCGGCCGCTCGCCGCGGACCGCACCGCCGCCTCCACCATCGCCAGGCTCATCACGTTTTCGTGCACCTCGCCGGAGGGCGGTTCGCCGGTTTGCAGCGCCCGGACGAACACCTGGAGGGCGCCGGCGATCCCGGAGTACGGCGGGCCGGTCGGTTGGGCGGCGCGCACGTCGGCGTCGAGGACCGGCTCGTGGTCCCCGTCCCAGATGGCGGTGCCCTTCTCGCCGCTGGCGCGCCAGGCACCGTTCCACGACGTGGTGGCGCCGGGGCTGCACCAGCTGCCGTCGTAGAGGTACCGGGTGCCGCCCTCCATCTCGAACACCACCATCGCGTTGGCGTCTCCCGCGTACCAGCTCCACGGCGGGTTGTACGACTGGCAGTAGGCCGTCACCGGCTCCGCGCCCAGCAGGAACCGTGCCGCGTCGAAGGCGTGGATGGCCATGTCGACCAGCAGCGGGTACGCCATCAGCTCGCGGAACCCGCCGAACCGCTCGGCCCGGAAGAACGCCGTGCTCAGCGTCCCGATCGGGCCGAGCCGCGCGATCATCTCCCGCAACGCGGCGAGCTGCGGGTTCCAGCGGCGGGACTGGCTGACCATGAACAGTTCTCCGGTGACCTCGGCCGCGGCGGCAAGCGACAGCGCGCGGCTCACGTTCTCCGCGGCCGGCTTCTCGCCGAGCACCGGCAGGCCCGCGAACAACGCCGCGGTGGTCACCGGGTGGTGCGCCTCGGGGACGGTCACGTTGATCAGCGCCTGAGCGCCGGTCTGCCGCGCGAGGGCGACGGCCTCGGCACCGACCGCCAGGCCGGGCAGGCCGGCCGAGTCGGCGGCGGAACGCGCCAGGGTCACGTCCAGGTCGGCGATGCCGGTCAGGGTCACCTCGGGTGAGTCGGCGACGGTCGCGAGCCAGGCACGGCCCATGCCACCGGCGCCGACGATGACCACCCGGAGCGGATCCGACGGGCTGGAGGGGATCGTCCGGAATGTCACTGGAGCGGTCCGGCGTAGCCCTGGCCGTGGAAGAACTCCCCGGTCTCGTACCGCAGCAGCACGGGATGGCTGCGTTCAGGCCGGTCGGTGCGGGCCCAGGCGACGCCGTTGGCGATGACCCGGCGCACGTCCTTGTGGTGGTACGTGGGGTATGCCTGGTCTCCGGGCCGGAAGTAGAAGATCTTGCCGTAGCCTCGGCGAAACGTGCAGCCGCTGCGAAACACCTCTCCCCCGCTGAACGAGCTGACGAACACCAGCTCGTCCGGTGCCGGGATGTCGAAGAACTCCCCGTACATCTCGTCCTCCTCGATGACCAGCGGGTGCGGCACGCCCTTCGCGATGGGGTGCGTGGGGTCGACCGTCCAGACGAGCTCGCGGTCGTGCTCGTCGCGCCAGCGCAGGGTGCAGCTCGTACCCATGAGCTTGGTGAAGATCTTCGACCAGTGCCCGGAGTGCAGCACGACGAGCCCCATCCCGGACAGGACGTGCCGGTGGACGCGCTCGACGACCTCGTCGACGACCTCGCCGTGCGCCGCGTGCCCCCACCAGGTGAGCACGTCGGTGTCGGCCAGCACCTGCTCGGTCAGGCCGTGCTCCGGCTCGTCGAGGGTGGCGGTGCGGACGACGCAGCCGTCGCCGAGGTTTTCCGCGATGCCCTCCGCGATCGTCGTGTGCATCCCCTTCGGATAGATCTTCGCCACGTGCTCCTCGATCTGCTCGTGACGGTTTTCGCCCCACACCGTGACTCGCAGCGGGCCGGGTGTTCCGTTAGTCATGTCGCGCCTTTTCCGTCGGATACCAGAATCATTTACCGGCGCCGGCCGTCGTGCCCGCGGTGACGTATCGCTGGGCGACGACGAGCAGCACGATGGCCGGGATGGAGGAGAGCACGGCGGTGGCCATCACCGAGCTCCAGTCGTTGACGTAGGTCCCGATGTACGTGTAGAGCCCGAGTGTCACCGGGCGTACCTCCTCGGTGGTGGTGAGGGTGATGGCGAACAGGAAGTCCGCCCAGGAGAAGAGGAAGGTGAACAGGCCCGCGGTGATGATCGCGTTGCGGCTCATCGGCAGTGCGACGGAGACGAACGTGCGGACGTGGCCGGCTCCGTCGACCCGGCCGGCCTCCAGGACCTCCCGCGGGATGCTGGTCATGAAGGCGCGGACGATCAGGATGGCGAACGGGATGCCCGCGGTCGAGTCGGCGAGGATCAGGCCGGGGATCGAGTTGAGCATTCCCAGGTCGGTGTAGGCAGTGTAGAGCGCGTTCGCGATGACGATCCCCGGGATCATCTGTGAGATCAGGATTCCGAAGAGGAGCGCGCCCGCGAAGCGGACCTTGAACTGCGCCAGCGCGTACGCCGCCGGCATCGCGATCAGCAGGCTGAACACGACCGAGCCGAGCGCGACGGCCAGGCTCGTGACAAGGTTGCGGCCCTGCTGGCTGAGCGCGGTGGAGTAGCCGTCGAGGCTGAAGTCGAGCGGCAGCCACGGGGTGCCGACCGCCGAGCCGCTCGGCTGGAGCGAGACGTTGAGCATCCAGTAGATCGGAAACAGCAGGACGGCGAGGATGACGATTCCGGCGACCGTGCTGCCCCAGCCGGTCCGGGTCCGCCGGGCCGCGGGAGTTTTCGCTGTGGTCATGGCGGGGCTCATTCGTCCACGGCGCGCCGGTTGGCGCGCAGGTAAAGGATGGCGAACACCAGGGAGATCGCGATCAGGATGTTGCTGAGCGCGGCACCCTGGCCGAAGTCGAACTCCGTGAAGGACAGCCGGTACGACTGCGTGGCGATGGTCTGGCTGGCGTTGGCCGGGCCGCCGCCGGTCAGACCCAGGATCAGGTCGAGCACCTTGATGGTGTAGACCACCCCGAGCACCAGCACGACGCTCACCACCGGGCGCAGCAGCGGCCAGGTCAGGTAGCGGAACCGCTGCCATCCGCTCGCCCCGTCCAGCGCGGCCGCCTCGTACAGGTCCCGCGGGATGTCCTGGAGCCCGCCGTAGAGGATGGTCAGGTTGAACGGGACGCCGATCCAGATGTTCACGAGGATCACCGCCACGAGCGCCAGTGAGGTGCTGGTCAGCCAGCCGGGGTGGTCGGTCACGCCGATCGCGGCGAGAAACCGGTTGAGCGCGCCGTTGTCCTTGTCGAGGATCCACCGCCAGACCGCGCTGGAGACGATCAGCGGGATCAGCCACGGCACGAGCATCAGCGAGCGGAGCACGCCGTTGAGCGGGAAGTGGCGCCGGAAGAACACCGCCAGGGCGAGCCCGATGGCGAACTGTCCGGCGATCGAGCCGACCGTGAACAGGACGGTGTTCAGCATGGCCTTGCTGAACACCGGTGACGACACCACCTCGGAGTAGTTGGCGAACCCCACCCACGGCGCCTCGCCGGTGTAGAAGGTGCGTGTCGTGTACTCCTGGAACGCCATCAGGAAGTTCTTGACGATCGGGTAGCCGAAGAACGCCACCATGTAGATCACGGCCGGGGCCAGAAACAGCACCTGGACGGCGCGGTGCTGAAACCGGTATGCCTGCCAGAAACGTGGTGGTGCGGCAGCCTCGACGATCGACGGCGGCGGTGGATCTGCCTGACGCACCACAGTGGACCCTGGTCGACGCTCAACCATTCTGGGCCTGTTCGAGGGCCTTGGCCGGGGCGGCCTGTCCGGTCAGTGCGGCCTGCATCGCCGTGTAGATCTTCGTGGCCGCCTTCGGCCAGTCCGCGCCGAGCTCACCGGTGCGGGCCCGCGCGGTCGGGATCTGGTCGACGAAGCCGGCCATGTTCGGGTTGCTGGAGCTGAAGTTGGTCAGCAGCGCGGTCTTGGTGGGGATGGTCTGTGTGCCCGCGGCGATGCTGAGCTGGTTGGCGTCCGCGTTGAGGCAGCCGACGACCTTCGCGGCCTTGGCCTGCTTGTCCTTGTTACCGGTCTGCGGCACGGTCCACGTCTCACCGCCGAGCGGGGCGACGATCGGCTTTCCCGCGGCCGGTGCCGGAATCTTGACGACCTCGTACTTCAGGCTCTTGTCCTCGTCCAGGGTGGGAAACTGCCACGGCCCGTTGACCATCATCGCGGCCTTGCCCGCCCGGAACTGGTCGTTGACATCCGCCTGGGTCCAGTTGAGCGCGGACTTCGACACCGAGCCGTCGTTCATCAGGTCGACCCACAGCTGGAGGGCCTGCGCGGCCTCGGGCGTCGCGATGTTCTTCTCGTCGCCACCGTTGGACCACATGAACGGCAGGAACTGCCAGGTGCCCTCGTAGTTCGCCGGAGCCGAGAAGGCCAGCCCGTACGTGCCGCCGGCGGTCAGCTTCTTCGCCGCGGTACGCAGCTCCTCCCAGGTGGTCGGCGGGGTGACGCCCGCCTTGGCGAGCAGGTCCTTGTTGTAGAACAGCGCGATGGTGTTGGTGATCGGCTGTAGGCCGTAGAGCTTGCCCTCGTACGTCGACGCGCTGACCACGCCTTCGGCGTATCCGTCGGCCTTGAGCCCGAGGTCGTTCAACGGCACGAGGGCGCCGGTCTGGGCGATCTGCTGAAGGTCGGGGTTGTCCAGCATGAGAACGTCCGGAAGGGTCTTGGACGAAGCCTGCTGGAGCACCTTCTGGATCAGGGACGCGCCGGGCACCGCCTCGCGCTCGATGGTGACACCGGCCTCCTGCCCGCAGGCCTCGATGGCCTTCTGCCAGACCGTCCTCGCGGGTTCGTTGTTGTAGTAGTCGAGCACCCGCAGCGTCACGGAGCCGCCGCCACCGTCCGAGCCGCCGCCGGACCCTCCGCCGCAGGCACCGAGTGCGAGGGGCAGAGTGAGAATCGAGGCGAGGGCGGCCTGGGCTCGGCGGGATCGAGCAAAGCGGATCATTTGTCGAATCCTTTCCGGGATATGGGGTTCGCAGATCGAGGGAGGCTTGTCGATACGCATCGATTACGCGCCGCGCGAATCGGTCGATGCGCATCGACGGAGGGTGGTCGAGGGCCGGTGGCCGGGGCCGCCGGTGATCAGTTGGAGGGGGGTGGCAGCACGGTCGTACGACGGGTGAGTCGTGGCGCGACCAGGTCGATCGCGGGACGTTCCACCCCGGAACTCGGGTCGAGCAACCAGAAAAGCGTCTCCATCGCGCGCCGCGAGACGTCGCGTGGTTCCTCGGAGACATTCGTGTAGGGCGGATCGGACTCCTCGGCCTCACGGTCGGGGCTGATGCCGATCAGGGAGATGTCACGGCCGGGCACGACGTCCCGCTTACGCAGGGCGTGCATTATCGGCGCGATCGAATCGTTGTGCGGCACCAGCACGCCGAGACGTCCGCCGCTCCGCCGGGCGAGAAGCTGGTCGACCGCCTTCGCGGCGGCCTCCCGTCCACGCTCGACCGGTTCGATCACCGTCAGCGGAAGGCCGCGCTCGCGCGCCCACCGCCGCGCCGACCGCAGGACGCGGACGGCGAAGTTGAGGCCACGCTCCATCGCCGAGGCCGTGTAACCCACCACGACGATCTCGTCGTGCCCGGTGTCGGCCAGCTCCTCGACGGCGATCCGCGCCGCCGCCTCGAAGTCGAGGTCGACGCAGTGCAGCCCGGCCGGGTCGGCCGGGACACCGATGAGCACCACCGGAACCGACAGCGCCGCGGCCACCGGCACCCGGTCGTCCTGCTCCTCGATGTCCATCATGATGATCGCGTCGCACAGGGCGCGTCCGGCGAGGCGCCGCAAGCCCGCGGAGCCCTCGTCCGCGGTCACGAGCAGCACCTCGTGGTCGTGGGCGCGGGCCGAGCTGGCGATGGTCTCGATGAACGGCATCAACCCGAAAGTCTGGCCGCCGGCCCCGAAGGGCACGACCAGACCGACGACCTGGGTGCGCCGTCCCGCGAGAGCCCGGGCACCGGAGTGCGGCTCGTAGGTGAGCTGCTCCATCGCGTCCAGGACCCGCCGCCGGGTCCGCTCGGAGATGGGTCGCTTGCCGGTCATCACGTAGGACACGGTGCTCTGCGAGACACCGGCGATGCGCGCGACGTCCTTGCTGGTGAACGCCGCCATGACACCTCCCGGAGGAATTGTCGATGCGCATCGAGTCGTCGGTGCCCGTCAGGCTACGACGGCGGTCGTCCCAGCCACAAGACATCTCCCGGCAACATTCCTGCAATCAGCCGCGGAGGAACTCGAGGGTGGCGGCGTGCAGCGCGGCGACCACGGCCGCCACCGCCGGGTAGGCGGCCGCACCGCGGCGGTAGCCGATCCGGGTGCGCCGCCGGGTCGGCGCGGCGATCAGCCGTACGCCGGGATCTGGTGTGACCGCCGCGAGCTGGGGCACCAGCGCGACCCCCTGGCCGGCCGCGACAAGGGCGAGCACCGCACCGAAGTCGTCGACGTGGTGGCGGACCCGCGGCGTGAAGCCGGCGCCCCGGCAGACCCGGGACGCGACCTCGTGGCACAGCGTGCCGGGGCTGGCCAGGATCCAGGCGACGTCGCGGGCGTCGGCGAGCGTGGTGATCGGCGCGTCCGGCGCGACGGCCAGGTACACCGTCTCGTCCAGCAACGCCACCGACTCCAGCGCCGGGTCGGCGGCGGCCGGCACCACGTCGTAGTCGTGCAGCAGACCCACGTCGAGCCGGCGGTCGCGCAGCGCGCCGGGCACCGCGACCGGGTCGAGTTCGCTGACCGACAGTTCCAGCGCGGGATGGTCGCGGCCGAGCGCGACCAGCGCCGCGGGCAGCACCGTGCGTGCCGCGGTGGGATGGGCGCCGATGCGGATCAGCCCGGCGGGCCCGGACCGCACGGCGGCGAGCGCGGCGCTCGTCTCCTCCAGCGCGGTCAGCACCGTCGCGGCGTGGCGGACAAGCACCTGCCCGGCCGCCGTGAGCGCGACCCGGCGGCCGCTGCGCTGGAGCAGCGCGACGCCGGCCTCGCGTTCCAACGCCGCCAACTGCTGGGAGACCGCCGAAGGCGTATACGCGTGGACGGCCGCGACGGCGGCGATCGTGCCGAGCCGGTCCAGGTCGCTGAGCAGCCGCAGCCGTCGCGCGTCGAGCATTAGCTCAGGTTACGGATCTGTACAGAAATCGGAACTGGATCTTATGTGTGGCGGGCTCCAGGGTGGGACCCATGACGTTGACCGGTGTGTACGTCCCGCTGATCACTCCCTTCGACGAGGACGGGACGGTGGCCTTCGGGGCGCTGGAGACCCTCGCCCACGACGCGCTGGCGGCCGGCGCCGCCGGGCTGGTGGCCCTCGGCACCACCGCCGAGCCGAGCGCGCTGAGCACCGCCGAGCGCGCCGGGGTGCTGGACGTGCTGAACGCGATCTGCCAGCGACGCGGCGTACCGCTTTTGGCCGGGGCCAACACCGCCGAGGAGCTACGCACACTGCAAGGGCACCCGGCGGTGACCGCCTCGCTGTGCCTGGTGCCGCCCTTCGTACGTCCCGGCGAGGACGGCGTGGTGGCGCATTTCGCCGCGCTGGCGGTGGCGAGCCACGTGCCTATGGTGGTGTACCACGTGCCACACCGCACCGGGCAGGAGCTGTCCGCCGACGCGGTGCGCCGGCTGGCCGCCATCGACGCGGTGATCGGCGTCAAGTACGCGCCCACCGCCCTCGACGCCGACGCGGTCGATCTGATCACCGACCCGCCGGCCGGGTTCGCCGTACTGGCCGCCACCGACGTGCTGCTGTCGCCGATGCTCGCACTCGGCGCGCACGGCGCCATCGCGGCCTCCGCCCACCTGGCCACGGCGGACTTCGTCGCGCTGGACGAGGCCTGGCACGCCGGACGGACGACGCGGGGACGGACGCTGGGCCGCCATCTCGCGCGACTGTCCGCCGCCCTTTTCGCCGAGCCCAACCCCGCGGTGATCAAGGGCGTGCTGCACGCGCGGGGCCGCATCCCCAGCCCGCACGTCCGGCTCCCGTTGCTGCCGGCCGCCAAAGCGAGCGTCGATGCCGCGGCGCGCAGCCTGCTGAGCACCGCGTCGGCGGGCGTGCCACAGGCTGGCCAGCTTCCGCAGTCGGGGCGGCTTGGCCTCTGATCCCGATATAAACCAGAGGATTCGAGCTACCGCGATGTCCGCCGTGGTCCAGACCGTCGCTCCCGCGGCCTCACTCTTCGCGGTTGGTCGCGGTCACCCGCGAAGACCGCTCGGGGCTTGTCCCGCGGACCCGGCAGCGGACGGCCGGAGGTTTCGGCTCGCCCGCGAGCCGCCGGCCGGGAGCGGTGCCCGCGGGAGCATACGGTCCGCCGCTGACGCGGACGCGGGCAAATCCGCCTCGAAGGAACCTCACGACGGACGGCGACCCTGCCCCCGAAAGCTCTTCCGAAGGGGGCGCCCCGGCCAGTGTGGACAAAGGACCGGATGCACCATCGAGCGGGAACGATCCGCTAGCTTTTCAAGATTCCAATCAAAGTTGCAGATGTATCGACGTAAACATCTGGACACATCGACGAAAGTCACCTAGCGTGTCGCTCACGACAGTTGGCCATTCGGCGATGCCACGTCGGTCGCAAGGAGATCCGCGTTTCCCTCCGATGGGTGACGCCGGCATCGCCCTGACAACGTTGTCCCGCGTCGGGCCCTCGCCGCCGTTGCCCGTACCCCCGTTCAAGGAGAAACGATGGGCAGTTGGCAGCGATGGCGGCGTGGCCGCCACCCGAGAACATCCGTCATGTTGGCGCTGGCCACGGCGATGGCGGTCACCGCCGTGCCGTCCGGGGCGCAGGCGGCTCCACCACCGCAGGAGCCGGGCGTGACCTTGCGGGTCTACGACGTGCAGACACCGCTCAGCCAGCTCTGCGTCCTCAAGTCCGGGCAGACGCCCAATGTGGACAAGCTGATGCCCACGATCAACTGGTCGGCCGTCAGCGACTTCGGCTTCGACAACTTCTTCGTCGCGCACGTCCTCGGCAACATCAACATCAGTCAGGCCGGCAGCTACACGTTCCGGCTGACCAGCGATGACGGATCCCGGCTGTTCATCGACGACACCCTCGTCGTCAACCACGACGGCCTGCACGGCGCCACCCCGATGGAAGGCACCATCGATCTGTCGACCGGGTACCACTCGCTCCGGATCGAGCACTTCGAGCGCGAGGTCGATCAGCAGCTCACCCTGGACTGGCGGCCGCCGGGCGCGTCCGCGTTCACGCTCGTGCCCAACTCGGTACTCAGCACCGACGCCGGTGTCGTGCGGGTGACCGCGCCCGGCCGCAAGGAGTGCGAAGCCACCGGCGACTCCCCCGGCGACGGCCTCCAGCTCACCGGCGTGCATCCCGGCTACACCCTGACCAACCTGCGCCCGGCCAGCTTCCAGCCGAAGGTGACCGGCATGGACTGGCTGCCCGACGGCCGCCTCGTCGTCAGCACCTGGGGTGGCAGCGACGACTCCGGCACGTCCCAGGCGGGCGAGGTGTTCATCCTCGGCAACACCTCCGGGCCGGGCACCGTCACGGTCAAGAAGATCGGCGGCAACCTCAAGGAGCCGATGGGACTCAAGATCGTCGACGGCATCGTGTACGTCACCGAGAAACAGCGGCTGACCGCATTGGTCGACACCAACGGCGACGAGGTGGCCGACCAGTACAACACGATCGCCACGTGGCCGTACGGCGGGACGTTCCACGAGTTCGCGTTCGGCCTGCTCTACCGGGACGGGTTCTTCTACGTCAACCTCTCCGTGGGCATCGACTACGGCGGCGCGACGACCAACCCGCAACCCGCGGCCAACCGTGGCACGACCATCAGGATCAACCGGTCGACCGGTGCGGTGTCCTATGTGGCCGGTGGCCTGCGCACCCCGCACGGCATCGGCTGGGGTCCGGAAGACAGCGTCTTCGTCACCGACAACCAGGGCGGCTGGCTGCCGTCGTCGAAGCTGCTGCACGTCAAGCAGGACCGGTTCTTCAACCACTACATGAACCCGTCCGGCCCGTTCGACGGCAACCCGCCCACCGCGCCGGTGCTGTGGATGCCGCAAAACGAGATCGCCAACTCGCCCAGCACGCCGGTGCTGCTGCCGAACGGCATCTTCGCCGGGCAGATGGTCATCGGTGACGTCACCTACGGCGGCCTCCAGCGGGCGTTCCTGGAGAAGGTCAACGGGGAGTACCAGGGCGCCCTGTTCCGGATGACCCAGGGCCTGGAGGCCGGCGTCTCGGAGGTCAACGTCGGCCCCGACGGTGCCATCTACGTCGGCGGGCTCGGCGCCGGCGGCAACTGGGGCCAGACCGGCAAGCTCACCTACGGCCTGCAAAAGCTGACCCCGAACGGCGCCAACCCCTTCGACATGCTGGCGATGCGGGCGTTGCCCAACGGGTTCGAGATCGAGTACACCCAACCGCTGTCGGCCGCGACGGCCACCGCCCTGGCCACCAAGTACCGGGTCAAGCAGTGGCGCTACGTGCCGACCGCGGCGTACGGCGGACCGAAGGTCGACGAGGAGACCCTGGCGGTCAGCTCGGCCACCCTGTCGGCGGACGGCAAGAAGGTCACCCTGGCGATCAGCGGTCTCAAGGCCGGCCGGGTGGTGCACATCCGGTCGCCCAAGCCGTTCAGCGCCGCCAACGGGCAGTCGCTGTGGAGCACCGAGGTCTGGTACACCCTCAACGCCATCCCGGGCCAGCAGGCCGCCACCAACCTGGCGCTGGGCAGGCCGGCCACCGCGGACAGCTCGTGCGCGACCACCGAGGGCCCGGCGAAGGCGGTCAATGGCACCGTCACCGGCGGCAACCTCGACAAGTGGTGCTCGCAGGGCGCCAGCAAGTGGCTCCAGGTGGATCTCGGCTTCACCCAGACGGTCAGCCAGTTCGTGGTCAGGCACGCCGGCGCCGGCGGTGAGAACACCGCGTGGAACACCCGCGACTTCACCATCCAGGTCAGCACCAACGGCACCGCCTGGACGACCGTCGCGACCGTCACCGGCAACACGGCCAACGTCACCACCCACAACATCACCGCCACCCAGGCCAGGTACCTCCGCCTGAACGTCACGGCGCCGAGCAGCGACGGAAACACCGCGGCCCGGATCTACGAGTTCGAGGCGTACGGCTCGGCGGCGCCACCGCCGACGAACCTCGCGCTGGGCCGGCCGGCCACCGCGGACAGCTCCTGCAACGCGAACGAGGGCCCGGCTCAGGCGGTCAACGGCAGCACCACCGGCGGCAACACCGACAAGTGGTGCTCGTCGGGCGCGACCAAGTGGCTCCAGGTCGACCTGGGCGCCACCCAGACGGTCAGCCAGTTCGTGGTCAAGCACGCCGGCGCCGGCGGCGAGAACACCGCCTGGAACACCCGCGACTTCACCATCCAGGTCAGCACCAACGGCACCGCCTGGACAACCGTCGCGACCGTCACCGGCAACACGGCCAACACCACCACCCACAACATCACCGCCACCCAAGCCAGGTACGTACGGCTGAACATCACCGCACCGACCAACAACACCGACACCGCGGCCCGCATCTACGAGTTCGAGGCGTACGGCACCGGCTCGAACCCCGGACGCGTGGTGCTGTTCGACGGCTCCAATATGGACAACTTCGTCAGCGGCAACGGTGGCGCGGTGACCTGGCCGCTGGGCAACGGCGGGGTCGAGGTGCTCGGCGGCGACATCCGCAGCCGGCAGAGCTTCGGCGACTTCCGGCTGCACATCGAGTTCTGGCTGCCCAACCTTCCGCCGGACGTCACCGGGCAGGCCCGGGCCAACAGCGGGATCTACCTACAGGACCGCTACGAGCTCCAGGTGCTGGACTCGTGGGGCGACACCACGCCGGCCAACGACGAATGCGGCTCCATCTACGGCAAGCTGGCGCCGTCCGTCAACGCGGCCACCGCGCCGCAGACCTGGCAGACCTACGACGTCACCTTCCGCGCCGCCCGCTTCAACGCCTCCGGCGTCAAGACCGAGAACGCCCGCGTCACGGTCGTGTGGAACGGCGTCACCATCCACAACAACGCCCAGATCGACGGACCCACCGGCGCCGGCGCGCCCGAGGGGCCGTCGGTAGGCCCGATCCGGCTACAGGACCACGGCGACCCGGGCCCGAACCTGTACTACCGCAACATCTGGGTGGAGCCGATGACCTGACCCCGTCGGGAGGCGGCGCGTCCCAGCGCGCCGCCTCCCCCAAGGTGGTCAGCCGGGCAGTCGGGCCGCCTCGCGGTCCCGCCAGGCGGTCGCCATCTTCGTGCGGCCGTTGGTACGCAGCAGCGAGCCCTCGTAGATCCTGGCTCCCACGAGCACCATCGCCGCCGAGGTGAGGGCCAGCAGCGCCAGTGACAGCACCGGCTCCCAGCCGGCGGCCTCCCCGTCGAACAGTCGGGCCGGCATCGCCGTCGGCGAGGACAACGGCAGGTACGACAGAAGCTTCATCACCGGCGCGTTGTCCTGTAGGACGATCACGGCGAAGAACGGCAGCATCATCGCGATCTGGACGGGCATCGACGCGCCGGCGATGTCTTCCTGGCGGTTGACCAGCGCGCCGACGGCCGCCCACAGCGCCGCCAGCATCACGAAGCCGAGAACGAAGAACGGGATGAACCACCCGATCGCCGGGCCGAGCAGCGACAGCAGGTTGTCCGGCGCGTCGCCGAACTGGACGCCGACGACGCCCACCGCGGCGATCAGCGCGATCTGCCCGAACGCGAGCACGGTGCCGCCGACGACCTTGCCGGCCAGCAGCACGCGTACCGGGATGGTCGCGACGAGGATCTCCACCACGCGGGTCTGCTTCTCCTCGGTGATGCTCTGGGCGATCTGGAGGCCGAACGTCAGCGAGGTGATGAAGAAGACGAACGCGAACGCGTACGGGACGAGGAACGCGAGCGTCTCGTTGACGGCTTCCGGGTCGAGCAGCTCGACGGGCGGTTGCGCACTGAGCGCCTCCACGACGTCGGAGGGCGCTTCTTCCATGGCCAGTACCCGCGGGCCGGCGACCACGGCCGCGTCGACGTCACCGTCGCGGACCAGCCGCTCGGCCGCGGCGTCGTCGGCGACGGTACGGACGTCAAGACCGGCGTCGGCCAACGCGGTCGCGGCCGGGCCGGGGGCGGCGGCCACCGACGACGCGTCGTCGCCGCCGTCGAGGAGTCCCGGCAGTACCGTCGCGGCGATCACGACGAGCAGGAAGATGGCCGTACTCACGAGGAACGTCTTGTCCCGCAGCTTGACCCGGATCTCCCGGGCGGCGACAAGGCGCACGGTGTCGAACGTGGTCATCGGGCGACCTCCCGGAAGATCTCGGCCAGCGACGGGGAGACGGGGCTGAACGCGCGTACCGGCCCGCGGTCGAGCGCCGCCCGCAACACGGACTGCTCCTCGACCCCGGCGTCGAGGTCGAACACCGCGCGCGGCCCGTCGAGGTCGACCATGGTCACGCCGGGCTGGTCGCGCAGCCACCCGGCGTCGCCGTCGACCCGGATCTCGTACCGGGGAAGGGCGTACGCCGCCCGGAGCTCGTCCCGGCGGCCGGCGGTGAGGACGGCGCCGTCGCCGATGATGACAAGGTCGTCGCAGAGTCGCTCGACCACGTCGAGCTGGTGGCTGGAGAACAGCACCGGTACGCCGCGAGCGGTCTGCTCGCGCAGCACGGCCACCACGGTGTCCACGGCGATCGGGTCGAGGCCGGAGAACGGCTCGTCCAGGACCAGCAGCTCCGGCCCGTGCACCAGCGCGGCCGCGATCTGGGCCCGCTGCTGGTTGCCCAGCGACAGCTTCTCCAGTTGCTCGTCGGCCCGCTCCCCGATCCCGAGCCGGTCGAGCAGGCCCGTGATGTTCCGCGCGACCGTGCCGGCGGCGAGGCCGTGCAGGCGGCCGAGGTAGGTCAGCTGTTCCCGGACGGTCATCTTGGGGTAGAGGCCGCGCTCCTCCGGCATGTAGCCGAAGCGCCGCCGGTCGGCCCGGGTGAGCGGGGCGCCGCCCCAGGTCACCGTGCCGGAGTCGGCGGCGAGTACGCCGAGGATGATCCGCATGGTGGTCGTTTTGCCGGCGCCGTTGGCGCCGACGAAGCCGGTCAGCCGTCCCGGTGCCACGTCGAACGTGACGTCCTTGAGCGCCTGCCGCTCGCCGAAGGCCCGGTTCAGCCCGTCGAGACGCAGCAACTGTGTCATGCCTCGACGCTATGGAGGCCGGACCGCCGGCGCGTCCGACGTGGGATCGATCGTCGAGGTCCCCCGCGCGACGGACCCGGGTCAGCCGCCCGGCGTAACGACCCCGTGCTCGTACGCGAACACGACGGCCTGGGTGCGGTCGCGCAGGCCCAGCTTGGCGAGCACCCGGCTGACATGGGTCTTGACGGTGGCCTCGCCGAGTACGAGCGTGTCGGCGATCTCGGCGTTGGTCGCACCGCCGGCCAGCAGCACCAGCACCTCGTGCTCGCGGGGGGTCAGCTCGGACAGCCGTGCGCCGTCGGAGCGGGTGCTCCCGCCCCGCTTGGTGAACGTCGCGATGACCCGGCGGGTGATCTCTGGCGCCAGCAGCGCGTCGCCGCGGGCGACCACGCGGATGGCGTCAACCAGGGCCTCCGGCGTTCCGTTCTTCAGCAGGAAGCCGCTAGCCCCGGCTTGCAGCGCGGCGAAGAGGTAGTCGTCGCGGTCGAACGTGGTGAGGATCAGCACGGCCGGACCGGCGTCCGCGGCCACGATGCGGCGGGTCGCCTCGAGCCCGTCGACGCCCGGCATCTCCACGTCCATCAGCACCACGTCAGGGCGGGCGGCGGCGGCGAGCTCGACGGCCTGCGCCCCGTCGGACGCCTCCCCGATCACCTCGATGTCCTCCTCGATCTCGAGGATGACCCGGAACCCCGTCCGCACGAGCTGGTGGTCGTCGACCACCAGCACCCGGATCACGCCGGCACCGCCTGGTTTTCGGCGAGCGGAAAGCGTGCGCGGACCCGGTAGCCGCCGCCGGAACGCGAGCGGGCCTCCAGCGTGCCGTCATGCGCGGCGACCCGCTCCCGCATGCCGATCAGGCCCAGCCCGACCCCGGCGGGCGCGCCGGGCGGGGCGCCGCTGCCGTCGTCGGTGACGTCGATTTCCAGCTCCGCGGCGTGGTACCGGACGCGCACGTCGATCGCGGAGGCGTTCGCGTGCTTGAGCGTGTTCGTGACCGCCTCCTGCACGATCCGGAACGCCGCCTGGGACAGTGACTCGGGAAGCGGCACCGGCTCACCGTACACACCCAGGGTCGCCGTGAGCCCGGCGTCGCGGGCGTTGGCGACCAGCTCGTCGAGACGGTCCACACCGGACACGCTGGGCCGTTCCTCCGCGCCGCCGGTCGCCCGCAGCAGGTTGAGCATGCGGCGCAGTTCGTCGACGGCGGTGCGGGCGCTCTGCTCGACGGCGGCGAGCGCGGTGCGCGCCTTGGCCGGATCCCGGTCCATCACCCGGCGCGTGGCCGAGGCCTGCACGCCCATCACCGACACGTGGTGGGCGACGACATCGTGCAACTCGCGGGCGATGCGCACCCGCTCCCCGATCACCGCCTGCTCCCCGACCTCCGCCGCCAACCGCCGCAGCTCCTGCGCCTGCACCTCCAGCTGATGCCGGCGGCGGGCCGAGGTCCACGCGGTCTCGCCGAAGACGTAGGCGAACCCGAAGAAGAGCGCGTTCAGCAGCACCCCGCTGGCGATGGCCGCGAGTAGCGGCTCCAGCGGACCGGCGGCGTCGGAGAAGGCGTCCTCCGGCAGGTCGGACGCGTCGAGGACCATCGCGACGGCCAGCCAGCCGAACATCGCGGCGATGATGGCGATCCGCACCCACCGGGCCCGCCTCCGGTCCCGGCCCCAGGCCCCGAGCGTGTAAATCGCCACATAGAGGGCGCCGTTGGACACCTGCTGCTCCGGCGAGTGGCGAATCTGCGCCACGATGAAGGCCGCCGAGATCACGATCGCCACCGCTTCCGGCCACCGCCGGCGCACCGTGAGCGGCAACGTGACCGCGAGCGGCCACAGGATCTGCTCCAGCCGGCTCGGTGGCGGGCCGATGATGAACGCGCCGGCGCTCGTCGCCAACACAAGGTTGAGCTGGGCGACCGCCGCGACCGCCAGCCCGACGAAGACGTCGTTGCGTCGCTGCTCCGCCGTCGGCCCGGGCCGACGCCACACCGCCGGTTCGATGCTCATGCCCGCGACGATGACACAGGCGCCGCGCCGGCCGCGAACCACCCAGCGAATGCGGCCTCGGTGTGCACGGTCAGCGATCCCGATCCGAAAGACGGAGATTTGAGCTACCGCGACGTTCGTCGTGGTTGCTGTCCGTTGCTCCCGCGGCCTCACCCGTCCGCTGTTGGTCGCGCTCACCAGTTGCTGTCGAGCTGCCCCGTTCGTGCGCCCGGGCGGCGGCCGCGTGCGTGGTTGCGGTTAGTTCGGCGCCTCCGGCAGGGCCTCGGGCTCCGGCCTTGTTGGTGGGTGGTTGCGGTGGGAGCCGTGCTTCGCATGCTGGCTGCGGCTTTGGGGGTGGCTGGCGGTGATGGGGGTCATGATCGGTGTGGTTGATATTTATGCATCGTCTGGAAGTAGATCTAGAGACCTTTCGGAGTTAGGGTCGCCGCGGTCTCGGGCTCGCTTCAAGCAGATTCGAGCTACCGCGATGTCCGTCGTGGTCCAGACCGCTGCTCCCGCGGCCTCACCCGTCCGCCGCTGGTCACGCTCACCCCGCGCGTAGTTCGTTTGTCCACAATGCCCCGTGCCGAAGCGACGGGCAACAGACCGGACAGATGCGCCGTCACCGCGAGTAACCGCCGCGGTGGCGTGAACGGTGTCCGGTGCGAGATCTTGGAGAGTTAGGGCGCTATTTCAACCCTAAGCGTTCTAGATCCAAAGCCCGACACCGCAGCTGGTGACGCTGTGTCAGGATGCTGGCGGTGGTCGGGGCTTGTCCCGCGGAGCTGGCAGTGGACGGCCGGGGGTTTCGGCTCGCCCGCGAGCCGCCGGCCGGGAGCGGTGCCCGCGGGAGCATACGGTCTCCAGCTGACGCGGACCTGGGAAGAATCCTGTCTCGGATTTGACCGTGCGTTGTGGTCGCCCTCGCGAACCCTGACTCCGAAAGGTCTTTCGAGACCCTTCGGGGTCGGGATCCCCTCGAAACAGGTTTCCCGGGTTGTGTCAGCACCGCCGCTCCCGCCGGAGTCCGCTGCGGCCGGCGGCTCGCAGCGCTCGCCGAAACCCCCGGCCTCCCCTGCCGGCTCCGCGCGCCAAGCCCAACCCCGCCGCGGCCCACCGGTCCTCAACGGCCTCCCAAATTCCCGTCTGGACGGGTATATGGGAGCCCTTCACAGAATTCATCCCCAAGAGGGCTGCCCTCTTGGGGCCGGGCCGGGCCGGGCCGGGGCGGACCGGGGCGGGTGGACGTGACCAGCGGCGGGTGAGTGAGGCCGCGGGAGCAGCGGTCGGGACCACGACGGTGTGCCGAGGGGGTCTGTATGGGTCGCATGGTTATGCGCTTCGTGGCATCTCTGCGAGAGGACGGAGGCCGGGGCTTGCACCGCGGGCCCGGCAGTGGACGGCCGGGGGTCTCGGCTCGCCCTGCGAGCCGCCGGCCGGGAGCGGTGCCCGCGGGAGCATACGGTCCACAGGTGACGCGGACATGGGCAAATATGTCTACAGCCACTCACGAAGGGCGAGACACCCCGACTCCGGAAGCTTCATAGCAGGTCTTCCAGCGTGTCCAGCGGGAGCGGCCCGTGGGCGAGCACCTCGTGGTGGAACGCGCGGATGTCGAACGCCGGGCCGCGCGCGGCGCGGGCGCGGTCACGTAGCTGGCGGATGCGCAGGCGCCCGATCATGTAGGCCAGTGCCTGCCCTGGCATCGCGATGTACCGGTCGACCTCGTTGGCGATGTTGGTCTCCGACAGCGCGGTGTTGACGCGCATGTAGGCGATGGCGTGTTCGCGGGACCAGCCGAGGTGGTGCATGCCGGTGTCGACCACCAGGCGGCACGCCCGCCAGGCGTCGAACGACACCATGCCGAGCCGGCTCAGGTCGTTGGTGTACAGGCCCATCTCGTCGCTAAGTCGCTCGGTGTACAGCCCCCAGCCCTCGCCGTGCGCGTCGAAGAACGCGAAGCGCCGGAACCGCGGCAGGTCGTCGCGGGACTGGGCGACCGCGATCTGGAGGTGGTGCCCGGGAACGCTCTCGTGGAAGGCCAGCACCTCGTACTCGAACCGCGGCCGCAGGTCGGGCCGGTAGGTGTTCACCACGTGCGCGCCGGGGCGCGAGCCGTCCGCGGCGGGGGCGACGTAGTAGCCGAGCACCGAGTTTTCCGCCTCGGCCGGATCCATCTCGCGCACCACGCACGGCGCGATGTCGTAGCTGGAGAACCAGTCCGGGACCGCCTCCTCGGCCCGCCGCAGGGCGCCCGTCACGGTGTCGACGATCTCCCGCGCGGCGCCGAACCGGAGCCCGGGATCCTCGCGCAGCCGCACGAGCACCTCGTCGACGTCGCTGGTCCCCAGCGTCCGGCCGCCGCGCTCGGCGAACTCCTCTCGCAACTCCGCCACCAGGTCCAGGCCGATCTGGTGGATCTCCTCCGGCCCGAGCTCGGTCGTCGTGTAGGCGCGGACCAGGCCGAGGTAGGCGTCGGTGCCGCCGGGCACGTGGCACAGCCCGACGCGCTCAGCGGCCCGGCCGACGGGCAGCAGGTGCTCGGCGAGCGCCGTCCGGAAGCGGGCCAGCGCCGGACGTACCCCCGAAGCGACGACCTCGGCGACGCGCGCGTCCGGTCCGGCCGCCGGGCGCAGCAGCGGGTCGCGGTCGACAGGCGTGGCGAGGTAGGCGTCGACCTGGGCTATCGCCTGGCGTACGCCGAGCTCGGTGGGAAACCGCCCGTCGGTGGCCGCCTGCCGGTACCGCTCGGCGTGCCGGTCGAAGAAGCCGCTGAGCTTCTCGAGCCTGGCCAGGTACGCCTCGCCGGAACCGGTCCCCACCGGCACGGTCGACACCACTTGTGCCAGCGGCCCGGCGATGCTGGCGGTGACGGCGACCTCGGTGACACCGCCGCGCAGGGTCTGCCGCTCGTCGTGCAGCAGCCGGCTCAGGATCGCGTGGCTGATCCGGTCTTCCCGGTCGAGGGCGTCGCGGTCGACGGTGGCGAGCTCCGCGGCGAGCCGGGCCAGCTCGGCCTGCCGCCGCTCGGCCGCGGCCCGACTCGGGTCGGGCACCTCCGCGTCGTATCCGGGCACGCCGAAGACGGCGGCTTGGAACGGATCGCCGGCGAAATGCAGGCGGAAGTACTCCTCACCCAACCGGCCCAGCGTGTCCATCGGTGCGGCTCCCATCATCCAGACCGGCCGGACCCACCCTATGCCGGCACGCGGTTATGGCGGGGCATGCCGGCCGGGGGCGCGTCCATCGACCGGTGGACGCCGGGTTCCATCGGTCGAGCCTGTCGGCGGCGGCACGGCGGCGACCAGCATGAATGCTATGAGAAGCCGAATGCTTCTGGCCCTGCTGCCGCCCGCCGCGGTCGTCGGCTACGCGATTTGGAAATGGCCGTCGCTGGTCTCCGCGGGGCGTGCTCTCGCCAATGCCGACCTGACGTGGCTTGCCGTGGGCGCCTGCGCCATCGCGCTGACCTACGCCGCCGGGGCGGCCAGCCAGCAGGGCGCTGTGGCGCTTGCGCTGCCGCGCCGCCAGCTGTTCGTCAGCCAGCTCGCCGGCGTTTGCGTCAACGCTTTCCTGCCGGCGGGGCTCGGCGCCGCGCTCGTCTCACACCGGTTCCTGCGCCGGCGTGGCCTCTCCGCCCCCGACGCGTTCACCGCTCTGGCGCTCACCAGCGTCGCGGGTGCGATCATCCACGCGACGGCTCTGGTGAGCCTGTGCCTGATCGCGCCCGACCGGTTGCCGGTCTGCCGTCCCGACCTGGGCACGCCGCATGTACTGGTGCTGTCGGTCGTGGCCGCGGCTGTCGTGGGCTCGGTGGCGTGGGTCCTTGCCAGCGCGCGTGGCTCGGTGCTGCGGGCCCGCGTGCGCGAACAGGTCGCCGCCGTGCGCGCGACGCTGACGGACCGGCGGCAGGCACTGTTGCTGTGGGGCGGCTCGGCGGCCGGGCCGCTGCTGCACACGGTCACCGTCACCGCGGTGCTGCACGCGATCGGCCGGCCGCTGCCGGTGCTGGACGTCCTCGTCGCGTACCTCGCCGCCAGTGCGGCCGCCGCGCTGGTGCCGTCACCGGGCAGTGTGGGGAGCCTCGACATCCTTCTCGGTCTGACGCTCACCGGAGTCGGCGCGGACCCGCAGACCGCCGTGACCGCGGTGCTCGGATACCGGCTGCTGGCCACGTGGCTGCCGCTGCTGCCCTCGGCGCTGGCCCTGGCCCACCTCCACGGCGGCGCGCGGGCGCACCCGCGACGCGACGCGGCGCTCGCTCAGGCCGGATGACGACTACGGGAGCGGGCGGGTGATGAGGCCCCGTTCGAGGGCGACGACCACCGCGTGGGTGCGGTCGCTGACGTCGAGCTTCGCGAAGATGCGCAGCAGGTGGGTCTTCACGGTGGCCTCCGCGATGACCAGCCGCCGGCCGATGTCCGCATTGGACAGTCCGTCCGCCACGGCGTTGAGCACGTCCACCTCCCGCGCCGTCAGCGCCACCGGGGCGGGTTGCCGCATCCGGGCCACCAGCCGCTGGGCGACCCGCGGCGCGAGCACGGTCTCGCCCCGGGCCGCCGCACGGATCGCGTCGACGAGCTGCTCGCGCGTGGTGTCCTTGAGGAGGTAGCCGATCGCGCCCGCTTCGACCGCCCGCTCGATGTCCGCGTCGGTCTCGTAGGTGGTGAGGATCAGCACCCGGGTGCCGGGCCCGCGCGAGACGATCTCGGTGGTCGCCTCGACCCCGTCGAGTACCGGCATCCGCAGGTCGACCAGCGCCACGTCGGGCCGGAGCCGCTCGACGAGTTCGACCGCTTCCCGGCCGTTCGCCGCCTCGGCGACGACCTCGATGCCCGGTGCGGAGGCGAGCAGCGCGACGACCCCGGCGCGCATGACCGCGTGGTCGTCGACGACGACGATGCGGACCTTGTCGTCCGTCATGTCACCCCTGGCCGTTGGTGGGAATCGTGGCGAGGACCCGGGTGCCTTCGCCGGGAGAGCTGGTGACGACGAGTTCGCCGCCGAGCTCGGCCAGGCGCTTGCGCATGCCCTCGAGGCCAAAACCCTGGGATGTCGCCACGGTGAAGCCGCGCCCGTCGTCCGTGATCTCCAGGTCGATGCCGTCGGGCCGGCGCGCCAGCACGACGCCCACGGTCGTGGCGCCGGCGTGTTTGCGGACGTTGGCCAGCGACTCCTGGGTGCAGCGCAGCAGCGCGATGCGGGTCGGTTGGTCGCATGCGAGATCGGGCAGGTCCGCGTCGACGGCCAGCCCGGTGTCTTCGGCGAACCGGTCCAGGGTCCGGCGCAGCGTCTGGGCGATCGAGCCCGCGACGGTGCCGCTCGGGGGTGCGGACCCGACGAGCACGCGCGCCTCGGCGAGGTTTTCCCGGGCGGTCTGCTCGATGGACAGCAGCTGGCGGGCGGCGCGGTCCGGCGCGGTCGCCAGGCCCGCGCGGGCGGCCTCGGCCAGTACGACGATCGACGCGAAGCCCTGCGCGAGGGTGTCGTGGATCTCCCGGGCCATCCGTTCACGCTCGTCGGCGGCGCCCTGACGCTGGTGCGCCTCGGTCAGCCGCCGCTGGGTGGCGGCCAGCTCGGCGCGCAACCGGTCGGTGCGCGCGGCGTTCTCGTCGAGAATCCGGTGTACGAGCAGCCCGAGCCCGACACCGACGGCGTAGCCGAGGACGGTGAACAAGGCGTTGCCGGTGACCAGCCCGTGCCGCAGGGCGCCGCCGGCCACGGTCAGCGCGGCGGCGGCCCCGCTGACGGCTACCGCGTTCCGCGGGCCGCGCGCGAGGAGCCAGAACTGGGGAAGCGTCGCGATGAACAGGGCAGCGCCACCGCCGAGCAGGTACGACATCCCACCCAGGCCGAGAGCCAGCACCCCGAGGTACGCGGGCGGACGCAGCACGGGATTGCCCGGGAACACCTGGACGATCCCATAGCTCACGCCGAGCGTGGCCAGCAAAGCCAGCGACGAGTACCGCGTGGCGGCGGATTGGTCCCACACCGCGACGACCGGCGGGCCGAGCCCGAGGAGCACCCAGGCCGCGGTGTACCCCCGGTGCAGCGCTCGCGAGCGGTACCGGTCCCCTTCCCGCGACCGTTGATCCATTCCCGCCAGCCTACGCGGGTCCCCTTACTGGAGCGCGGCTTTGTGCCGCCGCCAGACGAACGCGGCCCCGAGGACGAACGCGATCGTCGTCACCAGCGTGCAGCCGAGCATGGCGTACGCCACTGGGTCGCGCAGGATCGCGTCGTCCGGGTTCTGCGGGTCGGCGCTGGCGACCGCGGCGCCGCACAGCGCCGTCAGCGCCGCCGTGATCGTGGCCAGAACGAGCAGTACCACGGCGCCGGGTGACCATTGGGCCGGCCGTTTCGCCGGGACGGCCGGCGGCGGCGCCGCGGGTGCGGGCGGCTGCGGGATCGCGCCCGGATCCCGCGCGGGCATCCACACCACGTTGGCCGGGGGCACGCTGGCGTCGATGTGCGCGATCAGGCCCGGGGGCAGGTGATACAGCGTGGGCTCGACGCGCACCGAAACGCCGTCGAGGCCGATGAGTTGGCGGCCGCCGTCGGGCCAGGCCACGGCGATCGCGCATTCGGCGTAGCGCACGGCGGCGACGCCGTCGGCGTGGACGACGCTGACCCCTTCGGCGCCGACGACGAGCGCGATGTCGTCGCTTTGCCGGGACGCGTAACGCTGCCCGGCGAGCGCGGCCGTGGAGCTTGTCGGGGCGGGTGTGTAGCCGGCCCACCGCGCGTTGAGCCCAGCCGGGACTTGCAGCAGCGCGGCGCCGGTCGCCTCCACCGCCACCGCTGTTATGTCGTCGACCGTGACGCCGCGTACCTCGTCGACCAGGGCCTCGACGGCCGGGTTGGGATATCCGGTGAGCGCGTTCATAGCCGCCGTCGGAAGCCGCGCCCAACCGTAGTCCTCGTGGCGCAGCATCTCCTCCACCTTCGCGCGCACACTGTCCAGATCGGACTGTTCGATGCGACCGACCCGGAGCCTGGCCAGCACGTCGACGAAGCCGCCGAGCACCGCGTCCTGCTTGTCGGGCAGCGCGTCGGCGAGCGCGGTGACGGTGCAGAAGCCGTCGCCGCGCGGCTCGTAGTTGGTGCTGGTCACGTAGGAGTAGCCGCCCTCCTGGCGCAGGCTGCGGTACATCTCCCGCTCCAGCACCGCCGAGAACATCGAGGCGGCCATCCGCCGGCGGACCACGGTGTCGAAGACGACGCCGTTCACGCGTTCGTTGAAGTACGCCGGCGTGGTCGGCAGCGCGGACGAGGGCCGGGGCACCGGCCGGCGGACGCCTTCGGGAAGGCGAAGGCGCAGACCCGCGGGCACCTGGGCCGAGGTGATCCACAACACGGCGTTCTGGCGGGTGAACCATGTGGCGGCCCAGCGACGGACGTCGTCGGTGCTCAGCCTGTACAGCCCCATCTCGTCGTAGCTGACCAGGCCGTAGCCCTGCGCGCCGTAGCGCCACAGCGGCATGGAGTCGGCAACCCCCACGCTGCGTCCGGCCGCCTCGGTGCGAAGGATGTCCTTTTCGGTCTCCAGCCGCCCCACCGGCAGGTTGCCGAGCGCATCGCACACTCCGGCCAGGTACCTGACCACGTCTTCCTCGGAGCCCTCCATGTGGAAGTGGGTGACCACCGAACCCGTCGCGCCGTTGTAGTGGTAGTCGCTCAGGCCGAGGTGAAACAGCGCGAGGTGTTCGAGCAGGTGGGTGACGCCGGCCGTGGCGAGAGTCTCGTCGGCCCGCCCCACCCGGAAGGTGAGGCCGGCCATGAGCGGGCCGCTCTTCGGCGCCAGGAGCGTCTGTACCCCGTCGACCGACGTCTCCCGGATCATCTGCGGAACCCGTTCTGGAACGCGCGGTCGCGGTGGGCGACGAACTCGGTCGGCCCGTCACCGAGGTAGTCCCACGGCGACTCGGCGGCGAGGTTGCCGTGCGCGTAGAGCGCGTTGAAGTGCGCCGCCGCGGCCGGGTAGTTCTCGGCCAGGCTGAACGCCATCGCGAACGAGCTGTGCGCCTCCACCCAGCCGACCGCCGGCCGGCAGGCCGGGTTGAGCACCGAATGCCCCGCCGCCCACAGCAGCTCCTGCTGGACCTCCGGACGCCGCAGGTACGTCGCCGCGGCCTGCTCGCCGTCATCGCGATCCAGCAGCAGCCAGTGCTCGATATGCGCGTCGGCGACCACCGCACCGTTTACCGAGCCAGGCGGCGAGGCCTTGGTGCAGTCGACCGCGAACCGGTGCATCGCCTCGTACGAGCCGCTCCACTTGGGGCACAGCTGCTGGACCATGGCGGCCTGTGCCTGGTGCAGCCGCGGTGCCACCTTCATGACCGCGTCGTACCGGCGCCGCGCCTCGGCCTGGCCAAGGCTGAGGCCCCGCGCCGTGTGCAGGCGCTCGACCCACCCGCTGGCGTAGCCGGGATGCCGCGCGGTCACCTCGATGAGGATCTGCTCGGCCCGGTGCAGGTGCTCGTGAAACCCCTTCCACTGCTCGGCGCTGACGTGCCGGGCCCAGCCGCCCGTGCGGATCGCCCAACCGTCCTCGACGAGCCGCCACGCCAGCAGAGTCCCGGCCGGCGCGGAGGTCGGGTTGTGGGCGAAGACCTGTTCGACGAAGCCCCGGTCGGTCACCCTGGCGACGCCGCGCAGTGCGTCCAGGTACACGGCCGGGTCCGTGAACCGGGCGAGGCCGGCGTCGACCGTCCACCAGTCGTGCGCCTTCGCGGCGTCGCGGAGCGCGCGAGCCTCAGGAAAAGCTGCGAGAGGGTCGAAATCGGGCGTACGTAAGGGGGCGACGGGAGCCGGCACAGCGGCGAGCATACGGCCTGCGGATCACGCTATCCCGCAGCCCTTGCAAGTCGCGGCCGAGCGGTGGGTACGCGGGGTTGGCGCGGCGGGGTCCGGCACAGGTGACGGGGAACCGCCGTTGTTTACCGCCGGGACCGGCTACCAAACAACCGAAACCGGTGCTGACCTGGTATTTCAAGGGGCTCACGCCGATGAGCCTTCGTACCCCGAAGAGGTGGTTGCCATGGCAGAAATCGACGAGCCCACCGACCGGCGGCGGCTGCTGCGCCGCATGGGCACGCTCGCGGCGGGTGCCGCGGGTGCCGGCGTCGCGGGCGCGGTGGCCGCGACGCCCGCCCGGGCGGACGACGGCCAACCGGTCCTCCAGGGACGGGTCAACGAGGCCGGGGGCACGACCGTGATCAGGAGCCACGGCCCGAACGCCCCGACGTTGGAGCTGTTCAACACGTTCGAGGACGCCGTCGGCACCGGCGGCGGCGGCGCGGGCCCGTCGCTGCGTCTCCGACCGCTCAGCGACTCGCTCTACGACGAGGCACCGGCCGGCTCGCTCAGCGCCGACCGGCTCGGCATCCCCTGGGTGTCGATCCAGGCGTTCCAGGAACAGACACACTCCTATCAGGTGCACACGGACTTCAACTCGACCACCACCGTGCCGGTCGTCCCGACCCGCGTGGTCGACACCCGCGGCGCGGCCGGCCGCACTCGGATCCTCAACAGCTCGGCGCTGGACAGCGCCGGCCGGCTGCTGAAGGGCCAGACCATGTACGTCGACCTCGGCGACATCGCGTTCTTCCCGGAGGCGGTGCTGCTCAACGCCACGGTGACCGGTCAGGGCGCCGCCGGCTACCTGACCGTGCACGCCTACGGCAGCGCGCGTCCGGGCGTCGCCAGCATCAACTACTCACCCAACGAGAACCTGTCCAACTTCGTCTTCACCGCGAGTGGCGAGGGCTGGCCGAGCCCGGACGCCGCCATCTCGGTCTACACCAGCCAGCTCACCCACGTCGTCCTCGACGTGGTCGGCTTCGTGGTCGGCACCGGCGGGGTCAACCCGGACATCATGCCGGGCGCGCTGGCGTCCGCCGGCGGCGCCGCTCCCACCGACGCGGCGAGGCGGCGCGAGCAGGAGATCCGAAAGCGCAAGCCAGCCTGGAAGTAGCAGCCTCGCGGGCGCCCGCCGGCCGGGGGCGGGCGCCTCGGCCCTACAGCCAGCCGCGGTGTTTGAAGACCGCGTACAGGCTGACGCAGGTCAACGCCATCAGCGCGATCGCGAACGGGTATCCGAACGCCCAGTGCAGCTCCGGCATGTGGTCGAAGTTCATGCCGTAGATGGTGCCGATCAGCGTCGGCGCGAACAGGATCGCCGCCCACGCCGAGACCCGCTTGATCTCCTCGTTCTGCGCGAACGAGGCGACGGTGAGCCGGCGGATCTCCTCGTTCTGCGCCTGCGAGACAAGCGTCGCGTTGAGCGTGAGGATGTCCGCGAGGATCTGCCGGAAGCCGTCCACCCGCTCAGCCGCGGTGGTGGCGTGGTCGGCGACGTCCGCCAGGTAGCGGCGCAGCTCGTCGTCCGTGCCGTACTTGTCGAACCCCGCGGTCAGCCCGGCCAGGATGTCCAGCAGCGGACGGGCGGCCCGCTGAAAATCGACCACCTCCCGGGACAGCTCGTAGATGCGGCGGGACACCTTCGGGTCGCCACCGAACACCTGCGTCTCGATCTCGTCGATGTCGTTCTGCAAGCCCGCGATCACCGGCGCGTATCCGTCGACGACGGCGTCCAGGATCGCGTACAGCACGGCCTCCGGGCCCCGCGCCAGCAGCTCCGGATCCGCCTCCAGCCGGCGCCGCACGGCCGGCAGGTCCGGCGCCGCACCGTGCCGCACGGTGAGCACGAAGTTGCGGCCCACGAACAGGTGCAGCTCGCCGAAGTCGACCTCTTCCACGTCGTCGAGGTAGCGGGCCGCGCGGAGGACCACGAAGAGCGTGTCGCCGTACCGCTCGAGCTTGGGCCGCTGGTGCGCGACGATCGCGTCCTCGACGGCCAGCTCGTGCAGCCCGAACTCCTCGGCCACGGTCAGCAGCTGCGCCTCCGCCGGCCGGTACAGGCCGATCCACGCGATCCCGTCCGGCGTCTCGCGCAGCCGCTCGTACGTCTGTGCCAGCGTCGGTGGAGTTTCCACCCGCCGGCCGCGGGAGTAGATGGCCGAGGTGACGACGCTCTCCTCGACCGGCGCCGCCTGCTCGGTATCGGCCACCCCGCGCGGATCCATCGACAGCTCCGGCGGCGGAACGTGGGGGTGCCGGCCATCCAAACGGAGCAACCTGCGCGGACGCACGCGCGCACGCCAGTTGTCGGCCATGGCAAGCCTCCACAGAACCGGGATGGAAGACCGGCATCGGCCCGCTCGCGGAAGCAGCCTACACCGCCGCTCACCTGGGCACGTTATGCCTTCGACGGCTTCGATTAGATGAAATGGCCCCCGTCGTTTCGTGGGGCATCTTTCGGGTACGCGGCCCCCACGTCCATCGAGGGAGGCCACATGTTCAATCCGCTGGAGCACAAAGGTCTGGCGCTGGACCAGCAGTTACGGTCGTGGCGTGAGCTGAACGTCGACCCGATCGACCCGGAGGCCGTCGATCCGTACACGCGGTGCCGGATCATCACGATGAACGGGATCGAGGTGGAGTCGATCCTGTTCTCGCACCAGTTCGCCCGCAACTGCCCGGACGACGAGGTGCGCCGGCAGCTGGCCTACACGCGGTACGTGGAGAACCAGCAGCAGCGGGTGGTCAACTGGCTGCTGCCCGGGCTGGCCAGCGTGCTGGAGACGACGCTGGGCTACGAGCAGGTGGCGGTCGACCTGACCGCGTGGGTGGCGCGGCACGAGCCTGATCCGTACCTGCGGCAGGCGTACGAGTTCGGCGTGCTGGAGGACTTCGACCACCTGTACCGGTACGCGAACCTGTACGAGATGGTGGAGCGCCGCAAGGCGGAGAAGGTCGTGGACGCCCTGACCGAGGTGATGCCGGGCCGCCCGACCGCGGCCGAGCACCGCCACCCGTTCGACGAGGTCCGTGCGCCGTACGACAAGGACTCGGTCAACCCGCAGTCGAAGCTGAACGCGTTGACGATCCTCTCCGCCGAGCAGCAGGTGGCGATCTACTACATGAACGTCGGCCCGCAGTACATGGAGCCGATCGCCCGCCAGCTCTACCAGGAGATCAGCCTGATCGAGCAGGAGCACGTCACGCACTACGAGTCGCTGCTGGACGCCGGTGAGAACTGGTGGGAGCGGCTGCTGACCCACGAGTACAACGAGTGCTGGCTCTACCACTCGTTCATGGAGCAGGAGAGCGACCCGCGGATCAAGGCCGTGTGGGAGCTGCACCTACAGATGGAGTTGGGCCAGCTCCAGCAGGCCGCCGACCTGCTGCGCCGGCACGACGGACGGGAGCCGGAGGAGATCGTCGGGTCGGTGGGCGTGCCGGAGCCGCTGCTGTTCGAGCCGAACAAGCAGTTCCTGCGGAACCTGCTGGCGACCCAGATCGACCTGAACAAGCTGGGCGAGGGCTACGTCCGTGAGGCGCACGAACGGTTCGAGTGGATGCAGGAGCAGCTGCACGCGGGCGAGAAGCCGCCCAGCGAGCAGGTCATCGACATGCACCGGGAGCAGTTCGGCGACGAGTACCGCATCGAGACCGAGGGACCGCACCCGGTGGAGTCGCTGCGCGTCGCCGAAGGAGACCGCCGTGCCTGAAAAACCGGCCACTCCCGGTCCGAACGAAGACGTGGTCAGCCTGCTGCTGACCCAGCACGCCCAGATCGAGGAGCTGTTCCTGCTCGTCGCGGGCAGCACCGGCCAGGCCAGGGCCGAGGCGTTCAACGACTTGGTCCGGCTCCTGGCGGTGCACGAGACCGCGGAGGAAGAGGTCGTCCACCCGCTGAGCCGCACCTTGCCCGGCGACAACGACGCCGTCATCGACGAACGCCTGGCGGAGGAGCGGCAGGCCAAGGAGACCCTGAAGGTCTTGATCGACGGCGGCGTCGACGCGGACGGCTTCGACGAGGGCGTGCTGCTGCTGCGCACCAGCGTGCTGGCACACGCCCGGCACGAGGAACGCTACGAGTTTCCCCGGCTACGCCAACACGTGCCCGCCGACCGGCTGCGGCAGCTCGCCACCGCCGTCCGCGCCGCCGAGGCCGCCGCACCGACCCGCCCCCATCCCGGTACGGAGTCGGCGACCGCGAACGCCGTGGCCGGAGTCCCGCTCGCCGTCGTCGACCGGATCCGCGACGCCATCCGGAGCGCCGCCGACTGACCCCCAATCCCCCAACGCGGTAAGGAGCACACCATGGCGGCTGACGATGCGGTAACGCTGATCGAAAAGGACCACCGCGCTCTCGAGGCCCTCTTCGACCGGGTGACCGCCGGCGACGGCGATCGGGACGCCCTGATCGAGCAGATCAACGTCCGGCTGGCCGCGCATTCCCGCGCGGAGGAGGCCGAGGTATACCCGGCCATCGTCCAGGCTCAACCCGGAGAAGAGGAGGACGTCGAACACGCCCACCACGAGCACCACGAAGCCGAGCACCTGTTGCGCAAGGCCCGCAACCTCACCGTGTCGCCACACTTCGACGAGGCCTTCCAAGCCTTCGTCGGCGCTGTGCGCCACCACGTCGAAGAAGAGGAACAGAAGATCCTGCCCGCTTTGCGCAAAGCGGTGGACCAGGCCACCCTCGAACAGCTCGGAGCCGCTTTCGAACAGGCGCGCACCGAACTGCTCGGCGACGAATCGGGTGAGGACCTGGGACAGGCGACAAAGACCGAGCTCTACGAAATGGCCAAGGAAGCCGAAATACCGGGCCGCTCCACCATGACCAAGGACGAACTCGCCGAAGCACTACGCGACAACGAATGACCACCACGGCCGGGCGACGTCTCAGCGGCGTCGCCCGGCTCGTTCACAGCGCCCGCGGCTCCGTCACGCTCGCGAGGTACCGCGGCGCGGCGACAACAGCAGGCCAAGTGCGATCATGCCGACGGCCAGCCCCAAATGCAGCCAGTTGTCGGCCGTGTTGAGCGGCACGAAGTTGGCCCCGCTGCCGTGGTCGATCACCAGGCCGTAAAGCCACAGCACGGCGTACACGGCCCCGCCACCGATCAGGTAAAGGCGGGCGCCGGAGACTGTACGCGCGAGTGCGAGCCCGGCGATGCCGAATAGCAGGTGGACGATATTGTGCAGGATCGACACCTGGAACACGCCCAGCAGTTTGGCTTCGGACTCATGACCGGCGAACTGCATGTCGCTGAAGTTGGTCGTGATGCCCGGGATGAAACCCAGGATGCCGACCAGCAGAAACACTATCGCGACCGCGAGGGCGACGGTGCTGACGAGCGGTCTGGCGTGGATCTGATCCGCGGCGGCGGATCCGGATCTCGTGGCCATTGTTGACACCTCCCAAAAGAACGTGGCAGGCGCTTTCCCCACCCGGCAGCGAATAAACGGCGCAAACCACCCGGCCTTGGCACGGTTTAGTGGCGGTGCGCGGTACGGAAGCCCGTTCGGAGGTGGAGCGGGACCGCGGGAAGCGGATGTGACCGCGGGACGCGCCGGTACCACGTGGCGAACAAGGCGATGGCCAGCAGCAGCTCGGCGACGTCGCCGCCGTAGTACATCAGCTGGGCGGCGGTGCGCATGGCGTCGGCGTCGTGTCCGGCACCGGGAGGCAGGGTTTCGGCGTGGGCGTAGAGGTACTTGGCGAGTACCGCATGCCCGGCGGCCGCGGCCACGAGCGTGACGGCGCGCGCCGGCAGGCCCGGGCGGCGTGGGGCCGGGTCCGCACCGGCGATGGCCCAGGCGAACAGGTATCCGGCCGCCAGGTAGTGAAGGTGGACGCCGTGGTGTAGCAGCTCGTGATGCTCGGCCGCCGCGTACAACGGGGTCAGCAGCACCAGGAACATCCCTCCGGTGCTCAGCACGGCCGCGGTCACCGGGTGGGCCAGCACGCGCACCGGCGTCGTGCGCAACATCCGCACCAGCGCGCGCCGCACCGGCGACGGACCGGCGCGTAGCAGCAGGGTGACCGGGGCGCCCAGCACCAGCCCCAATGGCGCCAGCATGCCCAGCAGCAGATGCTGGACCATGTGCGCCCGCGGATCCCCGTTCACGTGAGGGGTCGGCGCGACCGCCGCGGCGGCGACGACCGCGCAACCGGCCAGCCACGCGCCGGTTCGCCACCGGCTCCAGGGACGCCGGTGCCGGGCGACCGTCAGCAGGTAACCGCCCGCGAGAAGGCCGGCAAGGAGCAGCAAGACACCGGCCGAGGGACCACCACCCGCGCCGGCGTGCGTGGCGTGGGCCGCCACGCTCATTGCGGGCCGTATCCGCGCCGCCCCGCGGACCGCGCACGCCCGATCACCACGAGACCCACTACCAGCAGCAGCGCCCCGGCGGCGTTCCACGCCAGGTCATAGGGCGGAAGGTGTACGCCGTAGCGGATCTGGTGCACGCGCAGCACCTTGTGATCCACCAGACCGTCGAAAAGCTGGAACACGCCGGCGCAGGCCAGAAAGCCACCCCACGCGGCCAGCCGGTGCAACACCCCCAGCCGGCGCAGGTCGGCCAGCCAGAACGCCCCGGCCACCAAGGCGAGCAGCTCCCCGGCGTGCAGGAGCCCATCCGACAGCAGCGCCACCGAGAGCGTGGACCGGTCGTAGAAATGATGCCAGCCAAGAAGCTGGTGAAACACGATCTCGTCCACCGCCGCCATCACCGCGACGCCGACCAGACCGGCGGCCAACACCGACGAACGCACATCCGCCAGACGTCGACCCCGCCTCTCAGTCATGTTGCTCGCTGCGCCGGGCAGCCGCGTACGCGAACTGTAGGAAGTCTGAGGCGGTGACCGCCGTCATGATCGTGGCCACGAGCCGGGTGGCTCGAGGTGCGAGCACCAGCCCACCGGTCAGCGCGCCAGCCACCCACACAGCCATGCAGAACGGGCAGCTGACCAACTCGCCGACCGCGTGCCGGGTAGCGCTGCCGTCGTCGCGGACCTCTTCGCGCAGCTCGGCGCTGCCCGCCGGTCCCTGATACCGGGTGAACGGCGCCCGCAGCGGGCTGGTCACCGCCTCTTTGGTCAGCAGCCGACTCAGCTTGTGCGTCGCGATCGACACCAGCACGACGTCGGCCAACGCCGGCCGTTCCGGCAGCCGCCGGCCGGTAGCCCGCACCAGGCCGGCGAACCCGGCCGCGGCCACGGTGAACCCGGCCATCGAGGCGACATAACCCGCCAACGGACGGCGCTCCCGCGGAGCGTACCTGCGCCCGATAGCTGCCGCACGGGCACGAAACCCCGCAACGACGGCGGTGGATTGCTGGTTCATGGTCACCTCTGTCCTGACCCGGATCCACGTCCAGCTCCCCGCGGCCGCGGACCTGGGTTGTGCAGCGGGTGTACCCCCCAAGAGCGGCATCAACCGCCACCTGCCTTTCATTCCCCGAGGAGTACGGCGTCCGCGAACGGGCGGACACGGCAATCGCCACCGTGCCCGGCGCCGCCCACAACGCGGTCACCACCGCGGGCGGGCAGGTCGCCGCCCTGACCGACCGGTTTCTGGCATCGAACTGACCTACGCCTAGCGGTTCTCGTCGGCGCGCGGCGACGCCATCCGCGTCTCGGCGTTCTCCACGCCGTCTTCGGCGCCGGCCGGGTTCACCATTCCGTCGTAGTTGTAGGCCAGGAGGTCGACCTCGCCGACCGGTCGCGTTTGCTTGGTGGGGATGTAGCGGTGCACCATGCCGCCGACCTCGATTTCGACCAAGCCGGCGCCGCCGGCCTCCACGACGTCGCCGTCTCGGGGTCCACCGACCAGAACCACTTCACCGTTGGTTGCCATGACCGTCAGCTACCCGCCACTCGACCAGCCAAAACTGCGGGAACTCCGGCCGGCTGTTCCTCGGCCGAGCCGGGTTCGGACATCTTGCGGTGCCGGAGGCCCCGCCCCGGCTCGCACCGTCGCTGGACGAGGACCTGCTACGGGTCGCTCCGGTCGTCCGCCGGAGAAGACGGCGCCGCTGGCCGGTCGGCGCCGCTCTGCGCCGATACCGGGCCGGCCTGGCCCGCGTCGCGTTTCTGGCCCTCGTCCGGTGCGGCCGGGCCACTCGCGGCTGGATCGTGATCGTCGGGCGTGACGGGCTGGAGCGAGCCGCTGTCGTGGTGCGGCAAAGCCATCAGCTGGATCATGACAACCAACGTCGGGACAATGATCGAAATCAGCGTGACCGGCACATACATCGTCGGTCTGGTCCCGCCCTCCCAGTAGCTCTTGTCCAAGCCTGTGAGCACTCCGAACACAGCCGCGCAGATCACGATATACGCTATCGATACGTATGCGGCCAGTTCGACCGCGCGGTGGGCCAAATGACGGATGCGTCGATTGAAGGCCGCGTGAGCGGCGACGGCGACGACACTCAACGCCAAGCAGCTGTTCAGCAGCCAGCCGATCCAGCCTGGATATGAGTCCCCTGTGACGTCTCGCAGGTAGTCGCGAGCCGTCACGGTCAGCTGCCCGACGACGATGACGGCGAGCGCGTACGCGACGACCCGTGTGATCCGAAAAGGCATCGAGTCGGACTCGCCGTGGGCACGGAGAAGCCAAGCGACACCGGCGAACAGGCCAAGAGCGCCGAAGCCGAGCAGCCCAGCCGCGATCATGGTCTCCGTCCAGGCCCGCGCACATGTCCTCTCGCCGGCCACGACGGCAAAGAAGAAGCTGTCCAAGGCGAACGTGAAGAAACCGACGACGAACAGAGCCAGGGCCTCCAAGGACCGCCTTGTCGGTGATCGACGTTCAAGGATCACGACGATCCCGGCGAAAACGAGGCTGGCGACCACTCCGGTCAACTGTGAGTGCAGTCCGGCCGAGCCGATCGGATTCCAGTCGACGCCGATTGACTCACATGTACCGTCCACGTAAACCCTTCCCGCAATCTTGATCAGGCTGTGGCGTAGGCGACGCCGACGGACGCGTCTCCCATGCCGAAGTACAACAGCCACTGGCCGCCGTGGTTCGCCAGGCCGCTGGCGAAGACGACGTCGGGTACCGCGCCGTCGCGTTCGGCGTCGTCGGTGACGGAGAGGATCGGGCCGCCGCCGCGGCGTAGGACCCGCGTGGGGTCGGTGGGCGAGATCAGCGCCTGCCCGACCGCGTACCGCAGCCCGGTGTCCGCGCCGTTGTAGACCAGGACCAGTCCCTCGGCGGTGCGGACCGGAGCCGGGCCCGGCTCGACCAGCCTGGCGTCGAACCGACCCGGGCGGGGCGACAGCACGGGTTGGCGTACCACGCGCCAGCCCCGCAGGTCCTGGTCCTTCGTCCAGGCCGCCCAGATGTGGGTGTCCCCGAAGTACATCCACCATCGCCCGTCGATGGGTTCGGGTAGCAGGACCGCCGACTTGGTCCAGCCCTGCGGCGTGTCGGGGAAGTCGGCGGCCGGAAACCAGTTGAGCCAGTCTTCGTCGGAGAACACGAGGCCGGCGCGTTGCCAGCGCCGCAGGTCGTGCGAGAACGCCATCGCGACCCGGGCGACCTCGCCGTCGTAGGCGGTGTAGGTCATGACGTACCGGCCATTGATCCAGGCCAACCGCGGGTCTTCGCATCCGCCGGGCAGCTCCCACGGCTGTTCCGGGACGAGGACGGGGCTCCCCGGCCAATGGTCGAAGTGGCGGCCGTCCGCGCTCGTCACCGCGGTGATGATCGACGGTGGCGGTAGTCCGCCCGCCGAAGGTCGCGCGGCGACCACCCGGCACAGCAGGGTTACGCCGCCGCTGTCCGCCCACGCGGCGGGATTGAACACAGCGACACCGCGGATCGGGCGCTCGCGGGGCCCGAGTACCGGATTGGCCGGGTCTTTGACGAACGGGCCGAGTCCCCAATGCCCGGCGAGCGTCGCCCACGAGCTTTCGGCGGGGCGGAAGACCGCGGCCGCCTGGCTGTACCCCGCCTCGCCCCACGCCGTGCGCACAGTGTCGAGCAGCTCGTGTACCTCGCCGAGGCGGGCGTGCCCGAGCTCGTCGAACAGCGGCTCGGCCAGCCAGAGCACCTCCGCCGCCTCCTCGTAACGTCCCTGGCCGGCGAAGAACTCGCCGATCTGGAACAGCCACTTGCCCGTCCCCTCGAGGCTTTCGAGCTGGTCGCGTTCCAACGCCAGCGCGACACGCAGCTCCGGTAGCCCGTGCTCCTCGTCGCCGAGATGGCAGGCGGACAGCCCGATCCACCCGCGGGCCGCGGCCTCCCGGATCGGTGAACGCAGCTCAAGCGCGTACCGCAGAGCCCGGCGCAGGTGCGGGATCGCCTCTGCCCATCGCCCCTGTTCGGCCAGCAGCTCGCCGCGCAGCTGGGCGAGGACCGCCGGCTGGTCGGGATAGTCCGGCACCGGTGTGTCGCTCACCGCGTGGTCGGCCTCGTCGAGCGTCGCGGCCGCCATCGCATAGTCACCGGCGCGCGTCGCGGCGATCGCGGTGCTTTCGAGCGCACGGAGCAGCACGTTGCGGCGGTACCGGTCCACGACCGGATGGGCGGCCCGGTCGAGGATGGGGCGGATCAGCTCGACCGCCGAGCGGATCAGCTCGGGACGGGCGAAGTCGGGATTCGCGTTCGACTCGATGCCCGCCATCATCAGCATGTCGGCCCGGACCACGGGATCGGAATGCTCACCGAGCGCTTGCGCGGCCTGTAGCGCGGCGCGGGCGTCGTCGAAGCGCTGGAGGTAGTTCAACGCGCGGGCCACCGCGACCTCGGCCGACGCGCGAAGGGCGATCGTCCCGTCATTCGCGGTCCACGTCCGCGCCGCCTCCGCCAGGGCCAGCGTCGAGCGCCTCAGGCCTTGGCGCACACCAGCTTCTACCCCACGGTGAACACAGATCAGGGCATGTTCGACCTGGCCGGCCTCGTACCAATGGTGGGCCATCGCCCGGTAGCCGCCGAACGTGTGACCTCCCTGCCGCTCCAGCAGCTCGGCACAGCGCTCGTGCAGATACGCGTGGTCGTACCGGTCGGTGGAGACGCGGGCGAGCAGCAGGTCTTGCAGCAGGTTGACGGCGAAGGCGTAGCTGCCACTCTGCGGACCGTCACCGCTGACCAGCATCGCCCGCCCGCGGCACAGCCGGCGCAGGGCACCACGCACCTCTGACAGTGGCAGCTCCGCCACCTCGGCGATGTCGTCCGGACGCATCGGCGGGCCCAACACGGCGCAGACCTCCAGCACTCGGAGGTCGACCTCGGGCACCCCGTCGAGCCGCTCGTTGAGCACCGCCTCGAGCCGCTCGGGCAGCAGCAGGCTCCTCTCGTCCAGGCCGCGGATCGCGTCCTGCACCGACGACTCGGTCCACGTGGTCGGGTCCGGAAACCCGCGGTGGGTCAGCGCGTACAGGTACTCCCCGAGATAGAGCGGGTTTCCTCCGGTGCGGACACCCACCCAGCGGGACAAGCTCGACGGCGGAGCGAACCCGGTCAGCTGTCGCACCAGCTCCGCCACATGCCGGTCGCCCAGACCCCCCAGAGTTAGGCGCGTGGTCGTAACGAACCGCGACAGGTCACGCACGATCCGCTCGATCACGTCGCTCGTCGCGCCGTGCGGTCGGTACGCCGCGACGAGCAGCATGGGCACCGGATCGTCACTCGCCCGGCGCATGATGTCGAACAGCAACGCCGCGCTGTCCTCGTCCATCCACTGAAGATCGTCGAGCACCAACACCAGCGGCCGCTCCGCCGCCAGCCGGTGGGCCAGGTCGACAAGTTGGTCGGCGAGGGCTGTCGCCGGGTGACGACTCGCGCCACGCTCGGCCTGCACCGCCTCGATCGTGGCGCCGAGGATGCTGCCGACGGCGGGCACCGCGGCGATCACCTTCGGCGCCACCGCCCACACCAGCCTGCCCAACCGACTGACGCGACCGGCACGCTGCTCCCGCTCGGCCAGGGTGCGCAACGCCGAGGCGAGTGGACCGTAGCCTTCGCGATGCCTGGTGGAATGCCCCAATCCCACCCACGGCGGACTCGGACCCGCCTCTTGGCCCAGCTCGGCGACGAAACTCCGCAACAGCATCGTCTTACCGATCCCGGCATCGCCAATGATCGGAACCACATGCCCCGAACCGGCACCCACGACATTCGCATACGCCTGCCGCAGCATGCCCAACTCGTGATCCCGATCGATCATGGGCGGACGCGGCAGGCCGACGGACATCAGCACATCCTCTATCCCCTCCCCCGCCGCCGCAGTCCCGATCACGACAAGTCGAGGGCCGCGCTAGTTGCGGAATCTAGCAATGAATTCTGTGATGATCCTTCAGGAATGCAGACATCGTCGTACTCCAGTGCTTGTATCGCTGCGTACCGAGGTCTGTCGGTTCGGGGGAGGGTCGTACGTGGCAGGCAGGAAAACGGGGGTGCTCGCCATTGGTAAGGCCGTACCGGCGCTGGTCCGCTGGGGTGTCTCGGCGGACGCCGATTTGGTGTATCGGTGTCTGCTGACCCTCGGGCCGCAGACCGCCGGGGAGGTCGCGGTCGAGCTCGGCCTGGGGATGCGGAGGGTCCGGGCCGCGCTAGACGAGTTGCTGGCCGTCGCCATCGTCGAGGTGGAGCGCGAGCCGTCGGGGCACGGCACGGACGCCTCGGCCTGGCGGGCGCTGCCCGCGGACGCGGTCGTGACGGCCCTGCGGCGGCAGGCGTTCCGGCGCGCCGCCGCGGCCACCGGCGCCGATACTGAGCCGTTCGAGCGGCTCACGCTTCCGGCGCGGCTCCTGCCGGACCGCGAGTCCCGCCGCCGGCGCATAGCCGAGTTGGCGGCCGTGGAGCGGGTCGAGCACCTGTCGATGCAGCCCGAGCAGGTTTTCAGCACGGACGAGCTGGCCGTCGGGGCGCCGCTGGATGTCGCGGCCCTGCGTCGCGGCGTCCGGATGCGCACGCTGAGCCGCCCGCCCGCGGACGGCGACCGCTCGGCGCAGCACGCGATCGAGTTCGGTCGGCTCGGCGGCGAGTACCGGGAGGCGGCGCGGCTGCCACAAAAGCTCATGATCTTCGACCGGCGGGTGGCGCTCCTGGCCGTCGAGCCCTTCGACCTGGACCGTGGCACGTGGGAAGTCGTGGACCGAGCCGCGGTCGATTCGCTCGTCAGGCTGTTCGTCCGCCATTGGGGAAACGCGGTGGACCCGAGCCGAAACGGCGTACCCGCGATCGTGTTGACATCGCGGGAGAAAGCGATCGTCGCGCTGCTCGCCAAGGGGCATACCGACGCCGCCTCCGCGCATCAGCTCGGCATGTCCACCCGTTCGCTCACCTACACGCTGCGGGGGTTGATGGACCGTCTCGGCGTCGACAATCGCTTCCAGTTGGGCCTCGCACTCGGCGCACTGAACGCGGCGACACCACCCGGCCTATCCACACCCGCCGACATCATCGATGGGGGAAACCATTGAAATACTTGACCGTGCTGGCCGCCGTGCTCGTCACGCTGTTCGTCGTCGCTTCACCCGCGGCGGCGGATCCCGGATGGGAGCGCATCCCGTGCTTCTCCGGAGCCATCGAGCACGCGGAAGCCACCGGCGGCGACTACATCACATTGACCGGATATCTGGACTGCGGTGTGTCGCCCGACAACCCGGGGCCGCGGTGGGGATACGCGGCCTACATCGCGGGCCTGCCCCACGGGACCCTGAACGACGAGGACATGCACTGGTACTCATTTGGGGACAGGACGGCCTTCTCCAACATGATGCTGGTCGAGCCGCTCCCAGAGCTGGGGATCTGTGTCGTCACGGACTACGACGTGCGGATCGCGTGCGTCAAAGTGACCCGAAAGAGCTCGACTTCGCCGGTCCAGGTGTGGGCCACGTCCGTCGACGACGAACTTGTCAACAAGCCGTTCCAACGCCGGTCCGAGGGGGATCCCAATCCGGTCTGCGGCCATTGCTAGTGCGCTGGCCCGGGTGGGCGGCCGAAGGCCGCCCACCCGGTGGCGTCCGGTTCGTCGCCGGCCGTCACAGAAATTGCTCCTGCCGCCATGAGCGAGGCGCGATCGTGGGCGGCCCAGGCAGCGCCGGCTTGATGGCGTGCCAGCTCGCCCGCCATGTGCTCGGCCCACGTGCGAGAGTCTCGCAAACGTCGTCGGCCAGCTCTACGGGGCGGCGGCCGCGCCAGGGGGTATCGACGAATATCTGATAGTCGTCGTCCAACCGGAGGGCCACCCGAAACAGTTCAGGGTCACGATAGTGATTGGCCACCCAACTGACGGTGAGGCTGTGAGTCCGCAGCACATCGCGGTCCACGTGGGTCAGGACGAGTCGCCCGGCGGTCCGCTCGGCGGTCTCCCAGGAATGGTCACCGGCCGCCCGCCGCACTTCCGCCTCGTATTGAGCGGTCCGGAAGGAGACACCGCGCCGCATGGGCACCTCGAGCAGCCACTCCCAGTGCACCAGGTCGCCGTCAGCGCTGATGGTCACGTCGGTCGATCCGCAGCCGTACACGCCGCAGGTGCACCGGGCGATCGGCACCGTCCGCGGCCGGGGGCCGGCGAGAAGCCGGTTCGTGGGAATCAGCAAGTCGTACGGGTCCATCCCGAGACCCGCGCCCGCCGACGTCATCTCGGTGCCGTTGACGTAGACCTCGACCTGAAAGCCACCCCTGGCATCCTCGGGCGCGGGCACCACCGCCAGGCGGAGGGTATCGATCCCAGTCATGCCAACATCATCCCCGCGGCCGGCACGAACTCGTACCGAATTCACTACGCGAGGAAGCGGTGCAGCGCCGCCGCCAGGTCGTCGGGGTTTTCCTCGGCAACGTGATGTCCGGACTCAATCGGCTCGCCCCGCAGGTCCGGAGCCCACGACCGCCACACAGCGAGCGGATCGCCGTAGAGATCCTCCATGTCGTCACGGGTCGACCACAGAAACAGCGTCGGACAACGGACGGTGCGACCGGCACGCCGATCGGCTTCCTCATGATCGCGGTCGACGCCGAGACCGGCGCGGTAGTCCTCCAACATCGCCCGCACGGTGGCTTCGTCGTGGATGGCTTCCCGAAGTTCGCGGTAGTTTTCGACGCCCATGGTCTGCGGCCGCGCGCTGTCGTACCAGGCGTCAGGATCGGCGGCGATGGCCCGTTCCGGCTTGTCCGGCTGGGCGAAGAAGAACCAGTGGTACCAGTCTCGGGCGAACCTCGCGTCGCATCTGGCGAGGGCTTCGCTGATGGGCACACCGTCCATGACCACCAGCCGGCTGACCGCGCCGGGATGATCCAGCGCCAGACGTAACACCACGTAGCAGCCGCGGTCGTGGCCAACCACGGCGAACGTCGAATGGCCCAACTCCGCCATCAACCGGACCATGTCTCCGGCCACCGCACGCTTGGACTGCTGGAGGTGGTCCGCACGAAGCTCCGCTTTACCGGACTGCCCGTAACCGCGCATGTCAGGGCAGACGACTGTGAAGCCACGACTCACCAGCCGTGGAGCGACACGATGCCACGTCGACCCGGTACGCGGATGCCCGTGAATGAGCAGAACCGGAAGCCCTTGCCCGGCATACCGGACCCGCAGCTCCACCTCCCCCACCCCGACCCGCGTGTCGATGAAACCGTCGAACATACGCGGCAAGTACCCAACCCGACGTGTTTCATCGCCTGTTGGCCGTTCCCCTGGCTAGGCGGCCTGCTCCGGGCGGTTTCCGCTGCCCCAGTAGAACGGACCGGCGGTCGGATGTACCTTGATGCGCCAACCGATCCGGTCCAGCTGTCGTTCGAGGTCCGCCGGCGAATGCGGGACCTTGAGGATCCGATAGGCCGTCCCGTCCGTGAGCCGCCGTTGAATCACCGGGGAACGCTCCCCCTCGATGAGCTCCTCGTCCGTGCGATACCCGTCGTCGACGAAGAACACCCGTCCGTCCGGTTGGAGACAGTCGGCGACCAGCGACCAGAACGACGCGAAGCGTTCGGCCGGAACGTGCGACAGCCAGAACCCGAAGAACACGACATCGTAGCGACGGTCCGGCCGCCAATCGAACAGGTCTGCCAGCACGAATCGCACCCGCCGCGGGCCCACCTTTGCCGCGGCGATGCCGAGCATCTCGGCGGAGGCGTCCACGGCCGTGAGCTCCGTGGCGTGTCGCAGCAGCTGGCTCGTCCAGGTGCCTGGACCACAGGCGAGCTCGAGCACGCTGCCGGCAGGCCGGAAGGCGTCCAGCGCCTCGACCAGCTCACCACCGCCGGGAAGCGGGAGCGCGTGGTCGTCGTACTCGGGCGCGACCGCCCGATAGAACGCGGCCTGCTCGTCGAGCAACGCCGCCAGATGATCACCATCGCCCATCCGTCGACTATCGCCGAACCTCGGCCGAGCCGCAACGGCAAGGCGGCACGCTCGGGGCCCCGACCGTCCGCTGCCAGGCCCGCGGCGATCTCGGCCCGGCGGGTCCGCGGCGGCCGGGGTGGCGCGGAGCCGGGGGGCGGTGCTGGGGTGCGGCCGCGGGCGAAGACGTACAGGCGCAGCACCAGAAACCGGCCGATGCCGGCCAGCGCGGAGGCGCCGAGGTAGACGGCCTGCTCCCAGCGGATGCCGGCGGATGGCCGCACCGCGTGCAGAAGGAGGACAGCAGCGGAGGTGACCAGGTAGGCGGCGGTGGCCGAGCCGGCGGACTGAAGGTGCTCGTGCCATCGCGCGCGCCGGCCGGCGCCGAAGGTGAAGCGTGCGTGCAGCTCCGTGCAGAGCAGCGTGGTGGCGACGGTGATCAGCGCGTTCGCCGCCACCCATGGCATGAGGGTGGCCACCAGCGGCACCGCGGCGCTGGAGGCGAGACCGACACCACCGCCGAACAGGACGAACCTGGCGAACGAGCCGAGTGCGCTCTGGCCAACCGGTCGGGTGGCGGCGGTGTCGGGCTTTCGCATCATGCTCTCCAACGGCCGGTCGTCATCTGGCGCCCGGCGGCTCGTATCTCCGCCGTGCACACCGACCCTGGCCGCCCCCGCTGACACCGCCCTATCAGCGCGCTGACACGCACGCCTCGCCCGCCTCCACGCGATGACAGGCGCTCACCCGGCGTGGGACGCCGCTAGCAGGCGGGGCGGGTCCAGGCCTCGCCGTCGTCCGGTAGCGCGGCGTCGGGCACGAGCCGCACCTCGTAGTCGGCCGAGGGCAGCCGGACCACCTCGGGCGGCACCGTGCTGTCGCCGATCGGCCGCAGGAGCACCCAGTACGAGTCGCCGTCGCTGGCGACCACGCTGGCGGCGCGGTCCGGTGGGCGCCGGCACAGCGCCAGCGGGTCCTCGCCGGGGTGCCGTGGTGTGATCGTCGCTGGGCGTACCGGCGTCGGCAGAGCCGCGGATTCGTGGTCGAACGGCACGTAGCCGAGGTCCAGCGCGATGCGACCGGCGGTCGCCCGCCCGTCGAGCCAACTCACGATTCCCCAGAGCACCGCGGCGAGCAGAGCCGACGACGCCACGAGGGAGGCGGCGACGATCCGGTGTGCCCGCCACCGAGGAGCCGCGCCGCGAAAGTCGCGGATCGAGGGCATGACGTCGGTCCACGCCTGTTTGACGAACGCCCAGGGTGTGGTCTCACCCGTGTCTTCGGCTCGCCGGTGGAGCCGCAGCTCGCGGCGGATCCACAGCCCGAGGAACGCCATCGCGACGCACACGGTCGTGAAGAACAGCACGAGGGGCCACGGTCCGGGCAGCCATCTGTTGGTCGCGGCGGCCAGGACGAAGAGGAGCGCGAGTGTCGCCGCACCGATTCCGGCACCGCCAAACAGGTGCTGCGCCTTCTGCCTGCCCGCGCGGCCGGTGAGTCCAAGGGCGAGCATCCCGACGATCACCACGGCCAACGACCGCCCGACGCTGTCCGAGATGAACGCCAAGCCGCTGAAGGTCGTCAGGCACAGCATGGTGGCCAGGGCGGTTGCGGGTACGGCGGCGCGGGTCGGTTCACCCGCGGGCAGCAGTGCGGCACCCGCGACGAGGGCGATCAGCGCGACCGCGGTGACGGCGAGACCGAGGACCGCCTGGAAGAGGAGCGGGCCCACCATGTCGGCGACGCCGATGGGCAGCTCGCTCGCCTCGGCACCGAGCGCCCCGTAGAACCCGTCGAGGGCCAGCCGGATCGCGTAGTACGCGACGATCCCGAACACCAGGAGCGACACGACCGCCGCGGTCGCGAGACGGCGGCGGGTGACCCGCCTGGCCCATCGCTCGCGCGCTTCGTCCTCCGCCCGCACATCGCTGAAAGACCTGATCAGCGCCATCGCGAACGCGGCGGCGTTCGCCGCCGCTTTCGGTTTCCACCCCGCGGCGTCGGTCTCTTTCTTGGTGCCGTCGGCGGGGTCGCTGATCCCACGGATCGTGAGCGCCACTCGCGCACCGCTCAGATGGTCCGCCCGCAGCACGCCGGAATCCTCCATGTCGACCGCGGCGGCGTCGTCGTACCGGGCACGGATCGAACCCACGTCGCCGTCCTGGAGCACCTCTCCGGCGACGATCGGCGCGAAATGCACCGCGGTCGACGACTCCAGATGCGCCTTCCACGCGCCGGTGCGTTCGACCTGGTGAGCTATCTGGACCAATTCGTGCGCGGCTTCCCAACTGCGGACCCGTGGGCGAAACCCGTCCGGCGTCCGCACTCCGCTGTGGTAGTTGTAAACGAGGGTCCCGACGACCACGTCGCCGAGCTTGACCTCTTTCCTGAGCCCGCCGGCCACCCCGACGAACAGCATCGCTTTCGGGGTGAACAGCGCGCTCGCGCGCTCGGTCAGCGTCGCGGCGGTCTGGTTGCCGTCACCGATGATCGCGAGCGCCACCCGGCAGGTGCTGCCACGACCGGTGCCGATCTCGAAAAAGGTCCCCCGATGGCGGATCACCTTCAACTCCACAAGGTGGGAGCGGATCGCCTCGTACTCGGTCTTGATAGCGGTAAGCACCACGACATCGGCGTGGACCCCGGACTGGTTCAACAATCTCCCTCCGCAAGCGACCGATAGTCACATCGACGCAGCGGAGATCGCATCCGTCAATCGGTTGACTTCTTCCGGGACCGACCTCGGCGGTCCGGTACACCTACCAACTCAGGTGGCCGAACTCGTCGGTGAAGGTCCCGGTCGGGCCGTCCGCGTCGAGCGTCGCCAGGCGTACGACGGTCTTGGCGCTTTCCACCGCTGGCCTTCCGACGCCGAAGGCGGCGGTCATGTCGGTGGCGGTGGTGCCGGGCTCGAGTGCGTTGAACTTAACGCCCGGCTCGGACTTGGCGTACTGGACGGTGAGCATGGTGGCCGCCGACTTGGACGCCGCATAGAGCGCGAGCGGCAGGTTGAACTCCGGCCGGTCGGGATTGGTCACGGCCCAGAAAGATCCCATGCTGCTCGACAGGGTGACCACCGTGGGGTTCGAGGACTTTCGCAGCAGGGGCAGGGCTGCCTCCGTGACCCGGACGATCCCGACCACGTTGGTGTCGAACACGCGCAGGGCCGTTGGTCCGTCGACGCCTCCGGCTCCGAGGATGCCCGCGTTGTTCACCAGGACGTCGAGTCGACCCTCGGCTGCGTCGATCGTCGCCAGCGCTTCGCTCACGGACGCGTCGTCGGTCACGTCGAGCCGCACGAATCGTGAGCCGAGCGCCGCCGCGGCCTTCTCGCCCCGCTCGGCGTCGCGTGCGCCTATGTAGACGGTGTGGCCCAGTTCGAGAAGCTGTTTGGCGGTCTCGAAACCGATGCCCTTGTTCGCGCCGGTGATCAGTGTGACGGTCATGCCGGCCACGCTAGCCCACTTTTGTACCGATCGGTTGGTGAGGCGAGTCACGTTTTGTACCGAGCGGTAGGCTAAGCGCATGAGCACCGATAGGCCGACCACCGGACGACCCCGGGCTTTCGACGAGGAGACGGTCCTCGGCCGCGCCGCCGAGGTCTTCTGGCGCTACGGCTACGAGGGGGCTTCGCTGAGCGCCCTCACCAGCGCGATGGGCATCAACCGGCCGAGCCTGTACGCCACGTTCGGAAGCAAGGAGCAGCTGTTTCAGCGCGCCTTCGCCCGCTATCACGCGACCCAGGTGGCCAGTGCCCGCGCCGCACTCGCACAACCCACCGCGCGCGCCGCCATAGAAGCCTTTCTCCGCTCCAGTGCCGACGCCCTCACCGCCGACGACCACCCCGCCGGCTGCCTGTCCATCCAGGGAGGCCTGGCCTGCTCGCCGGAAAACACCCACATCTCGGAGATCCTCGCCACCGGCCGGGCCGCCACCGAGTCCGCCCTCGAAGAACGACTGTCCCGCGCGGCGAAGGAGGGAGACCTCCCGCCGGGGATGGACGTCCGGGCGCTGGCACGATTCGTGATGGCACTCAGCGAGGGCCACGCCGTCCACGCCGCCGCCGGCGCGAGCCGCGAAGACCTCCACGCCTCCATCGACATCGCCCTACGGGCCGTCGCGCTCCGGTCCTGATTGCTATCGTGGCGCGGTCGTTATGGATGGTTGCTAACCAAGGGGGATCCGTTGACGCCAGTAGCCGCCGCGTGGACTGTTCGCGAAGCAGTCGACCGGATCGTCCAGCTCGGGCTCACCAGCCCTGACTCCGCGGACGCGATGACGAGTTCCGGGCACCGCGACGACCTGGATCAGTCGTTGCTGGACGGCTATGACTCGCTGCCCGAGGCGCTGGCCGAGATCCTCGAAGAAGCCGGCATCGGGTTTCAGGTCGGCACCGACGACGACGTGACGCCCGGCTACGAGGCTGACGCGTACGGCTCACTTCTCGAGGAAGCCGCGCAGTGCACCGGCGGCCTGATCACCATCACCGACGTCGAGATGGGCCAGGACGACGGGTCCGGGCCGCGTCTCGAGTTCCGGTGCAACGACAAGCCGTGCTCGTGGCCGGTCGAGCTGCGGGGCGAGTACCTCGACCTGATGGCCTTCACCCAGTACATCGACGACCTGAACGCGCCACCACGGGTGTGGGACAGCATCGACGTCGACGAGAGCGAAGGCTGCGACCCCGGAAACCTCGAACTGAGAAACTTCTACTTCTTCGGCGAGCGCACCGCACTCCGTCAGCTCGCCACCGACTTCGGCGTCAAGCTCGTCCGACTCGGCGACTGAGATTTGACCTCCGCGCCCCTGACACAGCGTCACCAGCACTCGGACAGGACTCCGAGATCTAGCGACCTTTCGGAGTCAGGGTCTGCTCGAAACAGGTTTCCCGGATTCGCGTCAGCGGCGGACCGCCGCTCCCGCCGGAGACCGCTGCGGCCGGCGGCTCGCAGCGCTCGCCGAAACCCCCGGCCTCCGCTGCCACGCTCGCGCGGCAAGCCCTGGTGAGGAGATCGTGGTACTTGAGACCCCCTATGGGGGTCTGGAATACCACGATCTCTTGGGCACGACTGGAGGCCTTCGCGGGCCGGCTGTGGGCCGATCTGTCGGGAAGGCGATCGAGCTGCACGCAGCAATGCGTCCACACCCGACGGCCTCCCCTGCTGGCGGCGGGCCGAATAGGGGTGGCCACTCCAGGGAAGCAGAGCAAAGGCACCCCCGCCCGCACCTACCCAGCCGGGGCCGTAAGGCCCGGCGCAGCCGCCGGGGTGAGCGCGACCAGCGGCGGACGAGTGAGGCCGCGGGAGCAGCGGTCTGGACCACGACGGACATCGCGGTAGCTCACATCTCTGTCCAAATAGGCATCCAGAGGCCGAAGCTACCCCGACTCCGAATGCTGTCTAGTTGACGCGGACGAGGCGCCAGCGGTTGTCGGCGCTGCCGTTGTCGGGGTCCTGGACGGCTTGCGTGCCCCAGGCGGTGCCGCCGTTGAGGACGCCGAGGAGCTTGCCGCTGTTGGCGTTGCGGATCTTGTACGTGCCGTCGCCGTTGTCGACCAGCGTCCAGCGGTGGTCGGCGGTGCCGTTGTCCGCCCACTGGAGCACGCGCGCGTTGTCGGCGGTCGACATGTTCTCCACGCCCAGCACCTTGCCGCTGTGGGCGTTGCGGAACCTGACCGCGTTGCCGTCGGTCACCATCACCCAGTTGTGGTCGGCGGTGCCGGTGTCGCCCCACATGACGGCCAGGCCACCGTCCGCTGTGGACATGTTCTGCACGCCCAGGACCAGACCGGTGGCGGCGTTGGTCAGCTTGTACGTGCCGCCGGTGCCCCCGCCCGATCCGGTGTTCCAGTACACGGTGTAGTTGAAGCCGTGCGCGTCGTGGAACGGGCCGATGTTCACGGTCGCGCCGTTGGCCGTCGCCGTGAACGCGAGCGCGGTGGTGCTGGTCCGGGTGATCGTCGAGGTGTTCAGCGAGGGCAGCGCGCTGAGCGACGTGTTGCCGTAGTTGCCGCACAGCACCGCCGGGCCGTACGTGATCGCCTGGACGTTGGTGTTGTCGTTGGCTGCCTGCATGATGACCCGCATGGGCAGGCGTACGGTGATCGTGTCACCCGCCGCCCAGGTCCGGGTGACGGTCGCGTAGCTGCCCGGCGTCGTCGAGACGCTCTGTGCCTGGCCGTTGACGCTGATCGTCGCGCCGCTGGTCCACGCGGGGATCCGGATCCGGACGCTCCACGAGCCGCTCATCGTGCCGGCGAGCGTGAGCGTCGTGGTGTCGGCGACCGGGTACGTGGTGCTCTGCGTGACGGTGATGCCCCGCTGCGACCAGTCCAGCACCGACGGCACGAACAGGTTAACGGTGAGGGTGGTGCCCTCGTAGAAGTAGATGGAGTCCATCAGCCTCGTGTTGACCTCGACGCCGGTGCCCTGGCAGCACCAGAACGAGTTGTAGTCGGTGCTCCACGTGCCACCGCCCCACGCCGGGCCGACGCCGCGGCGGCCACCCGGGTTGAGTGGCGTGAAGTAGGTGATGTGGCCGCGGCTGTCGGCGGGGTTCTGCGCGCCGATGAGGTGGTTGAGCAGCGCTCGCTCGTAGTAGTCGAAGTAGGCCGCCCGGTTCGGGTCGATCAGCCACAGCTCGCGGGTCAGCTTCAACATGTTGTACGTGTTGCACTGCTCGCACGTGTCGGTGTTGAGGTAACCGGCGATCGCGTTGGGCGCCCGGAAGTGCTCGGCCTGGCTGTTGCCCCCGATCGCGTACGTGTGCGCGTTGACGGTGATGTTCCAGGCGTTGGTGGCGATGTCGCGGTAGCGGGTGGTGCCGGTGGCCTTGTACTCGCGGGCGGCGCCGATCCACTTGGGCACCTGCGTGTTGGCGTGCAGCCCGTTGAGCTGGTCCTGATTGGACGCGAGCGGGTTGAACACCGCGGCGTGGTCGAACCGTTGCGCGGTCGTCAGCCAGCGGCCGTCGCCGGTCTGCTGGTAGATGTCGGTCAGCACGGCGTTCATGCCGCCGAACTCGGTGCCCAGCATGGCCTGCATCTGGCTGGCGGACAGCCGCGAGGTACGCGTGTCCACCCATCCGGCGAGCGCCAGCAGCACGGTGCGGGCCTGTGTGTTTCCGATGTACCGCCACGCGTCGAGCAGTCCGGCGAGCGTCTTGTGGATGCAGTAGTAGGGCACGTTGCCGTTGCTGAGCGTGCGTGCCTCCAGCGCGGCGAACTCGGACTCCGGGAAGCCGGACAGGTAACCGGCGCCGAACCCGGCGGCGCCGTTGTTGGCCTGGCACTTGGCCATCTCGGCGACCATGTAGTTGGCCTTGTCACGGCACGTGGTGTCGCCCAGCACCGCCCACGCCTGGGCCCACGCGGTCAGGAAATGCCCCTGCATGTGTGTGCGGAACGGGAAGGTCGGGCTGTCCCAGCCTCCGTTGGACGCCGCGCCGTTCGTGGAGAGCCGGTGGTTGGCGCGGAAGTTGTAGAGCAACCGGTCGACGTCGACGAACCGCAGGTAGTTGAGCGTGCGGGTCTGGTTGTCCATGAACCGGCCGGCGGTGAGCCGCACCTGGCCCAGCGGAAACGAGTACGCCGAGACACCGAGGTCCGCGCGTGCCGGCGGGAGCTCGGCGGCCGACGCCGCACGCGGGCCGAGGAGCTCGGCTCCGGTCGCCGACACGAGGGCACCGCCCGCGGCGGCCTGCATCAGGCGGCGCCGGCTCAGAGGCTGGGAAGGCATGAGAACTCCAAGGCTCGTGTCAGGTCCGGACGCCGGTGCCGGCGTCCGGACCTGACGGACAGGGTCAGGGGGTGGTGAGGTCGAAGCGGCGCACGGTCACCGCGCCGCCCAACGCCGACGTGGCGTAGTTGAAGACGCCGAACCGGTAACCCATGAAGAACTGCCACGCGTTGTTGAGCGTGAACGCCGGCCCGAGGGCCGTGAAGGTGGTGCCGTCGGTGCTGTACGAGAACGTGGCCTGACGGCCGGAGCCGGGCCTGATGTCCGCGCTGGCGCGCAGCCAGATCCGGCCGCCGGAGATGCTCGCGGAGGCCTGTTCGCTGCCGGTGCCGGTGGTGGCCCAGCTGGAGTTCATGGTCAGCCCGTTGGTCATCGACACCCGGTAGGCGCCGTTGTCCCGCCGCACACCGATCCACGCCGACGAGTCCCGCAGCATCGCCAGGCCGGCCCGGTCGCCGTTGGCCATCGTCGAGTAGTCCAGCTCGATCGTGGCCGTCGAGCTCGGCCCCTGGATCCGATGCGTGACCGTGTTCCGGGCGTTGTACAGGTCGTTGGTCACGGTGGCGGTCTGAAGGCGCAGGCCGTTGGCGACGGTGAACCGGCTGGTGTCCGGGTTGTGGTTCCACTCCCACCGGTGTCCCAGAGTGGGGCCCGTGAAGGTGTCCGGTCCGGTCATCGGCGCCACGGTCATCGAGGTCGTGATGTTGGGCTTGGGGTAGTTGACCGCCCAGCGGCCGTTGACCGTCTGCACGCTCGGCCAGCCGTCCGACGACCAGTTCAGCGGCGCCAGGGTCGGCATGCGGCCGCCGGGGTAGGCGTCGGTGAAGGCCATGTAGTACCAGTCGCCGTTCTGGGTCTGCACGATCCCGCCCTGGTGCGGCACGCCGCCTCCGCTGATGGGGCCGGGCAGGTCGAGCAGCACCTGCCGCTGCTCGTACGGGCCCCACGGGCTGGACGAGCGCAGCACGTACTGTCCGTTGGCCGGTCGGGTGAGCCAGATGTAGTAGTAGTTGCCACGCTTGTACATCCGGGCGCCCTCGAGGGTGCCGATGTTGGACGGGGTCTGGTACACCGTCTGCGCCCGCACCTGGCTGGTCAGATCCGGCGAGAGCTGCGCCACGCTGATCGTTCCGTTGCCGTACGCGACGTACGGGGTGTCGTTCGTGTCGAACAGCAGGCCGGCGTCGTAGTAGCAGGGCAGCCGGGCCCGCTTGGTCCAAGTGCCGTCGACCGCCGCCGCCGTGTACACATAGGAGCGGTTGAACTCGATGCAGCCCAGCCAGTAGTAGGTGCTGTTGCTGGCGCGATAGTTGAGCGTGGACGCCCAGATGCCCTTGACGTAGGCCCGGCCGCCGCTCATGTCGTAGGCCGAGGACTCGAAGTCCAGCCGCGGCACCGAGTGCCCGGCGTACTCCCAGTTGACCAGGTCGTACGAGCGCAGGATCGGCGCGCCCGGCGAGTAGTGCATCGTCGAGGCCGAGTAGTAGTACGCGTCGCCGACCCGGATGATGTCGCCGTCGGCGAAGTCCTGCCACACCACCGGATTGGTGAACTGACCGGTGCTCGGCGGCGGCGTGGTGGGAGTGGGTGTGCTGCCGCCGACCTGCACGAGCTGCCACTGCTGGTTGTTGCCACCCCAGTCGGTGTACTGCACGATGTTCGCCCCGTCCGCCGTCGACGCGTTCTGCACCTCGACGGCTTTGCCGCTCTGCCGGCCGATCAGCCGCACATAGCCGCCGGCCGAGTCGGCCAGCCGAAACTGCTGGTTCTGGCCGTTGCCGTCGGCCCACTGCACGATCGCGGCTCCGTCGGCGGTGGAGAGGTTGTAGACGTCGAGCACCTTGCCCGAGTGCCGCGACTTCAGCCGGTAGTAACCTCCACCGGAGTCCACGAACTGCCACTGCTGGTTGTTTCCACTGCTACGTGTCCACTGCGTGATCCGCGCACCGTCGTTGGTGGCGAAGTTGTACACGTCCAGTGCCTTGCCACTGTTGCGATTCACCAGCACGTACCAGGCGCTGGTGTCCACTGTGGCCGCTGACGCCGACGACGCGGCGACCGCGACAAGAGCGCCACCCACGACCACCGCCGCCGCTGCGCCGGCGAGCCCCGCTCGCCAGCCGCGACGCCATCGTGTGGAAGACCCAACCGGCATCCCTGCTCCTCCGTTATCCACGGGCTAGGCGGATCGAGGAGCCTGACTGTTAGCGTTAACAGACGGTGCCCACTTGACCCGGACAGCGATATACAAAGTTGTCGGCCGATGACGATGGCCCGCACAAGGACTTTGAACGATGACAGTGACCCTCGTCAAGATGTTACGCAAAATTTTCGGAATCGAATCGCTCTTTGCTAAAACGATCCACGTCGGTTGGGGCGGTCACGGAGGGCACGTTCGACGGACCCAGCCGGTCTCAGGCGTGCAAGGCCTTGACGGCACGCAGCACCGCGGCCTGGCCCCCGCTCGACAGGCGATCGCGCACGCGCACCGCCGCGGTGACGACTCGGGGCTCGAAGCACAGTTCGTCGAACGAGGACGGCTCCGCCCGGAAGTGCTCCTTGAACTGCTCAAGCGACACCACACCCCCGGATTGTCCCATGTGGACATACCCGCAACCGGCGTCCGCGGCGCGCTCCAGCGTGCGCGCCAGGAGCAGGTAGTTGAGGTACCGGTTCCGGGCCCGGACGAGGTCCTTGTCGCTCGTCGCGCGCCAGTAGTGTGCGTGATGGTGGCCGACCAGCGCGATCACCGCCGCCGCCGGTTCCCCGCCGATCCGGGCCACCGCGATCTGCCAGCGGTCACCGAGAAGGCGGGCGATCGTCTCGAAGCGCCGGTACGAGTCGCGTCGCTTGGCCGCGGCGACGGCCAGGGCCGTCGGGATGCCGCGCTCCTTCGCCCGCTGCGCCGCCCACCGCAGGTAGAGCTCCCAGTACGTGCCCAACTGCTCGGGGCCCGGCGCCCACCGCACCTCGACGCCGTCCTTCTCCGCCTTCCGGATCTTGTAACGGGTGCCCTGGCCGAGGCTCGCGTGCAGCGCCGCGTATCCGCCGCGCAGATCCACGAGGTGTACGTCGTGCCGGACCCGCCGGCGCGCGCTGACCCGGTCCCAGGCCACGGTCGTCATCGGACCGGGCGAGATGACCAGCCTGCGCGACGCCGCGAGCAGGTCCGGCAGCACCGCCGCCACATCCTGTGCCGCCAACGGCGTGGTCCCGAACGCACCGGCCCACTCGCGCGGCAGCGACCACGAGGTACGCCGCCGCAGCGGGCCCAGCGCACGGCGGCGCACCAGCGGCACGACGATCCGCGCTCCGTCGACGGTCTCGTAGAGCCGGCTGGCGTCCTCCAGCCCGTCCGCCGCACAGATCGCGTCGAGCCACTCCGGCAGGTGGAAGACCGTGGCCTCGGTGCTCGCCGCCCAGGCGGCCCGCCACTCGTCCCGGGGCGCGGGACTTACGACGCTCCGTACCGGTGGGCGGATCGCTGCCGGGCGCGGTATGCCGGCCATAAGACCATGCTGGGCCGACACGCCGGGTCACGACTCCGGAAACGCCGGAAGTCGCCCGACCCGCCGCCCGCGTAGCGATAATGCCGGCGTCCACCCGGCTCGCCGAGCTACAGGCAAGCCAGGTCTGTCGATCCACGGGCCGCCGATGCCGTACATTGATGGGCATCTAAGTGTTGCCGCGCTGGGCCACCGAGGAGGAACCATGGTGAACGGGCCATCCAGCGGCAGGGCAAGACGGTGGCATCGCTTACTCCTCTCCGCCGCCGTCGGGGCGCTGACCCTGACCGGCGTGACGGCGGTCCCCGGCGTGGCCAGCGCGGCGACCGGCCTCGGTGATGCCGCCGCCACCCGTGGTCGCTACTTCGGCGCCGCCGTCCAGCCAGCCAAGCTCACCGACACGGCCTACACCCGGATCCTCGACCAGGAGTTCAACTCGGTCACACCGGAAAACGCGCTGGAATGGGATGCGGTGGAGCCCGCTCGTAACCAGTTCGTCTTCACCGTCGCCGACCGGGTGGTGGACTACGCCCGGTCACAGGGCGCCAGCGTCCGGGGTCGAGGACTCGTGTCGCCGAACGCCAACACCGTCGCCTGGGTGACCCGGCTCGGCACCGCCGACGACGCGCGAGCGGCGCTGCACAGCCACGTCACTGCCACCGTGAGCCACTTTCGCGGCCAGGTCAGGACCTGGGACGTGGTCAGCGAGGCGTTCGCCGACAACGGTGCCGTCCGGCAATCGGTGTTCGCGAACCGCCTCGGACCGGCCTACATCGAGGAGGCGTTCCGCGTCGCCAGGGCGGCCGACCCCGCCGCCCGACTGTGCTACAACGACTTCAACATCGAGGACATCAACCTCGCCAAGACGCAGGCCGTCTACAACCTGATCCGCGACTTCAAGACCCGCGGAGTGCCGATCGACTGCGTCGGGTTGGAGAGCCACTTCATCGGCACCACCGCCATTCCCGCCGCCTACCAGCAGACCATCTCGGCCTTCGCGGCCCTCGGCGTGGACGTGGAGATCACCGAACTCGACATCGGGGGCTCGGGAACGGCACAGGCCGAGGCGTACCGGCGCGTCGTCAGCGCCTGTCTCGCGGTGCCGCGCTGCGCCGGCATCACGGTCTGGGGCGTACGCGACAGCGACTCGTGGCGCGCCGGCCTGACCCCGCTGCTGTTCGACTCCGCCGGTGCCCGCAAGCCCGCCTACCACGGGGCACGCTCCGCGCTGGGCCTCTGCACACCGATCGGTTGACCCCTCCCGCGTCAAAGTGCGTCTGTCTTGGTTTGCGCAGTGACCGGATGCCGACTCTTATCGTGTCATTTCGGGCGTACAACCGTACAGTCAGCGCACCTGATCTGGAGGTCGCCATGGGTTCGCTGCCTAGGCCGGACCTGCCCGACGGCCCGGCCCGCGATCTGTTCGACGAGCTGCACGACCTGCACCATGAGGCCGGGTGGCCGAGCCTGCGCGACATGGCGAAAGAGGTCGGGTGCAGCCACACGACCGTGTCGGCGGCGTTCTCGGGTCCACGGCCGCCGCGGTGGGGGCTGCTGGAGCTGATCGTCGAGGCGCTCGGCGGTGACACCGAGCGTTTCCACCAGCTGTGGCTGGCCGCCAGCGCGGCACCGGACGACGGGCAACGCGTCCGCGCCGACCCGCTCGTACCCGAGCCGACCAGGCGACCCGTGCCGCCGCGCGAGCTGCCCGGCGACGTCGCCGCCTTTACCGGCCGGGCGGACCAGCTCGCTCACCTGGACGGCTTGCTGGACCGGCCGCGCACCGCGGTGGTCGTCTCGGCGGTGTGCGGGACGGCGGGTGTCGGCAAGACCGCGCTCGCGGTGCACTGGGCGCACCGGGTGGCCGACCGCTTTCCAGACGGCCAGCTCTACGTCAACCTCCGCGGTTACGACCCGGAGCGGCCGATGCGGGCGGCCGAGGCGCTCGGGGTGCTGCTCCGCGCGCTCGGTGTCGAGGATGCGGCGATGCCGCACGACGTGGCGGAACGCGCCGCTCGGTACCGGACTCTCGCGTCCGGCCGGCGGATGCTGATCCTGCTGGACAACGTGCACTCGGTCGACCAGGTGCGCGATCTGCTTCCCGGCACCGGGTCCTGCCTTGTCGTGGTCACCAGCCGGGCCAGCCTGCCCGCCTTGGTGGCCCGGCACGGGGCGGAGCGGGTCAATCTCGACCTGCTGCCGCGGGACGAGGCGGTCGCGCTGCTGCGCACCCTCATCGGTGCCCGCGTGGAGGCGGAGCCGGCGGCCGCGGTGGCGCTGGCCTCGCGCTGCGCGCGGCTCCCGCTCGCGCTGCGGATCGCCGCGGAGCTGGCCGTGTCCCGTCCGGCGGTGCCGCTCGCCGCGCTGGTCGGTGAGCTCGGCGACGAGTCGCGCAGGCTCGATCTGCTGGCCGCCGGCGAGGACGGCTACACCGCCGTGCGGTCCGTGTTCTCCTGGTCCTGCCGGTATCTCGACCCGGCCGCGATGCGGGCGTTCCAGCTCCTCGGTCTACATCCGGGCCAGGACGTCGGGGTCGACGCCGCCGCGGCGCTGCTGGACACCGGCGTGGCGGAAGCCCGCGCGCGAATCGACGCGCTGGTCCGCGCCCACCTGGTCGGTGAGTACACCGCTGGCCGGTTCGGCATGCACGACCTGCTGCGGGCGTACGCGGCGGAGCGGGCGGCCAGCCGTCCGGAGGCTGACCGGCGCGCGGCGCTGGACCGGCTGTCCGATCACTACCTGCGCACCGCGACGGCGGCGGTGCGGGTCGCCTTCCCGACCGGCGTGGCGCGGCCGCCGGCCCAGCCGTTCGCCAGCAGCGACGAGGCCCGGTCCTGGCTGGACACCGAACGCTCGAACCTGCTCGCCGTCGCCGACGGCGGGTACGCCTCTCAGTTCTCGGCCGTCCTGGCCGGCTACCTCGAGGTGCGTGCGCACTACGCGGACGCGCTGACCCTGCACGACCTGGCCTACCAGGCGGCCTGTGCCGGCGGGGACCGGGTGGGTGAGGCCGCCGCGCGAAACCGGCTGGGCGGCATCCGTCGCCTCATGGGCCACTATGGACTTGCCTCGGCCCACTACGAACGGGCCCTGGCCCTGGCCCAGGAGCTCGGTGACCAGGCGGTGGCGGCCACCGCGCGGTACGGGCTTGGCACCCTTTGCTGGCGGTCCGGACGGCTCGACGACGCGCGCGAGCACCTCGCCGCGGCCCTGGCCTGCTGGCGCGGAAACGGCGACCGCGCGGGCGAAGGCGCGGCGCTGTACCGCCTGGGCACCGTCTTCCGCCGGATGGGCCGGTACCGCGACGCCCTCGACCACCACCTGCTGGCCCTGGCCACCAGCCGGGCCATCGACGACCAGGTCGGCGCGAGCCGGGCCCTCAACAACCTGGGCTCCACACTGGAACGAATGGGCGACCACGCGCAGGCCTTCGCGCAGTACCAGCGGTCCCTGGCCATCTGCCGCGAGCTGGGCAACCGGGTGGGCGTCGCGGTCGCGCTGACCAACCTCGGCAACGTCAACTCGGCGTTGGGACGGTTCGACGAGGCGCTCCACCAGCACCAGGAGGCGCTGCCGATCTACTCGGAGACCGGCAACCGGGTCGGCCAGGGCGAGGCGATGCACGGCCTCGGGCTGCTGTACTACCGGTGGGGCCGGTACGGCGAGGCCGCCGCCCACCTGCGACAGGCTGCCGCCGTCGGCCACGAGCTCGGCGACGTCGACCTGGAGTGCACCGCGCTCATCGACCTGGCGGACACGCTGCGCGCGGCCGGCGATCCCGGCGAGGCCGCGGCGCACTACCAGGCCGGGCTCGCGCTCGCCGACCACGGCGGCGACCGGTACCTGCGGGCCCGTGCCCTGACCGGCCTCGCCCACCTGCGGTGCGCGGCGGGAGACACGGCCTCGGCCGAGCGGCACCACGGGCAGGCGCTGGCCATCCTCACCGACCTCGGCCTGTCCGAGACCCACGAGGCGCGGGCCAGCCTCGCCGCCCTCCGCGACCCGGTCGGCATCCCGGTCGGGTAAGGGATTCGCCAACGCCGGGAGTGTCGCAAGGGCGACAGATCCTGGCCAGTCGTGTACGGATCCGTCAAGTACGCCGGTCCACTTCGAACACTTCGTACGTCGTTATCGCCGTTCGAAGGAGGTCCCGTGCGTTCTCAATCCGTACGACGAAGGTCCGCGCCGCGGGCCCGCAGTAGCCCGCGACCGCGACTGGCTTGGCGCTTGCTCATTGTGCTGGCGCTCGTCCTGTCCGGCCTGACGGGCTTCGCTCAGCCGGCCGGTGCGATCGGGGGCGGCTCCAACGCCACCGCCGGCCAGTTTCCCTTCATCGCCCGGGTCACCACCGGTGGCCTCGTGTGCAGTGGTGCGCTGATCCGGCCGGAGTGGGTGTTGACCGCCGGGCACTGCGTCGACGCGCTGCGCCCGTACAACATGAACGTCGCGCTCGGCGGCACCACGACGGCCAACGCGACACCCGTGGCGGTGGCCGGCGCGCGCCGCCATCCCGCGTGGCCCGGGCAGCCGGGTTCCGACCCGATCCTCGACCTCGCGGTGATCCGGCTGGCCACCCCGGTGGCGACCGCGCCGGTGCCGTTGGCCGACCCTGGCGAATCGGCGGCGTGGGACGGCCCGGCCGACCCGATGACGGCCGTGGGCTGGGGCATCACCACGGCCGGTGGACCACCGACCGACACCCTCCAGACCACGACCGGCACCGTGTCGTCCAGTGGTGGCGTGCTGGTCGCCAGCTTCGCCAACGGTGGAGTCTGCCCGGGCGACAGCGGCAGCCCGGCGCTGGTGCGGACGGCTCGCGGCTTTGTGGTCGCCGGGGCGTTGTCCAAGGCGCCCGCGGGGTGTGGCACCGGTACGTACGCGATGGTGGGCAGCGGGCCGGGTCGTGACTGGCTGCTCAGCGTTCTCGACTCGGGTCCGACCTCGCGGACCGAAAGTCCGTGGACCGGCGCACCGATCACCGACAGCCGGGTGTGTGTCGACGCGTCGGAACGCTCGACCAATCCCGGCGAGCAGCAGCTGATCCCCGGGATCGCGCCGCAGCACACCTCGTGGTGGATTTACGACCCGCCGCCGGCGTCCACCCGGGTTGTCGTCTCCACCGCCGGAAGCACGGCGAACACAGTCGTCGGCGTCTTCCACTCGACCGGGGACACCCTCCAGCACGATCTGATGACCCGGTGGACAACGGGCAACGACGACGCGCAGGGAACACCGCAGAGCCTGCACGCGTGGACGACCGCGGGCAACGAGCCGTCGGAACGGGTCTACCTCATCGGGGTCGGCACCCGTACGGCGGGCGACACCGGCCGGGTCTGTGTACAGACCCTTCCCGACTACCCGCTCAACGACCTGCCCGCCGGAGCCGTGCCCATCAGCGGTGCGACCGGCTCGCAGAGCACCACCGAGCGGGCGGGAACCGGCGATCCGGCGGAAGGCGCCGACTCCGCGCAGGCGACCGCCTGGTACCGCTGGACGGCGACGGCTGGCGTTGTCGGGTTCAGCCACGACCGCGCCAACGTGTCGGTCTATCGCGGCAGTGTCGTTGCCGGAAACCGGGTCGCGTTCGGATCGAGCGTGACCTTCCCGGCGGCCGCCGGCGAGACCTACTACATCGGAGTCGGCTGGTCCAGGTCGCCGTTGAGCGGTGCGTTGACCTGGAAGCAGGGCACGTCGCTGCGCTTTGACGGGCCCGCGTCGGCCACGTACCACGCGCCGATCACGTTGCGCGGGACGCTGACGTCCGGACCGGGCACGCCGGTCGCCGGGCGGGCGGTCGCCTTCGCGCTCGGCACGGGTGCGGCCGCGCAGAGCTGCACCGGCACGACCGACGCCAACGGCGTGGCACAGTGCCAGATCGGCTCGGTCGAGCAGGTGCCCGGCACCGTACCGGTCACGCTCACCTTCGCTGGCGACGGGCAGTTCCTACCGTCCACAGTGGCCGGATCGGTCACCGTGGAGAAACGCGCCACGGTGCTGACCTACACCGGTCCGGTCAACGTAGCCAACGACTTCCCGGCCACGCTCCGCGCGACACTGGCCGAGCAGGGCGGTGGCCCGATCGGCGGTCGGACCGTCACGTTCACGTTGGGCGCCGGCTCGTCGGCGCAGCAGTGCGGCGGCACGACCACCGGTGCCGGGGTCGTCACCTGCACGATCCCGAACGTGGCACAGCCGGCGGGTGCGACCGGCGCACCGATCCAGGTGGCCTTCGCCGGCGACAACTTCTACCGGTCGTCGACGGCCTCGGCGTCCGCGAAGTTGTTGTTCTACACCGGTCGGGCCACCGGCTTGTCGACGAGGCTGGCGATCCTGCCGCCGACGCTGGTGGGCGACACCGGTGAGGTGTCTACCGCGTCGCGGTCCACCACCGAGCGGACAGTGGCGACGGTACCCACCGGACCGGTGGTCGCCACGGGGATCAGCGCCCGCGTCACCACCGGTGACGGCGCCTCCTCGGCTACGACGACGACCGCTGACCTGACCGTCGGACTGCCCGGCCTGCCGGTCATCCGCGCGACGAACCTGCGGGCGACGTCGCAGACGAACTGCCAGACCGGTGCGTTCACCGCGAGCGCCTCCGGGTCGGCGACCATCGGCTCGCTGAGCATCGGCGGCGTCACGCAGCCGGTCGTGGCAGTCCGTCCGAACACGGTGATCACCGTGGGCGTACTGACGATCACGCTCAACGAGCAGAGCGCGGTCGACGGAGCATCGGCCGGCCTGCGGGTCGCCGCGATGCGGGTCAGTGCTCCTGGAGTCGCCGACGTGGTGGTCTCCCAGGCAAGAAGCGACATCCACAACTGCCCATAGGCATCACCGATGACGTGGTAGCCCCGGTCCCCGTCGGGGCTACCACCACGTCGGCGCGGCGCAGGTTGGATTGACGTTTGTCGAGGGCTTGACAGGCCGGTTGTTATCGCTAACATTTTCAGGTGACGCGGCCTCGACCGGCGCGTCGCAGGCGATGGCGTCAGCCCCACCGCTCGCCGCGAACCCTTTGGACCCGCGGCGAATCCCACACTTCAACGGCCTCCGGTTCCCTCCGAAGATCTGTTAACGCTAACAAGCACAGCGGTGCCGAAGTGTAGGACAGCTGCGCCCCGCGCCCGCCACGACGAATGCCCGACCGGATCACTAGAGGAATGAGGTCGCCATCGTGCTCCTGGGCCGAAGAGCGTTCGCACTGCTCGCAACCTTGTCGACGGCGGTCACCGCGGCGGTGGTGGTGACCGCGCCACAGGCCGTGTCGGCGGCGAACACGGCGTACGTGTTCGCGTACTTCACGGAGACGCCCAACATGTCCGGCGCCAACTACGGGCTGCACTTGGCGGTCAGCCAGGACGGCCTGAACTGGTCGCCCCTCAACCAGAACAACCCGGTGGCCACCCCGACCGCGGGCACGCTCGGGCTGCGTGACCCCTTCATCCTGCGCAAGCAGGACGGCACCTTCGTGGTGCTGGCCACCGACCTCAACGGCACCGATTTCGGCCAGAACAACCAGTACCTGCACGTGTGGGACTCGACGAACCTGACCAGCTTCACCGGCTACCGCCGGATCCGGATGCACGGCCTGAACACGCACACGTGGGCGCCGACCGCCTTCTGGGACGCCGCCCGTGGCCAGTACGGCATCGTCTACTCCGCCAACAACGGCACCGACGTGTTCATGGTGAACTACACGTCGGACTTTCGCACCGTCTCGACCAACCAGGTCTACTTCAGCCCCGGCTTCCCGGTGCTGGACAGCGACATCGTGGTCGACGGCGCCACGTACTACATGTACTACAAGAACCTCTCCAACGGCCTGATCTACGGCGCGCGCTCGAGCACCGGCGCGCCGAACAGCTACACCACGTACACCAGCGGGCTGCGGCAGGGCAACGCGATGGAAGCACCGCTGCTGGTCAAGAACAACGAGGGCAACGGCTGGCGGCTGTGGGGCGACTCGTTCAGCCCGGTCAACAACGACTTCTACGCCTGGTCGAGCTCCAATGTGGGCGGCAACTCGTGGACGGTGTTGAACCAGCGCACGTACACACCGCCGTTGAACGCCAAGCACGGCTCGATCGTCGGGATCAGCTCCACCGAGTACAGCGCCCTCGTGTCCCGGTGGGGGCTGCCCAACTGGACGCGGCTGAAGTCGTCGAACTTCCCCGACCGGTACGTGCGGCACGCCAACAACGTCGGTCGGATCGACGCGTACCCGTTCGACCCGCATCAGGACCAGCTGTGGCGGATGGTGCCGGGCCTGGCGGACTCCGCGGGCGTGTCGTTCCAGTCGGTCAACGTCCCCACCCGGTACCTGCGGCACAGCGACTACGCGATCCGGCTGGACGTCGACGACAGCACCGCCACATTCCGCGCGGACGCGACGTTCTACCGGGTCGCCGGGCTGGCGGACGCGGCGTGGTCGTCGTTCCGTTCCTACAACTTCCCGGACCGCTACCTGCGCCACTCCAACTACCTGCTGCGCATCGACCCGCTCAGCGCCAGCTCCAGCGCCAGCGATCGACAGGACGCGACCTTCCGGGTCGCCCCCTAGCCTGCCACCGCAACCCCACAGGCCGGGGAGCGGGTGGCGATGCCTCCCCCACAACGCCGCCCGCTCCCTTGGCTACCGGCCGCCTCCGCGAGGAGGCGGCAACGGCCGGCGGCTCGGGGCCGCCGTCGGGGACGAACGCCGGCAGGTCGGCCAGACCGCTGTACAAAGTGGTCGCGACCGGATCCGGGCTCACGGCGGCGACGCGGGTGAACCCGCTCACCGACCCGGTCGTACGCAAGGTGTGGGGATTGGATGGGATGGTTCTCGGCGCGCACGAGGCGCTGTCGCGTGGGTCCGCGCAGTCATTGTGCGAGTGGAGCGTGCGGGCGATGTCGCTGTCATGGCGCGAGCCGTTGTCGGGTACGGCGGGCTGTGGGTGCATGAGCACCGGACGGCCGTCGCCGCGGCCCCTTCGAGGCCCGGTCGGCGTACGTGAACACGTTGATCGCCATGGCTGGCCTCGGCCAGCAGGGCGACGAGGATCTGGAGCTGCGCCTGCGCGTGCGGGCGGCCGGCGAGGCCGACTACCGCGCCGGCCGGTCGGACACGATCCTCGCGTTGCTCGACGAGGCGCGGGCCTCGACCGATGCCGGCGCCCGCATCGAGGCGCTGAGCATCGCGCACCACTGCCTGCTCGCTCCGGAGCACGAGCACCTACGCCGTCGTATCGCCGACGAGCTGATCGGTGAGGCGGCCCGGACGGGTCAACGCGGCCCGGTGGTGATGAGCCTGCTCTGGCAGGTCGTCGACATGCTGCTGAGCGGCGATCGGCACGCCGGGCGGCGGCTGTCCGAGCTGCGGGCCCAACTGGCCGAGGGCCCGTACCTGGCCGCCGAGTTCGTGGTCGGCGCCATGGACGTCATGCTCGCCATCCGCGCGGGCCGTTTCGAGGACGCGGAACAGTTGGCCCAGCACTGTTACGAGCTGGGCAACAAGGCCGGTGACGCGGACGCCGAGGGCTGGTACGCGGCACAGCTCGTGGCGATCCACTGGTATCAGGGCCGGCTCCCGGAGCTGCTGCCGATGCTCGGCGCGACGGCCAGCGCGCCCACGCTGAGCGCGATCGACAACTCCCTGTTCGGTGCCGTCGCGGTCGCCTCGGCCTTGGCCGGTGACCGGCGTGCGGCGGAAAACGCGCTGGCGTCGCTGCGCGGGCCCGGCCTGGACCGGCTGCCGCGCTCGTCCAGCTGGCTGGTCACGATGTACGGCATCGTCGAGGCCGCCTACCTGCTGGACAACCGGCACGCCGCCGCGCGGGTCTACGGCCTGCTGCTCCCGTTCGCCCACCTGCCGATGATGGCCAGCCTCGGGGTGGCCTGCTTCGGCTCGGTGGAGCACGCCCTCGGTGTGGCCGCGTTGACGACCGGACACGTGGACCGGGCGATCGGGCACCTACGCGAGGCGGTGCACCGAAACCTGGCGCTCGGGCATTGGCCGGCGGTACGCAACTCGCGGCTCCGCTTCGCCGAGGCCCTGGACCGCCGCGGCGGTCCCGACGACGCCGCGGCCGCGGCGGCACAGCGCGCCGCCGCCGGCGAGTTGGCGCCGCAGAACGAGTCCGCCGCCACCGCCCACGCGGTCACCTGTGTGCGGCAGGGCCGGCGGTGGCGGGTGGAGCTTGGCGTCCGGTCGGTCACGGTCGACCACATGGTCGGCATGCTGCACCTGGCCGTGCTCACGGCCAACCCGGGTGCGGAGATCCGGTCGATCGAGCTGGCGGCGGGTGTGGAAGCACTCGGCCGTGCCGCCGCGACCGATGCGGGCCCGGCCCAGGAACTGCTCGACGAGACCGCCGTGCGCAGCTACCGGCAACGGGTGGCCGAGCTCACCGAGGCCATCGACGTGGCTGGGCGCCGCGGGGACGCCGAGGCCGTCGCCGCCATGGAGCAGGAGCGGGATTGGGTACTCGCGCAGCTGAGCGCCGGCACCGGTCTGGCCGGACGACGACGCTCTTTCGCGAACGACGAGGAGCGGGCCCGGCTGGCGGTGGGCCGGGCGATCCGGCGCGCGGTCGCGCAGATAAACCGCGTCGACCCAGTCATCGGCGCACATCTACACGCGACCGTACACAGTGGAATGCGATGCTGGTACCAGCCGGCCGGCCCGGCCGCGTAGGTGGCCGCTAGGGAAACCGGGTGCGGCGGCCGGGCGGGCTGGCTACCGTCCGAGGTGTGCCACACACCTATCCCCCGCTGAACGTCGAAGTCCGCACGCCGCGCCTGGCACTGGCCGGCGCCTCCGACGCGCTGCTGGAACGTCTCGTGCCGCTCGTGCGGGCCGGGGTCGCCGACGCCGAGCCGTGGCCGTTCGACGACCCGATGTCGTTGTACGCCGACAACCCCGAACGCGAATGGCAATGGCTGCGCGGGATCTGGGCCGGCCGCGCCCGGGTGACCCCGGACTCGTGGCGGCTGTACTTCGCCGTGCTCGTCGACGGCGAACCGGTCGGCATGCAGGACCTCATCGGCACGAACTTCACGCGGTTCGGCACCGTGTCCAGCTTCTCGTGGCTGGCCCCCGGCAGCCGCGGGCAAGGGCTCGGAAAGGAGATGCGGGCGGCGATCCTGCATCTGGCCTTCGCCGGGCTGGGCGCACGCGAAGCCGGCAGCGACGCCTTCGTCGACAACGAAGCGTCCAACCGCGTTTCCCGGTCCCTGGGCTACGAGCCGAACGGCACGGACTGGGACACCCGCCGCGGCGAGCCCGCCCGGATCCAGCGGTGGCGGCTCACCCGGGATGCGTGGGAGCGGGTCCGCCGGGACGACATCGAGCTGACCGGCGTCAAGGAATGCCTGCCCGTCCTGGGCATCAGCTAGTGCGGTGGCCGGGGGGTTAGCCTCACCTCTTATTCGCGGGCCAGCCGGATGGTCGATACATTGATCGTTTTCTTACGGTGAGTTCCTCCGCAGTCAAGAGATGGAGGAACAAGATGAAAGCACAGCTTGCCGCGTTCGTAGCAATCGTGGCTGTTGCCGGCGGCGCCACATTCGCGGCCCAGATCCCGGCCGTGGCGCGGGCCGCGCCGGTGGCCGACCGGCACCAACTACAGGCCGGTCTCGACGACTTACGCGACCTGGGTGTCGTCGGGACGCAGGGGCTGGTACAGACCGGCGACCGCGTCACGCGGGCACGCAGCGGCGTCGCGGACCGGCGGACCGGCGCGCCGATGCCGCCCGACGGCTACTTCCGGATCGGCAGTAACACCAAGACGTTCGTGGCGGTCGTCGTGCTCCAGCTGGTGGGTGAGGGCCGGCTGGCCCTGACCGACCCGGTCGAGCGCTGGCTGCCCGGTGTAGTGTCCGGCAACGGCAACGACGGCAGCAGGATCAGTGTCCGGCAGCTTCTCCAGCAGACCAGCGGGATTCCCGACTACCTCGAGGACCTGCCCGCGTTCGGCTCCGCCGACGGCTACCGCCAGCATCGGCTCGACCGCGTCACCGCCGCGGACCTCGTGGCGCTGGCGATGCGACACGAACCGGTGTTCGCACCGGGTACACACTGGGCCTACTCGAACACCAACTACATCTTGGCCGGCATGCTCATCGAGAAGGTGACCGGACGGCCATGGCCGCAGGCCGTGCAGTCGCGAATCATCAACCCGCTGCGTTTGCGGCACACATCCTATGTGGACGGCCGATCCCACCTACCCCGACCGCATGCGAGGGGTTACCATCAGTTCGTCCCTGGCGACCCGCTGGTGGACACCACCGTGCTGAACGCCAGCTACGGCGGAGCCGCCGGCGGTCTGGTGAGCACCACGACGGACCTGACCAGGTTCTGGCAAGCGTTGCAGCGCGGCCAGCTGCTGCGCCCACAGCAGATGACGCAGATGCACGACACCGTCCTGGCCGAGACGTTCCAGGGCTTGTACCCCGGACTCCGGTACGGGCTGGGCATCTTCTGGGCCCCCAACCGGTGCGGCGGGTACTGGGCACACCCAGGCGACTTGCCCGGCACCGTCGTGGTCAACGCGGTCACCGCCGACGGGAGCCGGGCCGCGGTGGTGTACATGACCACAAAGCTGGCCGACGAGGCCGCCGCCGGTGCGGTGCTGGCCCGCAGCTTCCAGCTGATGGACGACGCCGTCTGCGGAGCCGAGTGACCCGTCGGCCTGGTTGGCCGGCGGTGGAGCGCAGCCACTAGCCTCGGCGGCGTGAACACGTCGCACGCCGCCACTCTGGGTGTAGTTCTGGACGCTACGGTGATGCCTTCCGAGGTCACTGTGGAGGACGGCCGGCTGTCGGTCGTCGGCTACGTATGGGAACCCACCACCGAGCTGATCGGGGTCGACGACTCCGGCGCGGTGTGGTCGTACTCGCCGGCGCGCGGCAGCCGTGCCCGCGGCAAGATAAAGCCCGCCGCTGTCCCGCCGGACAACCGCGATGCCCGGGTAAAGCAGCTCAAGAAGGCGTTGAAGGAAATCGACCGACCCGCGGTCAAGCACGAGTGGTGGTCCGTCATCCTGGAACAGGTCGACGACGGCATCCTGTGACCGGCCGCGCCGAAGCAGCGCGGCCACCTGGTCCGCTTATAGGCTCACTCGATATGCGCGTGACCCACTCGCTCCTACACGCTGGTGACCTCGCCCAGCTCGTGAAACGGGAGTATGCCATCGCCGCGCCCGTCAAGGTGAGCTTGCTCAACCGCGGCTTCAACGACTCCTACCTCGTCACCGACGTCGAGGGTGGTCGCCGCGTGCTGCGGGTCTACAACCGGGAGAAGTACTGGATCCGTTCGGAATCCGACCTCCGCTTCGAGCTCGACCTGCTCGATCACCTGGCCGCGTCCGGGCTGGGTGTCATCCGTCCGTACCCGCGGGCTGCCGGCGACCGGCTCGGCCGGCTGATGGCGCCCGAAGGCGAACGGTGCTTCGCCCTGTTCACCCACGCGCCTGGAGCGCCCTTGCACGAAGGCACGCTGACCGCCGAGCAGTGGCGCGAGTTCGGCTCCGGCATCGCCCGGATGCACTTGGCGATGGACGCCTTCGTCACCAGCCACGACCGCTACCACCTCGACGAACGCATCCTCGTCGAACGGCCGCTGGCCAGCCTGGCTCCCTACGCCGGCTCGGGCCGGGCCGCGGCGCACCTCGCCGAGCTCGGCAAGCTCGGCGATTGGCTGACCGGCGAGATCCAGCGGCTCCGAGCGATCGACGGCGCGTACGGAATCATCCACGCGGACCTGCACCTGGGCAACGCCAACATCGACGGCGACGGACGGTTCGTGACGTTCGACTTCGACCACTGCGGGTTCGGGTTACGCGCGTACGACCTTGTCGCTCTCTACCGCGGGCCGGACGCGCCGGAGGCGGACCGCGAACGCTGGGCGGCGGTCCTCGCCGGCTACCAGCAGGTCCGTCCGCTGAGCCAGAGCGAGGTGGCCGGCTTCCCCGTACTGGCCGCCTGCCGGGAGATGTGGGACGTCGGCGATTGGCTGGGTGCCGCCGACCGTACCGGCGACGCCTGGGTGACCGACGCGGTGTTCGCCAAGCTGCTGGCGGACGTCCGCAAGGCAGGAGTGCCTTCCGATCTGGGAAGCTCTGGCTCGTCGAAGGCTTGATCCTCCGTCGAGGAAGCGCTTGCCAGACGGTCCACCGCGCCGTGTGAAGGATTCTGGACCGCCGATGAGGGCGCCGGGCATACCCGCCCGACGCCCTCCGGCTTACGTGCCTTCAGTTCTTACACTTGTTGTCCGTGTTCAGCCTGGGGAATGCGGTGACCAGATCCGGGATACCAATGATCTCTTCCTCGGTCGTGATCCAAAGGTGTTTCTCCCCGTGCGTGCCGACGACCCGGCCCATCGGGATGCACCAGACCTTGCGGCCATTGGCTTGTATCTCGATGAAGTAAGCGTCGTCGTCCGCCCGCCTGACCCACGCGGAATCGATCATTTCGAAGACGTTTTCGCCCGGCCGCAGCACGAATACCGAGTGCATTGTTTTGGTGGGGTCCGGCTGCATGTGGTCCAGCACGTGCATGAGCCGGTGCAGCTGGCCCCCGTCGCCGTACGTCGTGTAGGAGAGGCCCCCCGGGCTGACAAATGTCGCGTTGCCAACGTAGGTGAACCAACATCCGGCTTCGCGGGCGAGGTTACGCGGGCGTAAGCAGGAGCCGATCTCGAGGCCGAACATTCGGGTGAGGTTCGAGTTCGTCAGCCCGGTAAGTGCGGCGTCGGCGCCTTTCTTGGACTGGTAGAGCGCCTTGATGCTCTGGAAGCCGACGGACAGCAGCTTGCCGACTCCGTTGAGCAGCAACGCCTCGAGAGCCATCTGGCCGAGGTTGAGTATGGTCTGCCCCAGCGACTGGTCGCCGTTGAAGAGATTGACGAAGTTGAGCCCAACCTCGCCGATCGTCAGCAACGTCCCGGCCACGAGGCCGCAGACGGTCAGCATGCATCCGACGAGGGCACCCACCGCGAGCGGAGTGAACAGGGCGGTCATGGCCTGGATCGCCGCCACGAACAGCGCCATCTTCTGCCCGGCCTCGAACATCGGGTCGAGGACAGCCCCGATGCAGTTGTCGTAGCCCTGGCTGCCCTCGTCATAGAGGTACACGCACGTCGCGCTGTTTTGGTACGCCCGCTTGGCGAGTTCGTCGGGATCACCGATGGCGTTGCGGACGCAGGCCTCGATCGCCTGGCCCGCCTGCCCCGTATAGAGCTTCTCCAGAGCCTCCCCGATCGTGCCGGGACCGAAGTCCTTCATGCACTTCGTGATGTTGCCCTGGTGGTTGTACATGCCCCGGTCGAACGCGGCCTTCGCTGCCGCCGCCGCGGCCTCGGCGTCCCCATGCGCCTCCATCGCCGAGTCGTAGGCGGCCTTCGCGGCGGCGTTCGCCTCCTGAGCGGCCTGCACGGCGTTACCGTGCGACACGATCGCCCACGTGGCGGAGCGGATCGCGCTGCGGGCCGAGGTGTCGGCCCGGGTGGCGGCCGCGCGGGCGGTGGCGACCGCGGCGGCCGCCTTTTCCACCGACCGTTTGGCATCGTCCGCGTACGCCTGCGCCTGCTCTGCGTACTCGCCGGCCCGGGTCGCCGACTCGGTCGCCTGCTTCGCGTACTCGATCGCCTGCTCGGCGTCACCGCGGGCCTTCGCCGCCACCTCCTGCGCCTGCAAGGCGTTCGTGGTGGCGGTCGTGGCGACCTCGTGGATCTTCTCCAGCAGCCCACCGACGTTGGCCAGGTGAGCGGCGGCCTCGTTGTCGCGCTCCGCGGCCACGTACCGGTCGGTGCTGAGGAAGTCGCGCAGGTAGCTCGGCGGCCCGTCCAGCGCGACCTGAGCCGCCGCCTTGACCTCGGGGCCGCTGTCCGCGGCGGCGAGGATCTGGTTGACCCGCACCCGCTCACCGACGGCCTCCGCGTCGAACCGCCCGGTGTCCAGGAAGTCGCGCAGCGCCTGGAGGGTGCCGGCGTCGAGCGCGGCCTGGGCCCGCTGGGCCGTCACCGTGTCGCCGTTGGCCCGCGCCGTGGACAGGATCTGGTTGACCTTGATCCGGTCCTGTGCGTACCGGCCGGGATACTCCTGCGTCCGCAGGAACTGGCGCACCTGGGCGTCGGTGCCCTCCAGCGCGGCCTGCGCGGCGGTGGCCAGGGCGGCGTTCTCGGTGACCGCGATCCTCATCACCGCGGCGCGGTCGTCCAGGCCGTTGGCTCGGGCCACCCCGGTACGGGCGAAGACGAGGACCTCGTCGTCGCTGGCCGCGAGGGCGGCGAGCGCGGCTTCCCGGGTGTGCGGGCCCTGCGCCTTGGTCAGGTTGAGCGCGGCCGTCCGGCCGGCCTTGACCGCGTCCGCTTGCGGCGTCGCCGGGTTCTGGGCGAGGGCGAGCAGTTGGTTGGTCTGCGTGTCGCGTTTGGCGGCCTCCTCGACATCCCAGTCGGCGGCCTGTTCCAGCGCGTCGTACTGGGCCTTGGCGGCCCGCGACGCCTCGATGCCTTGGTCCTTGGCGACGGCGAGCCGCTCGGCGTCCGCCCGGCGGGCCGCCTCGTACACAGTGGACGCCTGGTTTGCCGCGTCGACCGCGGCGATCGCCGCCTCGGTCGCGGCCTTGGCGTGCTCCGTCGCCCGGTTGGCCGCCTCCGCCGCCTCACCCGCGTGCTCGGCCGCCTCTATCGCCGCCCGCGCCGCGGCTTCAGCGTTCGCCACCGCGCGGTTGGCCGCGTCCTGCGCCGCGTCCGCGGCTTGCCGCGCCACGTTGAGGTACCGCTCGGCCGCCTGGGCCGCGCGCCTGGCCTGGGTCGCCGCGGCTCGGGCGCGATTCGCCGCCGCCACCGCCTCGGACGCGCCGGCGCCCGCCGCGTTCGCGGCCTGGATCGCGTTGTCGTTTGCCGTGGCCGCCGCCTCCGCGTTGGCCGCGGCGGCGTTGGCCTGGTCGACCGCGTACATCCCGGCGTCGATCGCGAGCCGCACCGCCACGAAAAGCACGAGCTTGTGCCGCGCCTCGAGGGCGATGCGGCTCGCCTCTTCTGCCTTCTGGCGTGCCTGGTCGGCCGCCGCCTCGTTCGTCGCCGCGTCCGCGGCCGCCTTGCGCGCCGCCGCGGCCGCCTGCTGCGCCCGCGCCGCCGCCGCCGCGGTACGGGACGCCGCCGCCGCGGCCGCCCGCGCCGCCCGGGACGCCGCCGCCGCGGCACCGACCGCGACGCGCGCGGCCTGGGCCGCCTGCTCCGCCGCGTACGCCGCCCGCTTGGCGTGCGCCGCCGCCTCGTCCCGGTTGTTCCGGGCGGCTTCCGTCGCCGCCGCGGCCTCCTCGGCCGCCTTGCGCGCGGCCTCCGCCGCTTCCTTGGCCCGCACGCCCTCGTCCTTGGCGGACTGTGTCTCCTTGGTGGCCAGCGCGCTGGCCGCCTCCGCCTGGGCGAGCAGGTCGGTCAGCGAGGTGACCTCGTCGTCGTGGGCCGACGCGGTCGCCCAGCCGTACTCCAGGAACTGCTCCAGCGCCTCCGGTGTACCGGCGTCCAGCGCCCGCTGGGCGGCGGCCTTGACCTGTGGCCCCCCGCTGACCATCGCCTGGTTGACCCGCAGCCGCTGGTCGACGACCCACTTCGCCTGCCAGCCGGAGTCCACGAACTCCCGCAGCGCCACCGGGTCCTGCCGGTCGAGCGCGGCCTGGGAGGCCTCGCGTACCTGCGGGCCGGCGCCCGCCATCAGCTGGTTGACCTGTATCCGCGTGTCGGTGTCGGCGGCCTGCTGCCAGCCGCCGTTGAGGAACGTGCTGATCGCGTTCTGGTCGCCGGCGTCGGCGGCGGCCAGCGCCTGCTTGCCCGCCGCCCGTACGGTCGGGCCTGACCGGCCGATCGCGTCGAGGACGGCCTCCCGCTCGTCGAGACGCTGGGCCTCCTGCCAGCCGCCGTCGAGAAACGCCCGTACCTGCTCGTCGGAGCCGAGCAGCGCCCGCTCGGCGGCGGCACGCACCTGGGCATCGCTGCCCCGCCAGGCCGCCGCCACCAGGGACCGGTCCGCGGCTATCGGCTCCACGGCCGCCGCCGGGCTGGCGTGCAGCAGGCCGGTGAGCATCGCGAGCACCGTGAACGCGGCGATCCGCGCCCGGGGTCGACGTCGCTTGTTCATCGCCATTCCCCTCATCCGCCCGCGGTCAGGCGCAGCAGCGTGGTGGGCGAGTTGTTTTCGTCCACGCCGACGCCCACCTGGGTGCTGCCGTCGGGGTCGAGCTCGACGGTGACCTCCTGACCGTCGTCGCCGATCAGCTCCGCGGTGACCTCGTGGCCGGTGCCCTCGGTCTGGCCGTCGCCGCGGATCTCGAAGACGCCGGGCAGTTCGAGGTTGAGGATCCCGGTCGCGGAGCGGACCCGGAAGCAGACCACGTGCCCGGAGGCGACGTTCTCGGTCGTGTAGACCTCGATCAGGCCCACGCCGGCGGACGGCTGGTCGGCGCAGTCGGCGAGCACGATGTGGCCGTCGCCGGAGATCAGGCGCACGTTCATCTCGGCGAGGATCCGGTCGGCGTTCGGGTACAGGTAGTCTTCGACCGTCCCCTGTGGCGTGTCGGCCGCCGAAGCGGCGGCACGCTTGTCCACCGCGTCCACAGTGGCCGTGGCGGCACCGGCGGGCGGCGGCGCGTACCAGCCTTGCAGGTCGACGATGATGTGCGTGGCGCCGCCGCTGGCGTTGCGGATCCGGATCTTGCCGTCGGTGCCGACCCGCACCGCGGCGAGGCCGGAGCGGGCGGTGGTGTTGGGCGCCGGGTAGTTCGTCAGGGACGCGTCCGGCTCCGTACCGCCGACCGGCCAGGCCCGCAGCGACCCGATCGCGGTGTTTTCGAAGACGGTCAGGTTCACCAGCGCCGTCGTGCCCGCGGGTACCCCGAGCGCGACGTCGACGGTGCCGTTGGCGGTCACCGGCGAGCCGGTGCCGGCCTCGCGGGTGTCAAGCCTGCGCGTGCCGGCGAGGGTGCGCAGGCCGGACCCCGCGGTCGCGCTGGTGGTGAAGTAGCCCGTCGCGGTCACCACGACGTGCACCGACGATGCGCCGTTGTTCGTGATCGTGACCCGCCCGTCCGCGTCGAGCGGCACCGAGACGGCGTGCGCGGTCGTGCCCGCCACGTAGTCCATGGCGCTGCGGTCGTTGGCGCCGCCCGGTGGGTACACGCCGATCCAGCCCTGACCCGTCGCGTCGGTGACGATGAGGTCGACGAACGCGGTGCGGGTGCCGTTGGGGATGACCGTGCCGGTCAGTTTGAACGTCCGGCTGCCGCCCCAGGCCGGCACGACGCCGGTGCCGCCGCCGCCGAGCCCGGTGCGGGTGTCGACGAGCCGCGTGTAGTCGACCGGCGTGAAGCCGCCGCCGATGACGTCGGTGGTGAAGTAGCCCTGCACGTCGACCAGCACGTCGGCGGGTGAGCTGTGGTTGAAGAGGGAAAGCTTGCCGCTGGCCGGCACCGGCACCACCGCGGTGTTGGAGAGGATCTGGCCGGCGTCCGCGTTCAGCATCGACAGGGCATGGTTGAGCGGCGTCCCGTCCGGAAACAAGGTCAGGAACGTGGGCCCGGTCGTCACCGCGGTGACGTCGATGAGCACGGCGGTGACCCCGCTGGACGGGATGCCGCCGACACCGGTCACCTGGAAGGAGCCGATGCTTCCGGCCGGCCGCTGCCCCTTCGGCAGGCCCAGGTCGCTGCGGGTGTCGAGCACCTGCGCGCTGCTGGGCAGCCGGACGAAGTTGCCGCCGCGCACGGTCCGCCGCACCCAGTCCCGTACGTTGTCGAGCCGGGTCTCGGTGGCCCCGTTGCGGGTCTCCGCCGCGGCGGTACCGAGGCAACCGGCCTGCCACGAGGTCCCGTTGAGGGCGACGAGCTCGTACCCGCCGGCGACCGCGCGCACCGCCGGCCCGCCCGCGTCACCCTTGCAGATGCTCGCCGGCTGCGCCTGGCTGCCGACGACGTTCACCGTGGCGACGGCGACCGACTGGACCGCGAACGAGCCCACGTGCAGCCTGTCCGGCACCCAGTCCCCGGCGGTACGCCCGAAGCCGGCCACTTGCAGCGCTTCGCCGGCGGCTGGGGCGGTCGTCGCGAACTTCACCGGGGCCACTTCGACGACCGGGGTGTCCAGCTTCGCCAGCAGCAGGTCGCGTTGCACGTGCGGCACCACGAGGCTGACCGAGCGCACCTGTCCTTCGGCGGTCGTGGTGAGGTCTTCGCGGCCGACGGTCACCGTGGTCGGGTACACCGGCGGACCGGCCGGCACCGGCGCGGCACCCTCCGCGAAGCACGACTTCGCCGTGACTACCCACTCTGGATCGACCAGCGCGCCGGAGCAGCCGCGTGCCGCCTTGCCCACCTTGACGTCGGCCACGAAGCCGAACCCGTTCGCCGGCGCCGCGGTGCCGCCCGCGACCCCGTAGGCCGGGGCGGACAGCAGTGACCCGGAAAACAGGACCGCGGCTGTCGCCAACAGCCCACGCCGAAATAGCACCCGCATCGAGACCTCTCCCCCGTACACGACCGTCCATAGTCGGCACACATATGTGCGCGTTGGGAGTCTGACGGGGGTCGGCTTCAAACCGGTTTCAGATGGGCGTCGGCGCGGGCAGCCGCTCTCAGACCGTCATCGCGGGGATCGGCCACCGCCGGATCAGGTAGGGGAGCCAAAGCGCGCGGTCGCCGACGTGCAGGACGAGATCCTCGCCGACGAAGTCGGCGAGCGCCTGCGATGGCACGGTCGACGTCTCGGCGCAGTCCAACAGCAGCCGGATGGCTTCGAGGTGCTCGGTCTCGTCGATGGTGATGATCTTCTCGAGGCCCTTGAAGCGCCGGTCCCGTACCTGCACGAAACCTGGCCCGCGCCGGTAGACGCACTGCCCGATGAAGTGCCGCCCCGACCAGCCGCGGTGAATCTCCAACCCACGCGGATCCAGCACGGCGGACGGCGGGTAGAGGTGGCACAGCTGGCGCCAGAGCTCGACGTGACCACCGAGATGGAGCCGCCAGTCGACGACGATCGCGTACGAGGTCAGCTCCCGGATCAGCGCGAGCGCCCGCCCGGTGGCGGGGTCTTCGAGGCCTCGGCTCAGGTCGACCTCGTCATGCAGCACGACACGGCCGGTGCCTTCGGCGAAGTACCGGCGGGCCACCTCGGCCGGCTCGGACCAGACGTGATCGGGCCCCTGCGCGAGCTCTGGCAGGGTTGACAGGTCCGACGCGCTGTGCCGGTACCGGGACAACGCGAGGGCGGTCGCGGTGGTCATACCGGCACCACTTCCTCGCGTCGCTCCGCCGTGGCCGCCTCGTCCATCGCGGGTGGGTCGACCGGCAGGGCGGAGGGCAGCCGGAGCATCTCGTAGTTGGTCGCCTCCGGGACCACGTGGACGAACTGGTCCGCGTCGGTGAAGACGAGACCGAGCTCCCGCCACCGGTCGAGCAGGTCGGCGACGTCCGGCTCGCTGGTCGTCACACCCGTCTGCGCGGTGGCCTTCCGGGCCAGCGCCGCCACGCCGTGCGGCTGGTCGAGCAGCCGGAACACGGCGGCCTCCACCGGATCGTCGATGCGCAAGGTGCGCCAGGGAAAGTGCCGGCGGCGGTTGACCAGGACGATCGAGTCGCCCAGGTCGCAGTGGGCGAGCTCGGACTCCAGATGCGCGTCGGCCCATTCGGCCAATCCGGTGCGCAGCAGGTCCAGGGTCGCTTCCCCGATGCCTTGCTCGGGTGCCGTGAAGAGGTACGCGAGCCCTTCCAGCTCCTCGTCCGGCAGGTCGTAGATCAGCGCGTACTGCTCGTCGGCCCGGCGGTCCGCGAAGCCGAGCTCGGGTCGGTTGAAGTACGGGCTGAAGCGTTCGAGCGCGATGCGGGTGGCGCCTCCGCACGGCATCAGGTGGTGCAGTACGCCAAGCTGCCGGATGACCGGGAGGTAGTCGGCCTCGGTCTCACCGGGAAACCCGACGAGGAAGTTCCAGGCCACGGTCAGGCCGAGTGCCGCGGCGTCGCGGAGCATGCGGACGTTCTGGCACCCGCTGACGCCCTTGTCCATCAGCTTGAGCACCCGCGTACTGAGGCTTTCGATGCCCGGCTGGACGTTCACGACGCCCGCGTCACGAAGCAGCTCGAGCTGCGGACGACGCATGTTCGACTTGATTTCGTAGTGCATCCGCAGCGTGTAGCCGCTCTCGGCGAGCCGCGGCAGCAGCGAGGTGACGTACGACATGTCCATGATGTTGTCCACGACGACCACGTCGAGCACCTTGTGTCGCCGGACCAGGTCTTCGATCTCGTCGAAGAAGCGCACCGGGCTCTTGCTGCGAAACGCCATGGACGAGCCGTTCAGCCCGCAGAAGGTGCAGTGGTGCTTCTCGCCCCACCAACAGCCCCGCGCCCCTTCCACCACCAGCTTGGGTTCGACCACGAGCATCGCCGGGGAGCGGGCGATCCGTTCGAAGTAGCCGGTGAACTCCGGGCTGACGATGTCCTTGGGCGCCAGCGGCCGGGCACTCATCGGATTCGCCACCGGCGTGCCGTCCGCCGCACGCCAGCAGAGGCTGTCGACAGTGTCCAATGTGGTCTTCTGGTCGATGGCGTCGAGCAGCTTCGGGAAGGACACCTCTCCCTCGCCCCGGATCACGAAGTCCACGAAGGTGAAGTTGCGGTGCAGCGCCACGCCTTGTTCGCTGTCGCAGTTGGCACCGCCGAACACCGTGGTGATCCGCGGGTCGAGGCGCTTGACGTGCTTGGCGGCGGCCAGGGCGGCGACGTTCTGCTGGAAGGTGGTCGTGAAGCCGACGATGTCCGGGCGCCACCGCACGACGCGCTCGGCCAGCTGGTGGATGAATTCCGGTGTGGTCCCGTGCAGCTCGCGCGCCATCGCGATGCGGTTGCTCGGATAGGACTTGCCCTTCCGGGTGGCGTACCGGTCGAACTCGGCGATCCTCCACATCGGATCGTCGTAGAGCGCCGAGGAGAAGATCCAGTCGCCAAAGCCGGAGAAGTAGGTCTCCAGCCCGTAGTACTGGTAGTCGTATCCGTTGAACGGCCGCCTTTCGAGTACCCACTCGAAGTAGTCGATGTTGGCGTCCCACACCTCGACGGTCGCGTCCGGGTACTTCTCCGCCGCGCTGTTCTTCAGGATGCCGAGTGCCAGCGACGGCAGATCGAGCGCTCCCCAGGGCATGTTCACCAGCAGCAGGCGCACTGTCCCTCCCTTGTGGTCATTGGGCGTCGATGCTTCGAACCGAGCGGGCGGCCATGCCTACCGCGGCCGTCGCGGCCATCGCGAGGCCGGCGATGCCCAGCGCCACCGTCGATCCCCACGTGGCGATCAGGGCACCGGCGGACAGGTGGCCGACCGGGGCCAGGACCGACGTGGCCACCGCCTCCAGCGCGAAGACCCGCCCGAGAAAGCGATCGTCGATGACGGTCTGTACGAGGCCGGCGAAGGCGACGTTGGAGATGCCGTTGGCCGCCCCGACCAGCGCCAGGTCGACCACCCCGGGCCCGGAGGGCAGCAGCCCGAGCATCGCCAGCAGGACGCCCTGACTCAGCAGCAGCGCGCAGATCAGCAGCGCCCGCCGCCCGGTCCGGCGGGCGAGTCCTCCGAACCACAACATGCCGACGATCGAGCCCGCACCGAAACCCGCCACGAGAAACCCGTAGGCCTGGCTTCCACCGAGCTTGTCGGCGTAGAACGGCAACGCGATGACCATCGCCCCGGCCGCGGCGGCGCTGCCCACCATTTCGACGACGAGCAGGAGCCGGAGCCACGGCTCACCCGAGGCGAACCGCAGCCCGGCCAGCCCGTCGCGCAGGGTCTCGCGAAACGACGCACGCCCACTCGCCTGTGGCACGCCACCGGCCCGGCGGCGCCGGTACACGGCGAACCCGGCGGCGACCGCGAAGGCGTACGACACCACGTTGATGCCTATCGCGGTGCCCTCCCCCGCGGCGCTGGCCACGATGCCGGCGGCCGGGGCGGCCACCACCGCCGGAAGTTGCGACAGCATCTGGATGAGGGCGTTGCCGGACGCCAGCTTCTCGGGCGGCAGCACCGACGGGGCGATCGAGCTCATCGCGGTGAGGTAGGCCCCGGCGGTCATCGCCTGTACGGCGAGCAACGGGACCAGCAACCAGATCCCCTGACCGGTCAGGGTGAGCAGGAGGACGGAGCCGCTGGCTCCGAACGCCACCACGTTGGCGCACAACAGGAAGTTCACCCGCGGGTAGCGGTCGAGGAGCGGACCGGCGACGAAACCCCCGACGGTGCGCGACACGCTGAAGACCGCGATCACCAGAGCGAACACGAACGGCCCGAGCCCTTGGTGGATGAGGAAGAACGCGATCGCGATGCCCTGGAACGGGCCGCCGAACGAGGACACCAGCTCCCCGAACCACAACAGGGCGAAGTCTCGCTCCCGCAGCGGGCCGACGGTACGCTGCCATCGATTCGTCGGCGCTGGCCGGGCCGGGGCGTCGTCGACGGCGGTCACGGCCGATCCGGCGCCACTCAGATCACCTCCTGGGCGCGAAGCCAACCGTCGACGTGTGCGAACATCGACTTGAACTCCTTGCAGTAGACGGTGCGCTGCCCGAACCCCTCGGCCACGCTGTACCGGGTGGACATCGGTCCGCCGGCGCAGATCTGGACGAAAGCGCAGTCGCGGCACGCGTCCGGCACCCGGCCCACGGTGTCCACACAGTTCTTGAAGAACTCGTCGTAGTAGAGGTCGTCGAAGGTGTTCCGGAAGATGTCCAGACCGAGATCGGTCATCCGGTCGGCGCACGCCTTGAAGTTGTCCGTCGGCTCGACACTGCCGTCCGTCTCGATGACGGCGACCCGCACCGGCGCCGAGCCGAACTGGTCGCTCTGTGGCCGCTGGCCGACCAGGCCCTGCACCACCGCGGTGAGCAGCCCCACCCGGACGCTCTCGTCGTCCTCGCTGATCCACGCGTCGAAGACCTCGTTGAGAAAGTCCGTACGGCGTGTCCGGCCCGCTGGGGACGTAGTCGGCGGGCGGGTGCGCGTAGTTCGACTCCGGCAGCAGGAAGCTCATCCGGTCGACGCCCAGCGAACGCAGATGCTGGTACATCTCCCGTCCGGAGGCGGACGGATCGATCACGCTCAGGGCGCTTACCCCCAGCCCGCGATCGCGCCAGGCCAGCGCGGTACGCAGCCCGCGCACCACCCGGTCGTAGCTGCCGCGGCCCGCGTGGTCGACCCTGGCCCGGTCGTGCACCTCGCGCGGACCGTCGATGCTCACCGCGACCTGGAACCGGTGGGCCGCGAGCAGCCGCGCCCACTCGTCGTCCAGCAGCACACCGTTCGTGGTGATCTTGTAGGTGACCCCTATACCGGCCCGGGGGATCTCCGCCAGCCGCTCCATGATCCCCTGGTAGGTCGACTTCGACACGAGCAGCGGCTCACCGCCGTGCAGATCGATCCGGATCTGCTTTATCTGATGCTCGTCGCAATGAGAGATGACCTTGGGGACAAGCGCGTCGATGACATCCAGTCCCATTTCCCGGGGCCGGCCGAGGAAAGAGGTATCCGCGCCGTGGTAGTAGTAGCAGTAGGTGCAGTCGAGATTGCACCATGACGCGATCTTGAGAATGTATTCGTCGATCCCGGTTCCAACGGCCATGCCGGCACGCGCCTTTCTTCGCTGATGTGCCGCCCCCGCACCCGACCGCGGCCCGAGGGCGACACAGCGTCTGCCTTGCTTCCTAGCCGCTGACTTCGACGGTGGAGCTGAACTTCCAGTCGCTGATCCGCGACTCGGCGTTGGCGCCCTCACGGATCACCCGCTTGATGACGGACATACTCACCTCCTCTCTGGTGACCGTCCGCCGGCGCGAGAGTCGACCCGCGGACGTCCGGCTATGCACCGAGGCTCGCAGGAGGCATTGGCGGCCAAATATGCCGCGATTGGTTGTCGACTGGTCGGGCCCGCCAACCAGGGGTCAGTCGGCTCCCCCCGCGCGCGTCGGCGCGGACCGCTCCAGCCGGTCGAGGCTCTCCCTGATCGTGTCGGCGTCGCAGTCGACGAACGTGGTGTGGCCGAGCTCGTCGAGCAGCGCCAGGGCCGCCCGCCAGGAGTCGCGGGCCGCGTCGGCGTCGCCGGTGGCCAGCTGGCTCCCGCCGAGCTTGGCCAGCGTGTCCGCCTCGTACTGGCGGGCGCCCACCTCCCGGTACCGGTCGAGCGCGTGCCCGTAACAGGCGACGGCCTCGGCGTACTCGCCCCGCTGGTGGCGGGCGTAGCCGAGGCTGTCCCAGGTGTCGGCCTCGCCCCGGCGGTTGCCGATCGCCTGGTTGAGGGCCAGCGCCTGTTCGCAGTGGGTCAGCGCGGCACCGGGGTCGCCGAGGGCGGTGAGGTAGTAGCCGATCATGTTGAGCGTGGCGGCCTGCCCGCGCTGGTCGCCGGCGCCGCGGTACAGCTCGAGGGCGCGCTCGGCCTGCCGCAGGGCCTTGGCGTGCTCGCCTTGACCGGCCCAGGTGAAGCTGGTGCCGAGCAGGGTGTGCGCCTGCCCGACCAGGTCGTCCAGCGCGGTGAACAGGTCGAGGGCCCGAGCGAAGTGGGCGTGTGCCGGTTCGTGCTTGCCCAGCCGGGCGTGTGCCCGGGCCAGGCCCCGGTGGGCCCTTGCCCGCACCGCCGGATCCGCGAGCCGTTCCCCGGCGGTGAGCGCGGTGCGCTGGATGGCGACCCAGTCGGCGAAATGCCCTCGCCGGTTGAGGAACTCTTCCAGAGCCGAGGCGAGCCGCCACGCGTAGCCGTCCCATCCGCGGCTGCCGGCCTGCTCGACCGTCCGCACGAGGGCGGAGTGCTCGATCGCGAGCCAGGCCAGCGCGGCCGCATGACCGGTCAGCGGCTCCGGTGTCACCCCGGGCTCGGGCGGGGCCAGCGGGAGCGGGGCCTGGTGGGGATCGAGCAGAGCGGCCGCCGCGTGCGCGGTGTGCAGGTAGTAGTCGAGCATCCGGCCCGCCGCCGCCTCCCGCCGCGGTTCGGGATCGAGATCGCCGGCAAGCTCAGCGGCGTACGCGCGCAGCAGATCGTGCATCCGGTACCGGCCGGGGGTGGGCTCGGTGATCAGGTGTGCGCGGGTGAGCTCGCCGAGCTGCGCGCGGGAGACGTCCGCGGACACCCCGGCGAGGCTGGCCGCCGCCGCGACCGTAACCTCCGCGCCCGGGAGCAGCCCGAGCAGCCGGAACAGCCCGGCGGTCCGGTCGCTGAGAGCCTCGTACGACAGGGAGAACGCCGCCCGCGCGTCGGTGACCGCGTCCTCGCCGGCCAGGGCGTCCAAGGTGCTCCGGCCCCCGCGAAGCTGGCCGACCAACTCGTCCAGCGCCAGCCCGGGATCGGTGGCGATGCGGGCGGCCACGATGGCCAAGGCGAGCGGCAGCCGCGCGCACGCATCGATGATCTCCCATACGGCATCCGGGTTGGCGCCGATCCGCGCGGCACCCGCCCGGTGGGCGAGCAGCTGCCGCGATTCACCGACCGACAGCAGGTCCAACGCGATCGACCGGGCCCCTTCGGCGGCGACCAGGCTGGAGAGGCGGTTTCTGCTGGTGACCACCACGAGGCTGCCGGCCGCGCCCGGCAGCAGCGGTCGCACCTGCTCGGCGTCCCGGGCGTCGTCCAGCACGATCAAGACCCGCTTGTCGGCCAGCACGCTGCGGTACAGACCGACGAGCGCCACCGGGTTGGCGGGCATCTGCTGCGCGGGCAGCCCGAACGCGTCCAGGAACCCCTGCATCACCTCGACCGGCTTGAGCGCGGCGTCCGGCGCGCCGAACCCGCGCAGGTTCGCGTACAGCTGGCCGTCGGGAAACCGGTCGCGGACCCGGTGTGCCCACCGCACCGCGAGCGTCGTCTTGCCGACCCCGGCGGTCCCCGAGATCACGCAGATGAACGCGGGAGCCGCGCCGGACGCCTCCGCGAGCAGCGCGTCGAGCTGCCGCAACTGCGCTTCCCGACCGGTGAACCCCGCCGTGTCGGCGGGCAGATGAGCCGGCGGCGGCCGTCGCTGGACCGCTCGCCATCCGGCCTCCTGCGGAGCATCGCCGTCCGGCGCCGCCACGATCGGCGAGGCCGCGGGCACCGCGGTGTCGTCGTGCAGCAGGGCGGCGTGGGCGGCGACAAGCTCCGGCCCGGGATCGATGCCGAGCTCGTCGACCAACCGGCCGCGCATCTCGTGGTACGCGGCGAAGGCGCGCGCCCGTCGCCCGGCGGCCCGGTAGGCGTCGATCAGCCTCGCCCAGGCGACCTCGTCGAACGGCTGGCTCGCGGCCGCCTCCTCCAGCGCGGGCAGCGCGTCGACCACGGCGCCGGACGCCAGCAGCGCGTCGCCGTACTGCGCCAACGCGGTCCGCCGCTGGTCGGCGAGGCTGGTGACCTTGGGGTGCGCGGCCAGCGCCGGTACGTCGGCCAGCGGCGAGCCGTGCCACAGCTGAAGCGCTTCGGTCAGCAGCGCCGACGCCTGCCGGAGGTCGCCGCCGCGTCGCGCCGCGTTCGCGTCCGCGAGCAGACCGCGAAACCGGGCCAGGTCGAGGTCTACATCGGACAGTTCGAGCGCGTAGCCATCCCCCACGGACGGCAGGACCGCGCTGCGCGTATACGACCGGCGCCCTGGCTCCAACGCGCGGCGCAGGTGTTTCACCCGGCTCTGGATCATGTTCGTCGCGCTCGGCGGCGGTCGCTCACCCCAGAGCGCCGCGACAAGGTCGGCCCGCGACACCGGCTCGCCGCAGGCAAGCGCCAGCAGCCCCAACACCGCCCGGTGGCCGGCCGGCCCGAGGTCGATGGGGTCCTCGCCGCGCCAGGCTCTGACCGGGCCGAGTATCTGCAAGCGCACGCGACCTCCCGACCACCCGCCCCGACCAGCCGCCCCTCCGACCAGTCGGCAACCATTTGTCAGCCAGTTCCGCAGGCTAGTCTCATCCTGCCATCGGGGCATAGACCCACCACAACGGCAGCTTCCGGATCCCGCACCCCAAAGGAACCGAAACGACATGAGCCGAAAAAGCCGCATAATCCTCGCCGCGTTGCTGACGGCGATGTTCGCACTGGTCGGCGTCGGCGCCTCGTCAGCGGCGCATGCCGACCCCTTCGTCCCGCATTGCAGCGAGTGCCGATAGGACCGACCTCCAGCGGTCCACAAGGGAATGTCGAGCGCTCGCGGGCGGGCCTCACCTACGGTGACCGTCATGAATGGGCGCCTCACCCGCCGTGGCCTCGTCGCCGCCGCCTTGGTGGCCGCACTCGTCACCTCGGTCGTCTCGGCACCGCCGGCGCACGCCGCCGTGCAGTGGAGCAGCGTGTCGGCCGGCAACAGTCACGCGTGTGCGATCCGCGTCGACCACACCCTGTGGTGCTGGGGAGAGGCGGCCTACGGCCAGCTCGGCCTGGGCCGCGACCAGATCCTGCCGCGCACCGTCCCGACCAGGGTCGGCACCCGTACGGACTGGTCGTTCGTGTACGCGGGCGGCCGGCACACGTGCGCCCTCACGATGGGTGGTGTGCGCTACTGCTGGGGTGAGTCCTTGGAAGGAGCGGTCGGGCTGCCCGACATCGCCGGCCCCGTCTACGTGCCGACCAGCCAGCCCGGTGAGCAGACCTGGTGGGTGCTGACGGCCGGCAGCGAGAACACGTGCGGGATGAACGCCGGCCGGCTGTACTGCTGGGGAGACAACCAGTACGGCACGGCCGGCATCGACTCGGAGGGCGACCCGATCAACAGCCCCGAGCAGGTCTACGGATCGGACACCAACTGGGCCACCGGCTGGTTCGCGATCGGTGACCGGCACGCTTGCGCCCTCAAGAGCGGCGGCCAGCGCTACTGCTGGGATTCAACGGCTGGGGGCAGCTGGGGATGGGCCACACCCTCGAACGGCGCAAGCCGGTCACCCGGACCAACGACGGCACCTGGACGGGCGTCGCGGCCGGCGCCGACCACACCTGCGGCATCCGGCCCGACGACGAGCTGCTCTGCTGGGGCGGCAATACCAGTGGTCAGCTCGGCCTCGGCGACCTCGAAACCCGCATGCTGCCCACGGTCGTCGGGACCGAGGGCGACTGGCAAACGGTGGAAATCGCCAACCGGAGCCGGCACACCTGCGCGTTGAAGAACGACGGCCGGCGCTACTGCTGGGGTCACAACGGCGACGGTCGGCTCGGCCTCGGCGACACCAACCGCCGGACCACCCCCGCACGGCTCAGCGGTGAGGGCAGCTGGCTGTCGCTCGCGGTCGGCGCCAACTTCACCTGCGGCCTCCGAACCGACCGCTCGCTGCACTGCTGGGGTTACAACTACCACGGCCAACTCGGTGTCGGCGACACCAACGACCGGACGGTCCCGACGGCCCTCTGAGGGGACGGGCGGTCAGCGGCCGGCCAAGCCGTGGAGGACGTCGTCGATGCGGTCGGCGGCCTCGACGTCCTCGGCGGTGATCTGGACAGCGGATGAGGTGAGGTTGAGACCGACGTTGGTGATGTAGTCGATCATCTGCTCCAGTTGGGCCCTCCACGCCTGGCCACAGGCGAGCAACTGGGCTGAGGACTGCCAGCCGGCGTGCCCGTTCGCCGCCGCTTCGCCGCTGGCGAAGAGGCTGCCGACCTTGGCTTTGGCCTCGGCCCCCAGGCTCTGTAGATCGGTGCCGGCACGGGCGACCGATGTCGGTTCGATGTCGAGCACCACGTCGCTCCCGTCCTTACCACGTCTGCCGGGGCCGCACGATGACCACGTCCTGCTCAGGACCGGTCACCTCGTACTGGGCCAGCCGGCTGTCCAGGCTCCTGTTCAGCTGCGAGTCCGTGTGCTGGGTGTAGAGGATGTCGCCATCCGGCGTGACCGCCGTGACCACCGCGGCGTGGTGTGCCCGGTCTTCGCCGGCGTTTTCGAAGTAGATGACGTCGCCGGGCCTGGCATCCGTCGTGGACACCTGTGATCCGCCGTTGTCCAGGAAGAAGTCCCGCTGCGCCTCGGACTGGGTCCAGGGCCTGCTGTGCGATCGGTCGTTGCTGTCGAGCCAATCCCAGCCGGTCTGGAGGCCCCGGCCCCACGAGTTGTCGCTCCATGTGCCCCAGGGGTCCATCTTCTGCTCCAGTCCGCCATTCAGCAGCGAGTGCGAGACGAAGTTGGCGCAGTTGTTGTCGAAGATGTCGATGCCGGCGTCGTCCCAGTGCTCCTGTGCCCAGCGGATCGTCTCCACCCGGTCGTAGCCATCCGAGCCGCGCAGGCCCGCTTTGACCTCGGCCGGGATGCCGTCGAGGTCGTGCAGGTCGACCGGCACGGCGCGCTCGTACTCCGCGCGTTGATCAGGAGTGAGCGCGGCCCACCACGCCGCCACCACCTGCGGGCTCTCTCCGATGGGCAGGCTCTCCCGGATCAGGTCGATCTGGTTCTGCGCGGCCGACTGTTGCACGCGCTGCGCCAGCGTCAGGGCCTCGTCCAGGCGCCCGCCGGCCACCGCCGCCGCGACGTCCGCCGCCGCCTGGGTCAACCTACCCAGCTCCGCCTTGACCTCTTCGTCGATCCGCGTCGCCGACTCGACGGCCTCGGCGATGATCTGGTTCGCCTGGCCAACCTCCGGCGGCACTTCCAGCCGGGTGAACTCCTGCGCGCTGACCCGACCGGAATCGCTGACGGTGAGCCCGTGCCGACGCGCGTAGTCGACGGCCGACAGCAGCGTCTGCTGTAGAGCCTCGACCGACTCGCCAAGTCCGTCGAGCGTCATCGCGACGCCCCGCAGCGTGATCGCGGCCGTCTCGAACCGTCTCGCCAGCCGCCGCAGGTTGGCGGCCGCGCGCGTGCCGACCTCGTCAGTCCAGTTTTCACCGACGGGCGCCGCGCCCCGCTCGTAGATATCGCCGGCCGACTCCTCCGCCAACTGCGCCAACGCGACCGCGTCGTCGGCCGCCGACTTCCACAGCTCAGGTCTCGCGTCACGGAGTTCCAGAAATGTAACCAAAACGCACACCCTGTCCAACACCCGCTCTTACCACCGCTACGTCCAGGTGGGGCGGCTGGTTCAGAGCAAGCCCTCCGGAACGCCGCTCACACGCGGGCGGGCTCGGCACAAGGCCGAGCCCGCCGCTGCGTGCCACCGGCTAGCGCCGCAAGGTGAGCAGGCCCGGTCGGTAAGGGAGGAGGCCGTAGTCGCCGCCGGAGTTGGGGGCGCGGCCTTGGTAGAGCAGTTGGAGGTTGCAAGGGTCGACGGTCATGGTCTGGTCGGCGTTGCTACGGATCAGCTCGCCGTGACTGATGTCGTTGGTCCACGTCGCGCCGCTGTTGGCCTTGCCCGCGAACGGGTTGCTCTCACTGGCCGCCTGCGGCGTCCACGTCCCACCCAAGCTGGTCGCCGTGAACGAGCGGAAGTAGCGACCCTGCGCGCCGATCGCCTCGACGATCATCAGGTACAGGTTCTGGTTTTGGAGCTTGTAGACCTGGACCGCCTCGAACAGGTTGTTCGTGCTGTCCGTCATGATCACCGTGGCCTGGTTGCCGAAGCTGCCCGGGAAGTTCCCGATCGGCATGCTGGCCCGGTAGATGCGGCCGTTGTCCCCGGCGAAGAACAAGTACATGTTGCTGCTGTCACCGATCAACGCCTGGTCGATTGGACCGGTGTCGGAGTTGGAGATGCTCGCCGTGGACAGCACCTGCTGCGACGACCAGCCATTCGGATTGGTCGGATCGCTGGACGTGCGGTAGGAGAACGCCGTACCACCCCACTGGTAGGCCAGCACCCAAATGTTTCTGGGAGCGAAGTAGAACAACGACGGCGCCACCGTGCCCGACGACATCGTGTTCTGGCTCGCCGAGGCCATCTGCGACCAGTCGGAGAAAAGACTGAAGTTCATCGAACCCCACGACGTACCAAAATCGTGCGTCGTCGCGTAGACAAGATGCCGCCCGTTGTACGGAGCATAGGTAAAGTCCTTCAACGACACCCACCCCGACTTCGGGTTCGCCAACGGACCCGTCGACGACCAGCTGTACCTCGACGGAAGTGGGCACGTGGGGGGCGGTGTCGTCGGGGGCGGCGACGTCGGCGGCGACGTCGTGGGCGTGGTGGTCGGGGGCGTGGTCGGCACGGTCGTCGGCGGCACGCCGCCACACGCCACGCCGTTTACGGCGAAACTCGTCGGTGCCGGGTTGCTGCTCGTCCAGGACCCGTTGAAGCCGAACGACACCGTGCCGTTGGTCGGTACCGAGCCGTTGTAACTCATGCTCCTGGCGGTCACGGCCGCGCCGCTCTGCGTCAACGACGTGTTCCACGCCTGGGTCACGGTCTGCCCGGCACCGAACGACCACGTCAACGTCCAACTGGTCAACGGGTCACCCAGGTTGGTGATCGACACGTTGGCGCCGAATCCGCCGGGCCACTGCGAGGACACGGCATAGTTTACCGAGCAGCCGGCGGCCGCGGCGCCAGCCGGCAAGGCCACGACAACAGCAGCCGACGCCAGCAAGGCGGCACCCGCCGACGCCAGGCCGAGCCTTGTCGCTCTGGATCCAGTCATGAATTACTCCTAATAGGATAGTGGCGACACCGCCGGGCGGCGCGGCACCGGCTGGTGCCGCGCCGCGCCTAGATCACGTGGCGGTGCAGCTGAGCGACGACACGGCGGACGCGCCGGTCCCCGTGCCGATGAAGCCGAACGCCGTGCCGGCACCCGCGCCGAGCGACCCGTTGTAGGAGACGTTTCGCGCGGTCACGCCGGTGCCGCTCGACGTGACGGTGGCGTTCCAGGACTGGCTGATGCTCTGGCCGTTGCCCAACGTCCAGGTCACCGTCCAGCCGCTGATCGGTTCGGAGCCGGCCGTGACCCGCATCTCGGCCTGGAAGCCACCGGACCATTGGCTCGTCACCGAGTACGCCGCCGTACACGACCGGCCACCTGGCGGCGGAGTCGTGGGTGGTGGCGTGGTCGGCGGAGGCGTTGTCGGGGGCGGGGTCGTGGGCGGCGGTGTTGTCGGCGGTGGCGTGGTGGGCGGAGGCGTCGTGGGCGGAGGCGTGCCGCCGCCGAAGGTGAACGCGTCCACGTCGAACAGGTAGCCCGATCCACCGGTGAACACGAGGAACAGGTTGGTGGTGCCGGCCGGCGGGTTGACCGTGCCGGTGACGTTGGTCCAGGTCTCCCAGCCGCCGGTGGGCGCGACGGTAGCGGTGCCGACCACCGGTCCGGTGGCTGAGCCGCTGCGCAGGGAGATGGTGCCACCCGAGCCGGCGGAGGCGACCCGCGCGGTGAACGACGTGGCGCCGCTCAAGTTGTACGGGGTGAACGAGATCCAGTCGCCGTTTTCGACGAAGCCGACCGCGTTGCCGCCGTTGGCCGACGGCTTGGCCACGATGGTGGTGCCCTGCTGGCCGCTGTAGTGCTCGGCCTGCCGGGTCCGTGGCTGCATGACCACCTGCGACGAGGTCACCGCCGTGGTCCAGCCGGCCGGGGTGTACTCGGCCATCAGCGCGCCGACGATGTTCGCGTTGGCGTCGTGTTCACCGTCCACGGTGGTCTGTATCGTGCCCGAGCACCCGGTGGTGCTGGTGATGTCATGACCGTGGCTGTCGTGCCCCAGGATGTACTTGACCTTCACACGGCTACAGTCGACCGTCGGCGTGTTCGGGTCGGTGACAGTGACCTCGAACGGGATGGCGTCACCAAAGTTGAACAGCCTCCCGTTCACCGGCAGGGTGAGGGCGACCGTCGGCCGGCCCACCCCGATCACCAGGCTCGCCGTCGAGCTGCGGCCGGTGCTGTCGGTGACCGTGAGCGTGGCGGTGAACTCGCCGTTGGCCGTGTACGTGAACGCCGGGTTGGCCGCGGTCGAGTCGGTGCTGCCGTTGGTGGTGAAGTCCCACGCGTAGGTGATCGGGTCGCCGTCCGGGTCGCTCGAACCCGCCGAGCTGAACTGCACGGTCAGCGGCGCGTTTCCGCTCGTCGGATTCGCCGACGCGGAGGCGGTCGGCGAGCGACCGCCACCGGAGTTGTACTCGATCCGGTACACCGCCGAGCTTGCGTCACCGCTGCCCCAGCCGGTGCCGTAGTCGAGCACGTACAACGCGCCGTCCGGCCCGAACTCCATGTCCATCACCTGGGTGCCGGTGTAGGCCGAGAACGCGTCGATCGCACCGACCCCGCCCGATGAGGTCACGGTCGCCGTCTTGATCCACCGCCGGCCGAACTCACCGAGGAAGACCTTGCCGTTCATCGACGCCGGGAACTTCACGTCCGACGCGAGCGTGGCGCTGTAGTTGTAGACCGGGCCCCCCATCGGCGACAGGCCTCCAGAGCCGAGCGCCGGCGGATTCTGCTCCCCGCCGTACGGCAGCCACGCCCTCTGCGAGGGTGGCAGCTGGGTGATGCCGGTGTTGTTGCGCGAGTTGTTCACCGGCCCGCCGGAGCAGTTGAACGCGGAGCCCGAAGGCCCGGACGGGAAGGTGTAGTCGATGTACGGCGTGTTGTAGTTCGAGCAGTACGGCCAGCCGTAGAAGCCGGGCTGCGTGATGCGCTCGAACGCGACATGGTTTGCCGGCCCGCGGGTGGGGCTGCTCGTGCCGGCGTCCGGTCCGTACTCGCCGAGATAGACGATGCCGGTCGCCTTGTCCACCGCCATCCGGAACGGGTTGCGGAACCCCATCGCGTAGATCTCGGGCTTGGTGTTCGCCGTACCCTGCGCGAACATGTTGCCCGCCGGGATCGTGTACCCGCCGCCCGTGCTCGGCCGGATCCGCAGCACCTTGCCGCGCAGGTCGTTGCTGCTGCCCGCCGAGCGCTGCGCGTCGTAAGCCGGGTTGCGGTCGGCCCGCTCGTCGATCGGCGTGTAACCGCTGGAGTCGAACGGGTTGGTGTCGTCCCCTGTGGACAGGTAGAGGTTGCCGGCCGCGTCGAAGTCGATGTCACCGCCGACGTGACAGCACATGCCGCGACTTGTCGGCACATCGAGGACCGTCACCTCGGACGCCGCGTTCAGCGTGAAGTCCGCGTTGACGGTGAAGCGGGACAGCCGGTTCACCCCGTTGAACGGCGCGAACTGGGCAGCCGAACCCGTGGCGGGCGCGTCACCGTTCGGCGTGGACAACCTGGGCGAGTAGTACACGTACACCCACCGGTTCGACGCGAAGTTGGGATCGGCCTTGATGCTCTGAAGCCCCTCCTCGTCGTGCGTGTACACCGGGATGGTCAGCGCCACCTTCGTGTTGCCGGCCGGATCGGTGTAGCGGACCGTGCCATCCCGCGAGGTGTGCAGCACGCCCCGGTTGGGCAGGACCGTCAGGCCCATCGGCTCGCCGACCTCGGCGACGCCCTTGGCCAGCGTCACCTGGCGGTAGCCGGCCTGCGGCGGCTGGCCGGTCGAGCAGTTGCCGGTCCCCTGCGCCGCGTACCGGATACCACCCAACAGATGCCTGCGGAAGTTCGCGTCGCTGAAGCTCTCGATGGTGTGGCCCATGCCGGTGTACCACGAGCGGCCGCCGTCGTAACCACGGCACCACGCGATCGGATGATCCCCACCCATCGAGCCACCGGAATAGGTGCTCTCGTCCAATGTGGCCAGCACGTGGGTCTGCGAACGCGGGTTGGTCCGGAAGTTGTACCACTCGTCGAATCGCTGCCACGCGGTCGGCAGACCGGTCGTCGACGGATGGGCCGTGTCCTCGATCCGCACGGTGGCGTTCTGGTTGGCCGGGTGGCTGGCGAAGTAGGCGCCGACGAGGTTGCCGTACCACGGCCAGTCGTACTCGGTGTCGGACGCCGCGTGGATACCCGCGTATCCCCCGCCGCCCCGGATGAAGCCCTCGAACGCCGCCTGCTGACTGGCGTTCAGCACGTCCGCGGTGGTGGAGAGCCAGACGACCGCCTGGAAACGCGCCAAGTTCGCCGCGGTGAACTGCGCCGCGTCCTCCGTGGTCTCCACGGTGAAGTTGTTTTGGGTGCCCAGCTGCTGGATCGCGGCGATGCCCGCCGGGATCGAGTCGTGCCGGAAGCCGGCCGTCTTACTGAAGACCAGGACACTGAAGTCCGCCGCCGCCCGAGCCGGGACGGCGGTGAAGCCGACCGCCGCCATGATCAAGGCAAGGCAGAAGGCCAATCTTCGAAACATTGGTCTTGAGGTATGCGGCATCATAGGCCTTTCTCTGATGTGGACGGTGGTGGGTGACGTCTCGTGGCACGCGCCGCCCGGCCTCCGGCCGCACGCGAGGCCCGCCGAGGCTCACACCGCCGTGATGGTCCACTTGTTGTCGGTGCTGGCGTTGGGAGTCCACATGCCCGCGGCGGAGCCGGCGGTGTGTATCGTCGTCCCGCCACCTCCGCCAGCTGGAGCGTGAAATGCTGTCGTCGGTCAGCCAGTAGGGGACCTGGATGTCGGCCGGGCCGCCACGCTCGAAGTCGAAGACCGAGCCGGCTGGAGGGCCCAGCGGTGGCGAACGCGACCCCACCCCTCCGAAGACCGGTAGCGGCGGCGCCGGGGATCCCGGCCATCGTGACAAGCCCGCGTCGCGTGAACGTGAACATAGACGACGAGGACATCGTCGGGGATTCCTCTCGCGTGGGTGCCCAGCAGCGCACGAGCGCCAGGCATCACACGTTAGATCACCGTTCGAACGGAGTCAACATCTTCGATGTTCGCTATGAGCAGGGCATCCTCCATCGCGAGGACGGCGCTCTTCTAGCTGAGCGTGATAAGTCATCTGATGTATCAACCGGCCGCCACATCGACCGGGATCCATGGTTGACATCATACATCATACGACTTATGTTTCAGCCACTCGCGCATCGTCGGGGTAGGCAAGGAGACATACCTGTGCTACGTCGAGCAATCTCGGCCCCATGGCTCGGGGCGATCATGGCGGCCATGCTCACGGTCGCCGTCGGGGCGTATGTCCTCACGACCGTCACATCAGCGGCGGCGGCCACGACCGCCGGCTGTGGCAAGGCCCCGGGGCTGAACAGCGGCACCCACACCATCCAGAGCAGCGGCAAAAGCCGCAGCTTCATCCTGCGGCTGCCCGACAGCTACAACAACGCCTATCCACACCGGCTGGCCTTCGGCTTTCACTGGTTGGGCGGCACGGCGGACCAGGTCGCTTCGGGTGGGACCGACGGAGCCGCCTGGGCGTACTACGGCATGCTCTCGCAGTCGAACAACACCACGATCTTCGTCGCCCCGCAGGGGATCGGCAACGGCTGGGCCAACTCCAACGGCGAGGACGTCACCTTCACCGACGACATGATCCGCATGATCGACAACGCCCTGTGCGTCGACACGACGCAGCGGTTCTCGGTGGGGTTCAGCTACGGCGGCGCGATGAGCTACTCGCTGGCCTGTTCCCGGCCGACCGTCTTCCGCGCGGTCGCGGCGATCGCGGCGCCCGGGGCGATCAGCGGATGCAGCGGCGGCACCCAGCCGGTGGCGTACATGGGGATCCACGGCATCAACGACAACATCCAGAGTGGACGCTCGCTACGCGACAGGTTTCTCAGGAACAACGGCTGTGCCGCGCAGAACGCCCCCGAGCCCGCGGCGGGCAGCCGCACCCACATAATCACCACCTACTCGTGCCAGGCTGGGTACCCGGTCGTCTGGGCCCCGTTCGACGGCGGCCACCAGCAAGGTCCGGTGGATGGTTGCGCTGGCTGTGAGAGCGGGGCGCGGAGCTGGGTCAAGCCCGAGGTGTGGCGGTTCTTCACCCAGTTCGGACCCACTCCGCCGACCTCTCCCCCGCCGTCGAGCCCTCCGCCGTCGAGCCCACCGCCCGGCCAGCAGAACGTGATGGTCGCCGGTGGCCAGTCGGGCCGCTGCCTCGACATCCCCAACTCCAGCACCAGCAACGGCACCCGGGTGCAGCTGTGGGACTGTCACGGCAGCACCAACCAGCGCTGGACGCACACCGCCAACCGCACATTGACCGTCTACGGCAACAAATGCCTGGACGCCAGCGGGGCGGGCGGCGGCAACGGCACCGCTGTGATCATCTGGGACTGCCACGGCGGCACCAACCAGCAGTGGAACCTGAACTCCAACGGGACCATCACCGCCGTCCAATCAGGACTCTGCCTGGACGCCGTCGGTGCCGGCACGAACAACGGCACGCAACTGCACCTGTGGACCTGTCACGGCGGCGCCAACCAGCAGTGGAGCACCCGCGGCTAGCCGGCGGGCGCTTCCCGTGCGGGTGAGCCGCGCAGAAGGCGGTACGCGAGGTACAGCGTGGCGAGGCTCAGCAAGACGTTCGCCACTCCACTGAAGATCAGCACGGCGGTGGGCACGTCCGGGCTGGGTATCCCGAACGCCTCGCCGCTGCCGCCGATGATGATCAGCAACGACACGAGGACGATCACGATCGTGCCCACGGTGCCGATCCGGCCGAAGCTGGCGGCGGCGAGTGTCGCCGCCGCCAGCACGATCGTCAGGACCACGGGCGCACCGATGGCGGTGCCTCGCAGCCACATCTCCGCGGTCACGTTGTCCGGATCGCCCGCTCCGCCGAATTGCGCCGGCCAGCGCAACGCCACGCAGATCGCCGTGGTGACGACGTGAAACGCGACCACTGCGACGTTGAGCTGGATGAAGCGGCTTCTCACCTGGTCCATCGCCAATCTCCCTCGGTCGTCGGCATCAACCTACGCCGCGCCGCATGTCGCGGGTGAACAGCGTGGACGGCGGCGTTCCTGGTGTAGACAGGTAGGAGGTCGCCGAATCCGGGGAAGGGACAGATCTGCCATGCCCGTACAGCTCAACCACACCATCGTCGAGGCTCAGGACCGCGACGCCACGGCAGAGTTCCTGGTCGAGATCCTGGGGCTGGAGCCGGCTGGGACGTTCGGGCCGTTTCGCGTCGTCGAGCTCGGCAACGGAGTCTCCCTCGACGTCGCCCAGGCCGGCGGGCCGGTGCACTCCCAGCACTACGCGTTTCTGGTCAGCGAGGACGAGTTCGACCAGATCTGGACCCGCATCAAGGATCGCGGGCTCGCCTTCTGGGCCGACCCGTTCCACCGCCAGCCCGGGCGGATCAACACCAACGACGGCGGCCGTGGTCTCTACTGGACCGACCCGAACGGCCACAACCTCGAGATCATCACCCGCCCATACGGGGGATAAGTTTCAATATCTTGCCGCCGGGGAACAAGCGCCTCTCGGCCGACATCGACGCCGGTCGGTCCTGTGGGGGAGGCGCAGATGGCAAGGGTTCGCAGGGTCGCGGTGCTGGCGGCGGTCACCCTCGCCGTCACGGGGTGTGGCGGGGTCGGCGGCGGCGACGACACGGCCGGCAAGGGTGCGATCAGCACCCTCGGTTTCAGCCTGCCGGACGAGATCGCCACGACCCGGGTGGAGACCTTCAAGAAGGCTCATCCCGACATCCCGGTGACGATCACCGAGGGCGCGTTCGACGAGCAGCAGTTCCTCTCGGCCGTCGCGTCCGGCAACCCGCCGGACCTGGTCTACATGAACCGCAAGCTGATCGGCACGTACGCCAAGCAGGGCTCGGTGCTGGCGCTCGACGACTGCGTCGCCAAGCAGGGCATCGACATGGCGCAGTACCGGCCGGCCGCCAAGGACGAGGTCACCCTCGACGGCAAGGTCTACGGCATCCCCGAGTTCTACAGCGTCCGAGTCGTCTACATGAACGAGGCGATCCTGCGCGAGGCGGGCCTGACGCCGGACGACGTCGACCTCTCCGACTGGGCCGGCCTGGCCGGCGTCAACGCCAAGCTGGCCAAGGTACAGGGCGGCAAGCTCACCCGGATCGGCATCGATCCCAAGCTCCCCGAGTTCCTGCCGATGTGGGCCAAGGCCAACGGCGCCGACCTGCTCCTGCCCGGCGGCAAGACGGCCAACCTGGACCATCCGAAGGTGGCCGAAGCGCTGGCCACGGGCCTGTCGTTGATCCGGGCCCAGGGCGGTTGGGGCAACTTCAAGGCGTTCCGCGACACGTTCGACTTCTTCGGCGCGCAGAGCCCGCTGGCCAAGAACCAGATCGCGGTGTGGCCGATGGAGGACTGGTACCTCAACGTCGCCGGCCGGGAGACGCCGGAGGCGGAGCTGGCCGTGCGGCCGTTCGTCGACCGGTCGGGCAACCCGCTGACGTTCGCGTCCGGCTCCGCGTGGGTGATCCCGAAGGGCGCGAAGAACCCGGACGCCGCCTGCACGTTCGCCAAGACCATGACGGCCACCGACACCTGGTACGCGGCGGCCAAGGTGCGGGCGGACAAGCGCGCGGCCGACAAGACGCCGTTCACCGGGCTCTACACCGGCAACATCGAAGCCGACAAGCGGATCTTCGACGAGCTCTACAAGCCCAGCGGCAACAAACGCTTCGACGACGCGGTGCAGACCATCCTCTCGGTGCAGGACAAGGGATTCTCGCTGCCCGCGTCACCGGCCGGCGCCGAATTCGACAAGGCATGGTACGACGCCGTCAACCGGGCGCTGTCCAGCGGCGGTGACGGAAGCGCGGAGCTCGCCCGCGGCCAGCGCGAGGCGTCAGCCGCGCTGAGCCGCGCCGCCGGCTGATGACCGCCCGGCGCCACCGCTCGACCCTCACCCGGCAGGAGGGTAGATGGGCGCTGCTCTTCCTGGCCCCGTGGATCGTCGGCTTCCTGGTGTTCTACGCCGGACCGATGCTCGCGAGCCTGTGGCTGAGCTTCACCGACTACGACATCGTCAATCCGCCGAGGTTCGTCGGACTCGACAACTACCGGCAGATGGTCGCCGACCCGATGGTCGCGCGGAGCCTGCGCAACACCGTCTACTACACCGTGCTGCACGTGCCGTTGGCGATGGCCATCTCGCTCGGCCTGGCGCTGCTGCTCAACCGGGTCGGTCGGCTGTCCGGCTTCTTCCGTACCGTGTTCTACCTGCCGGTGATGACGCCGGCCGTGGCGGTCGGCATCCTGTTCCTGCTGCTGCTCAACACGCAGGACGGGTTGGTCAACAGGTTCCTCGGCTGGTTCGGCGTCGACGGGCCGAGCTGGACCACCGACCCGGATTGGGTGATGCCGGGCATCGTGCTGATGAGTCTGTGGAGCCTCGGCTCCACGGTGATCATCTACCTCGCCGCGCTCCAGAACGTACCGCGCGAGCTGCACGAAGCGGCCATCGTGGACGGTGCCGGACCGTGGCAGCGGTTTCGGGCCGTCACGCTGCCGATGATTTCGGGCGCGCTGTTCTTCACGTTGGTGGTCAACACGATCGCGTCGCTCCAGATGTTCAGCGAGGTCTACACGATGTACTTCGGCAACCAGACCACGCAGCAGCGGTTCAACGCCGACGCCGCCACGTTCTACGTCATCTACCTGTTCCAGCAGGCCTTCCAGTTCCTCCACATGGGATTCGCCTCGGCCCTGGCCTGGCTGCTCTTCCTGGTGATCCTCCTCATCACCGTCATACAGGTGCGCCTGTCGAAACGGTGGGTCTACTACGAGAGCGAGGAGTCGTGACGTCGCACCGGCGCGGCCCGTGGCGGATCGTCTTCCTGGCGGCCCTCTCGGCCGCGGCCGTGGTCTTCATGTTGCCGTTCGTGTGGCTGATCAGCGCGTCGCTGCGGGAGCCCGGCTACGTCTTCTCCCCTGGCCTGCTACCGCTGCCGTTCCGCCCGGAGAACTACCACGAGGCCCTCAACGCGGTGCCGCTGCCGCTGTGGCTTTTCAACAGCCTGCTCGTCGGCGTCGCCGCGGCGGTCTCGGTGACCCTCTCCAGCGCCTGGGTGGCGTTCGGCTTCGCGTACTTCCGGTTTCCCGGCCGGGACCTGCTCTTCGGCCTGGTGCTGGCAACGATGATGCTTCCGTTCGCGGTCACCATGATCCCGACCTACTTGATCTGGTCGGAGCTGCGGTTGGCCGACACCCAGGTGCCGCTGTGGGCGGGCAACCTGTTCGGGTCGGCGTTCTACATCTTCCTGCTCCGCCAGTTTCTGCTGTCGCTGCCGCGCGACCTGTTCGAGGCCGCCCGGGTCGACGGCGCCAGCTATCCCGGGCTGTTCTGGCGGGTGGCGTTTCCGCTGATCCGGCCGGCGCTGCTGGTGGTGCTCGTCTTCGAGTTCAAGGCGAGCTGGACCGATCTGATGAAGCCGCTGATCTACCTGCGCGACGAGAGCCTGTTCACCCTGCCGCGCGGCCTCAAGGTCGTGCTCGACCGGTTCGGCTACGGCGGCGAGCAGGACTGGCACGTGGTGCTCGCGGGCAGCGTCATCGCGACGATACCGATGATCATCGTGTTCTTCCTCGGCCAGCGCCACTTCATCCAGGGCATCGCGACCACGGGCCGCAAGGGCTGACACCACGGCCGCCGGTTCGCGGGTCGATCGGCCGGTCGACGCGGTCAGGGCCGGGCCGGCGGCGCGGTGCTGTCGCGGACGACCAGTGTGGTGGCCAGCTCGGTCCGCGGCTGGCTCAGGGCCTCGCCTGCGGCGAGGGCGAGGACCATCCGGGCGGCCACGGCGCCCATTTCGGTGAACGGCTGCCGCACGGTCGTCATCGGTGGCCAGCACCAGTTGGTGGTGTCGATGTCGTCGAAGCCGACCACGCTCAGCTCGTGCGGGATGCGCAGGCCGAGCTCGGCGGCGGCCGTGTACACGCCGAGGGCCTGGAGATCGTTGCCGCACAGCACGGCGGTCGGCGGGTCCGGCAGGCGCAGCAGCTCGCGGCCGAAGTCGCGACCGGCCCCGAAGTCGAAGGGCCCGGTGCGCACCAGCCGGGGATCCAGCGGGCTGCCGGCGGCGTCCAGCGCCGCTCGGCAGCCCTCCAGCCTGGCCCGCGCGCCGAGGTACTCGGCCGGTCCGCCCGGGTGGCGGCGATCGCGCCGCTCCAGTTGGTCGCGCCGACCGAGGGGGTCGGGTGCACCGGCTCTCCCGTCGGGTCGAGGGTCACCATCGGGATCGCGCTGGCGGCCAGTTGCGCGCGCTGCGACGGGGTGGTGTTCGGGTACACGGCGATCACGCCTATCGGGCGCCGCGCCAGGACCCACTCGGTCCAGGGCCGGCCCTGTGAGGTGCCCTCGTCGTTCACCTCGGTGAAGCCGAGGGCGAGCTCGTGCTGGCGGGCCACCTGCTCCACCCCACGCATGATCTTGATCGCCTGATTGCTCTCCAGCCCGTGGAACACCACTTCGACGGTGGCCGTGGGAGGCACCGCGTCGGGCCGCCGGTAACCGTGCTCGGCCAGGAGCGCCTCGACCCGCTGCCGGGTCTCCACCGCGACACCGGTCCTTCCGTTGAGCACCTTGGACACGGTCGGCTTCGACACGCCGGCCAGGCGCGCGATCGTCGCGATGGTCAACTCTCCGCGCCGACGGCCGCGCCGCTGGCCTTCCACAATCCGTTCCGTCACGGCGGCAGTGTATGAGGCGGCCCCGATCAAATCGATGACGATCACGGCGCATCGGTCAAAACCGAGCTTGGTCATCACCGGGGCCGGGTTGCCAACCGAACTGTTTCCATCGATACTGCTAACTGTTTCGAGCCGGACGCGGTCGGACGGAGTGGCAGTCCACGACCGCATCGCTGGACGTCGCCCCGCGACGCCCCGGCGCCTCGGTGCCGCCTGACCACGAGGCGGGCCGCCCCCTGATCGGCCAGCACCGGCATCGTCTCACCGCGATGTTAACGCTCACTTCCTCACCCCCATCCCCCACCGAAAGGGTTCGAGATGCGCAATCGCATACCGCTACGCGCTCGTCTGGCAACCGTCGCGGTCGCCGGCCTGGCCATAGCCGGGACGGCTGTCGCCTTGTCCGGTCAGGCCTCCGCCGCCGCCGGTTGTCAGGTGAACTACTCGGTCAGCTCGCAGTGGCAGAGCGGGTTCGGCGCCAACGTCACCATCACCAACCTCGGCGACCCGATCAACGGGTGGACGCTGACCTGGTCGTACTCAGCCGGGCAGCAGATCACCCAGGCGTGGAACGCGACGGTGACGCAGTCCGGCGGTCAGGTCACCGCCCGCAACGCCAGCTACAACGCGGCGATCGCCACCAACGCCAACGTCGCGTTCGGGTTCAACGGCTCCTGGAGCGGCAGCAACCCGGCCCCGACCAGCTTCACGTTGAACGGCACGGTGTGCACCGGCGGCGTGAACCCGACCACCGGGCCGCCCACCAGCAACCCGCCGACCAGCGCTCCGCCCACGAGCGCGCCACCGACGACGACACCGCCGTCGGGCAGCCTGCCGACCAGCTTCCGGTGGCGGTCGACCGGGCCACTGATCGCGCCGAAGTCGGACGCCACCCACAACATCCTCGCGGTGAAGGACCCGTCCGTCGTGTACCACAACGGCCGGTACCACGTCTTCGCCAGCACCGCCAACAGCAACGGCAACTACAGCATGGTGTACATGAACTTCACCGACTGGTCGCAGGCCGGCTCGGCACAGCACCACTACCTGGACCAGACCCCGGTCGGCGGCGGGTACAAGGCCGCGCCGCACGTGTTCTTCTTCGCCCCGCAGAACCGCTGGTACCTGGTCTTCCAGACCGGTGACAACGCGGCGTACTCCACCACCAGCGACATCAGCAACCCGCAGTCGTGGACCGCGCCGCAGCGTTTCTACCCGGGCGGCATGCCACAGATCATCCGGGACAACATCGGCAACGGCTACTGGGTCGACATGTGGGTCATCTGCGACACCGCGAAGTGCTACCTGTTCTCCGACGACGACAACGGTCACCTGTACCGGTCCGAGACGTCCATCGGCCAGTTCCCGAGCGGCATGACGAACACCGTCATCGCGATGCAGGACACCCGGAACCGGCTCTTCGAAGCGCCGAACATCTACAAGATCACCGGGTCCAACACGTACCTGATGATCCACGAGGCGATCGGCTCGGACGGCAAGCGCTGGTTCCGGTCCTGGACGGCACCGGCCATCACCGGCCCGTGGCGGGCACTCGCGGACACCGAGGCGAACCCGTTCGCGCGGGCCAACAACGTCACCTTCGACGGCGCCGCGTGGACCCGGGACATCAGCCACGGCGAGGCGATCCGCGCCGGCAACGACCAGACCCAACCGCTCAGCCCGTGCAACATCCGCTACCTGTACCAGGGCATGGATCCCAACGCCGGCGGCGACTACAACCGCCTGCCGTGGCGGCTCGGCCTGCTCACCCAGACCAACTCCACGTGCTGACCGAAAGGAGGACCCGATGCGGAGGATAAGCGGCCTGCTCGCCGCGGCGTCGGCCGCCGCGATCGCCGTCGCCGGAACGCTGCTGGCCATCAGTCCCGCCAGCGCCGAGTCGAACGGCGGCGTGCGCGTCATGCCGCTCGGCGACTCGATCACCGACGGCCTGAACGTGCCCGGCGGCTACCGGATCGAGCTGTGGCAGAAGTTCGTCGCCGGCGGATACAAGATTGACTTCGTCGGCTCCCAGTTCAACGGGCCACCCAGCCTCGGCGACCACGACCACCAAGGCCACTCGGGCTGGACCATCGCGCAGATCGACGCCAACGTGGTGAACTGGCTGCGCGCCACCACCCCGCGCACCGTCCTGCTGCACATCGGCACCAACGACATGTTCAGCCAGTCCGCCGGCGCGCCGCAGCGACTGTCCACATTGATCGACCGGATCACGAACACCGTGCCGGACGCCGAGGTCTTCGTCGCCTCGATCATCCGGTTGAACGGTGCCGACGCGCAGGTGCGCACCTACAACGCGGCGATACCGGGGATCGTGCAGAGCAAGGTCAACGCCGGCAAGCGGGTGCACTTCGTGGACATGTACCCCGCGCTGGGCGCCGGTGACCTGGCCGACGGCGTGCACCCCAACGCGGGCGGCTACGCCAAGATGGCAACGGTCTGGTTCGACGCGCTACGCGCGGTGCCACGCAGCATCACGGACGGCACCACGCCCACGTCGCCGCCGCCGACCACCACACCGCCGACGAGCGCACCGCCAGCGGGTGCTTGCTCCGCTACATATCGGACGGTCAACTCGTGGGGCGGTGGGTTCCAGGGTGAGGTGACGGTGCGTGCCGGCAACGCGGCGATCAACGGTTGGACGGTGCGGATGACCCTCGCGAGTGGACAGAGCATCACCAACTTGTGGAACGGCGTGAACACGGGCACCAGCGGTCCGGTCAGCGTGCGGAACGCGGCGTACAACGGGGCGCTGGGTGCCACCGCGTCGACCACGTTCGGGTACGTCGCCAACGGCAACGGCGCCGCCGCTCCCACCGGTATCACCTGCACCAGCCCCTGATTGGAGAAGAGTGAAGAAGAAACTGTTCTGCGCGTTGGCGGCGGCCGTGCTGGCCGCCGCCACGGCGGCGGTGACGTTCGCGGCGCCCGCGTCGGCGGCGACGCTGACCGAGGTGACCGGCTTCGGCACCAACCCCAGCAACATCCGCATGCACATCTACGTGCCGGACCGCCTCGCCGCCCGGCCGCCCATCGTGGTCGCCGTGCACTACTGCGGCGGCTCCGGGCCGGGCTTCTACAACCAGACCGGATACGCCGGGCTGGCCGACCGCTACGGCTTCATCGTCATCTACCCCTCGGTCACCCGTAGCAGCGGCTGCTGGGACGTCTCCTCGCCGTCCGCGTTGCGCCGCGGCGGCGGCAGCGACCCGGTCGGGATCGCCTCGATGGTCAGCTACACCCAGCAGCGGTACAACGCCGACCCCAACCGGATCTTCGTCACCGGCAGCTCCTCCGGAGCCATGATGACCAACGTGCTGCTCGGCGACTACCCGGACGTGTTCAAAGCCGGCGCCTCGTTCGCCGGTGTGCCGTTCGCCTGCTTCGCCACCACGAACGGCTCGGAGTGGAACAGCACCTGCTCCGGCGGCCAGCTCATCAAGACGCCGCAGGAGTGGGGCGACCTGGTCCGCAACGCCTACCCCGGCTACACCGGCCCCCGACCGCGGATGCAGATCTGGCACGGCACCAACGACGACACCCTGCGCTACCCGAACTTCGGTGAGCAGGTCAAGCAGTGGACGAACGTGCACGGGCTGAGCCAGACGCCGTCGTTCACGGACACGCCGCAATCCGGGTACACGCGGACCCGGTACGGCGGCACGGGTGGCATGGCGCCGGTCGAGGCGATCAGCATGCAGGGCGTCACCCACAACCTGCCGATCGACGCCGCCCAGGTGATCCGGTTCTTCGGCCTGGACAGCTCCACACCGCCGACGTCCAGCCCGCCGACGTCGGGTCCGCCCACGTCCGGTCCGCCGACCTCGGCGCCGCCCACGACGGCGCCACCCGGTGCGTGCCGGGTGACGTACGCGGTCAACGCCTGGAACACCGGCCTCACCACGGCGATCACCATCACGAACACGAGCACAGCCGCGGTCAACGGCTGGAACCTGGCCTTCACGCTCCCCAGTGGACAGACGATCACCAGCGGGTGGAACGCCTCCTACACGCCGAACACCGGGTCGGTGACCGCCCGCAACGTCTCCTACAACGGGGCGATCGCGCCGAGCGCGTCGGTCGGGATCGGCTTCCAGGCGACCCACACCGGCAACACCGGCCGGCCGCCGTCGTTCACTCTCAACGGATCCGCCTGCACGGTGGGCTGACCGACCGCCGAACGTGAGGCCATCGCAGCGCCCCGGGCGGCGGTGGCCTCACCGGCCCGTCGCGGGCTCCCGCCGGACGCTAGACCGGGTCGGCGCCGGCGCCGGTGTTGGTCGGGCGGGGATCGCGCAACGGCCGGGCGCCGGCGACGAAGCGGTCCAGGGCCGCGCCGTGCAGCACGGTGCCGGCGGCCGGGTCACGCAGCGCGCGGGTGGTCAGCCGGGCCACCGGCAGCCGGCCAGGTTTCCGCGCGGCGGCCAGAACGACGTTGCCGTGCCGCCGGCCGCGTAGCATCGCCCGGCCGGCGATCAGGCAGACGTCGGGGAACACGGCGCGCAGCGTCGCCGCCTGGACCCGCGAGTAGCCAAGGGGCGGCAGGTCGGTCAGGTTGACGGTGTAGAGCCCGTCGGGCCGCAGCACCCGCGCCACCTCCGCCGCGAACTCGACACCGGCCAGATGCGCCGGCATCTGGGCCGCCTGGTAGACGTCGGCGAGCACCAGGTCGTAGCTGGCCGCCGGCTCGGCCTCGACCGCCTCCCGGGCATCGGCCAGCAGGACCCGCAGATCCCCCCGGGGTAGCGGGAGCTCGCGCCGGACCAGGTCGAGCACGGCGGCGTCGCGCTCCACCACGACCTGGGTCGAGGCCGGGCGGGTCGCGGCCAGATAACGCGGCAGCGTGAAGCCGCCACCGCCCAGGTGAAGGGCGCGTACCGGCTCACGCGTGGGCGCCGCCGCGTCGACGACCGAGGCCATCCAGCGCACGTAGTCGAAATGCAGGTAGGTCGGGTCCGCCACGTCTACATAGGACTGGGCGACCCCGTCGACATACAGGATATGGGCCTCCGGGCGGCCCGAAACGGGCGTGAGCTCGGCCACCTGCGACCCGCCCGGCGCCCGGTCGGCGGCACGTCGTCGCTGGTGTCGGGCCATAGCGCCCACGCTAGCCCGGTCTGGCCGTACCAGCGACGACGCCGCCACGACCATCGTCGTGAACGCGCCGAAGGTCTCCCCCGGCGACGTCGTCGAGACACCCGGCAGGCGACGACCTCAGGCTTCGCCGTGGCCGATGACCACGAAGCCGAGCGGGTCGGCGAAGATCGCCGGCACGGCCTCCCACTTGTCGGAGAAGATCGCCGGCGCGGCCTCCCACTTGTCGGAGAAGATCGCCGGCGCGAAGCCGAAAGGATCCTCGAAGGCCGCGTGCGCGAAGTGGAACGGGTCTTCGAAGATCGCGTGCGCGAAGTCGAACGGGTTTTCGAAGATCGCCGGTGCGACGGCCACCGACTCGTTCCAACCCACCTGGGCCGATGCCGCGGCGGCAGGCTGGACCGGCGCCAACACCACCGCCGCGGTGGCAACCAGGACAGCAACGCGGGACAGGTTCACGATCGTCCTCCTCGAGGAGCTGGGCGAATCTACGGCGCCAAGCCTGCGCCAACGCGTTCATCGAAATCGCATCACCTGATTCATCGATCAGGGTGCCGCCGCGACGACGGCAGTCCCCGCCCATGGGGCGGGCGTGTCATCCTCGTCCGGTGGAACCGGGCCGATTGTTCTCCGATGCGACGGCTGCGCCGATCCCGTCGCAACATGTGTCGCGATACCTCGGTCGTCCGGACCCGGTCGAGGCGCTGGCCCGCCTGCGCGCCGGCAATGTCCGGTTCACCCTGGGCACCTCGCCTCCCGCCCGCGCGCTGAACGGCGGCGTCGCCCCGCAGCCCTTCGCGGTCGTCGTCGGCTGCATCGACGCGCGGGTGCCGGTGGAAGCGGTGTTCGGGCAGGGCATCGGCGCGATCTGCGTGGTCCGTTCCGCCGGCCACGTACTGGACCGCGCCGTGATGGGTTCGGTCGAGTTCGCGGTGACCGACCTGGAGGTGCCGCTGGTGGTCGTGCTCGGCCACGACGACTGTCGCGCGGTAGCGGCCGCGTACGAGGCCGTCCGCACCGGACGCCGACCCGCCGGCGCTCGCCAGTACCTGGTCGACGAGATCGCTCCCGCGATGCCGACGGCCGGATCGGTCGACTACAGCCTCGACGAGGCCACGCGCAGCCACATCCATCGCACGGTGGCCACTCTCCGGCAAGCCGACTACCTGAAAGAGGCACTCGCGGCCCACCGGATCGACGTCGTCGGTGGGATCTACCGGCTGGAGAGCGGTCACGTCGAAATGCTGTAGTCCCTTCGGGCGCTCAAGGGTCGCCGGTCGTCCCGGCGGTCGTCGGGGAGGCCGCGTGCGGCCGGACCGCGCCGCGACATCCATGCGACCAGCGCGCACGATCGGCGGTAGAGTACGCAGCTGACCGCGCTCATCGGGCCGTTCGTCCGTATCGGCGGCGTCGTGGAGCCGTACCAGGTCAACGGGCAGCCGGGTGCGATCCTCCGCGACCGCGACGGCAAGGTCGTCAACACCGTGGCGCTCGACATCCTCGACGGACAGATCCAGGCGATCCGCACGGTGCTCAACCCCGACAAGCTCACCCACGTAGGCCCGGTGGCCGACGCTTGGACCGTCCTCCGCGAGACGACCCAGGCACGCACGCGCGGCGACCGCGAGGACTGACCACGCCGGTCAGGTAGTTACGGGGCCGGTGCCGGCCGTGAGAGTGCGGGTCGCGGTGAGACCGGCGTCCGTGGTCCTGCGGAGGAAGTCGGCGAGCAGCTCGAGCTGCTGCTCGTCGTAGTCGCCGCAGATCGAGTCCATCGCCGAGTTCATGCCGGCGAACAGCTTGTACATCTCGCGGCCGCGGTCGGGCAGCGCCCGGACGGTGACCGCGCGCCGGTCCGCGGGGTCGCGTTCACGAGCGATCCAGCCGGCGTTTTCGAGCCGGTCGAGGATTCCGGTCACGGTGGCCGGATGCAGCCCGGCCTGGCGGGCGAGGTTGCTGGGGCTCAGCGGCCCGTGCCGGTTGACGAGGTCGAGGCAGTCCATATCGGTGTCCTTGATGGCGAGTTGGACGCCGACCTGGCGGTTGAGCGTCGACAGCTGGTTGTGCAGGTCACGCAGGGCGTCCTTGATCTGGGTGGTGAGTTGCCTGCGGGCACGCCCGCTTCCGGATGTTACGTGACTCATATTGTTTGGAATCCAAAGTCAAGATAGTTTGAGTCTCATACGATACGAGATAGAGAGGGGTTAGTCATGATCCTGGTTACGGGCGCCACCGGCGTCGTCGGCAGGCACGCCGTCCGGCTACTTGTCGAGCAGGGGGCGAAGGTCGCCGCCGTCACCCGCGACCCGCAGGCCGACCTCCCGGCGGAGGCACATCTCGTCCACCCCAGCGAGGTCACCACCCTGCCCGGCGTGGAGGCCATCCTGCTCAGCCCGCGCGCCACCGGAGCCGCCACCGTCGACCTGCTGGCCCACGCGCGCGAAACAGGCGCGACGAGGGTGGTCGTGCTGTCCTCCCTGACCGTGCCGTACCCGGCCGGGCACGCGCGCTTCCGGCAGCAGTTCCAGGCGGTGGAGAACCTCGCCAAGGAGTCCGGCCTGGACTGGACGATCCTGCGCTGCGCCGACTTCGCCGCCAACACCCTCGCCTGGGCCGGGCAGATCCAGGCGACCGGCACCGTGCGAGGGGCATACCCCGACGCGAGGACCTCGACCATCGACGAACGCGACATCGCCGCGGTGGCGGCCATCGCCCTGACCCAGCCGGACCACACCGGCCAGACGTACCTGCTCACCGGCGAGCAGTCGCTGAGCCAGCCGGAGAAGGTCGCCGCGCTCGGTGCCGCGCTCGACCGGACACTGTCGTTCGTCGAGGCCACACCGGACGAGATCCGTCGCGGCATGCTCGCCGCCGGCCTGCCCGACGAGGTACCCGACCGGCTGCTCGGCTCGCTGGCCGACTACGCCCGCGAAGCCGGACCCACCACCGGCACCGTGCGGCGGCTGCTGGGACGCCTGCCGCGCGCGTACGCCACCTGGGCGGAAGACCACAGCGCCGCCTTCACCCGGAAGCAGACAGGATCATGACCAGGTACGCCCGTTTCGCCAGCCTCGTGTTCGCGGGACTGTTCGCCGGGTTTCTCACCGGAGTCCTCGTCCTGGAGCTCTCGCTGCGAGGCTTCGACAGCGCGGTCTACACCCAGGTCCGGTTGGTCGAGCTCGACTCTCTCGACAATCTCGCCGTCGCCACGCTCCTGCCGGCGTTGATGGCCACAGCGGTGCTGGTCTACCGGACCTTCCAGACAAACACCCGATGGTTGACCGTCGCCGCCCTGGCCCTCCTGGTCTTCATCTTCGGCCTAACGCTCATCGTCAACCTGCCCATCAACTCCGACCAGCTCGGCTGGAACGCCCAGTCCCCGCCCTCCGACTGGGCCGACGTGCGGGATCGCTGGCAGATCGCCCACACCGTCCGCACGGTGGCCGCGGTCCTCGCCTTCGCGGTCCTCGCCCTCGCCGCGCCGATGTCCACCCGGAGCCGATAGAAACCCAACACACGCCCAGCCCGCCCCGATGGCGAGCTGGGCGTGCCCAGTTGAACTTCAGCGGCCCGACGCGGCCCGCCCGTCGCAGAACGCCTCGTCGACGCGCCTACGCACCGCCTTGCGGAACGCCGCCACCATCGACATCGCGATATCGTCCACATAGGTCACTTAGGCAGTCAGGATCTTAGCGCCGCCGGGTGTGCTGTACATCAGCGTCGCGTAGCCCTGGACGCCGCCGTTGTGGTGAGGACGGTGACGCCGCAGCTTGGCGGGGGAAACGGAGTCGGCGTGGTGCCGTCCTGCACGAACAGCGCCCTGCCTAGCACACGTCGGTCAGCCACCGGCCCGCCTTCGAGCCACGCCTCCGCCGTTGAGCAGGGCCGATGTGTGGTAGGTGCTGGGCGTGGCCCTGCCGGGCGGGATCATCGAGCGGATGCTGTTAGCGCGTTACGTGGGTACCGCGCTGCAAGGCGCGATGGCAGCGGAACGTCGCCGCCTTCTTCCCAGTCCTGGCAGTCCTCGATGAGCACCGCGACCGGCCATTGTGGATCGTCCTCGTTGAGCTCACCCCACGACACCGGGTCGATCTCCTCGACCGTCTCCCACGCCTCGTCGTCCTCCCACCACGTGTCGGCGCCCCGGCCGAACTCGGCCATCACCGGCTAGTCGAGGGAGCCCTGTGGGCATGATCGAGTGCGCGCTCATCGGCATTACCGGACACCGACGAGCGATGTCGCCGTCCGTTCGTGACGCCATGGAGGCTTGCACCCTTGGAGGTACGCACCTTGCCTACTGGCGGGACTGGGCGATGGACCCGGAGTGGGCAGAAGCCGACATAAGGCCTGACTCGTGACGATGGCCCCCAGACAGGCGTGCGGTATTGACGCGTGCATGCTTGAGGGCTGCACTGGATTCGGGGGCGCTGCACCACGACTCGGTTCGAGGGAGAGCAGCGATGACTACGACCGAGACGTTCAACCTCTTGCAGCCGTACCAGATCGCCGACGAGACGTTCGTTATCCCGTGGGCGCTGGAGGCCCCACCGGTCGGACACTTCCCGATGAATTCGATGGTGATTCGCGGGGCCGAGCCGGTGCTCGTGGACACCGGGGCACCGGCGGTGCGGCCACAGTGGCTCGAGGCCGCGTGGTCCGTGGTCGACCCTATGGACGTGCGATGGATCTTCCTCACGCACGACGACCGTGACCACGCCGGCAATCTGCTACCGGTCCTCGCCGCATGCCAAAACGCGACGCTGCTGACCACCTGGTTCTCGATCGGACGCATGGCCGAGGAGTGGGAGACGCCCATCAACCGGTGCCGCTTCATGAACGAAGGCGACACGATCGACCTGGCCGACCGGACGCTGGTGGCCAAGCGACCGCCGCTGTTCGACAATCCGACGACACGCGCCCTGTTCGACACGAAGACCAGTGTCCTGTGGTCGGTGGACACCTTCGCAACGAACGTGCCCACACCCATGCCTGAGATCGCGGAGCTGTCCGCCGACGAGTTCCGCGACGGTCAGTTCTTCGGCGGGCGTCTGGTCTCGCCCTGGGCGACGCTGCTGGACAGCCGCAAGTTCCAGGCGGTGGTAGACGACATCCAACGACTCGACGCCGAAGTCATCGCCGGCTGTCACACGCCGGTCCTGCGTGGCCCACGGGTCGCGGAGGCCTTCGACCTCCTGCGCCAGCTCCCCGACATTCCGCCGTGGCAGGAGTTCACACAGGAGGACCTCGACCAGTGGATGGCGGCCGCCGAGAGCACCGTGCCACCGGAACAGCCACGGCCGTCGGCCACCTAACAATTTGTCCAACGAGTAACCACGCTCCACACCGGACAGAGCCGAAGCGAGAAAGCGCAGGTCAGAGGGTGGCCGCCGGGGACTCGAACCCCGAACCTACGGACTAAAAGAGGTGGGTCATAAACGGACCATGCACCCGTTGCTGAGATCCGCCAGCGGTACGGTCCCCGCGCACCACGCATGACCTGCCTGCGGGCCTGCGGTGGCCTCTCCGTCGGACTGCCCTGGACACCGGCCACCATCACCAACTCCAAGGGCCTGCGGCGCGAACCCCACCGCACTAGCGGCCAGCGAACTGACCGCGTACACCGTCCGACTCCTGCGCGACGGCGCCGACCTGGCATCCATGCCCACCCTGCTACGCACCAGATGCCACCAGCAGCGCACCATCTACCGGAAGAGGACAACCTGTTAGGTCGTCCGGCCGTGGACGCCAGCCGATCTACGGCGGCGGCCTGGCCGCACACGGTCCGACGGTCGACTATTGGTTCCTGTTGGATCCGTAGGGCCCAGACGCCACCCTTGCCCCGTTCCGGACACGATCCTGACCAGAGGCCCGACGGTTGATCGCGGCTTGCCTCGGGCATTCGCTAGATCACCCTCACTCACATCGGCTACGACCGCTGCGGCCAGGCCGACGTCAGCGCGGCGCGGACCGTGCGGCGGCTGACCTGGTACTTCTGAGCGATCGTCCGGCCCGACATTCCCGCGTGGGAGTCACGCCGGATCGCCGCGAACAGGTCAACCTTCGACGTCGGCATCGGCGGGCTCCGTCCAGACCCCGCCGATGCTCCCACCGTCGCCGGTGGCGCCAAAACTCGCGAACATTGAATCCATCCGATCGAGGCAGGAAACCCTGGTGTGCCCGGACAAGCGAACAAACCCCAGCTCAATGGCGGTGGAGCCGTTCAACAATCGGTGGAATGTCAGCAAGCCCGTGCGTCGCGGGACTGTCAGCCGTCTTCCAGGGCAAATCTGGCTCTGGCCAGAGTGAGCAGGCCGAGGTCGACCCAGATGTCGCGGGCGGAAAGCCTCTCAGCCGGCCCGGCCCAAGGTCACAGTGCGGGATCCGGGCGCGAAGTCACCGAAGGACTGTTGCCAGGACTCGCCGGGCCAGTAGTACGTCACACGGCCCTCGATGGGCTGGTAGCGGGCTGTGTAGAGCGTTCTCGACCCCTGCTCGTCGACGGATCGATAAAGCGGCGGCTTCAGCATCGCCGCCACATCCGCGCCCGCGGCGCGGATGGCTCGCAGCCGCTCCTGCGTCCGCATGGCCCGTTCCTGCTCGTCGGTCACCGGCAGGTGCTGGTGATTGGCGGCGCAGGCGTCCGGCGCCACCGTCGGCGAGATATCCGGCCCCACGAACACCGTCATCGCCTTCTTGGGATCGACAAGGGTGAGGTTCTGGGGGACGGCGACCGGTAGGGACCGCAGCCTGTCGACCGCCTCATCAACGGTGTCGCACCTCTCCAGTAGGTAGCGCACGAGGATGAGAATGGCGAAGCCGCGTCCGTAGACGGAACGTCCGCCCCAGGTGAGCGAGACCGCGAGACCAGCGTCGTTCATCCCGTCCAGCAGCCCCCACAGCATGTCCTGCATCCCGATCACGGGGCGCAGGAAGCAGGAGGAGACGATGGTCCCTTCGCACTGGTCGGGCCGTAGGTCATAGTTGCGCAGGAGAGTGCCGTTCCTGCCGATCTGGGTGCAGCCCTGCGAGAACGGCCGCAGTGCCGCGTGGGTGAGGAAGGCTTCCGCCTCGGGCCGGTCGAGTTGGCCGGCAAGGCGGTCCAGAACCGGGACCAGTTCCGGCATGTGCGCACGGAACAGCGCCCGAACACGATCCGCGCCCTCCGGAGTCCGGCCCTCCTCGGTCAGCAGGCCCTCCATCTCCTGCCACAGGCCCCGGGCGTAGGCGGCCCACCGCCCGTCGCCGCCGTCGCCGACCTCGATCGCCCGGAAGGTCTTGCGCTGTTGCCGCACGACTGCCACTCCCCTGCGAGGATCGGATGAGGTGAGGGCAACCTAGCCAATTGGGCAGGTATTCACCAGGTGACCGCCGTCGGCGACCGCCGGGCGCTGGACCCGGTCCCGCTCGTCATCCAGCAGCGTCCAGTGCTCGACCAGCTCATCGAGATCCAGCGATCGCGCCATGGCCGGAGATCCTTGCGCACCCAACCCCGGACCCCGGAGAGCGGGATTACCTGAAGGACGCCGGGTAGCGCTGACCAGTGCGATCACTGTCGTCTGCGGCTGGTGACACGTTTCTTACCGGCACCCCTGGTCCGAAACTCACGAACACCGACTCGTGATCCAAAACGATGGATCCCGAAATCGCGAACAGGTGGAGCCCACAGTTCGCGGCGATTGGAGAGTTGGAGCTAGCGGAGGACAGCGGCGATGTGGGTCTCGACAGTGCGGGCGGAGATTTGCCAGCCGCGTACCGATCTCCTTGTCAGTGTGCCAGCGGCGACGAGGCGCAGCACGTCGCGTTCGCGGAAGGTGAGTTGGTCGAGTTGCGGGTCGAGGCCTGGGCGGACGCCGCATTCCCTCACCGACGCCCGCGTGCGGGAGACGTACACCGGCGACACGATCGGTTCATCACTTTCGGGGATGCCAGCAGCCGCCCGGCAATGGAAGCGTCTAAGAGAGTGTTGGGTTACTGGGTGATCACGTGACGTCGCACTGGGGCGGTGAAGACCGGAGTGGTGGGCGTGTTGGTGCGCCAATGAGAGCGTCGTCCCCGTCAAGATCCTGTGTTTGTGGACAACGTGAATGTCGGCGGGGACGGCGCCGGGATAGCCTACCCCTGCGTGTTGACCGACCAGATGTGGCAGGTCATCTCGGCTGTCCTGCCTGAGCGGGACCCGGCTCGTGGTGGCCGGCCGCGCAAGTACGGTCACCGGCTGATCATCGACACGATCCTGTACGTGCTGGTGGCCGGATGCGCCTGGCGGCTGGTCCCGCGCGATCTGGCACCGTGGGACGCGGCCTACCGCTGGTTTCGCCGCTGGAGCGCATTGGGGGTCTGAGACAAGATCCACCACGCTCTGCGTGAACAGGTCCGCCGGGCGGAAGGCCGCGATTCGGAACCAACCGCGGCGGTCTTGGACTCCCAGACTGCCCGGTCCGCCTGCGGCGGTGAGCAGATCGGCTACGACGCCGGCAAACGAACCCGAGGCCGCAAGCGGCACCTGCTGGTGGACACCTGTGGCTTGCTACTGATCTGCGTGGCTCATCTGGGTCGACGGCGGCTACGTCAACAGCGTCGACGCCAGCCTTGTCGGCTGGGCCGACCACGAACTCGGTATCCGGTTGGAAGTCGTCAGACGCAACGATGACCTCAAAGGCTTCCACGTCCTACCCCGCCGTTGGGTGGTCGAGCGCACTCTCGGCTGGCTGACCCGCTGCCGGCGGCTGTGCCGCGACCACGAACGCACCATCGCCCACGCCGAAGACTTCGTCAAACTCGCCATGATCCGACTCATGGCCGCCCGCCTGGCCGGGCAGCAAACCCGCTACCGCAACATCCGACCGCAGGCCGTCTGAAACCGGCTGTGATGAGCTCGCCTTACCGGCCGTGGGATTGGTCGCCGCGCAGGGTGGTGATGATGCTCGTGATCGTGGCAACAGGCTTGCCGTCGCTGCGGATAACCTCGCACGTGTAGTGGGTGATGGTGCGGCCGGCGTGGGCAGGGCGGGCGGTGGCGCGCAGCGTGTCCTGCCAGACCGGGCGCAGGAACACCGCCCGCAGGTCGATGCTGGTGAACGTCTCGTCAGGGCCGACGACGGTGGAGTGGGCGGTGCCGATAGCGGCGTCGGCGAGCTCGACGATCAGGCCCCCGTGCACGGTGCCCTGCTGGTTGCCATGGACCGCCGGATCAGCGTCGATCTCCACCGTCGCCGTTCCGAGGTCGACCTCGACCAGCCGGAGGCCGAGGGTACGCGAAATCGCTGTCGGGTAACGGAATCGGCACTGCTCGGTCCCGGTGGCGGTGCCGGCGATCTGCCGGCGCAGAAGCTCAAGAACCGGCAGCTGGCGACCTCTGACAATCATGAGACGGCACGCTACGGACCACTGGTTAGGACAATCAAGAAATTGTCCTCGGTACAGTCAGCCACATGCGGTCCTACCAGGAAGTCGCCAACGCGCTCGCGGCACAGATCCATGACGGGCATCTGGCACCGGGGCAGCGGCTGCCCACCCATCGGCGGCTCGCCGCGCAGTGGGGCATCGCGGTGGCGACCGCCACCCGGGCGATGGCGGAACTGAAACGGATCGGTCTGGTCGTCGGTGAACCCGGTCGGGGCACCTTCGTCCGCGACCAGACGGTGAGGCTGGTGCCGGCCGAGTACGGACCCGGCGCGGACACCGTCTGGGCGGACCTGTCATTGACCCAACCACTGTCGCCGCCTCGGGCGCGACTGCTGCGCTCGGCGCTGCGACAGCTCGCCGCGGCCGGCGACCTGGACGCGCTGCTGCGGCAGCAGCCACCCGGCGGCCGGCCTCAAGACCGGGCGGTCACCGCCGCGTTCCTGGCCACTCACCGGATCGACGCCGACCCGGACCGGGTCTTCCTGACCGGCGGCGCCCAGCACGGGCTCGACCTGGTCGCCCGCGCGGTGCTGGCCCCCGGGGACGCGGTCGCGGTGGATGCGCTCACCTATCCCGGGTTCAAACTGATCGCCCAGACCCACCGGCTCAAGCTGATACCCATCCCCGCCGGCGGGGAAGGCCCCGACCTCGCCGGGCTGGCGCAGCTGTGCCGGCGACGGCGAATCCGCGCCATCTATACGATGCCGACACTGCACAACCCGCTCGGCTGGGTTCTCGACTCGTCATCCCGCCAGCGGCTGGTCGCCGTCGCCCGCGACCACGACCTGGTCCTGATCGAGGACGCCGCATACGCATTCCTCGCCCACCCGGCACCGCCACCACTGGTCACGCTGGCCCCGGAGCGCACCTTCTGGGTCTCCAGCCTGTCCAAGAGCGTGGCCGCCGGCCTGCGCTTCGGCATCCTCGTCACACCCGTCCCAGCCCGGCCCGTGATCGCACACGCGCTACGGGCGAACATGGCCAGCCTGCCCGGCCTCGTCACCGCCCTCGCGGTGCGGTGGCTGGGCGACGGCACGGTCACCGCGCTCGAGGCGGCCAGCCGACACGCTGCCGAACAGCATCAGAGCGTGCTACGCCGCCAGCTCGGTGACCTCCCGGTGACCGCCCACCCCAGGTCGTACTTCGCCTGGCTAGCCATCGACCCAGAACAGCGGATGGACCGGGTCGCCGCCGAACTTTCCCGCCGCGGGATCCGCATCAGCACCGCCGACACGTTCGCCACCACCACCCATGCCCCACACGCAATCCGGATCGCATTGGGAACACCGACCCCGACGGAACTCCCGGCAGCGCTCGCCGCCCTCCGCGAGGCACTGAACACCGTACAGATCTGACGCGTAACGAGAGCCAAGACGAACAGCTCGAACTGGCCAGAGAACCACACCTGCGTTCCCAACCAGTGCGTCACGTGATCAGCCGGTAACCCAACACTCTCTAAGCCAAGCCGTAGGCGTGTTCGAGAATACCGTGCCGAAATGGCTCGCATAGCGGATACCAGTGGCTTGCCACTCGTCGAAACCCACGGCTGGCCCAAGACCGCATCCGTCGGTAGATCTTGACTGACACGTCCTCCACTTGTGAGTGCCAGCAGGGCCACAGTCGGCATACGGGTCTGGGAGCACGGGCGGATGAGATGGACACTCCTGGAAAGGGATCACCGGAGCAAGGCGCCGCTGACTCGTGCCGTGCGTTCGTCCCTCAAGTGCGGCAACAGGTCAGCTGGGAGCGGTCGGCTGCCGCGGGCGGTATTCAGATGTGGCACTCGCCCCCGTCTCGCGGCGTTAACCTGAGATCTTTTCGGAATCGGCCACGGATGGGTACTGTCCCCGCCGGTGATCTTCAGTGCGGGTGGGTGGAGGAAACGATGGACCTGAGTACTGGCCGGCGCGGCTTCCTGGTGGGAACGGGCCTCGCCAGCGCCGGCGCCGTCCTGGGCCACGGCACGGCCGCGGCCGGCGCGCCCCGGGCCCGCGAGCCGCGGGACGGCTACGTCTGGCTGGCCGGTGACCATCACATCCACACCCAGTACAGCAACGACGCCATGTACCCGGTCGCCACCCAGGTGGAGCGTGCCGCCACCTACGGGCTCGACTGGCTGGTCGTCACCGACCACGGCAACGTCCCGTTCGCCACCTACAGCATTCCGCCGCTCGTGGCCGACATCGTCGCGGCGAGAAGGACATATCGCGACGACGTCCTGGTCTTCACCGGCCTGGAGTGGAACATCCCCGCCGGTGAGCACACCACGCTGATACTGGCCCCGGGCCCCAACGAGGCGTCCCTGCTCCAGGAGTTCGTCGACCGTTATGACGCCCGGGTCAACGGCACCCGCAACGGCACCCCGGAGAACGAGGCCATCGCCCTGCAGGCACTCACGTTTCTCAAGGACGCGGTGGCCAACGGCCGGATCGCCGACGCGCTGGTACTACCGAACCACCCGTCCAGGCTGGGCATCAACTCCCCTTCGGAGACCCGCAACTGGCGTGACGCCGCGCCCGGCATCGTCATCGGCATGGAAGGCGCCCCCGGCCACCAGGCGGCCGGCCTGCCCGCGCCGGGTATGGCACGCGGACGCGGCCTGTACGACTCCGCTCCCGGCACCTGGTCGTTCCCCGGCTATCCGGCCGAAAGCTACCGCACCTGGGGTGGGTTCGACTGGATGACGGCCACCGTCGGCGGGCTGTGGGACAGCCTCCTCGCCGAGGGCAAGCCCTGGTGGATCACCACCACGTCCGACGGTCATCAGGGCTGCGGCGACTGGGTCAAGAATCCGGTCGACCCACTCAACCAAACCGGGTACGACAGCATCCCGTACGACAGCGACGGACACACGTTCAACAACACCGGCCGGTTTCCCGACCCGGTCGACTCCGGCCGTCCGATCATCGAGTACAGCTCCTTCCCGCCCGGTGCCTACAACAAGACCTGGGTTGGCGCCACCGGGTACGGCTACCGTCAGGTGATGCAGGCCATGCGGGCCGGCCGGATGTGGGTATGCCTCGGCGACCTCATCGCCGGTCTGGACCTGCGCCTTCGCCCAGGCGGCTCGCGCCAGCCCGGAGTGCCGATGGGCGGCACCCTGAAGACGCGGGCCGGCCGCACCGCCGAGGTGGTGATCCGGATCGACCTGGCCGCCCATGCCAACTTCGCCGGACTGATGCCGGTACTCGCCAGGGTCGACCTGATCGTCGGCAGGATCACCGGACCCGCCGCCGACCGCTCCACCTTCCGCGCCCCGGATACCAAGGTCGTCAAGTCCTGGAACATCGACAAGCGGGCCGGCACCGTCGAGCTCGTCCACGAGATCGCCGTCGACGGGCCGTTCTACATCCGGGTACGTGGCACCGACGGCAAGCGCGGCGCTCCTGGCTACTTCGGCGCCGGTGTCGACCCGGCCGGACCCGCCCTCGACGTCATCGGCGAGGCCAATCCCTGGGAAGACCTGTGGTTCTACTCCAATCCCGTCTTCGCCACGACGCAGTGACGGAGTCCGGCGGGTCGACGAGCGTCACGTCGTTCGGGTCCGATTGAGTACTCGGGACAGCAACGGCTGGACCTGGGGCGGCGGAACACTGATCATGTGGTGGGGCACGGATGCATTCCCTCATCGCGGATCCACGTGAATGGTTGAGACGTGTCGAACACTGCTAAATCGCCGGCACGGAACACTGCCTGGCCATCGCCCTGCGCAGAGCTCATCCGCCCGTCCAAGCTCATGATTTGCGCCACCACTTCTGGCCGGACTCGGGCCGCGGTCTCCGCGTCCGGGACCCGGCCGCCGCCACTGCCCATCAGATCGCCCGCTGGGCAACGGCGAGCGAACCCCGACTCCGCCACAGGACGTAGCGAGCGGATCGCGGCTACTTGAGAGTGCGCTGAAGTTCTCGATGTCGTGGTTGTGCGGTCAGATCACCTGAAGGCGTTCGCCACCGATTTCGACGACGTCCCCGCGATGGAGCTGCCGCCCCCGACGCAGTTCGGCCTCACCGTTGACCGCAACCTCGCCCGCGACGATGGCGGATTTGGCTTCACCACCCGATTCGATGACGCCGGCCAGCTTGAGGAACTGGCCCAGCCGAATCATGTCGTCGCGGATCGGAACGTCTCTCATCGCTGCATCATCGGCCCTGCGAGGTGGACCAGTCCACCGCGACTCGCGGCTACTTATCCGCGCACACGATCTTGGTGTGGTGGCCGGGCGAGGTTAGCCGCGTCGTGTGCCTTCCTCTGCGGCCTTGTCGATTTGTTGGGTGACGTGGCAGGCGATGTCGCGGAGCACGTTGACCTGCTGCTCGGTGAGTCCGTCGATGACGTAGCGCCGCACCGCCGCGACGTGGCCCGGTGCCGCGGCGACCACGACATCCCACCCGGCGTCGGTCAGTACGGCCCTGGTGTAGCGAGGGTTTTCCGGGTCCGGCTCGCGGCGCAGCAGGTCCCGCTGCTCCAGGCGTTTGACGACGTTCGACAGCCGAGACAGCGAGCTGCCGATGTGGCCGGCCAGGTCGCTGAGGCGCTGTGTTCGGCCCGGTGTCATCGAAAGGTTGCTGAGCACGAAGTAGTCGAACAGGGTCAGCCTGCTGTCTCGTAGCAGCTGCGCGTCGAGCGCGCCGGGCAGGTTGAAGACGAGCTTGGCCAGGGCGATCCAAGCGTCGCGCTCACAGTCGGTCAGCCACCGCGGTTCGTCCGGCACGCTACCCAGCCTACGACGTGACTTCAGCCGTGAAGTGAGGCATGTCGCACCAGGTTCAAGATTGAAGTGTAATCGGATAGGTTCGACTTCAAGCTTGAACCTCATCCTTAGGAGTGGTCGTGACCCTGTTCCGGCTGGATGCCAGCATCCGTACCCACGGCTCCGCGAGCCGCGAGATCGCGGACATCGTCGAGGAAGAGTGGCTCGCCGCCCACCCGGGCGACCGGGTCGAGCACCGCCACATCGGCGTCGACACCCTGCCCGCGACCGCCTGGGCAGCGGCGGTCACTGCCGGCATGACCGCACCGCAGGAACGCACCGCCGAACAGCGGGACGCCGTCACACTCGCCGCGACGCTGGTGGACGAACTGCTGTCCGCGGACGCGATCCTGTTCGCCGTGCCGCTCTACAACTACGGTGTCTCCCAACACTTCAAGACGTACATCGACGTCGTCTGCACCGACCCGCGAGCGTCTGGCACACCGTTCCTGGCCGGCAAGCCGGTGGTGCTGGCCACCGTCCGCGGCGGCGCATACGGCGGCGGCACCCCGCGGGAGGGCTGGGATCACTCCACCCCATACCTGCGGCGCATCCTCGCCGACTGCTGGGGCGCCCACCTGTCCGTCGTCGAGCGGGAGTTCACCCTCGTCGGCGTCAACCCCGCCCTGGACCCATTCACCGAGCAGGCCTCGCAGATGCACGCCGGCGCCCTACTGGCAGCCCGCGAGGCCGGCCGCGCACTCGGCACGCTGCCCATACCCGCCTGAGAGCCGGCCAACCATTACCGGTGACGATGGCGGCCGGGCACGACCACGTAGCCCGGTGGGAACGACACCTCGACATCCACGACGGCTTGGTCAGCCTCGCCCGCGTCCTGATCTGCTGGTGCCGACTGACCAACTGGACGACCCAGTGATCGTTATAAGAGTTCTCAGTGCCGAGGTAGTTGGTCGGGGGCCAGAGACTTCCGCTTCTGGCCCCGGGCCGGCGCCGCGGCGTGAATCGGCGAGATGCTCGACGAGCCACACACCCGCGCAGTGCTCCACGCACTGCTACACACGATTTCCAGCACGACCCGACCAACGCCACTGTGGCTACCCGGGCAGCAAGATCCCAGCCGAACCGGATCCTGAACAAGGCCAGCCCTCACAACGCAGCTAATACCCGTAGATCATCTTGTAGGCCACCTCGGGTAGGAACTGCCCGGCGCTGGATCCGCCGCCGACGCCGCAATTGCCGTCGGATTCGCCCGGCGTCTTGAGCCATAGCAGCATCTCCGCGCCGCCGCCCATCTGGCTCGGCGTGCCGATCCGGCGGCCGCTCGGGTTGCACCATTCACCGTTTGAGCCGTTGCCGTTGCGGCTGGTGTCGATCACATATGGCTTGCTGTACCCGAACCGCTGAAGCGCGGCAGCGACCCGGTTGCCGTAGTTGGTGTTCTCGCCGGTGGTGAAGTAGTTCGACACGTTGAGCGCGAAGCCGCGCGCGTTGGCCACACCGGCCATGTGGAGGCGCTGTGCCATCGTCTGTGCGTCGACCCAACCGGGATTGCCGGCGTCGACGTAGGCCCACGTATTGGGCGCCTTGGACCGGAACTGACCGACGGCGCGGGACAGCATGCCCACGCGGTCGTTGATCTGCGCCTGGCTCATGCAGTTGAAGTCGCCTAGGGAGTCCGGTTCGAGAACCACCACGGCGGGACGGCTGCCGATGGCGGAGGCGAAGGAGGCGATCCACGAGTCGTAGGCGGCGACGCTGCCGGCACCGCCACCGGAGTGGCCGCCGCAGGCATCCCGGCCGGGAAGGTTGTAGGCGACCAGCAGCGGCAGCTTGTCGACGGCGTCGGCGGCCCCGACATAGTTTCTGACCGCGCTGCCGATGTCGCCGCTCCAGTTGCCGAACCAGCTGGCCATCGGCTTCTGCGCGATCTGGGTGCGGATCGCGGCGGCGCGTCCGTCACCGGGATTGGCGGCCGCCCACGTGGCGGGGCTGGAGTTGGGGTTGACGTAGAACCCGCTGGTCTGGCTGACCGGATCCGCGTAGGCAGCCGGCGCGCCGAGCAGGACCGCGGGAGCCGCCAAGGCCAGCGCGGCAGCAAGCACCCGAGGACGGGTCAGTCGTTTCATGGGCGTGTCTCCTCGTACGTGGGGGACCTTGGCGGGCGTCGACCCGTAAAGCTGGAAGCGCTTCCAGTCGGCTACATCTATATATATCTATCCGATGGTCAGTAAGAAGCGGGCGAAAGTCAAGAGATGCGTCGCCTTACCCCCTTCTCAGGGGAGACCCACCGTGAGGTTTCCTGGGACCGCTTCCAGTTCCCACGTTCCGTTCCGGGTCGAAGGTGACGGCTCGGTGAAGCACATCGACGCTGTCGTCACCGATCGATACGATCGATCAGCGATAACGGCGCCGCCGGTGGTAACGCCTGCCCGACGTCGGACAGGAAGGACTCGGCATCGCGATGGCAGCGCAGAAGCCTCGACGGCAGCCCACCCTCGACGAGGTGGCCGAACGGGCTGGCGTGTCACGGTCCGCCGCGTCCCGGGTCATCAACAAGGCACCCCACGTCAGCCGCGCCACACGCGATGCCGTCGAGCGGGCCGTCAAGGAGATGGGCTACCTGCCCAACCGAACCGCCCGTGCCCTGGCCACTCAGCAGACCGGAATCGTCGCCCTCGCGGTCTCCCATGACGATCCACAGTTGTTCGCCGACCCGTTCTTCGCCCAAGTCATCGTCGGCGTGTCCGCAGCGCTCGAGGAGACCGACCTCCACCTGCTGCTGTGCCTTGCCAGCTCGCGCCGGGGCCGGTCCCGACTGACCAACCTCCTGCACACACGCGGCGTCGACGGCATCATGCTAATGGCCTTGAAAGGCGACGATCCGTTGACCCACATCGTGCGCCGGACCGGCCTGCCCGCGGTGTACGGCGGCCGGCCGCTGAACTTCGAGCCGCAGTGGTACGTCGACTCCGACAACCTCGGCGGGGCGCGGCTCGCCACCGAGCACCTCATCGGGCTCGGTCGAACCCGGATCGCCACCATCACCGGGCAGATGTCCACCGACGTCGGCCGAGCCCGCCACCGCGGCTACATCGAAGCGATGATCATGGCAGGTCTCACCCCGTACGGGACAGCGGAGGGCGACTTCACCGAGGCCAGCGGCGCCGTGGCGATGAAAACACTGCTCGACCGCCACCCCGACCTCGACGCCGTATTCGCCGCTAGCGACAACATGGCGGCCAGCGCCCTGCGCGTGCTGGGCGAGACCGGCCGGACCGTGCCGACCGACGTAGCGGTGGTGGGCTTCGACGATCTCGGCGTAGCCGAACGAACCGATCCGCCGTTGACCACGATCCACCAGCCGATCCAAGCACTGGGGAAGGAGATGACCCGGATGCTCATCGGACTGATCGCAGGGCAGGAACCTACGTCCATCATCCTGCCCACAAAATTGGTGCTGCGCGACTCCGCATGACGCACTGGCTCAACGGCCCTCGACTGGCGGGGCCTCCCAGCCAGAGGCGAACCACCGGACCGCCCCTGTCGCCGGCCGTACGACCGCCTATGCGGCCTGGCCCAATTCAGGCAACCGCCCGACCAGCGGCAGATCCGGACGCCAAGATCAAGGGCTCGCTCGCCATCAGCACGCCGCCGAAGCCGCGCGCGACCAGCGGCATGAGCGTGCACGTGATCTTGTCGCCAGCACCGCGCGGATCGCGGCAGATCCGGATGCCCCCGGCGGACATTGGGCTAGCGTCGCCCAACCGTCGTCCAGTCGGTCGCTGAGGGTGGGACGAGCTCACCGGCTTCGTAGCGGTCGATCCGCCGATGGATCTCAGGCAGGTCCGAGACAGGAAAGCAGACCTGCATCAACCGCATCGCGAAACTCGACGCTATCGTCTCGTCGAACATCGCCAGGTCCATCGGTTTGACACTGACGTCCCAGGCATGCGGGGCAGCCCAGTGAGTCATCCTTACGTAAAACGCGTCGCGTGGGCCGGCCTGCGCGACAGCGGTCAGGAACCGGAGGCCGTCCTGGATCGGAAGGTCGATGAAAGCCCATCCCTTGCGGGACTCCACGTATGCAGCCATGTGAGGCAACAGGTCCACCCAGTCCGCGTTGCTCTCACCGGCGTCCTGGCAGCTGGTGAACGTCTGAAACCCGTTACGCCACAACGCCTCGACCAGTGGTGCCAGCATCTCATCAATGTCGGCGCTCCGGTCACCGACACGTACGGTGCGCACCGGGTGGACATTGGTCGGGTCCGTCATGCACAGCAGGTTACTCGATCATCAACTGCGTGAACGGTCGCAGTGTCTTCCGCAGTTCAGTGCGCGCACATCGGCATGAGAGGGCGTCCGGGTCGGCCGTCGTGCGCGATTCCGATCAACACAACAGCCAAGGGCTATAGGACGAGGACCGCCTACGCCCGCTCGACGGCGCTGCGCTCGACGCAGAACAGGTTGCCCTCCAGGTCGGCCATCGTCATCCAACCCCGTGCCGTCGGGCTTGCGGTGATCCTCGTGCTCGGTAGCGACGATCTCCACCGTGTCGGTGCTCGGGGCGGGAGCCGGGTCTGCGGTGCTGTGCCGCAGGTACGCCCCATCTTGCAACACATGGATCGTGGACAGGACAGGAGTCCGTTACACAGCACGACTGGTGTAATCGTCGGCGAGTTGGCGACACAAGTAACGGTGTACCCGTTGACGATAGTCAGGAGAGTCTATGCCCGTGCTGCGAGAGCGCGGCGAAGGCTGGTTCACCGCCTCATATTCCGCTCACTATCCGCAGGTCGCTCGTTACGTGCTGCGTCGGCTCGCTGACCCGGACGCCGCGGCGGAGTTGGCGCAGGAGGTTTTTGTCATCGCTTGGCGCCGCCGTGCCGAGGTGCCCGATCGTCAGCTGCCTTGGTTGTACGGCGTGGCGCGCCGCGTGCTTGCGAACCATTGGCGTGCTCGTCAAGCCACGCCGGTGCGGGTAGACGAGGAGCAACTGTCCATCGCGGTCGACGAGCACAGCGTGGCCGATCGGCTGACCGATATTCGCCGGGCGCTGGCCACCCTCTCGGAGGCCGACCAGGAGTTGCTGCGCCTGATCGGTTGGGAGGAGCTTTCGCTCGCCGAGGCCGCCGCCGTCCTCGGTTGCAGCCGAGCCACCGCGGCCGTCCGGTTGCACCGCGCGCGGGGGCGGTTGGCCCGCGCCATCGAAGCGCCGACCACGCCGGCCGCTCGCGTGCCGGTATCGAAGCATCTGGAACGACAGCAGAGAAGGAACAACCATGTTTGACACCAGCAGCACCAAGGCGCTCCTCGGCCCGACGGATCCGGCGCGTGGCGTGCGGATCCCCCCGCCGCGCGCGCAGGCCGCCGACATCATCGCCCTCGCCGAGGCGACCGCCGCCATCGTGGCACCGTCCGGCGTCCGGCGCCGCCGCATCCTCGTCCCGGTCGCGGCCGGGGTCGCCGCCGCTGGTCTCGTCGCGACCGGCCTGGTCGCCAGCGGACTGACCGGCGCGGATCCGTCCAGCGTCACGGCCGGCGAGACGACCGGACCGACGCCCACCCGGACGGTTGTACCGACGCCAACGCTCGGGCCCGTTATCCGGCCCGTAGGGTTCCAGATCGACCAGCGGCCACCCGCCGCGGGCGACCAGCTGCGTGCCCTCGCCGCGCAACTGGCACCCGGCCGGTGCGACACCACCACGGGCAAGTACACCTTTGTACACACCATCGGGTGGAACGCCGTCTTCGACGACCTGCCCAACGGCAAGGCACAGCGGATCATCCCCAGTGAGAGGCGGGAGTGGAGCGCCCCCGACGGCTCCGCCCGGATCCGCACCACCGTTCTGCCGACGGTGTATCCGAACGAGGAGTCGTATCGGTACTTCCAGAGGCATCCGGTCGAGCCGACCGCCACCCACACGACGGTCGAGGACGTCGACGCCCCGCCAGCGGCCGAGCGAGACCGAGCGAAACCGCCGCTGCCGACCGACCCGGCCGAGATCGCCAAGCGCATCGACGACCAGAACCCGTTCCGCACGGTGCGCGACTGGTCCAGCAACTACCCGGTTCCCCTCGCCACGCGGGCCGAACTGCTGCGCATCCTCGCGAAGACGCCGGGTGTCGTCTGGCGAGGTGAGGCCACCGACCGCGCCGGCCGCAAGGGTGTGGCGGTGAGCCTCGACAACGGCGAGATCGAGAACGTGCTCATCTTCGACCCGCGTACCGCAGAAATGCTCGCCTGGGACGAGATCGAGCAGCCCACCGACACGGTCGCAGGCGCGACGCTGGTCCTCGGCTGCGAACACACCGACCAGTTCGGCTGAACCGACACCGCCGGATTGCCCGCCGGAGCCTGGAGCAGTGCACACTGCTCCAGGCTCCGGCGGGCTTTGTCTACTGTGGAGAGAATTCGCTGTAATCGTTGCCATCGCTTCGACACAGGTATATGCGTAGGCATCTCGGTCGAGTCCCACAGGGCCTGGTCGTGCCAGTTGGCGGAAGGCCATCGGCTGCGGCGGACCAACGCAGTCCGTCGAGCCGAATCCCGGTCAGGTCGATCCCGAGCAGGTCGCCCAGGCGCCGGCCCACCCCAACTGCTCGGCGGAACAGGTCCGACAACCACGACCTCTCCCCTACCTGGCTGCGACACAGCAGTCCTTCTCAGCCGACCACAACGCCGACCGGCAGGAATCCAACGTTGGGGCCATCGACCGCCGGATAAACAGATGCATAAGCCCGTGACACCGGCAACACCGCCGAACGTGGCCTGGCCCCGGCTCTTCGAGGCGCTGCCGGAACAGACGCTCAAACAGGTGGCCGAGGCGCGCAACCAACTCGACACGGCGGCGCGCCTGTGCTTAAGTCTGGGGGTCTCCGCATTGGCATCGGCCGTCCTCCTCCTCAGGCATGGCTGGTGGCTGCTCACGCCTGCCGTCATGATCCTGCTTGCAGCAATCGCGTACCGGGCTGCAGTGGCAGCCGCTGGGGTCTACGGGACTGCGGTCTGCGCCGCATTCGATGTGCATCGACTCAAGCTGCTACAGCTCATGCACATCGATCTGCCGCAGAACCTCAGTGAGGAACGGGAGCTCAACGAGACGTTGACGACCTTGTGGGAGCGTGCGACGATCCCGAGCGCCGAGATCAAGTACTCACGCACCGACACGGACGTCGGACTGTATCATCAATGATCATGGTCGGATCAACGTGACACCTGATCCGATCACCAGACTCTCCACTATCAGAATCGGCTTCGAAGGGTCGGTCTCCACGGTCGAAAGCCGATTACGGCTCCGGCCGAGGATGTTCCGGCTGCTCATCTCGATGCGCCAACCTTGAGGCACGACGACGTCAACCGCGCTGCCGAACGCCGTGATCTCAAGCCTGGCCTCTTTCAACCCGTCTGGCTTGGGTAGCTCGACCGCACATCCGCTTAGCACCGACACCAACTGGGCCAGTGACCTCTCGTGGTGCGGCCACGAAATCTTCCGCGATTCGGCGATCGATGTCATTCGCCCAGCCACCGGGGAGTCCGCCGCCTTGCGTCTGTTGGCTGCCGCAAACCCTAGAAACCCCGCCCCAGCCATGCACGCCAGAAGCGGCAAGATGAACCGGTCCATCGATGACGGAACGACACCCGTCGTCCGCAGCGCCAGCGCACCACCGAGGATGGTCATCGCCAGGGGCACCAGCAACGCCGGTCGGTGCGAGGCAAGTCGGATCAAGCCGCCAACTCCAAACAGAACCAGCACGATGGGCCACCACATCGCGATCAGATGCGGCACGTTGGCGGACGGCACCAACCGATCTACAAACAGCAGGGCGCCCAAGATCAATAGACCGGCGCCGATCCATAGCCGCATGCCCGTACATGGCCGAGAGTGAACCACTAGACCGCCGCCCGGTGCCCATGACGCGCCGCTGATGGAGACGGATGCCTGCGAGATGCCGGCAGCCGTCCGGTTCCTACCGAAGTTCACGGCGGCCTTCAAGTTCAACTACCCGTTCACGCCGTCGCTGTGGTCGCCGTTCGACGGGATCTCGCAGGCCTGGAGCGCCCAGATCAAGGCCATGCTGCCCCGTTGGACGCGTTCCGGCCGTTGCTGGCAACGGTCGAGCGGCTGCGGGAGATGCTGCCGCCGAACTGGCGGGACCCGGCCCTGGACGGCCCGCGGCTCAGCACCTTCATCGAGCGCCGCGTCGGGGGCTGGCCTCGGATTTGGATGGATGGTGGGGTGGCGGTTGAGCGTGGACGCGTTCTGCGCTATCTCTCGTGCGGTGTACTCACCTGTGCGGCTGGAAGTGGTGTTGGGCGATATAGTCAGCGACGGCCTGGCCGAGTTCGGCGCCGTTGACGTCGGCGGTGCGGAAGTGGATGCCGCCCCAGATGCGTGCTTCGATGACTTCGGCGGTGGCTTGGGAGAAGCTGCGAAAGTGCCTTGTGGTGCCGGTGTCGACGCTGTCGGCGCTGAACGGGATCCGGTCGGTGCCGAAGAACAACCGGTAGGCGGCCATCCGGGCGCTGGTGCCGCAGGTGTTTCCGGACGGGTAGTCGGGCTGGGCCGGGGTGACCAGCAGTGGCGTCCAATTCGGGTCCGCCTGAGTACGCGGGTTGCCGTCGGTGTCGGCCAGTTGGACAGCGGTTACCGGCCGCCAGAAGCTGAAGTGTTCCCGGTCGTTGTTGCAAGCGACGGCGGCGTCCGTGGCGGTGATGTCGTCCATGGCGAACATGCGTGCGGTCTGCAGCACGCTCAGCCGTTGGCTGGTGGCCAGCTGCCGTTTGATCTCCCAGTTGGGGGACTTTCGGTCGTGCCACCATCGTGCGGCGTCGGTCTGGTCGGCGGTCCGGGTCGTGCTGGTCGCCGAGCCGACCCGCTGGATCTCGTTGAGGTCACGGGCGTAGGCGCGGCTGGACAACGCGGGCGGCCCCTGCGTACGGAACATCGCCGGATTGGGGATCAGGAACGGTTTCATGTAAGCGAACCAAGCCCCGGAATTGGCGAAAGCCGGCGGGGTGGGCCGCCACTCGCCCGGCTCGGTGCCGACCGACCACATCTGGTCCCCGAACGCCCCATCATCCTGCCGTGCCGCGATCATCGCGGCCGCGGCCTGCTCACCGACCGCGATCCCGCCCCGTTTGGCCCGGCCGTCCGCGATCCCGGCCAGCCACAGCTCGTACTGCGCCTGTAGCCGCTGCTGCTGCTCGGGGAACAGGGCCTGCAGCACCCGGTGCGCGGCGGCACCGACCGCGGCGTCCGTGGACTCGAACCCCCAGGCCCGCGGCGCGACCAGGTACGGCTGATACGGCGTCCCGGCGATCGCGTTCACCGCGTCGTAGACCGCACCACTGACCATCGCGAAACTGCGCCCCGCCACCTGCGCCGGCTGCTGACCGGCAACATCCCAAATCGCCGTCTGCGCATACCCATCCCACACCACGGCCGCGTTGACCGAAGCACCCGAAGCGGACACCGGACCTACCGGCGACGCGACCGCGACCGGCACCACCAGCGCGAGCATCGCGGCGACCGCCACCCCACGAGCGCAGCGGCGCGACCGATCCTGACCTGCCATGACTGACCTCCCCAGGCTGGCATGCCGATCACTACCACCGAACCCCGAATCGCCAAGATCGGTCTATCTCGACCGGCGCTGAAGCGACCGTAACAGGGAACCATCACACCAACAATGCAACGAACTTGATCGATATGATCCGGCCCTAAAGTCGATTACAGGGCCAACCTCACGCCACAAGACAACGACACGGCAACCCGACCCTCTCGCGCCTACCGAATTCGGCGAGATCGCGCACCAACCCGGGCCAACCCTTCATCACTCTGCTCGCACGCGGGCGCCACGGCCGCGAGGTCAGGCTGCGCCGCACCCAGCGCGGCGACGCGCTGGTCGACCTAATGTCCTGAGGGTGGGCCACGTCTTGAAGCCCTCGACATCATCCGGCCACCCCGGGACCTGGTCCCAACCGGCGCGACGAATGCTGAGACCCAACCGGGCCACCCTCGGCAGCCGCGAGATCTCTTGGTCCGATTCAGTGTCGCTGCTGGGAGATTCCTCTAAGCGGTCATCGATGTCATCGAGCACAGCACCGTCGGCAGCTGTGCCGATTAGCCCGCAGCCAACCGCAGCTCGACGAGTACGGCCTGAGGAATCTCGCCGCCGGAGCCCGGCTCGACCGCGACGAACGCGTTTGGCGGCACCTCCCACGTGCGTTCGCCGTCCGGCAGCTCGGCGGTCGCCTCGATCGGCTTGTCACCGCCGCGGATGCCGAACGTGGCGGGCACCTCGAGCGTCAGAAAACCCGCCGTGCCCCGCGTGCGGAAGCAGTAGTAGACGCCGTACGGCTCGGCTTCGAGTGCCTTTTCGACCTGGATCTGGCCGGTGGCACATTGTCCCTCGTCATAGGTGCGCGAGGTGACAAAGACGATGTGCCCGTCGCCCTTGAAGACCTTCAGGCCGTGCTCGGCCAGGATCCGCTCGGCGCCCGGGTGGGTGAAGTCTTCCACGGCCGGGGTTTGCGTATCGGCCACCTCCCGGGCCGCCGAACCGGCGCCGGGCAGGACGAGCACGGAGGCGGCCACCACCGTCGCCGCGCCAAGCCATGGCATGATCTTCCGCTTCGTCACCGTGCTCCCCCGCCCACGTTATTCACCGGCCTGCATACGCACGACCTCGTCGGTCAACTTGGCCACGAGATCGCGAAGCTTTTGCGCGTAGCCGCGCTGGTACTCGTCGCCGCTGTGCTCGTGCTTGCTGATCAGCTCTTGTGCGGCACGTAGCAGCGTGGTGGCGACCGGCACGCGATCGGCCTCCGGCAGCAGCGACAGCGTCAGCCCCGGCTGGACCCGGTAGTACTCGATCTGCTCGCGACGCTCCGGCGGGGCGACGCGTATCGCCTCGTCGATGAGCTGGCGGTAGCCCCAGCCGTTCGTGTACCAGGTGACGGTGTCGGAGACGCCGATCGAGCCAGCCATGTCAGTCTCCCACGAGCTTGATCTTGTTTTGCTCTGCCCGACTCAACGAGTCGAAGAACGTGAAGATCTCGTCGAGTTGGCTCGAGTTCGCACCGGTCACATCCAGCACGACGAAGTCGAGCCCTTGCTTGTCGATGTGCCGGCGGAACTGGTCGAAGTACTGCTGCGGATTCCAGTGCTCGTAGGCACCGGGCTGCCCGAACGCATCGTAGGTGCGACGGTAGTCGTCGACGTAGTCGTACGCGTCGTCGGTCGACTCGTGCAGCTTGCGGCCGGTGAAGGAGCGGTCGTTGAGCAGCCGGCCCGCGGTCGCCTGCTCCGCGTCGCTCAGGCGGGTCGCGCCCGGAATGGCCACGCAAGGCGGGTCTTCGTTGTGGGTCAGGACCGCGGTGCCGCCGGCCACCACGTAGTACGTGTGGTAGTCGGCCACCGTCAAGTTGTGGACGCGGGTGGTGACCTGGCGGGTGGTAACCGCGACGATCCCCACGGACGTGCCGCCCGCGCCGCCGACCCGGACGCCGGCTAGGAGCGTGGCCGCCGGCACCCAGGAGCGGAGCTGCGGCACCCAGAACTGGTGGCTGTCGGTGGCCGACAGGGTCGCGGTGCGGGAGCCCCGGCCGCCGTCGACGTCGATACGGATGTCGACGATGGTCTTGGCGCCGTAGCTGCTGCGTGTCGCCGTCGTGGACTTCGCCGCGGTGACGCCCACGACCGGCTGAGTGGCGACGACCCGGTCGCCGGCGCTGACTTTCTCGATGGGCACGGTGCGTCCGCCGGCCAGCAGTACCGGGGTGCCCGGCACGAAGCTGCTGGGACGCTTGCAGGCCCGGGCCAGGTCTTCGGCGAGGTTGACGGCGCCGCGCAGCTTGTCGGCCATCCGGCCGCCCTTGGCCGCGGTGGCGACCCAGCCGAGGAACGGGACCATCGCGCCGATCGAGAGCAGCCCGCCGACCCAATCGCCTCGGCCGAACGAGATCGCGGCGTCGATGCCGTCGCACACCTCGCCGGCGCCGGGGACCAAGCCGCACGCCATGAGCACGAGCTGGAGCATGTCGAGGACGAGGTCCGGGTTTTCCTCGACGAACGTCAGGATGTCGTCGAGCATCTGGCAGCCGGGCGAGGCGCTGTTGGCCGGCGAGGAGCACCGGGCCGGGTTGATCAGCGTCTGCGCGAAGTCGCCGTAGACCTTCAGGCACTCGGAGGTCATCGACGTGGGCTGCACAAGGCATCCCCAGGTGCGGTGGGCGTCGTTGGCGGTGCCGGTGCCGCCCGGACCGCTGCCCGGCTCGGTGCTGCGCTGCCGCTGCTCCCACTCGCGGAGCCTGGCGGCGTAGATGTCGGCCGCCTCCTTGGCCGCCATGTTGGCCGCCACGGCGTCCCGGCCCGCCGCGTTGGCCGCCTCACGCGCGGCCCGCTTGGCCTCCTGCGCGGCCTTGGCGTCGGCGCTGGCACGCTGTGCGGCCGCGGATGCGGTGGCCGCGGACCGCGCGGCGGAGTTCGCGCTGGCCTGGGCCGCGTTGGCCGCGTTTCGGGCGACCGCCGCCGACTGCGCCGCCTCGTCCGCCGAGCGCTTGGCGGCGGCTGCCGACGCCTGCGCGGCCGCCGCGTGCTGGGCCGCCTGGTTGGCCGAGGCGGCCGCCTGGTTGGCCCACTGCCGCGCCTCTTCGGCGGCGTTACGGGCCACCGCCGCCACCCGGTTGGCCTCGGCGGCGTCGGCGAGGGCGGTCTGGGCGTACTGCTGAGTCTGGCGAATCAGCGCCCGGACCGACTCCACGTGCGTGGCCTGCTCCAGGTCACGCTGTGCGGCCTGGTAGCGCCCGGCGGCCAGGAAGTACGACACGTACGACGCGGGGCCGGCGAGCGCGACCTGACCGGCGGCCTTGACCTCCGGGCCACCGCTGTCGATCACGCGGAACGCCTCGAGGCGCTCGTCCGCGGTGCGTGCCACGTGCTGGCCGCTGCGCAGGAACTGGTGCGCGTCGGCGGGCGTGCCGGCCAGCGCCCGCTCGGCGGCGGCCTTCAGGTTGGGGCCGGGGTTGGCGCCGAGGATGGTGTAGATCGCGCGCCGGTCGTTGGCCGCTTTGCCCGTGTAGTTGCGGGTGCGCAGGAACGTGGCCACCGCGGCGTCGTCACCGGCGAGCGCGGTCTGCGCCGCCGTCTTCTCCGGCCCGTCCGGCAGCGTGTCGACCAGGTGCCACAGTCGGGACCGGTTGTCCTGGGCGACCGCGAAACGCCGCCCGTCAGTCAGCCACGACCGCAGCTCGACCTCGCCGCCGGCCAGTGCTTCCCGGGCCGCTTCCTTGGTCCAGTCGCCGCCGGTGGAAAGCAGCGCCAACGCCGCCCGCCGGCCCTGGTCGAGCACCACCTCGGTCGACGCGCCGGCCGCCGTGGCCTGGTCAAGGAGGACCCGCGTGGCCGGGTCGACCCGCTGTTCCTCCTCGGTGTCCCAAAGCAGCTTACGGTTCCACGCGGTGTACTCGCCGGCGTCCGCGTCGGCGGCCTGCTCGGCGGCGAGGGCGTCCTGTGCCGCCTTGACGCCCTGTTCGGTGTACTCGGCGAGCCGCGCCTCGTCTTCCTGGCGGGCCAGCTGCTCCAGCGTCACAGCCTGGTTGGCCGCCGACACGGCGACGTTGGCGGCGTCTACGGCGGCGGCCGCGTGCTTGGCCGACTCCTCCGCCGCCTTCTCCGCGATGCCCGCCTGCTCGGCTGCGGTGTCCGCCGCCGCGGCCGCCCGCTCGGCGTGCGTAGCCGCCTGCTCAGCGAACCGGAAAGCCTCGTCCGACGCCTGCGCGGCGGCCTGCGCCAGCGAGTACGCCCGGTTGGCCGCCCGCGCGGCGGCGGCCGCCTCCCGTTGCGCGGTGGCCGCCGCGTTACGCGCCCGCTGTGCCTGCGCCTGCGATACACCCGCCTGCCGGCTCGCGTCATCGGCCGCCGCGGCGGCCGCGTCGGCGTTGGCGCTGGCGCTGCGGGCCGCGTCGGTCGCCGCCTTCGCCTGGGCCAGGGCGCGGTCCCGCTCCGCTCGGACCTCTTGCAGCTCGCGCGCCTTGCGCGCCGCGTCTCGGGCCGCCTCCGCCGCCGCCCGCGCCGCGGCCGCCTTGCCCGCGTCGGTACGGGCGTCCGCCGCCGCGCGCTGTGCCCGCGAGGCCGCCTGCGCGGTCAGCGACGCCGCGGCCGTCGCCCGCCGTGCCCCGTCGGCCGCGATCCGCGCCGCGCGCATCGCCGCATTGGAGGCAGCCACCGCCTCCCGCGCCGCCTGCGCCGCGCCGGCCGCCGCGTCCGCGGCCCGACCGGCCGCCGCCGACGCCTTCGCCGCGGCGCCGCCGGCCGCGCGGGCCTCCGCGGCCGCGGTCTGTGCCGCCTTCTTCGCCTCCAGCGACGCGTTCACCGCGCGGGCCGACGCCTCCGCCGCTGCCAGCGACTCGCGGGAGGTGATCTCACCGGCCTGCTTGGCCTGCTCGGTCAGGCTCCGGATGGACGCCAGCTCCTGGTCGCGGGCGCGGGCCACGAACTGCCCGTAGACCAGGAACTCGCGTAACTCCTGCGCCGTGCCGGCCAGCGCACGCTGTGCCGCGGCGTCGAGCACCGGGCCGCTGTTGTTGGCACCGCCCGTGAGCATGGTCGTGGCGGCCAGCCGGTCGTCTGCCAGCTCGGCGACCTTGCGGCCGGAGGCCAGGAACCGCGACCAGTCTTCCGCCGTGCCGGCCAAAGCCGCGGTGGCTGCCGCCTTTGTGTGCGGGCCGCCGGACTCCCAGGCCCGGAAGACGCGCAGCCGCTCGTCAGCGCTCCAGGACTGCTTCCATCCGCTGTTGACGAAAGTGCGGAGCCCTTCGGGGGAGCCGTCGAGTGCCCGCAGCGCGGCCTCGCGGGTCGCGGGACCGTCGAGACCGGCCAGCACCTGCGCCGCCGCCCGCTCGTCGGCCTGCTGGGCGGCTGCCCGGCCGGTGTCGAGGAAGGACTGGAGATCCTGCTCGGAACCGAGTAGCGCGACCTCGGCCGCCCGCCGCACCGAGGGACCGCCGGACAGCATTGCCTCGACCGCCAGGCGCCGGTTGGTGTCGGCGGACAGCGCCGCCTCGGCCCGGCCGGGTGCGACCAACAACCCCGCACCGACCACAGCGACCACCGCCGCGGACAGGACACCTCTGACCCTTAACCGCATGCTTGCCTTCACGGTCTCCCCCGGTGTGTATCAGCTTGTGGAATCGACGGTCATTGGATCGGCGGCGCGAACCACGCCTGCAGGTCGGCAAGGATGTGCGCGGTGCCCGGGCTCGTGTTCTTGATCCGCACCGTGCCGCCGGTGCCGACCTGGACCACGGCCAACCCGGACCGGGCGCTGGTGGCCGGATCGGGATAGTTGACGAGCGACGGCACGGGCTCCGCGGCCCCCGCCGGCCAGGCGCGCAGGAAGCCGCCCGCGGTGTTGTTGACGACGGTGAGGTTGAGTACTGCCGCCGAGCCGGCCGGCACGCTGAGCGGGACGTCGACGACGGCGTTTGCCGCCACCGGGGCGCCGGGGCTGAGGCGGGTGTCGAGGACCCGGGTGCCCGCCATGGCCCTCAGCCCCCAACCCGTGGTCTGGCTAGCTGTGTAGTAGCCCTCGGCGGTGAGCACCAGATGGATCGACGAGCCGCCGTGGTTGGTGAACGTGGCCCGCCCGGCCGAGTCGAGCCGGACCGCCAGGCCGTGCGCGAACGTGCCGGGCAGGTAGTCCATGACGCTCTTTTCGCCGTCGGTCGGTGCACGCGCCCCGAGCCAGCCGTGTCCGGTCGAGCCGGTGACGATCACGTCGAGGAAAACGGCGGCGGCACCGGCCGGCACGGCGCCGCCGGTCAGCGTGAACGTGCGGCTCGCCCCGCTGGGGAGCGCGCCGCCACTGGTGCGCGTGTCGACGAGCCGGCTGTGCGCGACCGGGACGAACCCGCCGCCGGTCGTGCCGAACGGCGCCGTGTAGTAGCCCTGCACGTCGACGGTGATATGGGTGTTGCCAGAGGCGTTGTAGACGGAGAGCTTGCCGCCGGCCCGCAGCGGGACGACGGCCGTGTTGGAGATGACCTGGCCCGGCGCCGTGTTGACCATCGACAGCGGGATGGGGCGGCTCGTGCCCTCCGGAAACAGCGTCAGGTAGGTGGCGTTGACCGGCTGCACGGCCGTCACGTCGACCAGCACCGCTCGCACGCCGGTGGCCGGCACTCCGCCCACCCCGGTCACCTGGAAGCTCGTGACGCTGCCGCCAGCGCGAAGGCCGGCCGGCGCCCCGAGACCGATGCGGGTGTCGAGCACCGACGCGCTGGTCGCCAGCCGCACGAAGTCGCCGCCCCGGATCGCCTGCTGTATCCACGGCTTGATGTCGTCGAGCCGGACCTCCGTCGCGCCGTTGCGGGTCTCGGTCTCGTTGAAGCAACCACCCTGCCAGGTCGTGCTGCTGAGCGCGACGACCTCGACCCCGCCGGCGACCTCCCGCAGCGCCGGGCCGCCCGCGTCGCCCCGGCAGACGCCCGGCGGCGCGGCGCCGGTGCCGGCAATGTCCACAGTGGTCGACGTGGTGCCCTGCACGGTGAACGGGGCGGTGCTCAACCTGTCGGGCACCCACTCGGTGGCGGTGCGCCCGAACCCGGCTACCCGCAGCACGTCGCCCACCGCCGGCGCCGTGGTGCCGATCTTCGCCGGTGCGACGTCGATCACCGGCTTGGCCAACCGGGCCAGTGCCACGTCGCGGTCGGTCCGTGGCACGATGTCGATCACGGTGCGCACCTGCCCACCGGAGCCGACCAGCAGGTCGGCGCGGCCGACGGTGACCGTGGTGGGCTGCGCCGGAGGGCCGGAGGGGACCGGCTGCCCCGCCTCGCCGAAACAGCTCGCCGCCGTGACGATCCACTCCGGGTCGATGAGCACACCGGAACAACCACGCACGTCGCCGATCTTGACGTCCGCCACGAAGTCATACGCCCCCTGGGCCGCCGCGGTGCCGCCGGCGATGCCGAACGCCGGGGCCGGCGTCAACGCCCCGACGACCGCCACGACCCAGGCCAGCAGGCCAGCCATCCATACCTGCCGGAACACGAACCGCATCTCAATCTCCCCCGCGCAGCACCGACGCGACCGTCCACTGTGGGCAGGGAGGGCAGACCGATCCCATGGTGAAGCCCCCGTGCGTCACATAGAAGGGAACGCATCCATGAAGCTAGAGGACGACACCGGCAGGACGCTGCCCCGAGCGTCTAAATTGGACGGCATATCCGATTAGCGTGTTTACCCTCTGGGGGACAGCCGTTACGGTGAGTGTCTGCGCCGCCGATCCCCACCCAGCATCCGTCTGCCCGGTCAGTTCATCGGCAGGCGCGCGCCGAGGGTGTTGAGGCCGGTGCCGCCGGCGCCCGGATAGAGCCACAGCCGACCGGCGTTTCCGTCGAAGGCAAGCAGGTCGTGGGTGCCACCGGCATCGATCCGGCCGGCCGCCAGTTCCGTCATCACCGCCCAGCCGCTCAGGCCGATCTCCACCCGGGCGCCAAGCGTGTTCAGCCCCGTACCCGAGGCCGTTCCCGGGTACCGCCACAGCTTGCCCGTGGTGCGGTCCAGCGCGATCAGATCGTCGCGGGCGTCCTGGTTGAAGGCGCCCGCGGTCAGCTCGCTCATCACGGCCCAACCGCTGCGACCGATTTCCACCCGGGCGCCGAGCGTGTTGAGCCCCGTACCCGCGGCGGTCCCTGGATAGAGCCACAGCTTCCCTGTGTCCCCGTCCAGAGCGACCAGGTCCTCGTACGCGTCGTGATTGAACCGGCCCGCCGCCAGCTCACTCATGACGGCCCAACCGCTGCGACCGATCTCCACCCGGGCGCCCAATCCCGTGCCGGACGCCAAGCCCGGATACAGCCACAGCTTCCCCGTGTTGCCGTCCAGAGCGACCAGATCGTCGTACTCGTCGTGATTGAAGCGTCCGGCCGTCAGCGTGGTCATCACGTTCCAACCGCTGCGGCCGATCTCCACGCGTTCGGCGAACCGCCGGCTCTCAGTCGTGCCGGGGAAGAGCCAGAGCCGCCCGGTCGCCGGGTCGGTGCCCAGCAGGTCGTCGTTGTCGTCGGCGGTGAACTCACCCATCGTGAGCCGGTCGACCCCCTGCGGCTGGGCAGCCGTGGTCTGCCGGATCCAACCGGCCAGATCGTCGACGCGGGCCTCGACCGCCTCCCGGCGGGACTCAGTCTCGGCCAGGCAACCGCCCTGCCAGGATCCACTATGGACGGCGACCAGCTCGAACGTTCCGCCCGTCAACTCCCGGAAGGCCGGTCCGCCGGCGTCGCCCTTGCACGTGCCCGGCTGAGCCGGATCGGCCACACCGACGTCGACCGACGTCGCCGCGACCGCTTGGACGGTAAGTGCCGGGGCGTGCAGCGTGCCCGGTGCCCATTCGGTCGCCGTACGGCCGAAGCCCGCGCCCCGCAGCGTCTCGCCGATCACCGGCGCGGGCCCGAGCGTGGCGACCGGCACCTGCGCCGCCGGCGTCGCGAGCCTGGCGAGCAGTACGTCCCGGTCCAGGCGCGGAACAAGGTCGACGACGGTCGTGGCGTGCCCCTCCGTGGAGGCCAGATCCAACCGCCCGACGACCGCCGTCGTCGCCGCGGCCGGGGGACCCGCCGCCGCGCCCTGGCCGCCGGTCTCGAAGCAGCGCTTCGCGGTGAGGACCCACTCCGGGTGGACCAGGACGCCCGTGCACGCCAAGCCGCCGCCCTCGATCCTGGCCACCGGCCGGTACCGGTCGCCGGTCACGACCGGCCCCCCGCCGGTGGCGGCGGGCGGCGCCGTGCCGGTCAGCCGCAGCTCCACCAACACCGCTTCCGGCGGCTCGTCGCCCGTGCCCGGACTGATCGCCACGAACTCGTTCGGGTCAACCTCGTACGTCCGCTGCCCGTCTGGCAGCTCCGCCGTGGCGCGCAGCGACACACTGCCACCCCGCACCCCGAACGTGCCCGGCACCTCCAACGACAGGTAGCCCTGCGATCCGATCGTCCGGAAGCAGTAGTAGACACCGAACGGCGCCTCGTCCAACCACTTCTCGACCTGTATTTCACCGGTCGCGCATTGCTGCTCGCCGAACGGCCGCGACGTCACGAACAGGATGTGCCCGTCGCCCTTGGACACCCGCAGGCCGTGCTGCGCCAGGATCTGCTCGGCGCCCGGGTACGAGAAGTCCTCTACCACCGACGGCGGGGCATCGCCGTCCGCCGACACACGCGCGGGTCCGCGGGCCGCGACGTCAGTCGGTGCCGCGGTCGCCGGGCCTCCTGGCTGCACCAACGAACCAATCAGCACCAGCACGGCAACCATGGCGACATCGCGCACCCATCGGCGACCAGTCGGTCCAATGTGGAACGATACAGCGCGCGTCGACGGCAGTGAATCCACCGCAACCCCCCGTGAACGGTGAACCGGACCAGACCCAGGCAGGCTATCGACCACCGTCGCTGACCACAAGGGGTGTCCGGTCGCGGCTGATGCTTGACACTCGCGGGGTGTCTCGGCAGAGCGTGCACACCTGGCTGAGCCGGTATGCCGAGCAGGGTTCGGCGCGGTTGGCGGATCGGTCCCGGCGGCCGGATTCCTGCCCGCATCAGGCCTTGCCGGAAGTCGATGCCTATGCCCCACGGGCCGGGCATCGGTCCACAGCCTGAACCGGTGGCCAGCGGTCACAGTCCCGCAGCACCTGCTGCCCCCTGCATCGCGTCCCCGGCTGGGACTCAGACGTCGGCTTCGAGGGCGAAGGTATTGCCGTCTGGGTCCTGGAACCAGGCGATACGTCCACCGCCGGCCCGGGCAGTGATCCCCTTGGCGTCGTGTTCGAACTGGTCGTAGCGGACGAACTCGACACCGGACGAGACAAGCTCGTCGACGACCCGGTCGATGTCGTCGACATACCACGTCGCCAGCGTTGCCGCGGTCTTCCCGGCAGTGTCCGACTGATACACGTTCAACGCTGGCCCGCCACCGGAACCATAGACACGGCTGCCGTCGGCGATGTGGGCGCTGGGGCCGGACTCCAGCACCTGCAAGCCCAGCTTGCCTTCGTAGAACCCAATCGCCTTCTGTATATCGGACACGGCGATCGAAGTCCTGACGTGATACGCGCTCAAGGGCATGAACCACCCTCTCACACCCGATCGATGGGCCGGTTCCGCTGCCCAGAGCGCCTCTCCGAAGGCATCAGCGGACCCGGTGCCGGCAACTTCCCCCCGGTCACCTTCGGTGACGAGCGGATCGCGGCTACTTATCCGTGCGTCAGATCAAGCTCGGCCCTCATCGCGGGCCTGACGCGCGGCGTCGCGCCGGCAGGTACGGGAGTGATGTGCATCGTGCGTGTCCTCCTCCGCGGAACCGGGAACACCATGCAGGACAGGCATGAAGGGGATGCGGAACAGGTCTTGGACGCCTGAGTCCGGCCGTTCGTAGCGTCAAGCCGTGATCTCTCGAGCCGAGGAGGAGTGGACATGGCTACCCAGATGCAGGCGGTCGTCGTTCCGAAGGTGAACGCCCCGTGGGAACTACAGAACGTGGACCGGCCGGAGGCCGGCCCCAACCAGGTGCTGGTGCGCGTCCACGCCTGCGCGATCTGCGGCACGGACGTGTGGATGGCGAACGGCACGTTGTCGTTCCGCGAGTTCCCCCTGGTGCTCGGGCACGAAGGCGTCGGCGAGGTGGTGGCCGTGGGCGCCGGTGTCACCCAGCGCGCGATCGGCGACCGCGTCGGCCTCCCGATGGTGCAGAAGCGGTGCGGTAGGTGTGATTTCTGCCGTGAGCAGCACCCGAACAGCTTCGTCACCGCCGCGAACTGCGCGGCCCCGATCCTCACCGGCGTCAACGTCGACGGCGCGCACGCGGAGTACATCGTCGCCGACGTCGATGGGACCGTACTGCTGCCCGACGGGGTCTCGTACGAGCTCGCGGCGCCGACCCTGTGTGCCGGCTTCACCGTCTGGGCCGGCCTGCGCCGGGCGGAGGTCAAGCCGTCCGGTCGGGTCGCCGTGGTCGGCATCGGCGGACTCGGTCACCTCGCGATCCAGTACGCGACGGCCGCGGGTTACCACGTCACCGCGGTGACCCACAGCCCCGACAAGGAGGACCTTGCGCGGCAGCTCGGCGCTGACAAGGTCGTCGCCGACGGCGCGGGGCTCAAGGCCGCCGGCGGCGCTGATCTGATCATGTACACGGGCAGCAACCACGCGGCGCTCGCCAGCGCGATGGACGGCCTGCGTCCGTGGGGCAAGGTCGTCATGATGGGCATCGCCACCGACGAGCTGACGCTGCCCGCGCTGCCACTGGTGTCGAACAGCCACCAGATCATCGGCTCCGCCCACAACGGCTACGAGTACCTCGTCGAGGCGCTCGACTTCGTCGCACGCGGCGCCGTCAAGCCGATGATCGAGCTCTTCCCCAAGGATCGCGTGGCCGAGGCGTACGACAGGGTCGCCAACGGCGACGTCCGGTTCAAGGCTGTAGTGACCTACTGACTCTCCCTATCATGTGTGCATGGCGGACCTCGACCTCCGACTGGTGCGGTACTTCACGGTCGTGGCCGTTCATCAGCACATCGGCCGGGCCGCCGCCGAGCTGCGCGTCGCGCAACCGTCGCTGAGTCGTCAGATCCAGCGGCTCGAGGAGCAGCTCGGTGTGCGGCTGTTCGACCGCACCGCACACGGCAGCCAGCTCACGCCGGCCGGCCGCGCCTTCCTCGTGCAGGCGAACGAGCTGCTCGGGGCCGCCCGCCACGCCGTCACGAACGTCCGGGCCGCCGCGACGTCGGGAACGATCACCATCGGCTACATGCCCGGCCTGCCGATCACCCCGGCGGTGCGCGACCTGCGCGAGCGCCACCCCGACGCGGAGATCCACACCCGCTACCTGACGTGGGAGGACACCCGGTGCCTCGCAGAGCACCGGGTCGACGTGGTGATCGCCTGGCAGCCGTTCGTGTTCCCGATGGAGGGTTACCGCGTGACGGTGCTGTACGAGGACCCCCGGCTGCTCGTGGTTCCCACCACGCACCGGCTGGCCGGGCGCACGTCCGTTACCTTGGCCGACTTCGCCGACGAACCGCTGGTGGAGTTCCCGATGCCCGGCGCGTCTGCGGAGTGGCGGGCCTTCTGGTGGCCGGAGCGTCCGGACGGCGGCCGGCGCCCGGTGGGCCCGGCCGTGCACACCGTGCAGGACAAGTTCGAGGTGGTCGCGTGCGGCAAGGCCGTGATCATGCATCCGCGCAGCGACCAGAGCGGCCTCCTCCGCCCCGACCTGACCTCGATCCCGATCGACGACCTCCCGCCGTGCCAGGCCGTGATGTTGACCCGCCCCGTCGAGGAAAACACCATGGTCGACGAGTTCCGCAGGTCGGCGCTGAGCTGTCTCCCCGGCTAAGGAGACGACGTCAGCGCCCGGGCGATGTGACCGGCGGCAGCCGGGTCGGTCAGGATCGTGTAGTGGTTGCAGTCGGGCACCAGGTGAGCCCTGAGCGGGCTCTCCCGGGTCCAGTGGTCGACCAGCGGACCGCGACCGCGGCCACCGCCAACGGCAACTTCGAACTTCCCGTGCCGCAGCGCCGACCGACCGCCCAACTACTCGCCCGCGGACTACGCGCCACGCCACCCGAAGCGGACCTATCCAGCTGGCTCCACGGCCTCGACGAAGCCCTCGGTCTAACCCAGCTCGGCCGGCAGAGTCCGCAGCGGCGTGACCGCAACGCCATCGAAGATTTGAAGCAGGCGGCTGAGCACCACACATTGACCATCGGCGACATCGCCGGCGCCCTCCGTACCGGCAAGATCACCCTCACGACCTACCACGCCGCCAAAAGGCGGGAATGGACTACGTCATCCTCCCAGGCCTCATCGACGGCCTCATCCCGCGCAAACGCTGGAACCGAACAAACAACGACTGGATCCTCACCAAAGACAGCGACTACGAACAAGCCCGATCCAGCTTCTACGTCGGCCTGACCCGCGCCAAACGCGCCGCAATCCTGATCGAAGGGACACTCTGGCACAGCTACAAAGGCATACTCAACCAGTCGACCCCTTCAACATTCGTCAGCTCTATCAGGAACACGCCGCGCCAGCCGTGCTTCCCGGTGCAAGCAATGGCCGGTGACAACGGTCAACGGTATCGGCCGCTGCGTGAAGCTGGGGCTGCAAAGGCCGAGCCCAGCACGCGCGTACGCGCCGACGACTTGGGCCATTGATCACACTCGACTCCATGCCCCCGTTGCTGCCCACCTTGCCACGTTGCGCGCCCGTGGGCGAGGAAGTGGTCTCAGAGTCAGACGTGCAGGAGGGGCAATACCGCACAAAAGGATTTAAGCAAGCTGGCGCCGACGTCAGAGGCCTTGAACTGGGGATTAGTTAATGCTCGGCCAACGGCTCCCATTGAGGGCCGGAGAATGGCGCATACCCGCTAGGCTGATCCGCCGACATCACCGTCATCGCAGCAGCCATCGCGGCGTGCGCCAGCGCCGCCGGCCGGCCCCACCGCACCGCGACCACCAGCCACACCAGCGACGCTGCCGCGGCGTACCCGGCCACGAACGCCGCCGCACCACCAGTGCCATGCCCATGGTGGCCGGGCACCGCCGTCATCCACGCCATCGCCGCCGCGAGCGCCGCGTGGTGCGCCTGCCAGCCCGCACCGCCACCACTCGCAGCGCGAACCAGAACGCGACCACCGTGAACAGGCCCGACTGCAACCAACCCGCGACAACCCCGCCCCGCCACCATCGCCACGACCATCGCGATGTGGCCGGCAAGCGACACCCGTTCCACTGCCATACCAAGACTGATCCGGGCAGCCCCACCGATTCCTCGCCGACGACTGCCGGGCGCCGCACTGGCGGTTGAGCGGCGGGCCGGCCGAGCAAGAGCGATCACCAGCATTGCCTGACGACTTACGAGGAACCACCCGGATGCGGCAGATCCGGGCGTTTCCCGGTGTCAGCGATGGAGGCGGATTGGCCTGACGATGATCTCGAAGGACGCCCGGGGTGCTCGGCAAGGCCGAGGGTCAGATCCATGGGCTTCGTCCGTCCTACAAGACCTTATAGTTTGCCCAGAGCCTGTCGAAGATGGGGCGCACGGTTCGCCGTTGCTCAGGGGTCAAGTTGACGTCTTCCTCCTCCAGCCGGTCGAGGAGTTCCTGCCACACCATCTCCGCGTCGTCGAACGGCATGTGCTCGTCGTGCTTCCACGTATCGAAGGAAAGATCGATTCCCTCGAACCAGCCTTCTTCGCCCTCACCGTCGTTCCACGGGAAGGTCGGAAGCTTCTCCGTCACGGACGGAGTGTATGCAAGACGGGCTACGTCGACGAAGTCCGACGACACCGGGCCGCGCCCTGGCCACTGCCTAGCAACGCGCGCTCATCGGCAGTTGAGCGTCCTCGCTCCGTGCGTTTCGGCGTGGCTGGCAGCGTCGCGCGGCGGACGGGCGAAGCGCTCGATTAGCACCACTGGGCCTAGCGGGAGCGCAGCCGCGTGCCCGTCGAGCCGCAGCAGCAGGATCGGCAGGAGGACGACGAACGCAGCATGGCAAGCGGCCCGCGGCCCGCTCAGGCGACCAGACCCTTCCGGTCGGGTTGACGCCGCAGCTCCCGCAGGACCCCGTGCCGCTTCAAGCCCCACGCCAGGCGCCGGGGCGTGCCGATGCCGCACGAGCAGAACCACGGCGTGTCGGATGAGCGCCCAACGCCGGCCCTGGAACTGGTTCTCCGTCGCCTGCCAGATCACCGCGCGTACGGGTGCGGATTCGAGCACGGCGCGGATCTCGGCGCGGACGCCGCGGTCGTCCAGCGCGGACTGGATCGACCGGGCCAGCTCCGGGCGGTCGGCCAGACTTTCGGTGATCCCGGCGACGAGGCCGTGCCGGACATCCTCGGCCTCGAGCAGCAGCAGCGTCGCACGCCGGATTCCCCGTGGCGGGACGCTGGCATTCCGCCATTGTCCGCCTAACCGACGCGGCGCAGGACGTACACAGGACCCACCGCCGACTGCCCGCCGGCCACGACCGGAGCTGCGGCATTCGTCGCCGCCTGTCCGGAGAGCGGCGTAGCCCGGCGTTTGCCGTCCCCCCGATCCGGGGCATCACTGGCTCGACCCCTGATCGAGGAAGTGGCATGGGATGGCTGCGGGACTGGCTGCGCCGGCGTAAACCGCCTCAGGACGTAGCGGAGCGGCTCACCGGCGCGGGCCTGTTTCGGGTGCACACCGAGCGGGTGCCGCTGACCGACGCGCAGACGGTACAGCGGTGGCTACGCCAACTCGACCCCGACCTGGACCACCAGGTGCACATCCGCCGGCCGTGGGGCGTCATCGCGGCGGTCACCGACCGCCGCAACCCGGTCGCCGTGGTGATGTCCGACGTCGAAGACCGCAGCTGGAGCGCCTACCCGCCGGGCGGCGACGGGCACGCAGAGCTGACACCAGACCAGATGGAGCACGTGATGCTGGACGCGCTCACGTCAGCAGAACGGCCCGCCTGGCCGGACTGGCGGCGCCTCGACTGAGCTCCACGAGCCGGCGCAGGTCCGCCGGCACCTCCCAGCCGCGCAGCCGGTCACCGTGGAACTGCCGTACCCGATCCATCGTCATCGAACCTAGAACGGCCGGCAAACCCCGGGTTACCGGCGGCTCAGCGCCGCAGGTCGGCGTCAACCTCGCGCAGGTGGCGCAACGCGATACGTACGAGCCGAACAGGCCGGTGCTCTCGTACGGCACGCCAAGCGGGCAGCACCGGCAACGTCCCGGCCACCGCCGTGGGCGCGACGGTCCGCGGAGTTAGGCGTCCCGGGCGAGACTACGGCGGCGGATAGACACGGTCATCGGGTGGAGCAGCGTGTGCGTTGTCCGGGCTTGACGCAGACCAGACCAGCCACCGTGAATAAGGCGAACACCTCGATTCGAAGGTGACGCCGTTAACCTGTCCGCCCTGCCGCTGCCGGATCCAGTAACGATTCATTCACCTCCTCACGATCAGGTCCTCACGCGCCCATTGAACGATCGTTGTCGCCACCTGCACGACGATCCGGCCCTCCTCCGCCGTGGGCTCGCGGCGGTCCTTGCGGCGTGTCGGTCAGGGTTGGGGTAGACGAGGCGAAGCATCCCGACTAGTGCCTCCACCGGCCGGAAAGGCGGTGTCTTCGCAGGGTCGGTCTGGTTGAACAGCAAGCCGACATCCCATTTGTCCCCTTTGCTACCAAGCTCACCGACGACTTGGCCGATCTTCGCCTGGTCCTGCTTCGGCACGACGATCGGCAGCAGGATCGCCTCCACCGCCTTGATCGCATGGTCCCAAGCATCGGACGGGTCACCATCGCGGTCGTACGCCTTGTCCCATGCCTTCGCCAGCTCCACGCTGGCCACATCGGACGGAGACGACGCGAGGACGTATGACTCGTGGGCCGTTGGCTCAGCTCGCCTCACCAGACCACGCTCCGTTGCCATCCAGATCGAGCGGGCGTAGGCGAGCTGGCGCTCGACCTCCTCGTGCGGCGGCGGCGGCCGGAAAACGACGGTCCCGTCGTTGAGCACGAGGATCGTCTGGTGCACGACGTCGAGCAACTCCTCGTCGCCCCTGTCGAGGTAGTCGATGACGTAGCCGAAGGCACTCACCGTCCCGCCGGTCTCGATCGGCAGATCGAGCGCAGTGGCAACCGCGCTCGCGCGCTCGGAGCCCTTCGGGGGGTCATACAGGTACCGCTTCAGCCACCCCTCGACGAACGCCTTGAAGGCGGGACTGACCTCACCCCGCCTCTGCCCCGGCGCAGAGCCGTTTCGTGGTCGCGGTCCCGGGGGGAAACTTCGAAGGACGCGAGCAACGTGATCTCCTTCGGCAGGTCGACCTAGACACGACCTGCGTACCAGGTGCTTATAGAGGCTCCACGAGCTTGGTGGGGAAGGGGTTCTCGCAGCCCATGAGCTTGTCGGCCCGGGTGTGAGGGGCACCGGTTCGATCAGTTGACGCAAAACTCGTTGCCTTCCGGGTCCTGCATGATCAGCCAGAATCCTTCGTCGTTGTCGACGCGGCGGTAGATCGACCCGCCAGCAGCTACGAGCTGGTCCCCGACTGCCTCGATCCGGACCCGGCGCTCTGCATCGGGCACCGCGCCGCCGGCCTTCACATCGAGGTGGACCCGGTTCTTTGTGGTCTTCGGTTCGGGGTCATATAGGAAGAATCAGACATCTATTGCGAAGTGCATAGGGCAACCTTGACAAACCAAGAACCGAACCAGTTTCAAATTCCGGCCAACGTCAGCACGTGATCGAATCCGCGAAGCTGGGCCGGCGAACTCGTCATCGGTAGCACCAGGGCCGGTATGCCGGCGGCCACGGAACCGCCGTCGCCGCTGGGATGGTCGCCGACCATCAGCGTCCGATCTGGCTGTGCCTCCAGGGCATCGAGTGCGGTGCGCCAGATCTGTACATCGGGTTTGACGAAGCCGACCTCGTAGGAAAGTACGAATGCATCGATGTAGCGGTCAAGCCCGTGCCGGGCAAAGCATTTGCGAATATCCCAGCCAATGTTGCTCACCACGCCAAGGCGAATACCGCGGGCGCTCAGGGCGGCGAGAGTGGATGACGTGTCCGCGTACGGCTCGAGTGCTTCGGCGTGCGTTTGGTGCAGGGCTCGCGCAAACGGCAGGTCCACCCCACGGATCTGCCGCAGGACAGCCAGAATCGCCCGGTCCCACACCTGCGGGTCCAAGTCGCGGGCAATATGAGCAGGGTCCGTGGCCGTTGTCCGCAACAACTCAGCGAAATCCGCGGCGATGCGCTGAGCGTCACCGGCGGCCACCTCCCGGCCGATCAATGCCGCGGCGCTGCCGACCCAGCGGTTAGGGTCTCTGGCGAACAGGGTCCAAGCGAAGTCGAACAGGACGGTTGTCACGGGTTTCGAAGCCACCAGGTCACCCTAGATAAGCAGGACGACTCCCGTGGGGCCATGATGCTCCTGACTGCACTCGTGATGCGCAGGGACCGAGCGTGTTCTTGGAGGAGATCGGGCACGGAAGTGCCAGGACGTCAGCGAACAGACCGTCATGCAGGTCGCGGCGGCCTGGAGCCTGGACCCGACCACCCTGCACCTGGTGGAGTCGAGCCTGCGTACGGGAATCTGCGGCACGATGGCTGGAAAGGCGTAGCATCCGGCTCAAGACTTCACGACTATGTCCGGGCCGAAGTTCGCGAGGTCGTGCACGGCAGGCCCAAGTGCAGGGGCCAAGCGCTACGCGAACCGACTAGACCCGCTCGGTGGGGTCAGGTTTCCCCTCTGGAACGCGTAGGAAGAAGATGTCGGGACGGTGGCCCTGCTTGTCAACCAGGGTGCGGCCGGCGTTGCGCTGCTGCTCGGGGATCTGGTTCGCGTCGGCCCACTCCTGCCAGGTGGTGAAGCCGTCCGGTGGGCCGTGCGGGAAGTCGTAGCCAGGTAGCGCCACCATCCAGAAACGAGCCAGCCGGTCCGGATCGGCGCAGTCGAACACGATGTGGATGTCGGGAATCATGCGCCCGACCGTAGTCCGGACCGCGGACCACCGCGGCCCTACCGGATGGGCTCCACGCCGTGTCAGCAACGGGGTTGAGGGTGCCCCACGGGCCTTCCTGGTCATGACGGTTCGGGTTCATAGGCGCTGGGCGCTGGCTGACCAGGCTGCGGAACCCGTAGGCGGCGCGGGCGATGGCTTTGACGACCCGGTTGGCTTCGGAGCCGGCGTCCGTGCTCCCGGTGTGCTGGGATGCGTTATAGATCAACCGACTTTGCAATCGGCCTGGCTACGGACCTTGTCCCATCCGCCTTAATCTCGGACAACTCCTGCGACGCCAGCGGCGCCGCCATCATCGCCATTGCGAGAGAGAGACGGTGCGTGTTCAGTAGGTTCGGGTCTCGATTGCCATAAAGTCGAGAAGGCCGCTCGCTGGTATCGGCTGCGGGCTGATAGTGACAAAGTTGATCGTGGCCTTGGGCGGCAGCGGTTGTGGGTTCAGGGCCACCAGTCTGATGCGCGCTCCCGGTGGGAGCGGCTGCGGATTGAGTGCGACGAGATTGATCGTCAGTTCTGGAGGCAGCGGCTGGGGGTTGAGCGTCAGGATCTCGATCGTCGCATCGGGCGGCAGCGGTTGTGGGTTCAGCGCCACGAGGTTGATCGTGGCGTCGGGCGGCAGCGGTTGTGGGTTCAGCGCGATGAGGTTGGCGGTCGGCTGCTCCATCGACTTCTCCTTTCCCGAGAGCATGGCAGAAGCGTACCCGTGCGGGTGGGGTTACCGGTTGAGACGCGGGTCAGCCTCTGCGGCGAGCCACCGATTTGGCCAGCCGCGGCCCGGGTTTGGCGTCATTCCGGTGGTTCCGCCCCCCCGGCGCCGGTCGGCGGAAAGTGACTACGGCGACTCCGGTGCAGACCCACCACCCGCACCTATCATTCGCACCTATCATTCGCACGAGCCGCGAAGCCGTGCCTATCCACGTCGGACTCGCTCGGCGTAGGGACCGCCCCGTGCCGAACCGACAACCTGCTCGTTCCAGGCGATGACTTTCGCCTCGCTGGCTCGTCTGTACTAGTGACACCCATACGATGAGGAGGAACCATGACGGGCACCAGCCTGAACAGCATGCTGCTGGCCAGCGCGGACCCAGATCGGCTGCGGTCCTGGTACGTCGCCGCGCTGGAGCCGCAGGAGAGCACCGAGATGGACCAGTACCGGGTGCTTCGGTTCGACGCGTTCAATTTGATGATCGACAGCCGCGCCGACGTGGGCGACAAGAACCCCGAACCCGGCCGGGTGATCCTCAACTTCGAGGTGCCGGACGCGCGAGCGGCTGTGACGCGCGTCGACGAGCTGGGCGGGGCCTGGCTGGCCGAGATCGAAGACCGTGACGGCAGCCTCTTCGCGACCGCGATCGACCCGGACGGCAACTATGTCCAGATCATCCAGCTGAGCGAGGAGCACCGGGCGGCCATGACGCAGAAGTGAGCCCGTGCCCGGGGCAGGCCGGCCGCCGGCGCGTCAACATAGCGTGTCAGACCCGCTGTACCACCGCGAACACCAGCAGGGGCGGCGCCGACCGCAACCGGCTTGCCCTGGGCTTCATACTTGGCACTCAGCTGCTGGCCGGAGAGCTGGCCACCGCCGGGTGGGACCCGCGGGCCGGGGTTCGCCAGTATTATCAGCCGCGCCATGCCTGAGCTAGGCGGCGGCACGATTTGTACCAAGCTCCCGACGCACTCTCATCGACTATGATCGAATGTTGCGCCCAGGCATGAGCATCTCGACTCGGACGTGGAAGCTTTCCGCTACGCTCGCGCCCGGTAAAGATCATGGGCCGTGGCACGCGAGTGATGTTGACCGCCGCGTGGACCGGCGGTCGCATCATCCGGCGGGCCAGCCCATGACCGCCCGACCAAGGCGGGCCATCGAGGCAGCACACTGCCCGTTCGAGGCCGACCCGGCCGTGCCCGCCGACCCCCGATCACCCATCAGCACCGCGTCGGGACTGGCCTTGGATTTGGATGGATGGATGGTGGGGTGTGGCGGTTGAGCGTGGACACGTTCTGCGCTATCTGGTGCGGGTGTTGTCACCTGCGCGGCTGGAAGTGGTGTTGGGCGATGTAGTCGGCGACGGCATGGCCGAGATTGATCGATACGATGCAGCCCCAGATGTCATCACACGGTCAACCCCCACGCGCGGTCCCGGAAGCTCAACGAGCCGGGCGGGCCAGGGGCCAGGAGTAGGTTGCGGTAGGCGGCCGTCCACGACGGCGTGCCTTCGGGTCCGGACTGTCGGCCTGCTGCATCATGACCGGAAGCCGCCATCGGTAAGGTCTGGGACGGAGAGGCCGGTCTCGGCGAGGGTCCTGGCACCGGGGATGCTGCTCGGTTGCGGTCGATCGGGCCGGCGAGTCCTGCTGGGTACAACGTCTTCGACCGAATGGGCGCGAGCTGGCTGCGGCCAGCGTGGCGACGTTGAGGTCAGGGCCGGTAGCGGTCCTGTTCTGGCCGGCGGAGGCAGGTCAAGCCCGCGCGCTGTCATCGACAGTCGGCTGTTTGATGGTGGCGTGGCCGTGTTTTGCGATGTCGACTACCCGGCTGGCAAGATCGTATCCGTCCGGAGCCTGGCAGTTCTACCGCGAAGACGCTGATGCTGCGTGGTTCGCGTGGGTGGTGAGGTGGCTGGCATCATGGTGCCGCTACCGGGCGCGGCTCCCACCCGTCGTTCGCGGTGTCCGCCTACCCCGACGGCTGCGAAGACGACGAGCAGTCGCGATTTCGCCGAGTCGGCGGGCGGGGACCCCGCCGGCATCCACCGTCGACCGCCTGTGCAGCTTCGTCACGGATCGTCGCGACCGCCGCCGGCGAGAGGATCACCCGACCGATCTAGGCCACACCGGTCCTCGCAAGGTAAGGAACCGGACTTGTGCGGTCCCTGGCGCCACTTGACGGGCCGAGCGGTGTGGCGGCGGCTCAGCCTCCTGGCACTCAGTCGTGGTCACCGCCGTACAAGCTGCACGGCTGTCGCTAGGCGACCAGACCTCACACTCCAGCTGAGCCACTATCTGGCGGAAGCGTAATATTCGTCCACGATGGCCGCGGGAATCCGGCCTCGGTCCGACAGTTCTTTACCCTGTGTGGCAGCCCACTTCCGGATGGCTTTGTTCTCCTCCCGGCCACCGGCGCGGCGCCGGTCGGCCGTTGCCCGCCGTCCCGGTGTGGGCGCCCCCGCCCGGCCAAGACGAGTACCGGCATCCTGGTAGGCGGACAACAGGGTACGGAGCTTGCTCGCGTTCCTGCCCGATAGGTCGATGGAGTAGTCGACCCCGTCGAGTTTCCCGGAACACCACCCCGATCTGCTGAGCTGAATCGACACACACCAGCAACCGCAGGCCTCGGTTGTGACCGCCAGTACCCCTATCGCCGAACAGCGACGCCCTCAAGCACAGCCACCCAAGACAGCCATACAGGGTCACCGACCGGTCTGCCTTCTCCGAGGCTTTGCCGAACCTTCCCGGCTCCCAAGCCAGTGCGTCGGTACCGATCGCCAGCCTCCCCCGACTCCAAGCAGGAGTACCAGGACCAGACATCGTCGGCGCGTTGCAGCTCGGCGTCGCCAACGAGCGGTCACCGGTGGGTGCGGGGCGTGATCCGCATGGGGCTCGGCGCTGACCAAGCCGGACTGGGCAACCGTGACCCGGCATCTGCACGCCATGGGGGCGGTGCGACATCTACGATGCGATCTTGTTCGAGGACACCTACCCTCGACAACGATGAAACATCGCAGCACACGTGGTTGGTGCGACGGGCCGGTCCGCGGTGAGCGGACCAGCACCCACCCCAGCGGCATCACGGTCGAGTACGGACACTGCTCCCGCTGCGGCACCTCTTTCCGGCGGGTCACCGACTACGGCGACTGCGGACTACTCGACCTGTCCGCCCGGCCATGGATCGAGATAACCCCGGCCGCGCCGGCACCGTTACCGCCTCCACCGAAACGGCACTCGCCGAGCAACCGCACCAGGCCGCCCACACGGGTTGGAGCTACCCGGCCCCGCCGCTGAGCTGCTCTCCTCCACGGCCGTCGTCGCGCACGACCAGGTCGACGTCCGGCCGCGTTGGAGTGAAGGATGGATCCGGCGCTGGTGCCAACGCTGTTGGCGTTGTCGAACCGGACGAGCAGGATGATCCGATGTCGCCGTTACGGTGGACGACGAAGTCGTTGTCGAACCTGGCCGAACAGTTGACCGCTGCGCAACCGCGCACGCGCAACTCAAGGCAAGAGCGTGCACCTGATCTTGCCGCCAGCACCGCACGGATGGCGGCTACTTACGTACCTGATCTTGCGGGCGTCGGTGGGCGACTGCCGAAGCAGGTACGGCGCCCTCACATGCGGGCGTAGCGGGCGATGATCACGCCGGTGGTGGTCGTAACGCTACGCGTGAGCTGAAACCCGGTCCGCGGCGCCGGGCCTTCGAACAGCCGACTGCCGCTGCCCAAGGTCATCGGGTGGATCACCAGCGTGTACTGGTCGACCAGCCCGGCGGCGTGCAAGGTGCGCACCAGCGATGCACTCCCGATGATCGACAGATCCCTGTCCGACTCAACCTTGAGCTCGGTCACCGTCTCGACCGCGTCCCCACGCAACAACACCGAGTTCTGCCACGCATCGACGTCCACCAGACTCCTGGACACGACATACTTGGTCGCCGCGTTCATGTGCGTGCTGAACGGGTTGCCATCACTCGCGCGTCCCCAAGCCGTGACGAAATCCTGCCAGGTGCGGCGGCCCAGCAGCATGTCACCCGGCGCGCTCATACCCATACCCATCTCCCGGGCCATCACACCGTCCCAGTACCCCTGGCCCCAGCCGCCGTGCATGAATCCCCCGCGAGTGTCCTCGTCAGCCCGGCCCGGGCTCTGCACGACACCGTCGAGCGTGACACTCATCGTCACCGTGATCGAACGCATGGAATGCTCCTCGGTCTGCGCAGCCCGCCCCGCTCGCGAGCCGTCAATTCCCAAACGAACGACCACCAACCAACTCGACACACGCCAAGAATCTGCCGGACGAGACGCCAGCGTCCGGCCTAGGCTTGATCGCGTGGGAGATCAGGCGCTTCGCCTCGGTGTGCTCACACCGCGGGTGCCGCCGGCCCGAAGATCGAGTTCGCGGCGATGACGGGCGCGCGGTGGAGACCCAATTCGCGCGCGTCTCGGCGAAGGCGTCGTCGAGCAGCGGCGGCCGGGTCAGCAAGTGGGCTGCGGCCGCCATGGCCGCCGCCGGTGCAGCTCACCGCGATAGCCGCCGCCGAAGACCTTGCCCCCTTGAGCGGCCACTGACCCTGACGACATGGTCCGTCGGCACGCCCTGTCGGCGGCAGAAGAGTATATCGATCTTGAATGGAAACGCGGCATGCCACCCGGGTCGCGGCCCGGCTCTTCACCACGAGAAGAAAGCGCGGTTGCGACCACGTTCCCTCGCTCGCGGTGGTTCAGTCCACTTCGTTGACGGCGGCTTCGTAGTCGCAGCCAACCATTGACTTTCCGATGAGGGCGATTACTTCGTCAAGTTGGGCGCGGGCTGTGGCAAGTTGGGCGATCTGCGCGTCAATCCGTTCTCGTTCGGCGGCCAACCGGGCCCCGGCCTCCGCAGGGGTGATCTTGGCGCCGGCGCAGGGCAACAGCTCGGCGATCGTCCGGCTGGACAGGTTCGCTGCAAAGAGAAGCTGGATGAGCCTGACCCGGTCAACGGCCATCTTCGGGTAGTGACGCTGACCCGTGCGGCTGCGCTCGGAATGCAGCAGCCGCTGCTGCTCGTAATAGCGCAGTGACCGCGTGCTCACACCTGAACGAGCGGCCAGTTCCCCGATTCGCAAAGTGATCACCGCCACAATTCTTTGCCTTTGACATCAATGTCAACTTTTAGCGTACCGCCATGCACATTTCCGGAGCGATTGCCCTGGTCACCGGGGCCAACCGCGGCCTCGGCCGCCACTTCGCCGCGCAACTGCTCGATCGCGGCGCCGCCAAGGTGTACGCCACCGCCCGCCGTCCCGAACTCATCACACTCCCCGGCGTGGAGGTCCTGCCGCTAGACATCACCGACCCCGCTTCAGTGGCGGCCGCCGCCCGAGCTGCCAGCGACGTCAACTTGCTGGTC
>NZ_JCADBM010000059.1:0-1052 GCF_059359075.1 Phytohabitans sp. LZ39 | reverse complement strand
CCCGACCACCTCGTGGCCACGGCCCAACAGCTCCTCCACCACGTAGCCACCGATGAAGCCGGCCGAGCCGGTAACCAAAACCTTCGACACGAGAAACTGCTCCTAGCTGAGTGACGCGGGGACTGACGGTGCGGAAACGGCCTCGGGCTCGGGCTCGGCCGGGCGGCGCTTGGCGATCTGCTCGACGGTGAGCCGCCGGCCGTACGCGAACCTGTACCACCGCAGGTACGACGGCAGAAACCGCCCGAGGTCGAAGTGGGACTCGCCGAGCTGACGGTCGAGCCAGATGGTCGGGATCTCCGCGACCGGAAGGCGCAGCCGCCCGGCCTTGGCGGTCAGCTCCAGCCCGATCTCGAAACCGGTGCGCGACTCGATCCCCACCTGGCGCACGAACTCGGTGTCGTACGCCTTGAAGCTGTTGGTCGCGTCGCGCGTGCCCACCCGGGTAAACGCGTACAGCGTGCGGCCGGCCCAGCGGGACATCATCCGCTTGAGCCGCGGCCCGCCCACCTGCTGCCCACCGGGCATGTACCGCGACGCGGCGGCCACCACGACCCCGCGCTCTACGAGCCGGGCCAGGTCGTCGATCTGGCGCGGGTCGTCGCAGCCGTCGGCCATCGTCACCACCGTCACCGGGGCGCGGGCCGCGTCGATGCCGAAGCGGATCGCGTTGGCCGGGCCCCGACCGTACGTGTTGAGCACCGGCCGCACCTGCGGATGCGACTCGGCGATCTGCTTCGCGTACGGGACCGTGGTGTCTTCCGGCATGTCGTGCACGAGCAGGATCTCGCTGGGCAGCATGACTTCGCGCAGGATGCGATCCATGCACCGGATGATCGCTTCGCCCTCGTTGTAGACCGGGATGACGACGGAGATCCGGGGCGTGATCGTCATACCTTCACGCCTTGGCCGGTCAGCCCCCACATGTCGATGACCGGGGTCTGGGTGTCCAGGGCGGTGTACTCCTGGTGTGGACAGGCGATGACGAGCAGGTCGGCCTTGGCCAGCACCTCGTCGAGCGATACGAAGCGCTCGTCCTTGATGTGCGGATC
>NZ_JCADBM010000058.1:0-1324 GCF_059359075.1 Phytohabitans sp. LZ39 | reverse complement strand
CCACGACGGACAGAGATGATGTTTGTGAGCACCTCCCGTCGGGGGTCTGACCCTACGACGGACTGACTTCGGGTCTTGGAAGACGATTTGTCGGCCTCCGTCGGGAGGTGCTCGTGCACTCACCGGCGCGGGTTTGTGACCTAATAGGAGCCTGGCTAGAGGCCCCGACTCTGTCTTGTCCGCGTTGCCCGGCTGGTGCGTGTCGCCCTGCCCACCATCACGAGCGCGAGGACGACGATGCCCTCTATTACACCCGACCCTGCCGTCATCGAGGTTGTTGGTGGGGTCGACACCCACCTTGATACGCACACCGCGGCGGTGATCGACCCGCTCGGGCGGGTGCTGGGCACCGAGCAGTTCCCGGCCACCGTGGCCGGCTACGCCGCCCTGCTGGCCTGGATGCGCGGCCACGGCCACCTGGGCCGGGTCGGGGTCGAGGGGACCGGCGCATACGGGGCGGGCCTGGCCCGCCGGCTGCGTGGTGAGGGTGTCGAGGTGATCGAGGTCGACCGCCCGAACCGCAAGATGCGCCGCTTGCAGGGCAAGTCCGACCCGATCGATGCCATCGCGGCGGCCAAGACCGCCCTGGCCGGCGACCGCACCGGCACCCCAAAGCAACACGACGGCCGCGTCGAAGCCCTACGCAACCTACGGGTGGCCCGGCGCAGCGCGGTCGAGCAACGCGCCGACACCCAACGCCAGATCAAGACCCTGATCGTCACCGCCCCCGACGAACTACGCGGCCGGCTGCGCGGCCTGCCCGTCAAACAGTTGATCGCCACCTGCGCCAACCTGCGAGGCGACCGGGCCAACGCCGCCACCCCAGCCACCGCCGTCAAGCTCGCCCTCCGGTCGCTGGCCCGCCGCCACCAACAACTGTCCGCCGAGATCACCAACCTGGACGAACTGCTCGAACCGCTGGTGACCGCCATCAACCCCGACCTGCTCACCGTCCACGGCGTCGGCCCCGACGTCGCCGGTCAACTCCTGGTCACCGCCGGCGAAAACCACGACCGGATCACCTCCGAAACCGCGTTCGCCATGCTCTGCGGCGTCGCCCCACTACCCGCCTCGTCCGGCAAAACCACCCGCCACCGCCTCAACCGCGGCGGCGACCGACAGGCCAACGCCGCCCTCTACCGCGTCGTACTCACCCGGCTGCGCTGGGACCCCAACACCCGCGCCTACATGCAGCGACGCACCAAAGACGGCCTATCCAAGAAAGAGATCATCCGCTGCCTCAAGCGGTACATCGCCCGCGAGCTCTACCAAATCATCACAACAAACGACCCTGACCCCGCCGCTTGACAACCATAGGAGCATC
>NZ_JCADBM010000057.1:0-1325 GCF_059359075.1 Phytohabitans sp. LZ39 | reverse complement strand
TGAACCGCCCCGGATCTTGTAGAGGCTTCCCGGATTGGGAAGGATCGACAGGTGGCGAGATCGGTTGTGTACCCGCTGGAGTTGCGTGAGCGGGCGGTGCGGATGGTCGCGGAGGTGCGGCCGAACTACGACTCGGAGTGGGCCGCGATCGGTGCGGTTGCGCAGCGGCTCGGGATCGGTACTGCGGAGACGTTGCGTAAGTGGGTGCGTCAGGCTGAGGTGGATGCCGGGCAGCGGCCGGGTACCACGTCGGATGAGTCGGCGGAGCTGAAGCGGTTGCGGCGGGAGAACGCTGAGCTGCGGCGGGCGAACGAGATCTTGAAGGCCGCGTCGGCTTTCTTCGCGGCCGAGCTGGACCGGCCTACGACACGCTCGTGAGGTTCATTGACGAGCACCGTGACCGGTTCGGTGGGGTCGAGCCGATCTGCCGCGTGCTGCGTGCGCACGGGGTCAGCATCGCACCGAGCGGCTACTGGGCGGCCAAGGCCCGGCCGCCCTCGAGGAGGCAGCAGCGCGACGAGGAACTGTTGGTGCTGATCCATGACATCTACGCGGCGAACTACGGCGTGTACGGAGCCCGCAAGATCTGGCACCAGCTGCGCTGGCAGGGCCACCGGGTAGCCCGGTGCACGGTGGAGCGGCTGATGCGCCGCGCCGGCCTGGCCGGCGCGGCGCGGGGTAAGAAGATCCGCACCACAGTGCCGGATCCGCGGCACCAGCGCGCCGGCGACAGACTCAACCGGGACTTCACCGCGCCGCGACCAAACCAGGCCTGGGTAGCCGACTTCACGCACGTCGCCTCCTGGGCGGGGGTGGTATACGTAGCGTTCGTCGTCGACGTCTACTCCCGCGCCATCGTGGGCTGGTCCGCCGCAACCAACAAGCGCACCCCGTTGGTGCTGGCCGCCTTGGACATGGCCCTATGGCGACGAGATCGTCACCACCGGCCGATCGGACCGGGCCTGATCCATCACAGCGACGCCGGCAGTCAGTACACGTCGTTCCGGTTCACCACCCACCTGATCGAGGCCGGGATCGACGCCTCGGTCGGCAGCGTCGGTGACGCCCTGGACAACGCGCTCATGGAGTCCACCATCGGCCTGTACAAGACCGAACTGATCAAGCCCCGCGGGCCGTGGCGCGGCCTAGCCGACGTCGAACTGGCCACCGCCGAATGGGTGGACTGGTACAACACCACACGGCTGCACTCCGCCATCGACCATGTGCCGCCAGACGAACACGAATCGACCTACTACGCTCAACACCAGCCTCGCGCGGTGGCTGGAGTCAACCACTGAAGTCTCCACAGAACCCGGGGCGGTTCA
>NZ_JCADBM010000056.1:0-1397 GCF_059359075.1 Phytohabitans sp. LZ39 | reverse complement strand
GGCTTGTAGGGGCCCTCGATCGGCACGCCCAGGTACGAGGCCTGCTCCTTGGAGAGCTCGGTCAGCCGGGCACCCAGCGCGTCCAGGTGCAGGCGGGCGACCTTCTCGTCCAGGGCCTTGGGCAGCGTGTACACGCCGACCGGGTATTCCTCGGTCTTCGTGAACAGCTCGATCTGGGCGATCGTCTGGTTGGAGAACGAGTTGGACATCACGAAGGACGGGTGGCCCGTCGCGTTGCCCAGGTTGAGCAGCCGGCCCTCCGACAGGATGATGACCGAGTGGCCGTCGGCGAAGCGCCACTCGTCGACCTGCGGCTTGACGTTGATCCGCTCCACGTCGTCGCGCTTGCCGAGACCGGCCATGTCGATCTCGTTGTCGAAGTGGCCGATGTTGCCCACGATCGCCTGGTGCTTCATGCGGGCCATGTGCTCGTGGGTGATGACGTCGAAGCAGCCGGTCGCGGTGATGAAGATGTCCGCGGTTTCCACGACGTCTTCCAGCGTGGCGACCTGGTAGCCGTCCATCGCGGCCTGGAGCGCGCAGATCGGGTCGACCTCGGTCACGATCACGCGGGCACCCTGGCCGCGCAGCGACTCGGCGCAGCCCTTGCCCACGTCGCCGTACCCGCACACGACCGCGACCTTGCCGCCGATCAGCACGTCGGTGGCGCGGTTGATGCCGTCGATGAGCGAGTGGCGGCAGCCGTACTTGTTGTCGAACTTGCTCTTGGTCACCGAGTCGTTCACGTTGATCGCCGGGAAGAGCAGGCTGCCCGCGGCCTGCATCTCGTACAGCCGGTGCACGCCGGTGGTGGTCTCCTCGGTCACGCCCTTGATGCCGGCGGCGACGCGGGTCCAGCGGCGGTTGTCCTCGGCGAGCGAGCGCTGAAGCACGCCGAGGATCACGGCGTACTCCTCGTTGTCCGCGGTCTCCGGCGCCGGCACCGCGCCGGCCTTCTCGAACTCCGCGCCCTTGTGCACCAGCAGCGTGGCGTCACCACCGTCGTCCAGGATCATGTTGGGACCCTGGCCGTCCGGCCACACCAGCACCTGCTCGGTGCACCACCAGTACTCGGCGAGGGTCTCGCCCTTCCACGCGTACACCGGGACGCCGGACGGTGCCTCGGGCGTGCCGTTGGGTCCGACAACGATCGCGGCGGCGGCGTGGTCCTGGGTGGAGAAGATGTTGCACGAGGCCCAGCGGACCTCCGCACCCAGCGCGGTGAGTGTCTCGATCAGCACGGCGGTCTGGATGGTCATGTGCAGCGAACCTGTGACGCGGGCGCCCGCGAGGGGCTGGGCGTCGGCGTACTCCCGCCGCAAGGCCATCAGCCCGGGCATCTCGTGCTCCGCGAGCTGGATCTCCTTGCGACCGAAACCGGCCAACGACAGGTCCGC
>NZ_JCADBM010000055.1:0-2447 GCF_059359075.1 Phytohabitans sp. LZ39 | reverse complement strand
GCTGATATAGCGCCCTAACCGTTCTAGATCTCGAAGCTCGCGCCGCGGATGCCGTCTCGGTGGCTACTGGCGGCGACGAAGGCCGCTCGACGCTGTCGCCGCCGACAAGAGGAAAGGCGAGCCCGAAATCCCCGGCCGTCCACTGCCAGCTGCGCGGGACAAGCCCCTACCAACGACATCCTGACGCAGCGTCACCAGCATCGGGGGTCGGGCTTCCAGATCTAGGAGACCTAGGGTTGATATGGCGCCCAAACTCTCCAAGATCTGGCATCGGGATCCTGTTCACACCGCCGCGGCGGTTACCTGTGGTGACAGTGCCTCTGTCCGGTCCGGTGCCGGTCGCCTCGGCACGGGGCATTGTGGACAAACGACCGTGCGCGGGGTGAGCGTGACCAGCGGCGGACGGGTGAGGCCGCGGGAAATGCACCCCAAGAAAACGCTCCGCTGCGCTCCACGTTTCCCCGGGGGCCCCGCGCAGCGGTCGGGACCACGACGGACATCGCGGTAGCTCAAATCTGCCTTTGAATCGAGCCCGCGACCGCGGTAACCCCAACTCCGAAAGGTCTCTAGAACAGCGCGGTCTGTAGCGCGCCCTCCAGCGTCAGCAAGTCGCGCTTGGCGGACAGCCCTCCGGCGTACCCGGTCAGCGAGCCGTCCGCCCCCACCACCCGATGGCACGGCCGCACGATCAGCAGCGGGTTGGCACCCACGGCCGCGGCCACCGCGCGGATGCGGTCGCGTGGTGCGCCCACCCGCTCGGCCAGCGCGCCGTACGTGAGCGTCCGCCCGTACGGGATCTCGTCGAGCGCCGCCCACACCCGCTCCTGGAACGGGGTGCCGGCCGACCGCACCGGCAGCGCGAAGTCGTGGCGTTCGCCGGCGAGGTAGGCGCGCAGCTGGCCGGTCGCCTCCGGGAGGTCGCCGGCGCGCCACGCGGGCTCCGGGCGGCCGAACGTGACGCGGGTCAGCACGCCGCCTTCCCCGGCCAGCAGCAGGGCACCCATGGGCGTGTCGAGGGTCGTGAACACAGTGGACATGCCTACAGCCTGCCCCCGGAAGAGCCGCGATGCTGGCGGGATTCGGACGTGGCGATTGACCGGACACACCGGCGACTGGCAATATCCTTCACGCGTGGTCCAAAGCGTCGGCAAAAACCGCCACCAGGAGCGAGCCATGACCCTCGACCGCCGTACCCTCGTGAAGACCGGTGTCGCCGCGGCCGCCGCCGGCGGCCTGACCATCCCGGCCACCGCCCAGGCCGCGCCGGTGTCCACAAGCGACACCGAGCAGCCGTTCGTCGACCAGATCATCACCGGCACGTCCTGGGCGGCCCGCGCGCCGTCGGGCACGCCCACGCTCAACACCGGCACCACGCAGAAGGTCGTCATCCACCACACGGCCTACCCGAACAGCACCGACTACTCGGTCAACCAGGCGATCTGGCTCGCCCGCGACATCCAAAACCTGCACATGGACGGCAACGGCTGGCTCGACAGCGGCCAGCACTTCACGGTCAGCCGTGGCGGCTTCGTGCTCGAAGGCCGGGCGGGCAGCCTCGCCGCGCTGCGCGGTGGCACCCAGCAGGTCGTCGGCGCCCACTCGCCGGGTGAAAACGGTCGCGCGATCGGCATCGAGAACGAGGGCATCTACGTCGAGGAGGCGCCGCCGCGCTCGCTGCTCACCGGGCTCACCGCGCTCTGCGTGGAGATCTGCCGGCGGTACGGGCTGGGCGCGCACGTCCTCTTCGGACACTGGGACTTTCGCGAGACACAGTGCCCCGGCATCGAGTTCTACAAGCTCTTTCCGCGCGTGCGGCGCGACGTGGCACGCGCGCTGGGCCAGCGTCCGTCGGCGATCCCGGCCCGCACCTGGCCCAACATCCTCTCCCCCAGCACCGGCCCGGTGGTCCGGCTCACCCAGTATCTACTGCGGACACACGGGTACCAGGTGCAGCCGACCGGCACCTTCGATCCCACCACGGTCGCGGCCGTCAACGACTTCCAGGTCGCGCACGGCATGCCGGCCGCCGGGCTGGGCGAGGTGCTCGGCGGCACCTGGGACGCGCTGGTGCCGCCGCTGGACGCGCGGTCGACCGGCGACGCCGTGCTCGGACTACAGAGCATCCTGCGCCCCAAGGGATACCCGGTGGAGCTGACCGGCACGTTCGACGTGGCCACCCGCGACGCCGTGCGTAAGGTGCAACGCCTGCACGGCCTGGAGCCCACCGGGAAAGTCGACCTGGCGACGTGGTGCGCGGTCGCCGGTGGCATCGTGCGCCAGGAGTTTCAGCGCTGAGGCCGCCGGCGACCGCGAAAACAACAAACCGCAAAACAACAAGACGTCAGGACGCCGGCTCACCCGACGGCACCGGGATGGCCACGCCGCTGTTGACCGGGGTGCCGAAGTTGGGCGTGCCGTCCGCGTTCCAGGTGAACTTCTGCGCCCGC
>NZ_JCADBM010000054.1:0-5312 GCF_059359075.1 Phytohabitans sp. LZ39 | reverse complement strand
TGCCAGCCGGCGCCCTTGAGCTGCTTGAGCAGCAGGCCCGCCTCGGTGTAGTAGCCACCGAAGAACAGCGCCGTGGCGCCGGAGTTACGGATCTTGGTGACCACCGCGGAGAAGTTGGTCTGCTTGACCTGGACCTTGTCCTCGCCGACCGGCGTGCCGATGACCTTCTTGACCTCGTCGGCCAGACCCGCGCCGTACGCCGACTGGTCGTCGACGACGTAGACCTTCTCGGCCTTCAGCACGTTCTTGATGTACCGGCCCGCGGCCGGACCCTGCGACTCGTCGTTACCGACGCCGCGGTGGAACACGCTCCAACCCTTGGTGCTCAGGCTCGGGCGGGTCGCCGACGGGGTGATCGTCGGCAGGTTGCCCGACTGGAAGATCGGGTCGGCGACCTCGGACTCACCGGAGAACGCCGGGCCGATGATCGCGATGACCTTCTGGTCGCCGACCGCCTGGGTCGCCAGGGCCGGGGCCTTGGCCGGGTCACCCTGCGAGTCGTACTCGACGATCTCGGCGGTGCAGTCGGCGTTTTCCTTGTTGTATTGATCGATCGCCAGCTTGGTGCCGTTACGCATGTGGATACCCAAGCCGGCCGCGTCACCGGTGAGCGCGCCGAAGAAGCCGATCTTCATGCCACACGCGGCGTTGCTACCGCTACCGCCGTCTCCGCCGTCGTCGTCTCCGGCCTGACACGCGGCGCCACCGAATACGAGCGCGGCGATGGCGATGCCACCGAACGCCCGCGCGAGCTTCTGCCTCAAGGCTCGAACCCTCCTCCATCAAATGGCCCGAACCACCCGCTGCCGATTGGCTCTTGCGGGACAGACGAGCCCGACCGCTATCTCGGTCTGCGCCGGGACGTTATCCCACCAGGCGGGCAACCCGTAAGGGCTTGGCCGCGCAGTTGACGAAACCGTTACGTAGCGTGCTCAGTCTGACGGTAACGCTGTCATAAAGCTCTACTGTTTGGGCTGGTCAGAGCCCTCAGTCGGGGTCTCGGTCAAGATCCGCTCAGCCACCTCACGCATGGTCATACGGTGGTCCATGGCGGTGCGCTGGATCCACTTGAACGCCTGCGGCTCGGTCATGCCATAAGTGGTCATCAACGTCCCCTTGGCCCGCTCGACGGCCTTGCGCGTCTCCAGCCGGTCGTTGAGCCCGGCCACCTCGGACTCGAGGGCGGCGATCTCCTGGTAGCGGGAGAGGGCGATCTCGATCGCCGGCACCAGGTCGCTCTTTTGGAACGGCTTGACGAGGTAGGCCATCGCGCCGGCCGCGCGGGCCCGCTCCACCAGGTCACGCTGGCTGAACGCGGTGAGGATGACGACCGGCGCCACCCGCTCGCCCGCGATCCGCTCGGCGGCGGCCAGCCCGTCCATGATCGGCATCTTGATGTCGAGGATGACGAGGTCGGGCTTGAGGTCGAGGGCGAGCCGCACGGCCGTCTCACCGTCACCGGCCTCGCCGACCACGTCGTAGCCCTCTTCGACCAGCATCTCGGCCAGGTCCAGGCGGATGAGCGCCTCGTCCTCGGCGATCAGCACCCGCCTGCGCTCGGCACCCGCCTGCGTGTCGGCCACGAACCCCTACCCCTCACTTGCTCCCGACACTCCGACCGGTCGGGTGCCGTCGCCCTCAGCGTAGTGGGTAGTCTGGTCGCGGTCAGTTCCCGACCCGACCGACGTCCCCGTATCCCAACCGGCAGAGGAACGGAGCTCAAACCTCCGACAGTGTGGGTTCGAATCCCACCGGGGGCACACCTGCCAGGCATGTTTCGCCTGATCAGCCCGTTGGTCGCCGATCTCGCCTCGAAATGAGGACTCCCCGGTGACCAACCCCCCTCCACCGGCGCCCGGTCAGCCGGAGCCGCCCCGCCCGCCCTATCAGCCCTATCCGCCGCAGGCCGGCCCGTGGCCGCCGCCGGCCGGCATGGGGCCACCACCACTGGCGCCGCCGCCACCGAAGAGCAGGCGCGGCCTGGTCATCGGCCTGGTGGCCGGCGCGGTCGTCGCGGTCCTGCTGTGCGCGGGCTGTGTGACGGCCGCCGTCGTGTACTACGTGAACGACGGCGCGATCGACTCCGGCACGAACGGCGACCGTGCCGCGCCGCCCGCCGGCTCCGGCGGCGCGTGTGGCGCCACGAGCCGGGCGGCCGAGCCGGCGGACAAGGCGGTCGGCATGCCGGACTTCGCGGGCGCCCCGCGCTCCGGCACCGCCACCATGCGGATCACCACCAACCTCGGCCCGATCACCATCACGATGGACCGCGCGGCCACCCCGTGCACCGTGGCGAGCTTCGCCCACCTGGCCGCCAAGCACTACTTCGACGGCAGCCCGTGCCACCGGCTGGTCACCGAGGGGCTCTCCATCCTCCAGTGCGGCGACCCGACCGGCACCGGCACCGGCCAGCCGGACTACGCGTTCGCCGACGAAAACCTGGCCGGCGCCCGCTACACCCGCGGCGTCGTCGCGATGGCGAACGCCGGCGCCGGCACGAACGGCAGCCAGTTCTTCATCGTGTTCAAGGACGGCGAGCTCGATCCGGCGTACACCCCGTTCGGCACCGTGACGGCCGGCCTGGAGGTCGTCGGCCAGGTCGCCGCCGGAGGCCACGACAACTCCCTCGCGGGCGGCGGCGGAAAGCCGAAGGTGGCCATCACCATCCAGGGCCTGACCGTCGACGCCTGACCCGTCGCCTTCTCCGCCATCCTCACGCGCCGCCGATCGACGGCTGAGGCCTCGAGGTCGTGCGCAACGAGATCGACCCGGCGAAGATCACCGACCGGATCGCGCGCCTACCGACCGACCTGCTCCGCCACAAGATGCTCATGACCCTGCACCCGGTGCCGGACGGGGTCATCGTCGAAACGATCGTCCTACCGCTGGTCCGCGGAGACCTCCCGTGACGGGGTCGACCGCGCGGTGAGCCCGGCGCGCTCGAAATGCCAGAAGAGCATGGCGCCCATGCCGTCGCTGGCGGCACGGGTGGCCTCGGGCAGCAGCGCCTGTAGCGACCACGGCCAGAGGTCCCACGGCCCCAGGTCCGCCGCCTTCTCCTCCGCGGGCTCCGGTGCATCCTCTGTGGACTGCGGCGCGCCGCCGCCGGGTGGAGGCTCCTCAGTGGACTCGGGCGCGCCGCCGCCGAGCCGGGGCTCCTCGCACCGGACGGGCCGCAGCCCCACCGGCAGCGCGGCGCGCAGGTAGTCGCCGACGAGGTGCCGCGCGGCCGGCATCCGGCCCGGCGCCCCGTCCGGCAAGCGCACGCACGGGATCGAGCCGAGGGCCACCATGTCCGGGTGGATGTCGCAGAGCACGAGGTGGCCGCCCGGCCGCAGCACCCGCGCGAACTCCGCGAACACCGGCCCCAGCGCGCGCACGTGGGTCAGCGCCAGCGCGCAGGTCACCACGTCGACCGAGCGGTCGGCCACCGGCAGCCGGTGCAGGTCTCCGAGGAGGAACCTCGCCGACGGCACCCGCTCGCGGGCCCGGGCCAGCATGTCCGGTGAGCCGTCGACGCCGGTGACCCGGTGGCCGCGCTCGGCGAGCAGCGCGGAGTAGCGCCCGGTGCCGCAGGCGGCGTCGAGCGCGTCGCCAGCGGGCAGGCCGTCGAGGATGTCGACCACGATCGCGTCCCACTCGAACGCGCCGTTGGGCTCCGCGTCGTAGGAACGCGACCAGATCCGGTAACCCTCCACAGTGTCCACCGACGCGACCTCGACACCGGGACCGGCCAGCGTGCCGTCGTCGAGCAGGCGGCGTACCTCCGCGAGGCGGGCCTCGACGAACGCGCGGTCGTGCTCACCGGTGAACGCCCGCAGCAGCGCGATGCCCTCGATGCCGAGCAGGTAGGCCAGCGGGTGCTCGTACGTCACGGCCCGACGCTAGCGAGGCGCACTCGGCGGAGCCACCGGTTTATCCGAGCCCGAACCGCTCGGCGAAGGACGTCATCTGGGCGTACCGCTCCACGGCATCCTCCCCCGTGGCGCCGACGACGACACGGGTCACGCCCTCGGCCGCGAGCGCCTCGACCCGCTCCGGCGACACGTCGATGGACGCCCAGCGGGTGACCTCAAGCGCGGCCGGGTCGCGGCCGGCCGCCACGGCGCTCGCGCGGGCGAGCTCCAGATGGGCGCGCCGCTCCTCCGGAGGGAGCATGCCGCCCGCGAACCAGCCGTCGCCCCGCCGCCCGGCCCGGCGCGCGGCGGGACGGCTCGACCCTCCGATGTGGATCGGCAGGTGCGTGCCGCCGTGCGGCTTGGGATAGCAGGTCAGGTCGTCGAAGTCGAAGAACTCCCCGTGGAAGCTCACCCCCTCCTCGCCCCCACCCCACAGCAGGCGCAGCACGTCGATCGCCTCGTCGGCGCGGCGCCCCCGGCTGGCGAAGTCGACGCCGGTCGCGTGCGCCTCGCCGGGCAACGTGCCGAGCCCGACGGTGAGCAGCCGCATGCGCCCGCGCGACAGCACGTCGATGGTCGCCAGCCGCTTCGCGAGGACGACAGGGTGGTGGTACGGCAGCAGCAACACGCCGGTGCCGAGCAGGATCCGCGAGGTCGCCGCCGCCACGAAGGCCAGCGTGTCGAGCGGGTCCGGGATGGCGAGCGCCGGCGGGATCGGCGTCTGACCGATCGTGGCGCCGGGGTAGAGCACGATGTGCTCGGGCAGGTAGATCGCCTCGAAGCCGCACTCCTCCGCGTCCCGCGCGTACCGGACGAGGATCTCCGGGTCGACCCCGTGGTAGTGCGGGCTGTAGCTGATCGCGAACCTCAACGCGCCGCGCCCAGCTGCTCGCAGAGCTGGCGGCGCACCGTTTCGAGCCGCTCGATGTACGCCTCCACCTCGGCGAGCTTGCGCCGCAGCACGCTCACCGAGTCGGGGCAGACGTCGCCGCTGGGGTTGCCCGCCCGCAGGCACGCCACGAACGGCCGGATCTCGTCGAGTACGAAGCCGGCGGCCAGCAGCGCGCGTATCTCCCGCACCACGCGCAGCTCCGCCTCGTCGTAGTCCCGGTAGCCGTTGGCCGCGCGCCGCGGCCGCACCAACCCGTGCGCCTCGTAGTAGCGCAGCGCCCGCGTCGTGGTGCCCGCCTGCCCCGCCAGCTCCCCGATTCGCATGATCACAACGCTAAACCTTGCCCCCGACGTCAACGCAAGCCTCGCGCCTGGCCGTCACCGGTCACCCCCGGGTCGTACCGATCACGCTGATCGCGCGGGTGACGCTTTCAAGTAGATTTGCCCACGTCCGCGTCAGCGGCGGACCGTATGCTCCCGCGGGCACCGCTCCCGGCCGGCGGCTCGCAGCGCTCGCCGAAA
>NZ_JCADBM010000053.1:0-5388 GCF_059359075.1 Phytohabitans sp. LZ39 | reverse complement strand
TCGCGGTGTGTGTTTGTTCTTTGAGAACTCAACAGGGTGTTTGTATAAGCCAGTGCCAAGTTTGGTTTATTTTTCCCCGTCGGCATCTTTTGGGATGTTGGTGGAGATTCCTTTGGCAACTTTGTTGCCGGGACATTTCTTCAGGTTTTTGTTGGAGAGTTTGATCCTGGCTCAGGACGAACGCTGGCGGCGTGCTTAACACATGCAAGTCGAGCGGAAAGGCCCTTCGGGGTACTCGAGCGGCGAACGGGTGAGTAACACGTGAGTAACCTGCCCTTGGCTTTGGGATAACCCTCGGAAACGGGGGCTAATACCGGATATTCACTGTGGGTCGCATGGCCTGTGGTGGAAAGTTTTTCGGCTAGGGATGGGCTCGCGGCCTATCAGCTTGTTGGTGGGGTGATGGCCTACCAAGGCGACGACGGGTAGCCGGCCTGAGAGGGCGACCGGCCACACTGGGACTGAGACACGGCCCAGACTCCTACGGGAGGCAGCAGTGGGGAATATTGCACAATGGGCGGAAGCCTGATGCAGCGACGCCGCGTGAGGGATGACGGCCTTCGGGTTGTAAACCTCTTTCAGCAGGGACGAAGCGTGAGTGACGGTACCTGCAGAAGAAGCGCCGGCCAACTACGTGCCAGCAGCCGCGGTAAGACGTAGGGCGCGAGCGTTGTCCGGATTTATTGGGCGTAAAGAGCTCGTAGGCGGCTTGTCGCGTCGACTGTGAAATCCCGTGGCTCAACTGCGGGTCTGCAGTCGATACGGGCAGGCTAGAGTTCGGTAGGGGAGACTGGAATTCCTGGTGTAGCGGTGAAATGCGCAGATATCAGGAGGAACACCGGTGGCGAAGGCGGGTCTCTGGGCCGATACTGACGCTGAGGAGCGAAAGCGTGGGGAGCGAACAGGATTAGATACCCTGGTAGTCCACGCTGTAAACGTTGGGCGCTAGGTGTGGGGGGCCTCTCCGGTTCTCTGTGCCGCAGCTAACGCATTAAGCGCCCCGCCTGGGGAGTACGGCCGCAAGGCTAAAACTCAAAGGAATTGACGGGGGCCCGCACAAGCGGCGGAGCATGCGGATTAATTCGATGCAACGCGAAGAACCTTACCTGGGTTTGACATCACCGCAAAACCATCAGAGATGGTGGGTCCTTCGGGGGCGGTGACAGGTGGTGCATGGCTGTCGTCAGCTCGTGTCGTGAGATGTTGGGTTAAGTCCCGCAACGAGCGCAACCCTCGTTCGATGTTGCCAGCGGGTTATGCCGGGGACTCATCGAAGACTGCCGGGGTCAACTCGGAGGAAGGTGGGGATGACGTCAAGTCATCATGCCCCTTATGTCCAGGGCTTCACGCATGCTACAATGGCCGGTACAAAGGGCTGCGATACCGTGAGGTGGAGCGAATCCCAAAAAGCCGGTCTCAGTTCGGATCGGGGTCTGCAACTCGACCCCGTGAAGTCGGAGTCGCTAGTAATCGCAGATCAGCAACGCTGCGGTGAATACGTTCCCGGGCCTTGTACACACCGCCCGTCACGTCACGAAAGTCGGCAACACCCGAAGCCGGTGGCCCAACCCTTGTGGAGGGAGCCGTCGAAGGTGGGGCTGGCGATTGGGACGAAGTCGTAACAAGGTAGCCGTACCGGAAGGTGCGGCTGGATCACCTCCTTTCTAAGGAGCACCATTCCGCTGTAATGGCGGCATGGGGCCCGCATCACCCAATCGTGTGGTGGTGGGGTGCTCATTGGCGGAGACACTGGCGAACATTTTCTCTGGCAACGGCCAGCCTTTCCTAGTACTGCTGTCTTTGGGTGGCGTGGAACGGATGTTGGGTTGGTGCGGCTGGATGGAGATGGTGTAGACACCCTGTTGAGTCCTGAGAGAACAAACCACGCACCCCCTGAGGGGGTGGCCCCCGTTGGAGGGGGGTGGTTTGAGTCTCCGGGCAAAGTGAGCATGCCAGGCATGGCCTGCCCTGATATACCGGCTGTGGATGAAGAGTCTGTGGTGCTGGTGTTGGGGTGTGGGGTTGTGGGTTGGTTGTTTGTTGAGATTTGCATAGTGGACGCGAGCATCTTTGTGGTCAAGTTGTCAAGGGCGAACGGTGGATGCCTTGGCACCAGGAGCCGATGAAGGACGTGGGAGGCCGCGATAGGCCTGGGGGAGCTGTCAACCGAGCTGTGATCCCAGGGTGTCCGAATGGGGTAACCCGGCACCAGTTGTGTGGTGTCACCTGCATCTGAATGCATAGGGTGTAGGAGGGAACGCGGGGAAGTGAAACATCTCAGTACCCGCAGGAAGAGAAAACAATTGTGATTCCGTGAGTAGTGGCGAGCGAAAGCGGATGTAGGCTAAACCGGTTGCGTGTGATACCTGTCAGGGGTTGCGTGGTCGGGGTTGTGGGAGCCCATTGGACGTGCTGACACGCGTTCGAGGAGTTACAAAGCTTGTTGTTAGTTGAATGGTCTGGAAAGGCCGACCGTAGACGGTGATAGTCCGGTAGGCGAAAGCAGCGAGCCTTCTTTGGGTTTTCCCGAGTAGCGGCGCACTCGTGGAATGTGCCGTGAATCTGCCAGGACCACCTGGTAAGCCTGAATACTCCCTGGTGACCGATAGCGGACGAGTACCGTGAGGGAATGGTGAAAAGTACCCCGGGAGGGGAGTGAAATAGTACCTGAAACCGTTCGCCTACAATCCGTCGGAGCTGAGAGCCTTTGTGTTCGAGGTGACGGCGTGCCTTTTGAAGAATGAGCCTGCGAGTTAGTGGCATGTGGCGAGGTTAACCCGTGTGGGGTAGCCGTAGCGAAAGCGAGTCTGAAGAGGGCGTTGAGTCGCGTGTTCTAGACCCGAAGCGGAGTGATCTAGCCATGGGCAGGCTGAAGCGCGGGTAAGACCGTGTGGAGGGCCGAACCCACCAACGTTGAAAAGTTGGGGGATGACCTGTGGTTAGGGGTGAAAGGCCAATCAAACTCCGTGATAGCTGGTTCTCCCCGAAATGCATTTAGGTGCAGCGTTGCGTGTTTCTTGCCGGAGGTAGAGCACTGGATGGTCTAGGGGCCCTACAAGGTTACCGAAATCAGCTAAACTCCGAATGCCGGTAAGTGAGAGCGTGGCAGTGAGACTGCGGGGGATAAGCTTCGTAGTCGAGAGGGAAACAGCCCAGATCACCAGCTAAGGCCCCTAAGCGTGTGCTAAGTGGAAAAGGATGTGGGGTCGCTTAGACAACCAGGAGGTTGGCTTAGAAGCAGCCACCCTTTAAAGAGTGCGTAATAGCTCACTGGTCAAGTGGTTCCGCGCCGACAATGTAGCGGGGCTCAAGTACACCGCCGAAGCTGTGGCATTCACATATGTACCTGGCTGCGATTTTCGGATTGTGGTCTAGGTGTGTGGATGGGTAGGGGAGCGTCGTGCCACGAGTGAAGCAGCAGGGTGACCTAGTTGTGGACGTGGTACGAGTGAGAATGCAGGCATGAGTAGCGAAAGAAGGGTGAGAAACCCTTCCGCCGGATGACCAAGGGTTCCAGGGCCAGGTTATTCCGCCCTGGGTGAGTCGGGGCCTAAGGCGAGGCCGAGAGGCGTAGTCGATGGATAACGGGTTGATATTCCCGTACCCGCGAAGGAACGCCCATGACGAACCTTCCTGTGCTAACCGCCCGAGCCGGCTGCGACCTTCGGGTCAAGGTTGGTGAGCGTGGGAACCTGGGTGGTAGTAGTCAAGCGATGGGGTGACGCAGGAAGGTAGCTGAGCCCGGCCGGTGGTTGTGCCGGGGTAAGCGTGTAGGCCGGTGTGTAGGCAAATCCGCACACCATTAAGGCTGAGGCGTGATGCCGAGCCGATTCAGGTGAAGTCAGTGATCCTATGCTGCCGAGAAAAGCCTCTAGCGAGTTCCGAGCGGCCCGTACCCTAAACCGACACAGGTGGTCAGGTAGAGAATACCGAGGCGATCGGGTGAACTGTGGTTAAGGAACTCGGCAAATTGCCCCCGTAACTTAGGGAGAAGGGGGGCCGGACGCGTGAAGCCACTTGCTGGTGGAGCGTGGTATGGCCGCAGAGAGCAGGGGGAAGCGACTGTTTACTAAAAACACAGGTCCATGCGAAGTCGTAAGACGCTGTATATGGACTGACGCCTGCCCGGTGCTGGAACGTTAAGGGGACCGGTTAGTCTTTCGGGGCGAAGCTGAGAACTTAAGCGCCAGTAAACGGCGGTGGTAACTATAACCATCCTAAGGTAGCGAAATTCCTTGTCGGGTAAGTTCCGACCTGCACGAATGGCGTAACGACTTCCCCACTGTCTCAACCACAGGCCCGGCGAAATTGCATTACGAGTAAAGATGCTCGTTACGCGCGGCAGGACGGAAAGACCCCGGGACCTTTACTATAGCTTGACATTGGTATTCGGACTTGATTGTGTAGGATAGGTGGGAGCCTGTGAAGCTGGCACGCCAGTGTTGGTGGAGGCAATCTTGAAATACCACTCTGTTGGGTTTGGGTATCTAACTTTGGGCCCTGATCGGGTTCAGGGACAGTGTCTGGTGGGTAGTTTAACTGGGGCGGTTGCCTCCTAAAGGGTAACGGAGGCGCCCAAAGGTTCCCTCAGCCTGGTTGGCAATCAGGTGTTGAGTGTAAGTGCACAAGGGAGCTTGACTGTGAGACTGACGGGTCGAGCAGGGACGAAAGTCGGGACTAGTGATCCGGCACTTGCGTGTGGAAGCGGTGTCGCTCAACGGATAAAAGGTACCCCGGGGATAACAGGCTGATCTTCCCCAAGAGTCCATATCGACGGGATGGTTTGGCACCTCGATGTCGGCTCGTCGCATCCTGGGGCTGTAGCAGGTCCCAAGGGTTGGGCTGTTCGCCCATTAAAGCGGTACGCGAGCTGGGTTTAGAACGTCGTGAGACAGTTCGGTCCCTATCCGCCGTGCGCGTAGGATACTTGAGAAGGGCTGTCCCTAGTACGAGAGGACCGGGACGGACGAACCTCTGGTGTGCCAGTTGTCCCGCCAGGGGCACGGCTGGTTGGCTACGTTCGGAAGGGATAACCGCTGAAAGCATCTAAGCGGGAAGCCTGCTTCAAGATGAGGTATCCCACCCAGTGATGGGTTAAGGCCCCCAATAGACGATTGGGTTGATAGGCCAGAGCTGTAAGCCTGGTAACAGGTTGAGGTGACTGGTACTAATAGGCCGAGGACTTGACCTACAAAGCTGCTACGCGTCCACTATGCGAATCTGAACCAACAACCAACATGTGTTGGATTTGTTAGGTTTATAGTGTTACGGCGGTCATGGCGGAGGGGAAACGCCCGGACACATTCCGAACCCGGAAGCTAAGCCTTCCAGCGCCGATGGTACTGCACCCGGGAGGGTGTGGGAGAGTAGGACACCGCCGGACTTCTT
>NZ_JCADBM010000052.1:0-14274 GCF_059359075.1 Phytohabitans sp. LZ39 | reverse complement strand
GTACATCGCCCGCGAGCTCTACCAAATCATCACAACAAACGACCCTGACCCCGCCGCTTGACAACCATAGGAGCATCGTCGCGGTAGCTCAAATAAAGCGGAAAGGCACGTGGTTCGGTGCGAACCACGTGCCTTTCGGGCCGTGCGGTGGCGGGCGGGCGCCGGGGAGGAGGCGCCGCGCCGCCGGTGAGGCCGGACCTCAGGAGGCGAAGAACGCCCGCGGGTCGGCCACCAGCACCCCGGCCTCGGTCAGGCGCTCGATGAGGCCGGAGGGCGAGATGTCGTACACGATCGCCAGCGCGCGGAGGTCGTCGGCGCGGATGGAGAGGACGCGGCCGTTGTAGTCGCCGCGCTGCTGTTGGATCGCGCGCGCGTACCGGGCGACGTAGGCGAGCTCGTCGGACACCTCGTCGTACAGCCGCTCCAGGTCGAGCACGATCTTGTTGGTGGGCTCGTGCCGGACGCCGCTGCCGTCGGGCAGCAGCTCCGAGACGGGCACGCGGTAGAAGTCCGCCAGCTCGGCGAGGCGGGACACGGTGACCGCGCGGTCGCCGCGCTCGTACGAGCCGACCACGACGGCCTTCCAGCGCCCGTTCGACTTCTCCTCCACCCCTTGCAGGGACAGGCCCTGCTGCTGGCGGATGGAGCGCAGGCGGGCGCCCAAGGACTTGGCGTACTCAGAGGGCATTCCGACACTCCCAGTGCTCTGCCCGGGGTTCTCCCCAGCTGTTCGCTACGGAGCGTGACGGTACGGGGATTGAGACACAGCGTCAAGTGCCCCTAAACGCATTCCCGCGCGATAAAAGCATACTTGTCCGCTTTCGCACCAGTACTGATTCGTAGCTCAGGAGGTGTTGCGAGGGGTTCGCAAGGTCCACTGGTAACGTTGCGTGCGGCCACCGGCCGGCCCGCGACCCGCGGGACGCGCCGGACATCGACACCCTTTAAGGCCCGTCCCGTGAGGCGGGGAAGGAGTGACCGCCAGTGGCGTTACCGCAGGCTGCCCTCGCGAAGTCCATCCTGAGTGCCGACGACGTCAAGCGGATCGTCGACCGCATCGCCCACCAGATCCTGGAGAAGACCCAGGGGGCGGCGGACACCGTTCTCTTCGGCATCCCGACGCGGGGCGTGCCGCTCGCCCGCCGCCTCGCCGACCGCATCCGCACCTTCGAGGGCATCGACGTGCCCGTGGGTGTGTTGGACATCACGCTTTACCGTGACGATCTCCGAAGCCAGGCCACCCGCGCGATCGGGCCGACCGAGGTGCCACCGGCCGGCGTGGACGGTCGGCGGGTGATCCTCGTCGACGACGTGCTCTTCTCCGGCCGCACCGTGCGGGCCGCCCTCGACGCGCTCAGCGACATCGGCCGCCCGCGCTCGGTGCAGCTGGCGGTGCTCGTCGACCGCGGCCACCGCGAGCTGCCGATCCGCGCCGACTACGTCGGCAAGAACATCCCCACGGCGCTCAGCGAGAGCGTCAAGGTCGCCCTCGACGAGATCGACGGCGCGGACGAGGTCAAGCTCTACGGGGGTAACCACTCATGAAGCACCTGCTCTCCGCCGCGGACCTGGACGCGGCGACGGCGACGCTGGTCCTCGACACGGCGGCCGAGATGTCCACGGTCGCCGGCCGCGAGGTGAAGAAGCTGCCCACGCTGCGCGGCCGCACGGTCGTCAACCTCTTCTACGAAGACTCGACCCGTACTCGAATCTCCTTCGAGGCGGCCGCCAAGCGCCTCTCCGCCGACGTCATCAACTTCTCGGCCAAGGGGTCGAGCGTGTCCAAGGGGGAGAGCCTCAAGGACACCGCCCTCACGCTCCAGGCCATGGGCGCCGACGCGGTGGTGATCCGCCACCCCGCCTCGGGCGCGCCGCACCGGCTGGCCACCTGGGTGGAGGGCTCGGTGCTCAACGCCGGCGACGGCACCCACGAGCACCCGACGCAGGCGCTGCTCGACGCGTACACGATGCGCTCCCGCCTCGGCCGCCTCGCCGGGCTGAGCGTCGCGATCGTGGGCGACGTGCTGCACAGCCGGGTGGCCCGCTCCAACGTGCACCTGCTCGCCACGCTCGGGGCAAAGGTCACGCTGGTCGGCCCGCCCACGCTGATCCCACCGGACCTGCGCACCGAGGTCTCGTACGACCTCGACGCCGTGCTGCCCGACGCCGACGTGGTGATGATGCTGCGCGTGCAGAGGGAGCGCATGAACGCCTCCTACTTCCCGAGCGAACGCGAGTACGCCCGCCGTTACGGGCTGGACGGGCCGCGCATGCGCCGGCTGCCCGAGCACGCGATCGTCATGCACCCCGGCCCGATGAACCGGGGCATGGAGATCGCACCCGAGGTGGCCGACTCGACCCGATCCACCATCGTCGAACAGGTCGCCAACGGGGTCTCCGTGCGGATGGCCGTCCTCTACCTGCTGCTCGGAGGCAAGTCGTGAGCTTTCTCGTCAAAGGCGTTTCCATCCTCGGCCGGGGGAAGACCGACCTTCTGATCCGCGACGGCGTGATCGCCGAAGGCGGGGCGAAGAACGCCCAGGTGATCGACGCCGACGGCCTCGTCGCGCTGCCCGGCCTCGTCGATCTGCACACCCACCTCCGGGAACCGGGACGCGAGGACGCCGAGACGGTGGAGACCGGCTCGCGGGCGGCGGCCCTCGGCGGCTACACGGCGGTCTGCGCGATGGCCAACACCTCGCCGGTGGCCGACACGGCCGGCGTCGTCGAGCAGGTCTACCGGCTGGGCCGCGAGGCCGGGCTCGTCGACGTGCAGCCGATCGGCGCGGTGACGGTGGGGCTGGCCGGCGAACGGCTGGCCGAGCTCGGCGCGATGGCCACGTCGGCGGCGCAGGTGCGCATCTTCTCCGACGACGGCCACTGCGTCGCCGACCCGCGGCTGATGCGGCGGGCGCTGGAGTACGTGAAGGCGTTCGACGGCGTGATCGCCCAGCACGCCGAGGAGCCGCGGCTGACCGAGGGCGCGCAGATGCACGAGGGCGAGGTCGCCACCCGCCTCGGGCTGACCGGCTGGCCGGCGGTCGCGGAGGAGGCGATCATCGCCCGCGACGTGCTGCTCGCCGAGCACGTGGGCAGCCGCCTGCACGTCTGCCACGTCTCCACGGCCGGCAGCGTCGAGGTGCTGCGCCACGCGAAGGCCAGGGGCGTGAAGGTAACGGCGGAGGTCACGCCGCACCACCTGCTGCTCACCGACGAGCGGGCGACGAGCTACGACCCGGTCTTCAAGGTGAACCCGCCGCTGCGTACCAAGGCCGACGTGGAGGCGCTGCGCGAGGCCCTGCGTGAAGGGGTCATCGACGTCGTCGCCACCGACCACGCGCCGCACGCGGTGGAAGACAAGGAATGCGAGTGGGCGTACGCCCGGCCGGGCATGCTCGGCCTGGAGACCGCGCTCTCGATCGTGCTCGACGTCCTGGGCGACGACTGGGACATGATCGCCGAGCGGATGTCCCGTACGCCGGCGCGGATCGCCGGGCTGGCCGACCACGGCCACGACCTGGCGCCCGGGGTGAAGGCAAACCTCACGCTCGTCGACCCGGCCGCGCGCCGCGTCGTCGACCCGGGGGAGTCGGCCAGCCGCAGCCGCAACACGCCGTACGCGGGCATGACGCTGCCCGGCCGGGTGGTCGCGACGTTCCTGCGCGGCGAGGCAACGGTGCTCGACGGAAAGGCTGTCTTGTGATCCGTGCGAGGAATGAGCTTCGACGGCCTGGACGTCGCCGCGGGCCTGGGCATGCGAGTCCCGCAGTCCGGATCGGAGGTAGGCAATGAGGAAGCCCGCCATCCTGGTGCTCGAAGACGGGCGTGTGTTCCACGGCGAGGCGTACGGCGCGGAGGGGGAGACCTTCGGCGAGGCGGTCTTCACCACCGGCATGACCGGCTACCAGGAGACGCTGACCGACCCGTCTTACCACCGGCAGGTCGTCGTGCAGACCGCCCCGCACATCGGCAACACCGGCGTCAACGGTGAAGACGACGAGTCGGGCCGGATCTGGGTCGCCGGCTACGTCGTGCGCGACCCGGCCCGGATCGGTTCCAACTGGCGCGCCACCGGCGGCCTGGAGGAGCGGCTCGCCGCCGAGGGCGTGGTGGGCATCAGCGGGGTCGACACCCGCGCGCTCACCCGCCACCTGCGCGAGCGGGGCGCGATGCGGGTCGGTGTGTCCACTGAGGAGACCGACCCGATCGCCCTGCGCGAGCGGGTGCTCGCCGCGCCCGAGATGGTCGGCGCCGACCTGTCGGCCGAGGTGACCACCCCGGAGATGTACACAGTGGAAGCCGACGGCGAGCACCGGTTCACGGTGGCCGCCCTCGACCTGGGCATCAAGCGCAACGTGCCGCGGCGGCTGGCCGCCCGCGGCGTCACCACCCACGTGCTGCCCGCGACGTCCACGGTGGACGATCTGCTCGGGCTCGGCGCGGACGCGGTCTTCTTCTCGCCCGGCCCGGGCGACCCGGCGACCGCCGACCACCCGGTGGCGCTGGCCCGCGAGGTGATGCGGCGGCGGGTGCCGCTGTTCGGCATCTGCTTCGGCAGCCAGATCCTGGGGCGGGCGCTGGGCTTCGGTACCTACAAGCTGCGCTACGGCCACCGCGGCATCAACCAGCCGGTGCTCGACCGCACGACCGGCAAGGTCGAGGTGACCTCGCACAACCACGGCTTCGCGGTCGAGGCCCCACACGGCGAGGTCGTCGAGACAGACTTCGGCCGGGTGGAGGTCTCGCACATCTGCCTCAACGACAACGTGGTCGAAGGGCTGCGGGCGCTCGACGTGCCCGCCTTCACCGTCCAGTACCACCCGGAGGCGGCCGCGGGCACGCACGACGCGGACTACCTCTTCGACCGGTTCGTGGAGTTGACCGACGATGCCTAAACGGACCGACATCCAGCACGTGCTCGTGATCGGCTCGGGGCCGATCGTGATCGGGCAGGCGTGCGAGTTCGACTACTCCGGCACCCAGGCGTGCCGGGTGCTGCGCGCCGAGGGGCTGCGGGTCAGCCTGGTCAACTCCAACCCGGCGACCATCATGACCGACCCGGAGTTCGCCGACGCCACGTACGTCGAGCCGATCACGCCGGAGTTCGTCGAGCTGGTCATCGCCCGGGAGAAGCCCGACGCGCTGCTGCCCACGCTCGGCGGCCAGACCGCGCTCAACACCGCGGTCGCGCTGCACGAGTCGGGCGTGCTCGACAAGTACGGCGTCGAGCTGATCGGCGCCCGCATCGACGCGATCCGCCGGGGCGAGGACCGCCAGCTGTTCAAGGAGATCGTCGCCAAGGCCGGCGGTGAGACGCCGCGCAGCCGCGTGTGCCGGTCGATGGACGAGGTGCGCGAGACCGTCGCCGAGCTCGGGCTCCCGGTGGTCATCCGGCCCTCGTTCACGATGGGCGGTCTCGGGTCCGGCATGGCGCACACTCCCGAAGACCTGGAGCGGATCGCGGGCGCGGGCCTGGCCGCCTCCCCGGTGCACGAGGTGCTGATCGAGGAGAGCGTACTCGGCTGGAAGGAGTACGAGCTGGAGCTGATGCGCGACCGCAAGGACAACGTGGTCGTGGTCTGCTCGATCGAAAACGTCGACCCGATGGGCGTGCACACCGGCGACAGCGTCACCGTCGCGCCGGCCATGACGCTGACCGACCGGGAGTACCAGCGGATGCGCGACCTCGGCATCGCGGTGCTCCGCGAGGTCGGGGTGGACACCGGCGGGTGCAATATCCAGTTCGCGGTGCACCCGGGCGACGGGCGGCTCGTGGTCATCGAGATGAACCCCCGGGTCTCCCGCTCGTCCGCGCTCGCCTCCAAGGCCACCGGCTTCCCGATCGCCAAGATCGCCGCGAAGCTGGCCATCGGGTACACATTGGACGAGATTCCCAACGACGTCACCCAGGAGACGCCGGCCGCATTCGAGCCCGCGCTCGACTACGTGGTGGTGAAGATCCCGCGCTTCGCGTTCGAGAAGTTTCCCGGCGCCGACCCCGAGCTGACCACCACGATGAAGTCGGTCGGCGAGGCGATGTCGCTGGGCCGCAACTTCACCGAGGCGCTCAACAAGGCGATGCGCTCCCTGGAGTCCAAGGCGGTGGGCTTCTGGACCGCGCCGGACCCGGACTCGTCGCTGGAGTCCACTTTGGAGGCGCTCCGCACCCCGCACGACGGGCGGCTCTACACCGTCGAGCGGGCGCTGCGGCTCGGCGCGACGGTGGAGCAGGTCGCGTCGGCGACGGGCGGCATGGATCCGTGGTTCCTGGACCAGATCGCCTCGCTCGTCGAGCTGCGCGCGGAGATCGTCGCCGCGCCGGTGCTCGACGAAGCGCTGTTGCGGCGGGCGAAGCGCGCCGGACTCTCCGACTGGCAGATCGCCGCGCTGCGCCCCGAGTTCGCCGGCGAAGACGGCATCCGCACGCTCCGCCACCGGCTGGGCCTGCGCCCGGTGTACAAGACGGTGGACACGTGCGCGGCCGAGTTCGCCGCGAAGACGCCGTACCACTACTCCTCCTACGACGAGGAGACCGAGGTCGCCCCCTCTGACCGGCCCAAGGTGCTGATCCTCGGCTCCGGGCCGAACAGGATCGGGCAGGGCATCGAGTTCGACTACTCGTGCGTGCACGCGGTGATGGCGCTCCGGGCGGCGGGCTACGAGACCGTGATGGTCAACTGCAACCCGGAGACCGTCTCCACCGACTACGACACCGCCGACCGGCTGTACTTCGAGCCGCTCACCTTCGAAGACGTGCTGGAGGTGTGGCACGCCGAGCACTCGTCCGGCACCGCCGCGGGCGGGCCCGGCGTCGTCGGTGTGGTCGTGCAGCTCGGCGGCCAGACTCCGCTCGGCCTCGCGCAGCGGCTCAAGAACGCGGGCGTGCCGATCGTCGGCACCACGCCCGAGTCCATCCACCTCGCCGAGCACCGGGGCGCGTTCGGCGCGGTGCTGGCCAAGGCCGGGCTGCGGGCACCCGCGCACGGCACGGCCACCTCGTTCGAGGAGGCCCGCGCGATCGCGGACGACATCGGGTACCCGGTGCTGGTCCGCCCGTCCTACGTGCTCGGCGGGCGCGGCATGGAGATCGTGTACGACGAGCCGACCCTCCGCGACTACATCGGCCGGGCCACCGAGATCTCGCCGGACCACCCGGTGCTCGTCGACCGCTTCCTCGACGACGCGATCGAGATCGACGTCGACGCGCTCTGCGACGCCACCGGCGAGGTGTACATCGGCGGCGTGATGGAGCACATCGAGGAGGCCGGCATCCACTCCGGCGACTCCTCGTGCGTGCTGCCGCCGATCACGCTCGCCGGCTCGCACCTGACCCAGGTGCGCCGGTACACCGAGGAGATCGCCCGGGGCGTGGGCGTGCGCGGCCTGCTCAACGTGCAGTACGCGCTCAAGGACGACGCCCTCTACGTGCTGGAGGCCAACCCGCGCGCGTCGCGCACCGTGCCGTTCGTGTCGAAGGCGACCGCGGTGCCGCTGGCGAAGGCGGCGAGCCGCATCATGCTCGGCGCCACCATCGCCGACCTACGCGCCTCCGGCCTGCTGCCGGCCACCGGCGACGGCGGGGCGCTGCCGGACGGGGCGCCGATCGCGGTCAAGGAGGCGGTGCTGCCGTTCAAGCGGTTCCGCACGCCGGCCGGCAAGGGCGTCGACAACCTGCTCGGCCCGGAGATGAAGTCGACCGGCGAGGTGATGGGCATCGACGCCGGCTTCGGGCAGGCGTTCGCGAAGTCGCAGGCGGGCGCCTACGGCTCGCTGCCCACCGCCGGCCGCATCCTGGTCACGGTCGCCAACCGGGACAAGCGGGCGATGGTCTTCCCGGTCAAGCGCCTCGCCGACCTCGGCTTCGAGATCGTGGCGACGGCGGGCACGGGCGAGGTGCTGCGTCGGTACGGCATCGCGGTGTCGGTGGTGCCGAAGCACTTCGAGGTGTCGCTCGGCGACGCCGTCTCGCTCATCGCCGCCGGCGAGGTCGCGCTGGTCATCAACACACCCCAAGGATCAGGAGCCAGTGCCAGATCCGACGGGTACGAGATCCGGAGCGCCGCGGTCACCGCGGACATCCCGTGCATCACGACGGTGCCGGGGGTGACCGCCGCGGTGATGGGCATCGAGGCGCTGATCCGGGGCGACATGTCGGTACGCCCGCTCCAGGAGCTGCACGAGGCCCTGCGGGCCGAGTCGTGATCTACTCCCTCGCCCGGCCGGCCCTGTTCCGGATCGGGGGCGGTGACGCGGAGGCGGCGCACGAGTGGACGCTGCGCCGCCTGTCCCGCCTCTCCCCGCGGGTGCTGGCGGTGCTGCGCCGCCGGTACGCGGTGGCCGCGCCGGTGCGGGTCTTCGGCGTCGACTTCCCCAACCCCGTGGGCCTCGCCGCCGGCATGGACAAAAACGGACTCGCGCTGCCCGCGTGGCCCGCGCTCGGCTTCGGCTTCGTCGAGGTGGGGACGGTCACCGCGTACGGGCAGCCGGGCAACCCCCGCCCCCGCCTCTTCCGCCTCCGGGAGAGCCAGGCCGTGATCAACAGGATGGGCTTCAACAACGAGGGCGCGGCGTCGCTGGCCGCGCGCCTGATGGAGACCGGCCCGCTGCCGGTGCCGCTGGGCGTCTCGCTGGGCAAGTCGAAGGCGACCCCGCTGGGTGAGGCGGTGGCCGACTACCACGCCTCGTACGACCTGCTGCGCGACCACGCGTCCTACGTGGCCGTCAACGTCTCCTCGCCGAACACGCCCGGCCTGCGCGCGCTCCAGGACCGCGAACACGTCGACGCGCTGCTGGAGGCTCTGGTCGGCGGGCCGCCGGTGCTCGTGAAGATCGCCCCGGACCTGACCGAGCCGGCGATCGCCGAGCTGCTCCAGGTGTGCATGGACCGGGGCGCGGCCGGCGTGATCGCGACCAACACGACGCTGTCCCGTGCGGGTGTGGCGGCTGCCGACACCGCCCTGGCCGCGGAGGCGGGCGGCCTGTCCGGGCGGCCGCTCACCGCACGGGCCCGCGAGGTCGTCGAGTTCGTCTGCCGGGAGACCGGGGGAGCGCTGCCGGTGATCGGCGTCGGCGGCATCCTCGACCCGGACGACGCGACCCGCCTCTTCGACGCGGGCGCGAGTCTCGTGCAGCTCTACACGGGTTTCATCTACCGGGGCCCGGCCCTGGTGCGGTCGATCGCCCGCGCCGCCCGGTCGAGGCCGACGCGGGCGGTTGGCGTGCCATAGGGGAGGCGTTTGGATGAGGCCGGACGAGATCGTGGCGTTGGACCGGGCGCACGTGTGGCACCCGTACGGGCCGATGCCGGGCACCACCGATCCGTACGTCGTGGAGAGCGCCGACGGCGTGCTCCTGCGGCTGGCGGACGGGCGGGAGCTGGTCGACGGGATGTCGTCGTGGTGGGCGGCGATCCACGGGTACCGGCATCCGGTGCTGGACGCGGCCGTGGTCGGGCAGCTCGGGCGGATGAGCCACGTGATGTTCGGCGGGCTGACCCACGAGCCCGCCGTGGCGCTCGCCCGCACGCTCGTCGAGGTGACGCCGGAGGGGCTGGAGCACGTCTTCCTCTGCGACTCCGGCTCGGTGAGCGTCGAGGTCGCGGTCAAGATGGCGCTCCAGTACCAGCGCTCCCGCGGGCGTCCGCACAAGCACCGGCTGGCCACGTGGCGGGGCGGGTACCACGGTGACACCTTCCATCCGATGAGCGTCTGCGACCCGGTGGGCGGCATGCACCAGCTCTGGACGGACGTGCTGCCCCGCCAGGTGTTCGCACCGGCGCCGCCGGACGGGTTCGACGCGCCGCCGGACGAGGGCTACCTCCAGACACTCAAGGCGGCGCTGGAGGCGCACGCCGAGGAGCTGGCGGCGGTGATCGTCGAGCCGGTCGTGCAGGGGGCCGGCGGCATGCGCTTCCACAGCCCGGCGTACGTGCGCGCGCTGCGCGAGCTGACCCGGGAGTACGACGTCCTGCTGATCCTCGACGAGATCGCCACCGGCTTCGGCCGTTCCGGGGCGTTCTTCGCCGCCGACCACGCCGGGGTCACGCCCGACATCATGTGCGTGGGCAAGGCCCTGACCGGCGGCTACCTGAGCCTGGCCGCGACCCTGTGCACGGCGGACGTGGCCGCCGGGATCTCGGCCGGCGCGGTGCCGGTGCTGGCGCACGGGCCGACGTTCATGGGCAACCCGCTCGCCTGCGCGGTCGCGAGCGCCTCCATCGGCCTCCTGCGCGACGGTGACTGGGCGGGGGAGGTGTCACGGATCGAGACGGCCCTCCGGGCCGGCCTGGCGCCTCTGGAGGGCGCTCCCGGGGTGCTGGACGTGCGGGTGCTGGGTGCGATCGGCGTGGTGCAACTGGACCGGCCGGTCGACATGGCGGCCGCGACGGCCGCGGCGGTGGGCGCCGGCGTGTGGCTGCGCCCGTTCCGCGACCTGATCTACACGATGCCGCCGTACGTGGCGGACGATCTTGACGTAGCGCGAATCACCCGGGCGGTCGCGGTGGCCGCCCGCGCGGCCTGAGCAGGAGGATGCCGACAAATGGAGACTTTCGGGGCGCGGCTGCACCGGGCGATGGCGGAACGGGGGCCGCTGTGCGTGGGCGTGGATCCGCACCCGTCGCTCCTCGCGGCGTGGGGGCTGCGGGACGACCCGGACGGCCTGGCGACCTTCTGTGGAACGGTCGTGGAAGCGATCGGCGACCGCTGCGCGATTGTGAAGCCGCAGTCCGCATTCTTCGAGAGGCATGGATCGCGAGGAATCGCCAGCCTTGAGTCAACTATCCGACAGTTCAAAGATGCCGGGGCGCTCGTTCTCCTGGACGTCAAGCGGGGAGATATCGGTTCCACGGTCCGCGCGTACGCCGACGCGTACCTGGATCCATCCAGTCCTCTGTATGTCGATGCGATCACCGCGAGTCCCTACCTGGGAGTAGGTTCGCTCGCCCCGATGTTCGAGACGGCGGCCGCGCACGGCGGCGGCGTCTTCGTGCTCGCGCTGACGTCCAACCCGGAAGGACCGTACGTGCAACACGCGGTCGCGGCGGACGGCCGGACCGTCGCGCAGGCCGTCATCGATGAGATTTCCCAGCTCAACAGGGGTGCGGAGCCGCTGGGCAGCTTCGGATTGGTGGTCGGGGCGACCGTAGGCGTGACAGGCCACGACCTCTCCGGGGTGGGCGGGCCCATGCTCGCGCCGGGTCTCGGCGCTCAGGGCGGGACACCGGATGATCTTCGTCGGGTCTTTTCCGGGAACGTTTCGGCAGTGCTCCCGTCGTACTCTCGGGAGGTGCTCAAACACGGTCCGGACACCGCGGCCCTGCGTGCGGCCGTGGAGCGTGTGCAGGCCGACTGCCGGGTGGTGCTGAGCGGCGCCGCAGGGTGATGCCGCGGTCACGATTGCGTGATCATGGCGCGCCGACGTTGCCGAAAACGTCGCTGCCCGCTAGTTTTCCCGGCGCCGGGAATCACATGCCCCTTTGGTTCCGGGCCACACCATGTTTCACAGATGCGGCGGTGGTTCGCCGCCGCGATAGGGACCTGAGGAGAACTGGTGCCGCTCCCGTCACTGAGCCCCGAACAGCGCGCAGCAGCGCTGGAGAAGGCTGCGGAGATCCGCAAGGCCCGCGCTGAGCTGAAGGAGCAGCTCAAGCAGGGCAAGACCACCCTCGCCGCCGTGCTCGAACGTGCCGAGACCGACGACGTCGTAGGCAAACTCAAGGTCTCGGCCGTGCTTCAGGCGCTCCCGGGCATCGGCAAGATTCGAGCGACCCAGATCATGGAGAAGCTCAAGATTGCCGACAGCCGGCGCCTGCGCGGACTCGGAGAGCAGCAGCGTAAGGCGCTGCTTGGGGAGTTCGCTTCAAACTGATCCGCCGCACCGTGTAGAAACAAGCAGTGAGCATGGAAGACGACGCGCGCCCGGAAGCGGCTCGCCTCACCGTCCTGTCCGGCCCCTCCGGAGTCGGGAAGGACAGCGTGATCGAGCTGATCCGGGCGCGCTCGCCGTGGGTGTGGCTGTCCGTGTCGGCCACGACCCGGAAGATGCGTGACTACGAAGTCGACGGAGTGCATTACTTCTTCGTCGACCGGACCGAGTTCGAGCGGATGATCGCCACCGGCCAGTTCCTGGAGTGGGCCGAGTTCGCCGGCAACCTGTACGGCACGCCCCGCGGTCCGGTCGAGGACCGGCTGCACCAGGGCGAGCCGGTCCTGCTGAAGATCGACTTGCAGGGCGCCCGCCAGGTGCGGGAGGCGATGCCGGACGCGCGGCTGGTGTTCCTCGCCCCGCCGAGCGTCGAAGAGCTCAAGCGGCGCCTCATCGGCCGGGGCACCGACGACGAGGAGACCATCCGCCGCCGCCTGGCCCACGCCGACGAGGAGCTGGCCGCCGAGCGCGAGTTCGACGTGACGGTGGTCAACGACTATGTCGAGCGTGCCGCCGACGAGTTGGTAAGCTTGCTCGGTTCATCATTTCTCGCCCCGGCGCGGCCGGGATCAAACACCTGACTAGAAGGATCCACGTGGGCTCCGTCGCCAATCCTGAAGGCATCACCAACCCGCCGATCGACGAGCTGCTCGAGAAGACCACCTCGAAGTACGCGCTGGTCATCTTCGCCGCCAAGCGTGCCCGCCAGGTCAACGCGTACTACAGCCAGCTCGGCGAGGGCCTGCTGGAGTACGTCGGACCCCTGGTGGAAACCACTCCGCAGGAAAAGCCGCTCTCCATCGCGATGCGCGAGATCAACGCCGGCCTGCTGACGGCCGAGCCCACCGACAACCCGTAACCCGGTGGCCGCGGTCGTCCTCGGTGTAGGCGGCGGCATCGCCGCCTACAAAGCCTGCGAGCTGCTGCGGCTCCTCACCGAGTCCGGTCACGCGGTCCGCGTGGTGCCGACCGCGTCGGCCCTGCGCTTCGTCGGCGCGCCCACCTGGGCGGCCCTGTCCGGTCAGCCCGTCGCCGACGACGTGTGGTCCCAGGTGCACGAGGTGCCGCACGTGCGGATCGGCCAGAGCGCCGACCTGGTGGTCGTCGCGCCCGCCACCGCCGACCTGCTCGCCAAGGCCGCACACGGGCTCGCCGACGACCTGCTCACCAACACGCTGCTCACCGCGCGCTGCCCGGTGGTGTTCGCGCCGGCCATGCACACCGAGATGTGGGAGCACCCCGCCACCGTCGCCAACGTGGCCACGCTCCGCGCCCGTGGCGCGATCGTGATCGAGCCGGCGGTGGGCCGCCTCACCGGTGCCGACTCCGGCAAGGGCCGTCTGCCCGACCCCGCCGAGATCTTCGCGATCTGCCGCCGCGTCCTGGCCCGAGGCGACCTTCCGGCCGCCGACCTGGCCGGCCGCCATGTGGTCGTGACCGCCGGCGGCACCCGCGAGCCGCTCGACCCGGTGCGCTTCCTGGGCAACCGCTCCTCCGGCAAGCAGGGGTACGCGTTCGCCCGCGCCGCCGCCGCGCGGGGCGCCCGGGTCACGCTCGTCAGCGCCAACGTGACGCTCGCCGACCCGGCCGGCGTCGACCTCGTGCGGGTCGGCTCGACCGAGGAGCTGCGCAAGGCCACCGTCGAGGCGGCCGCGAGCGCCGACGTGGTGGTGATGGCCGCCGCGCCCGCCGACTTCCGCCCGGCGGCGTACTCACCCTCGAAGATCAAAAAGGTCGACGGCGGTGGCGCGCCGGTGATCGAGCTGGTCACCAACCCCGACATCGCGGCCGAGCTGGGCGAGCGCAAACGTCCTGGTCAGGTGCTCGTCGCGTTCGCGGCGGAGACCGGTGACGGCGACGACGCGGTCGACAACGCCCGCGCCAAGCTGGCCCGCAAGCGCGCCGACCTGATCGTGCTCAACAGGGTCGGCGTCGACCGCGTGTTCGGCGCCGACGCCAACACCGCGGTCGTGTTCGGGGCCGATGGTTCGACCACCGAGCTGGCCGAACAGCCGAAGGACGAGCTGGCCGACGCCGTGCTCGACCTGGTCGTACCCCACTTAACCCACCTGTCATAAGGGGTAGTCAGGCTGTTGGCCTAGGTTAAGGCTCTAGCGGCGATGGCTAGACTGCCGCGAAACATGAAGACACCAACGTGAGGAGCACCGTGGCACGCCGCCTGTTCACCTCCGAGTCGGTCACGGAGGGCCACCCGGACAAGATCGCTGACCAGATCAGTGACGGCATTCTCGACGCGTTGCTCGCCCAGGACCCGCGTAGCCGGGTCGCGGTCGAGACGCTGATCACGACCGGTCAGGTGCATGTGGCCGGTGAGGTCACCACCAAGGC
>NZ_JCADBM010000051.1:0-14972 GCF_059359075.1 Phytohabitans sp. LZ39 | reverse complement strand
GTAACGCGAGGTCCTGTTGGTCTGGAGGCTCACAATGGGCGGGTAACCGACGAGCCGGAGGCTGACCACGATGAATGACATGCTCTCAGCGTGCCTGGCTGAGTTCGACGCCTTGCGACAGGAACTCAACGCCCGGCTCGCGGTCAGCTATACGCTTCTGACCTTGGAACTCGCTGCCGTAGGTACCGGAGTATCCATCGCGACTGCCAACTCCCATGTGCTCGCCGGCCTAGCAATACTGACTGTCCTGCTCTGGCTGTTTTGGATTGACAACTCGACGATGGTCCAAAGTATTGGCGCCTACATCGCAATAGACCTCGCGCCAAGATTGACATCGGCCGGGGTGCCCATCCCGCTGAGGTGGGAGGCGTACATGCGCCAGTTGCACAGTGGCGGGACAAGCGCGTCGCAGGTGCTCTTTGGACGCAACGATGAGGCCGAAGATCGTGGCCTCCGGCGATCGGCCGGCTCCGACTGGTACACGAGCGTGCTCTTCGGCGGGTCCTCGCCGACGTTGCTCTTCGCATACATGTTGAACAACAGCCCAGCTTCGGCTACCGGATGGCTGCTGATGGGCCTGCTCGGCCTTGGCGTCTTCACGATGTGGGTATACGCCGCCGCAACCGCCGTCCGGTTCCACGCCTTTCTAAGGCTCATTCGGCGGGCGATCCTCGATCGCGCCGCAGAGAGTACCCCAGACCACCAGCAGGGATCTGGAATGCCGTAGCCTCGATCTGTTTCCTTAGCCGCCGCTGGCAGTCACCGTCCAGTTGCCGCATCCGTATGAAGCACTCTCTTCGGCAGATCCGTGTACCGCGCACCCGGGGTTGCTTCATGATCGCCTGCACGGAGTGTGAACGGGCTCCGAAGCTACCGCCGGCACCACGAACAAGTAAAGATCCACAACTGGTTGCGGGCGGCAGGTACCGCGTGGACCTCACGCCCGCGAGCGCGATCGTCGTTCCAACGAACGGACCGGTCTTCGAGGCGATTAGCAACTGACCGGCGGGAACACCGGCTGTTCTGCCACCCGCTCACGAGGCGTTCGAGCCGTCGTTGAGGTGACCGGATTTGATCTCGGCCGCGGCATGGACCCGCGCCCAGGTGATGTGGGCTGGCGTTGGCGTGGTGATCGACGCGGCGATGACCTCAAGGGCGCGGCGTCGGGCGTCAGGGGCGAGGTCGTCGCCGATGCGGTCGAGGAAGTGGATCGCGGAGGGGCGGGCGAGCCCGCCAAGGGTCTCCTGAACGACTTCGACGAGTTCGTGGGCCAGCGCCGTGCCGGGGATGGTGTCGGTGGCCGGCACGACGTACGCGACGAGCCGGCGGCCGAGTTTGGCGTGGGGGCGGGTGACGACCTCGGCCGCGGCCAGGAACGGGTGGTCCAGCAGGACGTCGCGCACCTCGGCGAGGGAGACCAGTTGCCCGGAGATCGAGACCACCGGGTCGATGCGGCCGAGGAATTCCAGCCGGTCGCCGGCGTTGGCGGGGTCCCGGTGCCGGACAACGCGGTCCCCGGTCGCGTACTGCTGGTCGGGATGGCCCCAGTGTTCGTAGGCGTCACCGGCGCCCGCGCCGCGCAGGGCGCGCAGTGTGCCGGCCCAGGGGCGACGCAGTACCAGTTCGCCAGGTGTTCCGGGGCGTGCGCTGTGGCCGGTGGCGTCGATGATCTCTGGCGATGTGTCCGGCAAGCGCCCGGCGTCGACCGGGTGGTCGACGGTGACGATGCCGCCGAGCTCGATCTGGCCCCAGGCATCGGCGACCGCGCCGGGGTCGCCGGTGAACTGGTCGGCTATCCAGGTGCGCAGCGCGGGCTGGAACGGCTCGGCCATGGCGATCACCCGGCGGAGGGTGCGTTTGTCCGGCTCGGGAGGAGCGGCATCCGGCCAGCCGCGTAGCCGGGCGAGTACGGATGGGACGGTGAGCAGGGTTGCGACACGGTACCGGTCGATGATGTCCCAGAGCCGGCGCCGGGTGGGCACGTCGAGGGTTCCTTCGAACATGACCGTGGTGTCGCCCCAGGCGAGCGGGCCGAGAACGCCGTGCACCGGCGCGGCTATCCAGGCGAGGTCGCCGGCGCACCAGAACACTCCGCCGGGGCTGAGCCCGTATCGGTGGACGGCTACCGCGGCGGCGAGAAGGTTGGCGGTGCCGTGGACTGCGGTGACCGGCCGGCCGCGCCGGTTGGCCAGCCAGGTGATGAGCAGTGGATGCTCGGCGGGCAGCGCGACCGGTGGCGTTGCCGGTGCGGTGCTCCGGATCCCGCTCGGCGGCTCGGGTTGCGCGGCTTGGTCCGCTGGCCCGGCGGTGTCGCGGAACGGGTCGAGCAGGTGGTGCAGCCAGCGGTCGCCTTCGTACCAGGCGACGTCCTGGCCGGTCCGGCGGATCACGATGGTGTGCTCGACGCCGGCGACAGCGGTCAAGGCGTCGTCGACGCGGGCCTTGGTCGGGATGATCGTGCCGTGGCGCCAGGCGCCGTCCTGGGTGATCAGGACGCGCGGCGCGAGGTCGTCGAGGCGTTCGGCGAGCGCCTCTACGGGTAACGGCACCGGGAGTACGGCGAACACGGCCCCGATGCGGGCGCACGCGAGCATCGCGACGACGGCTTCGGGTAGCCAGCCCAGGTGCAGGGCGACCCGATCGCCCGTGCCGACGCCGAGACCGCGTAGTGCGGCCGCCATCATTTCGACCTCGCGGGCGAGGTCGTGGTAGGTGATGGTTCGGCGGTCGCCGGGTTCGCCTTCCCAGTGGATGGCCGGCTGGTCGGCGCTGGCCGGCAGGTGCCGGTCGACACAGTTGGTGACGACGTTGAGGGTGCCGCCGGGGAACCAGCTGCCGTACCTGCCGTGCGGCTGGAAGATCGCGTCCGGACGCCGGGACCAGGTGAGCTGGTCCGCGACGGCCGCCCAGCGCGGCAGGTCGGGCTCAGCCATGGCCCAGCGTCCTGCTCGCCGCTTGAGCGGCTCGGATCAGGTGAGCGGCGGCCTGGGGCACCGCCCCGTCCGCGACGGTCGCGGCGAGGGCGGCCGCTGGGTGGCCGTATCCGTCCGGCACCGGGACGGCGACCTCCGTGCCGCCGCGTTCGGCTGCGGCGAGGGTGAGGTGGGTGACGCTACGCCAGTGGCTGCGCTCGTCAGCGGCCAACGCCCGCTCGGCCGAGTCGACGAGGGCGAGCGCCGCGTCCCAGCCGGGATCGTCGGCGTGCGCGGCCAGGATGCGGCCGGGTGCGGTGCGCAGCGCCGGTTCGACCCGGTGTGGCTCCCGGTAGGGCCCGATGTCGGCGGCGTCCGCGCGGTCGACGTAGGCCACCGATCCGCGGGTGTACAGGACAATGTGGACGGAGGTGTGCAACGCGTCGCGTACCGGCAGCAGATACGGCGACAGTGCGGTGATGACGGGAAGTCGGGCCAGGTATCGCTGGGACAGCCGCACCAGTTCGGGACCCAGGCCGTACCGGGCCGACCGGGGGTCCTGCTCGACCAGGCCGGCGACGGTCAGGGACCGGAGCAGGCGGTGCACGGTGGGCAGCGAGAGGCCGGACCGCTCGGCAAGCTCGGTGAGCTGCTGGTGTGCCGGGCCGTCGGACAGCAGGTCCAGCAGGAGAGCGGCGTTTCGCAGCGTGCCGAGCGTGCCGCGTGAGTCGGTCTGCGTCCCCGACCGCGTTTCCGCTTCCGTCACGGTCGCACGATACCAGCAGGAAACAGGTTCCATATATGGCGATTGACTTTCACATAGTGGAAACGTAACGTCCGTCACAGGCCGTCTGGAGGCGTCATGATCACTCGGGAGTACCGGTTCCCGCTCAACAGCAGCACTGTGCCGGCGGGTGAACCGGTGTTGACGGTGTCCGACGTGGGGTTGAGATTCGGCGGGGTGCAGGCCCTGGACGGCGTCGGGCTGACCGTGCGGCAGGGTCAGATCCACGCGGTGATCGGGCCGAACGGAGCCGGCAAATCCAGCCTGCTCAACTGCGTGTCCGGGCTGTACCGGCCGCAGCGCGGGACGATCAGGCTGTCCCGGGCCGGCGGTGCGGTGGATCTGGTCGGGCGCCGGCCACATCAGATCGCCCGGCTGGGGCTGGCCCGTTCCTTCCAGAACATCGAGCTCTTCAAGCACCTGACGGTGCTGGAAAATCTGATGCTCGGCCGGCACCACCGGATGAGTCACGCTCTGCTGCCCGCGCTGGTCTGGTTCGGTCCGGCCCGCCGGCAGGAGATCGAGCACCGGGCGCTGGTCGAGGAAGTCATCGACCTGCTGGAACTCCAGGCGGTGCGCCACCAGCCGGTCGGTGCCCTGTCGTACGGCTACGCGAAACGGGTGGAACTTGGTCGGGCGCTGTGCATGCAGCCGGCCGTGCTGCTGCTCGACGAGCCGATGGCGGGCATGAACGCCGGGGAGAAGGAGTCCCTGGCCCGCTACGTGCTCGACGTCAACGAGCTCGCCGGGGTCAGTGTGGTGCTCATCGAGCACGACATGGACGTGGTCATGGACATCTCCCACGCCGTGACCGTGCTCGACTTCGGCCGGCTGATCGCCGACGGTCCGCCGGCGCGGGTCCGCAGCAACCCCGCGGTGATCAACGCCTACCTCGGGGAAGCGGCCCGATGAGCACGTTTCCCGAGCTGCTCTACGCGCGGGCCGCCGAGCACCCGCAGGCAATCGCCATGCAGGAGAAGCGTTATGGCGTATGGCAGCCGCTGACCTGGGCGCAGTACGCGCGGCGGGTGCGCGAGTTCGCCGGCGGCCTGGCCAGCCTCGGGATCGGCCGTGGTGATGTGGTCGCCGTGCTCGGCGACAACCGCCCGGAGTGGCTGATCACGGAGTTGGCCGTGCAGTGCCTGGGCGGCGCGGTCGTGGGGATCTATCCCACCAGTGTTGGCGAGGAGATCCTGCATGTGCTCTCCCTGGCCGAGGTTCGGGTCGTGGTGGCCGAGGACCAGGAGCAGGTCGACAAGCTGATCCGGCTCAAAGACCAGCTACCGAAGCTCGCCACGGTCGTCTACTACGACCCGCGCGGCCTGGCCGGCTACCCGCAGCCGTATCTGGAGCGGTTCACCGACATCGAAGCCGCCGGCGCTGAGAAAGCGAAGGCCCAGCCGGCGTGGCTCGACGACCGCGTCGCCCTGGTCGGCCCGGACGACACGGCGATCATCTGTACCACCTCGGGGACCACCGCGCGTCCCAAGCTGGCTGAGCTGTCGCACGCCAACCTGATCGCGATGGCCGAGCATCTCGCCGAGATCGACCCGGTGCTGCCCGCCTACCGGTACGTCTCGTTCCTGCCGCTGGCGTGGATCGGTGAGCAGATGCTCGCCGTCGCGTGCGGGTTGCGCCACGGCTTGACGCTTTCGTTTCCGGAGGACGCCGCGACGCAACGCACCGACCTGCGGGAGATCGCACCCGACCTGATGTTCAGCCCACCCCGCATCTGGGAGTCGATGCTCTCCGAAGTCCAGGTACGCATCGACGAGGCGGGATGGCTCAAGCGCCACGTCTTCGGCTGGGCTTACGAGGTGGGCGACCGGATGGCCGCCCACCGCACCGCGGGCCGGGCACCGGGCGTGCCACTGCGCATTGCCCACGAGGTCGCGGACGCGGTCGGGCTACGCCCGGTGCGTGACCAGCTCGGCCTGCTCCGGATCAAACGCTGCTATACCGGCGGCGCACCGCTGTCGCCGGACGTGTTCCGGTTCTTCCACGCCCTCGGTGTCAATCTCAAGCAGATCTACGGACAGACCGAGATCTGCGGCATCGCGGTCGCCCACCACGACGGCGACCTGCGGTTCCACACCGTAGGTGCCGCCATCCCCGGCACCGAGCTACGCATCAGCGACGACGGCGAGATCCTGCTGCGCTCGCCGAGCGTGTTCCGCGGCTACCTGCACGACCCGCAGGCCACCGCTGCTGCCACCGATCCCGACGGTTGGCTGCACACCGGGGACGCCGGGTACCTCGACGACGGACATCTCGTCGTGATCGACCGACAGGCCGACGTGCTCCACCACCCGGCCGGCAGCCGGTTCTCCAGCGCCTTCATCGAAAACAAGCTGAAGTTCTCGCCATACGTCGAAGAGGCGGTCGCATTCCTGGGCCGCCACGGCATCACTGCCATCCTGTGCCTCGACCCGGCCACCGTCGGAGCCTGGGCCGAGCGGGCCCGGATCGGCTACACCACCTACACCGATCTTGCCACCCAGCCGGCCGTCGCGGACCTCGTGGCCGCCGAGATCGCACGCACCAACGCCGACCTGCCCGCCACGATGCGGATCCGGCGCTTCGTCCTGCTGCACAGGCAACTGGACCCGGACGACGACGAGATCACCCGCACCCGAAAGGTCCGCCGCAACGTCATCGCGACCCGCTACGCGGACGTCATCGCCGCCCTCGACGGTGACGAGCCCACTGTCGACGTGGACACCACCGTCGCCTACCAGGACGGCACCACCGCCAAGCGGACCATCACGCTGGCCATCCACCGGCCCATCGACATCGAGAAGCTTGCCGGCCAGCCACGACGCCCGGTCTGGAGTGGACGAGCATGAGCGGGGCGATCGCATGAGTCAGTTTGTGCAGCTGACGGTCTACGGCCTGGCCAACGGTGCGGTGCTGGCGCTGGCCGCGCTCGGCTTCGTGCTCATCTACAAGGCGACGAGCGTCATCAACTTCGCGCAGGGCGAGTTGCTGCTCGTCGGCGCCTACCTGTTCTACACCGCGTTCGTCCTGTTGCGGCTGCCCTTCGCCGTTGCCGTGCTCGTCGGTGTGGCGGCGGCGGTGGTTCTTGGCGTCGCGATCGAACGTGTGATCCTGCGGCCGCTGATCGGTGAGGACCCGATAGCGGTGATCATGGTGACGATCGGCCTGGCCGCTGTCCTCAAGGCCGTGGTGACAATGTTCTTTGGCACCACCCCACGCGAGATGCCGAAAGTGCTGCCCGCCGGTACCACCACTGTCGCAGGGGCCACGGTGCCGCTGGACCGGCTCGTCGCGGTCGCGGTCGCGGTGGTCGTCCTCGCCGCGTTCACGGTGTTCTTCCGATGGTCGCGGCACGGCATCGCGATGCGTGCGGTCGCCGACGACCAACAGGCAGCCCTGGTCCAGGGCATCTCGGTGCGCAGGATCTTCGCGCTGGCATGGGCGTTCGCCGCTGTCAGCGCGTTGATCGCGGGCCTTCTGCTGGCCGACATCGCCGAGCTGAGCCAGAACCTGGGCACATTCGGCCTGGTTGTTTTCCCGGTGGTCATTCTCGGCGGGCTCGACTCGGTGCCGGGCACCATCATCGGCGGCGCCGTCATCGGTTTGGTCAGCCAGTACGCCGAGGGCATGTCGGCCGGCGCCTCACAGGTGGCGCCGTACGTCGTGCTGGTGCTCATCCTGCTGCTGCGCCCGTACGGGCTGTTCGGCCAGCCACGCATCGAGAGGGTCTGACATGGCCGCCACCGCCGCCGGCGTGTTCCACACCAGCTACGCCTCCGAACTGCGGCTTCGGCACACGTCGGCCGAGCGCCTGCGGCTGGTGCTCGTCATCGCCGGCCTGCTCACGTTGCCGTGGCTGGTCAACCCTTACTGGCTCGGCATCGTCAACACCATCGGCATCGCCGCGATCGGAGCCGTGGGCCTGAACATCCTGGTCGGCTTCACCGGCCAGATCTCGCTGGGCCAGGGCGGGTTCCTCGCCGTCGGCGCGTTCACCTCCGGGCTGCTGGTGCAGCGCGCTGGGCTGCCGGTGCCGCTGGCCATGCTCGCCGCCGTGCTGGTGACCGCGGCGGTGGGTGCGTTCTTCGGCCTGCCGGCGTTGCGTCTCAAGGGCCTCTATCTGGCCATCGCGACGATCGCCAGCCAGGAGATCATCATCTTCGTGGTCCGCCGGTGGGGCTGGCTCACCGGCGGGCAGGGCTTCCTCGACGTCGACCGGTTGACCCTCTTCGGTTGGCGGGTGCCCCGGACCAGTTTCGAGTTCGTCTGGTACTGGATCATCGCCGGCCTCGCGGTGCTGGCCGTCGTCACCGCGCGCAACCTCTTCCGCACCGCGCTCGGCCGCTCGTTCATGGCCGTGCGCGACCACGACATCGCGGCCTCGGCCATCGGCGTCGACCTGACCCGGACGAAGTTGATGGCCTTCGCCGTGTCGTCCGGCTACGTCGGGTTGGCCGGTGCCCTCACCGCCCACTACACCCAGACCGTCACCTGGGAACGGTTCACCATCGACGTCTCGATCCAGTACCTCGCCATGATCATCGTTGGCGGGCTCGGCAGCGTCGCGGGCGCCGTCTACGGCGCGGCCTTCATCATGCTGCTGCCCCCGTTGCTCGCCGAGCTCGCCGATGCCCTCCGCACCCGGATTCCCCTGCTGGCAGAGCAGTTGCCGGCCGTGCAGGCGGCCGCGTTCGGTCTGGTCATCGTTCTGTTCCTGCTGTTCGAGCCGCGCGGTCTGGATCGGATCTGGCGCCGGGTCAAGGACTACGTGCGGTTCTGGCCGTTCCGCTACTAGACCTACCAACAAGCCTCCACGAAGGAGTACCGCAATGCGCAAACTCACGCTCGCCGCGGTGGCTACCGTGCTGCTCGCCGGGTGCGGCGGACCCACCGCAAACGGCGGCGGGTCCAACGGCAAGGAAGACATCGTCGTCGGCGTCATCGCCGACCTGACCGGCGCCACCGCGGACGTCGGCAAGCCCTACAACGAGGGCATGCTCGCCTATGTCGACAACCTCAACGCCAAGGGCGGGGTCGACGGCCACAAGATCAAGGCACTCAGCGAGGACTACCAGTACAAGGTCCCCACCGCCGAGGAAAAGTACAAGAAGTTCGTCGCCGAGGGCGCCGTGGCCATCCAGGGCTGGGGCACCGGCGACAGCGAGGCGCTGCGGAGCAAGGTCAAAGACGACGAGCTTCCGTTCATGTCGGCGTCGTACGCCGAGGTCCTGACCGACCCGAAGCAGTCGCCGTACAACTTCGTGGTGGCGCCGACCTACTCCGACCAGTTGCGGGTCGCTATCGACTACATCGCCGCCCAGGAACCGGCGGCTCAACTGGCAGTGCTGCACCACGACTCACCGTTCGGCACCGCACCGCTGGCTGACGCCGAGAAGTGGATCAACGATAAGGGCTACCGGCTCGGTTTCAAGGCGTATCCCATGAAGGCCGGCGCCACCGACCACGTCGGCATTCTCCAGCAGGCCAAGGCACAGGGCGCCAAGTATGTGGTCATCCAGAACGTATCCAGCCCCGCCGCGGTGGTGGCCAAGGACATCGCCGCTCAGAAGCTCGACATGAAGATCGTCTGCCTGAACTGGTGCGCCGACGAACTGTTCATCAAGGTCGCGGGTCCGGCCGCGGAGGGACACCTGATGATCCAGCCGTTCGCGCCGCCCGGCATCACCAAGCCCGGCCACCAGGCGGTCCGCGACTACTGCCAGGGCAAGGGCATCGACCTCGACGCCAAGGGTCTGCACTTCGTCCAGGGCTGGTACACCATGCACGCGATGGTCAAGGGCATCGAGAAGACCCTCGCCGACGGCAAGGACCTGACCGGCCCGAACATCCGCGCCGGGTTGGAGACGATGCCGGCCGTGGACACCGGCGGTGTCCTCGCGCCGATCAAGTTCTCCGCCGACAGCCACCGGGGCGCCACGGCGTCGAGTATCTACCGGGTCTCGGGCGGCACGTTCACCGAGGTGACCGCGGCCGTGGCACCGAAGGCATGACGAGCGGCCGGGGCACGCCGATGCGTGACCGCCAACCGGCGGCAGGCGGGGACAGGCTCCTGTCGGTCGACAACGTCGAGGTGATCTACGACGAGGTAATACTCGTGCTGCGCGGTATGTCGCTCGTGGTGCCGCGCGGTGAGGTGGTCGCCCTGCTCGGGTCCAACGGCGCGGGCAAGTCGACGACGCTCAAGGCGATCACCGGGCTGCTGCCGACCGAGCACGGCGCCGTCACTGACGGCACCGTGACCTTTGACGGTGCCGACATCACCCGGGCCGAGCCGGCCGAGCGGGTACGCCGCGGCATCGCCCTGGTGATGGAGGGCCGGCGGGTCTTCGAGCATCTCACCGTGCACGAGAACCTGGTCGCCGGTGCGTACACCCGCGGCGCCGCGGCGGACTTCGACCGAGTGTATGGGTTCCTGCCGCAGCTGGCCGGTCTGCGGGGCCGTGTTGCCGGCTACCTGTCCGGCGGCGAGCAGCAGATGCTCGCCATCGGCCGGGCACTCATGTCCGACCCGCGGCTGCTGCTGCTCGACGAACCGTCGCTGGGCCTGGCCCCACTGCTGGTGGACGAGATGTTCGACATCGTCCGGCGGCTCAACACCGACCTTGGGCTCACCGCCCTGCTGGTCGAGCAGAACGCCCGGCGCGCCCTGGCCGTCGCCCACCGCGGCTACGTCATGGAATCCGGCCGGATCGTCCTGGCCGGAACCGCCGCTGAACTCGCCGACAACCCCGACGTCAAGGAGTTCTACCTCGGCCTGGGCGAGGCCGGGGGACGGCGCAGCTACCGCGACGTCAAGCACTACAAGCGCCGCAAGCGCTGGCTATAGGAGGTTTCGGTGCTGGCCGACAGGATCCACGCCTACACCCACGGACTGGACGCGGCGGTCGCCGCGGCAGTCGAGCAGGCAGCCGCCCGCGTGCCGGCGTTGGCCGCGCGGATTGCAAAGGCCGACATGGCTTCGGTGACCTCGGTGGCCGACCTGAACCGGGTGCCGGTTCTCACCAAGGACGACCTGATCGCCGCGCAAGACGCGAACCCGCCGTTCGGCGGTGCCGTCGCGCCGCAGGCGCTGGTACGTAAGGTGTTCGCCTCACCCGGACCGCTGTACGAGCCACAGCTGGCGGGTACCGATCCGTGGCGGTGGGCACCCGCGTTGCGGGCGGCCGGCATCGGGGACGGCGACACCGTGCTCAACTGCTTCAGCTACCACCTGACGCCCGCGGGCGCGATGTTCGAGGAGGCTGCCCTCGCCGTCGGAGCCACGGTCGTACCGGCCGGGGTCGGCAACATGGAACTGCAGGTGCAGGTCGCCGCCGCGGTCCAGGCCCGCGGCTACGTCGGCCTGCCCTCCTACCTCAAAGCGCTGGTGAACACCGCCGAAGCACTCGACCTACGGTTTCCGATACGCCATGCGCTGGTCACCGCCGAACCTCTGCCCGACTCGTTGCGATCGTGGCTGACCGAATACGTTCCCATCGTCCACCAGGCGTACGGGACCGCCGAGGCAGGCCTGCTCGGCTACGAAACCGGACCCGGTTCCGGGCTGGCCCTGCCAGAAGGCGTCCTGATCCAGGTCTGCGACCTGGGCACCGGGCAACCCCACTTCGACGACACCATCGGGCAGGTCGTGGTGACCCTGCTACGACCGGATCAACCACTCGTGCGCTTCGGCACCGGTGACCTGTCCGCCTGGACCCTCGGCGCCCACGGCTCGTTGCGGCTGGCCGGCGTCCTGGGCCGAGTCGGCGAAGCCGTCAAGGTACGCGGCGTATTCCTGCACCCGAGACAGGCTGCCGCGGCGCTGGCCGGCGAACCCGGCGTGACCGCACACCGCTTCGTCATCGACCGATCCGACCACCGAGACAACCTGCGATGCGAAATCGTCGCCGCCCCCACCGCAGATCCACAGCTGCCACAGCGCGTCCACGAACTGATCCGCGCACACCTGCGATTGGCGGCGGACGTGGTCTGCGTGCCGAGCCTGCCGGACGGCCCGACCATCCACGACCAACGCGACTGGTCCTGACCCCGCCGGACCCCACCCGGCGGTTACCGAACTCCGAGGAGGACAACCGATGAAGTCCGCCCTCACCACCGTGATGGCCGCAGCGACGTGCGCGATCATCACGCTCACGCCAACCGTCGCCGGCGCCGCCCCCGGCCCGTCGGCAAATAGTTCCCGCGATCTCAAAATGCTGGTGCTCTCCAACCGCGCCGACCTGATCTCGGGCGGAAATGCACTGGTCGAGGCACAGCTACCGCCCGGCGCGGACGCGTCACGGCTTCGGGTGCTACTCGCCACCGACGACGGCCTACGAAACGTGAGCGAGGCGTTCGCACGCCGCGCCAACGGCCGCGTCCTCGGCCTGCTGGAACGGCTACCGGTCGGCCGGAGCCAACTGATCGCCGTCCTCGCCGGCACACCGCACGGCCACTACGCCACCCGGATCACGATCACCAACCACCCCAACGGCGGTCCCGTCTTCTCCGGCCCGCAGGTGACACCGTGGATCTGCACCACGCAGACCAACGGCCTCGGGCCTGCGCAGGACCCACAATGCAACGCCCAACCCAGCCACCAGTTCTTCTACCGGCGAACCAGCGGCGAGTTCGCCCGCTACGACCCGGCCGCACCACCGGCCGACGTCGCCACGACAACCACCGATCGGGGAATCACCATCCCGTACGTCTTCCGCGAGGAAACCGGAACCCAGAACCGCGGCATCTACCGGATAGCGGTCCTGTTCGACCCCACCCGGCCGTGGACCGCCTGGGAAGCCCAGAACGGCTGGAACCACAAGCTGTTCTATCCGTTCGGAGCCAACTGCAACACCCACCACACCCAAGGCCTCGCGCAGAATGTACAGATCGACCGGGCACTGTCACGCGGGTTCATGGTCGCGACCTCGTCGTTGAACGTCCTCGGCAGCAACTGCAACACCATCGTCTCCGCGGAATCGGTGATGATGCTCAAGGAACACATCACCGAACGCTACGGCGAGATCCGGTACACGTTCGCGCAGGGACTGTCCGGCGGATCGATCCAGCAACACGAAATCGCCAACGCCTACCCCGGCCTACTCGACGGCATCCAGCCGAACGCCAGCTACGAGGACATGTGGTCCGGTGCCCTGGTCGAGGTCGAAGACTGTCACCTCATGCGCCGGGTCTTCAGCACGGTGTCACCCACCCTGTGGACCGACCCAGCGCAGCGGGCCGCGGCGCAGGGCAACGCGGCGCCACTCGCCCCGACCGACCGGACAGCCTGCGAAGCCTGGGACGCGTCCTTCGGCAACTTCCAGGACCCCGCCTTCACCCAGCCGCCACCCGGGGTACCGCTCCCGCCGTTCCTGCAATCCTGCTTCCCCCCACCACTCACCCCCGAACAGCAAGCGCAGCTCTACCACCCGGTCACCAACCCCGCCGGCTGCCGCAGCACCTACCAGGACTTCCTGGTCGCGGTCTTCGGCCAACGACCCCAACGACTGTGGACCCCCGCCGAACGGACCGCCGGATTCGGCTTCGCCAAACTGCCCTTCGACAACGTCGGCGTGCAGTACGGACTGCGAGCGTTGCAGACCGGAACAATCACCCCGGAGCAGTTCGTCAACCTCAACGAAAACGTCGGTGGGGTCGACATCGACCACAACTTCGTGCCACGCCGCAACGTCGCCGACCCGGGCGCGGTCCAAACCGCCTACCGCAGCAGCACCACCCAGGACGCCCGGCAACTCGACAACGTCGCCATCATCGACCTGCGCGCCAACAACAACCTCAACGACATCCACACCGCCTTCCACAGCCACGCCATGCGAGAACGGCTACGCAACGCCAACGGACACGCCAACAACCAGATCATCTGGACATTCCCCGGACCCGGCCTCGCGCCGCCAGCGCCCATCGCAGACCAGGCATTCCTACTCATGGACCGGTGGCTGGCCGCCGTAGAGGCCGACCGCAGCACCGCACCACGTAGCGTCAAGATCCTCCGACACAAACCAGCCGACGCGGTCGACGCCTGCTTCATCAACGGCGTCAAGGAAACCGACCCCCACACCTGCCGGGCAACGTTCCCGTTCGCCGGCGACCCGCGAATGGCGGCCGGTGCACCGCTGGCCAACGACGTCCTCAGATGCCAGCTCAAACCAGTCAACCCGCGTGACTACAACGTCGCCTTCACCGCACAGCAGTGGACCAGATTGCGGCAGGCATTCCCGCGCGGAGTGTGCGACTACCGCAAGCCCGGAGCAGACCGAGTGCCGTCGGTGCCCTGGCTGACCTACCAGAACGGCCCGGGCGGCCGGCCGCTCGGCCCTGCGCCGGTGTCCCGGCCATAGCCGGCGCGCATGCTTTCCTCGGGGTGCCGTTACGGCTGTCACGCCACGGCGGCACCCATCGGCCGTAGTCGACGCGGCCTGCCGCGCCGGAGCACGTTCCCTGCGAAGTCGGACCTAATCCACACATAGCCAGCTAGCGGTTAGCGGCCCGATACTCCTCCACGATGGCGGCGGGGATCCTGCCACGCTCCGACAGTTCTTTGCCATGCTTGGCAGCCCACTCCCGGATGGCCTTGTTCTCCTCGCGGCCACCGGCCCGCCGGCCACCAACCGTTTCACGCCGCCCGTGACCAGACACCGTCGACCGACCCCAAACGGGTACCAGCGTCCTGATAGGTAGACAGCAGCGAGCGGAGCTTGCTCGCGTTGCGGCCCGACAGATCGATGGAGTAGTCCACCCCGTTCCTTAGCGATCGTTAAGGATCGCCAAGCGGCAGCTCGGGCTCGACGGGATCGATCAGCCCGCCTCGAGGCAGCTATGTTGCCTAGTGGCGCGGCTCGCGCCTGGCGGTAATGGAAGAGTCGGTCGCAGGCCCGGCGTTCGACAAGCGGCCGCGTGGCTACCGGCAGACCGAGGTGGACGACTACCTGCGGCACGCGGCGACGGTCTTTGGCCTCACGGCGGCCCAAGTTTGGCGACTCGCGAATTGCGTCGGTCGTAGGGTAAGCCGCCAAGATAGTTCCCGGTTCACTCATTTGCCGCCGTCCGTGCTCGTGGCGAACTTCGGCGGTCACTGCCAGTTGGACTGGTAGCCGCGACACCGCCGTGTAGCGAGTGCCGGCGCGCGTTCCGTGATCCCGATGGTCAGGTCCGTTGAACCCGGGTTCCGGGCGGGTCATCGACGGGGCTAGGGACCGGGCGAAGGTGAGGGTTTTACGTCCGGGTCTGCGGGCGCGGGGAGGGTAGGTTTTCCGGCTGCT
>NZ_JCADBM010000050.1:0-15529 GCF_059359075.1 Phytohabitans sp. LZ39 | reverse complement strand
ATGGAACTGGTCAAGAAGGTCAACGCCGGCGAAGCCGTCGAACCCCGCATCATCACCAAGGAAACCACCTTCACCCAAGAGCAGGCCAAGACCGTCCTGCCCGAACGCCAGTACTGACCCGCTGCCATCTGACGCCCCGCTACCAACTGGGGTCGATACGAGATCTAGGAGACTTAGGGCCGATATGGCGCCCTAGGTCTCCTAGATCTCAACCCACGCGCCGCTGTGACAGCGACGAAGCTCCGCCCAGCGTCACCAGCATCGGGAGCCGGGCCTTGAGATCTAGGAGACTTAGGGTTGATATGGCGCCCTAACTCTCCAAGATCTGGCATCGGACGCTGTTCACGCCGCCTGTGGCGGTTACTCGCGGTGACATCCCGAAGGTCTCTAGATCGTTGACCCGGTTTGGCGACGAGGGTGAGAGGTCCTGGTGATCGTGGTCGTTTAGACCCCCTGGAGGGGGCCCAGATGACCACGATTTACAAGACGGCACGCCGATCAAGGGATCAGACGGCCCCGTCGCCGGGTGATCAGGGGACATTTTGGACCAACCATGGTCTCGCCCCCAAGACGGATCCTGCTCCTCTGCGACCGGTGGTCCAGGCGTGCCCTGACCAGAACCGAAGTACCGGGACGAGGCCGGAGTAGACACGACGTCGACGCAGGATCCCAACCCACCTGCCGCGGCGACCTTGCACCGCGGACCTGGCAGCGGAGGTCGGGGGTCTCGGCGAGCGCTGCGAGCCGCCGACCGGAGCGGTGCCCGCGGGAGCATACGGTCCGCAACTGGCGCGGACGCGGGCAAACCAGCATTTGAAAGATCCGGGCAATTCAGCATTGGAAAAGGGCCCCGCCGAAGCGGGGCCCTGAGAAGCGAAAGCTCACTCGCCGAAGTCGCCGAAGTCGCCGCCGCCCTCGAAGACGTCGTCCATCGCCTCGCCGAGCACCATGCCGCCGAGGATGCCGGCGCCCGCACCGGCGATCACCGCGCCGGCACCCATGCCGCGGCCGTGGCCGCCCTTGCCGTGGCCGCCGGGGAAGCCGTGCGAGGCGCGCATGCTGGAGTAGCGGTCGCTGGCGGAGCGTACCCAGCCGTCGACGACCGTCGACCAGTCGGTCTGGTCCACGGTGGCGTGGTCGACGCGGAAGCGGCCGTAGGCGTCGTGGCCGCTGCTCAGGAAGCCGCCGCGCTTGTCGAACTCCAGGATCACCTCGACGCCCTGCGGGTCGGCGACGAAGGTGAGCTCGACCTCGGTGATGCCGCCGGCGTACTGGGGCGGCGGGAAGAACTCGATCTCCTGGTAGAACGGCAGCTGCTGGTTGACGCCGTGGATGCGGCCGCGTTCGAGGTCGGCGCTCTTGAAGCGGAAGCCCAGGCGGTTGAACGCGTCGAGGATGCGCTCCTGCGCGGGCAGCGGATGCACCTGCACCGGGTCGAGGTCACCCTTGTCGACCGCCCGCGCCACGGCCAGCTCGGTGCGCAGGCCCATGGTCATGCCGCGCAGGCGCTGGCCGTACACGTCGGTCACCGGCGCCTCCCACGGCACCGGGAAGCGGAAGGGGATCTCCTTGCGCTCGCCCTTGCCCAGCGGGAAGGCGCCCGCGACGGCCACGCGGTGGAACTCCACAGTGGAGTCGTAGTTGGCGTCGCCGCTCTCCACCTCCACCCGGGTCACGAGCCCGAGCGAGACTTGGTCGATCTTGACGTCGTGGTCGCCGCCCAGGATGTGGATCTGGCCGTCCAGGGTCAGGCCTGGCCGGGTGTTGGAGTTGGAGAGCACGGTGTCGACGGACGGGCCGCCGACGCCGAAGGCGCCCAACAACTTCTTGAATACCATCGATGCTCCTATCGCATCCGCCGGCCCTGCGGCACGGCATCCGTCTCGTCGTCGAACTCGCCGATGACCTCTTCGAGCAGGTCTTCCAGGGCGACGAAGCCGACCGTGCGCTCGCCCTCGCGGACGAGCGCGAGCTGGGCGCGTTCGGCCCGCATCGCCGCGACCGCCTCGGTGACCGCCGCCGTGGCCGGGAGCGTGAACGGCTCCGTCATGAACTCGGCCGCGGTGGCGGGCCGCCCGAAGGTGGTCGCCCTTACAGCGTCCCGCACATGAACAAGACCGACCAGGGCCTGCGGGCCAACCACCCCCAGGCGGGACCGCCCGCAGCCGCGCGAGATCCGCTCGATCCGTTCGGCGGTGGCGTCGGCCGGCACGGTGACCAGCTGGTCGAGCGGCTGCATCACGGCACGGACGGTCGTGCGCTGGAGCTGGAGCATGCTGGTCAGCAGCTGCTCCTGATCGGCGGCGAGCGTGCCGTGCTCGCGCGACTGCTCGAGCAGGATGCGCAGCTCCTCCGGCCCGTGCACCTGCGCGAGCTGGTCCTGCGGCTCCACCTTGGCCAGCCGCAGCACGCCGTTGGCCAGGCCGTTGAAGACCACCAGCGCCGGCCTCGTGAGCCGCGCGAAGGCCCGGAACGGCAGCGCCAGCAGCAGCGCCGAGCGCTCCGGGTCGGTGATCGCCCACGACTTCGGCGCCATCTCGCCGACCACCAGGTGGAGGAAGCCGACCAGCAGCAGCGCCACGACGAACGCGACCACGTGGCTGGCCGTGTCGGGCAGCCCCACCCCGTGCAGCGCGGGGCCGATCACGTGCTCGATCGCCGGCTCGGCGAGCGCGCCCAGCCCCAGCGTGCACAGCGTGATGCCGAGCTGGGCCCCAGCGAGCATGACGGACAGCTCGCGGGTGCCTTCGAGGGCGGCGCGGGCGGCGCGGCTGCCATCGGCGGCGGCCTGCTCCAACCGGTATCGCTTGCTGCCCACCAGCGCGAACTCGGCCGCCACGAAGAAGCCGTTGAGCGCCAAGAGAACGAACGACAGGATCAACGCCCAGGTGGTGCTCATGCCCGCACCTCCAGGCGCACCGAGCCGGGCACGTGGCGCTCGACCGACTCGACCGAGAGCACCGCCTCGGCGAGCTCGACCCGGTCGCCGACCGACGGCACCCGGCCCAGCTCTCGCATCACGAGGCCGGAGATCGTGTCGTACTCGGGGGCCTCGGGCAGCTCCACACCTGTCGCGTCGACCACCTCGTCGATGCGCCAGCGGGCCGGCACGAGCCACGAGCCGTCGTCCTGGCGGCGCGGTGCGGGCTCCGGGTGGTCGTCTTCGTCGCGGATCGGGCCGACCAGCTCCTCGGCGATGTCTTCCAGCGTGACCACGCCGGCGAAGCCGCCGTACTCGTCGACCACGCACGCCAGCTGGCGGTGCCCGGCGCGCAACCGGTCGAGCACCGCCGGCAGCGGGAGCGTGGCGGGCACCAGCAACGGGGCCACCGCCACCGCGAGCACCGGCGTCGTCGAGCGCTCGGCCGGCGGCACCTCCATCACGTCGGCGATGCTCACCACGCCGGTCACGTCGTCGACGCCCTCGCCGCCCCGCACCGGAAAGCGGGAGTGCCCGGTCTCCAGCAGGTCGACGACGCGGCGTACCGGCTCGTCGGCGCCCACGGTGTGCACGTCGACCCGGGGCACCATCGCCTCGCCGGCGGTGAGCCGGCGGAAGTCGAGGCCCCGGTCGAGCAGGGTGAAGATCTGCGCGTCGAGGTGACCCTCGGCGCGTGACTCCGCGATGATCTGCTCCAGGTCTTCGGCGGTGGCGCCGGAGGGCAGCTCCTCGATCGGCTCGACGCCGACCCGCCGCAGCAGCCGCGCGGCCGCCATGTCGAAGATCCGGATGAGCGGCGCGAACACCCTCAGGTAGATCAGCGTCGACCGGCTCAGTGCCCGGGCGAGGCGCTCCGGGCGGGCGATAGCCAGGTTTTTCGGGGCCAGCTCGCCCAGCACCATCTGGATGACCGTGGACAGGAGCAACACCAGGATCACCGACACCGGCAGGCTCACCGCGCGGGAGACCCCGGCCGTGCCGAGCAGGTCGGCCAGGCCCTCACCGACGAAGGGCTCCGCCACGTACCCGACGAGCAGCACGGTCACGGTGATGCCGAGCTGCGCGCCGGAGAGCATGAACGACAGCCGCCCGGTGACGGCCAGCGCCCGCGCGGCGGCCTGGTCACCCTCGTCGGCGAGGCGGCGCAGCTTGCCCCGGTCGACCGCGACGTAGCCGAACTCCTGCGCGACGAAGTATCCGGTCAGCGCGGTGAGCAAGAGAATGAGAAGAAGGCCGATCGCTATCAGCATCAGCGGCTGGTGTCACCCGGCTCGGTATGGCTGCCCTCCGGGGCAGATGCCACGATCATGGCCGGCATCTTATCTGAGCTGGCTGGACGTTTCCTGAGAAGCTTCTCCGAATTGAGCACGGCCAGCGGGCCGATCACCGCGAGCACGAGCACATAGCCGGCGACGAAGGGCGCGATCCGCGAGTCGAGCCCCGCCGCGACCGCCAGCGAACCCAGGATCAGCGAGAACTCCCCACGGGTGAGCACGGTCAGGCCGATGTTGGCGGCCTCCTGGCGCCCGTACCCGTGCAATCGCGCGGCGAGCAGTCCGGCGGCGATGTTGAGTACGACGGTGAGCACCACCGCGACCGTGATCGGCACCAGCACCGGACCGATGTCGCCGGGGTCGATGGTGAGGCCGAAGGTGAAGAAGAAGATCGCGGCGAAGCCGTCCCGCAGCGGGCGCACCAGCGACCGCACCCGTTCGGCGGCGGTCGAGCCGCCGAGCACGAGGCCGATCATGAACGCGCCGATCGCGTCCGACACGCCAAGCTCCTCCGCCACGCCCGCGGAGAGCACGGCCAGCCCGACGAAGAAGACGACGAGCAGCTCGTCGTTGAAGACGCGCAGCAGCCGCCCGGCCGCGCGGGCGCCCCAGCGGGCCAGCGCGGCGAGCACGATCAGAAACGTGAACGCCTTGGCCAGGTCGGTCGCCACCTCGACCGGACCGCTGGCGTTGCCCAGCACCGGCTGGAGGATCGCCAAGTAGAGCGCGAGGAAGATGTCCTCGATCACGATCACGCCGAGGATCAGGCGGGACTCGGGGTTGCGCAGCCGGCCGGTCTCGACCAGCAGCTTGGTCACGATCGCCGAAGAGGAGATGCCGACGACGCCGGCGATCACCAGCGCCTCGCGGGTGCCCCAGCCGAACGCGAAGCCGAGCGCGAGCCCGCCGCCGATGTTGAGCACGAGGTAGCCGAGGCCGGCGGCGAGCATCCGCCGCCCGCCCGCGACAAGGTCGTCGGTGTGAAACTCCAGGCCCAGGTAGAAGAGCAGGAAGACGAGGCCGAGGGCGGCGACCAGGGCCAGGTCGTCGGGGTTCTCGACGAGCGCGATGCCGGGCGTGTGCGGGCCGAACACCACGCCCGCGAGCATGAACAGGGGAATCGTCGGCAGGCCGATCCTGGCTCCCAGGCGGGCCAGCACGGCCGCCGCCAGAAACGCCCCACCCAGGGCAACGAGTGCGTCGCCAACGTGCATGGGTATGCCTCCACTCCGCGCCGGGGTGACGGCGCGTCGATCTCGATGCGGGCGAGGATCAGTGGAGGTGCGGTGGCGCGCGTGAGGAGCGTGGTGCGGAGGTGACGACCGCGGGCCGGGTCGCGTCGGGCTCGGCCGCCACGGCCGGCCCACCCTCCGCGCGTGGCGGAAGATCATTCCTTGGTACCGGCGCCGGGTCCAGCCGTTGGTCGTGAGTCACGGACGCCGGGGCGGTGTGCACGACCGCCGCGCCGATCGAGGCGGGACCGTGTGCCATGGCGCCGGCCGGCGCGGCCGTCGAGCCGGCGCCGTGCACAGAGGTGGCGACGAGCAGCGCGAGCAGGAATGCCGCGACACCTCGCATGCGCTCTCCCCACCGCTCGCCGAGTGGTAAGCCTAGCTGACCCGCCCGGTCGTTACTCCGCGTAGGTGTCGTACCCCCGGGGCAGTATTGGGTTCGTGGTGGACGTGCTGGAGCGTTTCGGGCGGGCGACGCGGGAGTGGTTCGGCGCCGCGTTCGCGGCGCCGACCGAGGCGCAGGCCGGCGCCTGGCGGGCGATCGGTGACGGGCATCACGCGCTGGTCGTCGCACCCACCGGCTCGGGCAAGACGCTCGCCGCGTTCCTCTGGTCGCTCGACCGGCTGGCCCGCGAGCCGGCGCCGGCCGACCCCAAGCGGCGGTGCCGCGTGCTCTACGTGAGCCCACTCAAGGCGCTCGCGGTCGACGTCGAGCGCAATCTGCGGGCTCCCCTCGCCGGCATCCGCCACGCCGCCGCCCGCCTCGGCGTCCCGCAGCCCGACATCACGGTGGGCATGCGCACCGGCGACACGCCGGCCGACGAGCGGCGGGCGTTCCAGCGCACCCCGCCGGACATCCTGATCACCACGCCTGAGTCGCTGTTTCTGCTGCTCACGTCGGCCGCGCGAGAGTCGCTGGCCGGCGTCGAGACGGTGATCGTCGACGAGGTGCACGCGGTCGCCGCCACCAAGCGCGGCGCCCACCTCGCGCTCTCGTTGGAGCGGCTCGACGCGATGCTGCCCCGGCCGGCGCAGCGGATCGGCCTCTCCGCCACCGTGCGCCCGATCGAGGAGACCGCCCGCTTCCTCGGCGGCTCCCGCGACGTCGAGGTGGTGCAGCCGCGCAGCGCCAAGACCATCGAGGTCAGCGTGCAGGTGCCGGTCGAAGACATGACCCAGCTCGACGAGGTGGGCGAGCCGGAGGAGGGCTCGCGCCGCGCGTCGATCTGGCCGGCGGTCGAGGAGCGGGTGTTCGCGCTGATCGGGCAGCACCGGTCGACGATCGTGTTCACCAACGCGCGGCGTTCCGCCGAGCGGCTCTGCGCGAGGCTCAACGAGCTGGCGGCGGAAAAGCACGAGATCGACGCGTTGCCGGCGGCCATCATGGCGCAGTCGGGCGCGGCGACCGGCGCCCCGCCGGTGATCGCCCGCGCCCACCACGGCAGCGTCTCCCGCGAGGAGCGCAAACATATCGAAGAGTCGCTCAAGTCCGGCCAGCTGCCCGCGGTGGTCGCGACGTCCAGCCTCGAGCTCGGCATCGACATGGGCGCGGTCGACCTCGTCGTGCAGATCGAGGCGCCGCCGAGCGTGGCCGCCGGCCTCCAGCGCATCGGCCGCGCCGGCCACCAGGTGGGCGCGATCTCCCGCGGCGTGGTCTTTCCCAAGCACCGGGGCGACCTGCTCTCCTGTGCGGTGGTCACGGAGCGGATGGGCGAGGGCGCGATCGAGGAGCTGCGCTACCCGCGCAACCCGCTCGACGTGCTCGCCCAGCAGATCGTCGCGATGGTGGCGCTCGACCAGTGGACGCTCGCCGACCTCAGCACGCTGGTCCGCCGCGCCGCGCCCTTCGCCGAGCTGCCCGACTCCGCGCTGCACGCGGTGCTCGACATGCTCTCCGGGCGCTACCCGTCGACCGCGTTCGCCGAGCTGCGCCCCCGCCTCGTCTGGGATCGCGCGGCCGACCTGCTCACCGGCCGCCCCGGCGCCCAGCGACTGGCGGTGACCAGCGGCGGCACCATCCCCGACCGCGGCCTCTTCGGCGTGTTCCTGGCCGGGGCGGAGCGGGCCGCCCGGGTCGGCGAGCTCGACGAGGAGATGGTCTACGAGTCGCGCGTCGGCGACGTCTTCCTGCTCGGCTCCACCTCCTGGCGGATCGAAGACATCACGCCCGACCGGGTGCTCGTCTCACCCGCGCCGGGTGCGGCCGCCCGCATGCCGTTCTGGAAGGGTGACCAGCTCGGCCGCCCAGTCGAGCTGGGCCGCGCGATCGGTGCCCGGCTGCGGGCGCTCGTGCGGCAGGACGACGAGACCGCCACCGCCGCGCTCCGGGCCGGCGGGCTCGACGAGTGGGCCGCCGCAAACCTGATGGCCTACCTGCGCGAGCAGCGCGAGGCGACCCGCGCGCTCCCCGACGACCGCACCATCGTGGTCGAGCGCTTCCGCGACGAGCTCGGCGACTGGCGGCTGGCCGTCCACTGTGTGCTCGGTGCGAAGGTCAACGGCCCGTGGGCGCTCGCGGTGGCCCGCCGCCTCACCGAGCGCTACGGCGTCGACGCGCAGGTCATGCCCTCCGACGACGGCATCGTGGTGCGCCTGCCCGACACGGCCGACCAGCCGCCCGGCGCAGACCTCGTGGCCTTCGACCCGGAGGAGATCACCCAGCTGGTCGAGGAGTCGGTCGGCACCTCGGCGCTGTTCGCGTCCCGGTTCCGCGAGTGCGCCGCCCGGTCGCTGCTGCTCCCCCGCCGCGACCCGCGCCGCCGCCAGCCGCTCTGGCAGCAGCGGCAAAAGGCGGCCCAGCTGCTCGACGTGGCCAGGGAGTATGCGGACTTCCCGGTCACGCTCGAGGCCGCCCGCGAGTGCCTCCAAGACGTCTTCGACGTGCCCGGCCTGGTGGGGCTGATGCGCGACCTGGCCGCGCGCAAGGTGCGGCTTGTCGAGGTGGAGAGCGCCAGGCCGTCGCCGTTCGCCCGGTCGCTGCTCTTCGGCTACGTCGGCGCTTTCCTGTACGAGGGCGACGCGCCCCTCGCCGAGCGCCGGGCCGCCGCGCTGGCGCTCGACTCCACGCTGCTCGGCGAGCTGCTCGGCCGGGTCGACCTGCGCGAGCTGCTGGAGCCGTCGGTGGTCACCGCGACCGAGCGGCAGCTCCAGTGGCTCACCGACGAGCGCCGCCCCCGCGACGCGGAAGACGTGGCCGAGCTGCTGCGCCTGCTCGGTGACCTCTCCGACGCCGAGCTGGCGGCTCGCGGGGCTTCCGTCGACTGGCCTTTGGATCTTGAGCGCGCCAAGCGCGCGTTGCGGGTGCGCATCGCCGGCGAAGACCGGTGGATCGCCGTGGAAGACGCCGGCCGCTACCGCGACGCGCTCGGCGTGGCCCTGCCGGTCGGCGTCGCCCAGGCGTACGTGGAGCCGGTCGCCGACCCGCTGGGCGACCTCGTCGCGCGCTACGCCCGCACACACGCCCCGTTCACGGCCGCCGCCTGCGCCGCCCGCTTCGGGCTCGGCGTCTTCGTGGTCGAGCAGGCACTCCGCCGCCTCGCCGCGACCGGGCGCGTGGTCTCCGGCGAGTTCTCACCCGAGGGCGCGGGTGCCGAGTGGTGCGACGCCGAGGTGCTGCGCATGCTGCGGCGCCGCTCGCTGGCCGCGCTGCGCCGCGAGATCGAGCCGGTGCCGCCACGCGCGCTGGCCACGTTCCTGCCCCGGTGGCAGCACGTCGGCGCCTCCTCCCGCGGCGTCGAGGCCGTGGCCGCGGCGGTCGAGCAGCTGCAAGGCGCCGCGGTGCCCGCCTCGGCCCTGGAGCGGCTGGTGCTGCCCGGCCGGGTGGCCGACTACTCGCCCGCCTACCTCGACGAGCTCTGCGCCTCCGGCGAGGTGCTGTGGTCCGGCTCCGGCGCGATCGCCGGTGGCGACGGGTGGGTCACCCTGGCATACGCGGACATGGCCCCGCTCCTGCTGCCCCCGCCGGACGAGTCGCTCGCCCTCACCCCGCTCCACCAGGCCGTCCTCGACTCGCTCGCCGACGGCCAGGCCCTCTTCTTCCGCGCCCTCTCGGACCGGGTCGGTTCCGCTCTGTCCGCCGGTTCACCTGACCGCCCGCCCAGCTCCGCGGCCGGGGCCTCGGCCAGCTCCGACGGCGCGGCGGCCGGGCCGCCGGCTCGGTCGGCCGGGAGTGGTGGCGTGACCTGGTCCGGGGGTGGGCCGGGCAGCCTGACCGACGAAGACCTGGCGGCCGCGGTGTGGGATCTCGTCTGGGCGGGGTGGCTGACCAACGACACGCTCGCCCCGCTGCGCACGCTCCTCGGCGGCGGAGGCGGCGCCCACCGCGCCAAGCCGGCCGCACCCCGCACCCGATACCGCCGTCCCGGCCGTGTGGCTCTCCCCTCCCGCACCGGCCCGCCCACCGTGGCCGGCCGCTGGTCACGCCTGCCCGAGCGCGACACCGACCCCACCCGCCGCGCCGCCGCGGTCGCCGATGCCCTGCTCGAGCGCCACGGCGTGGTCACCCGCGGCGCGGTCGCCGCCGAGGGCGTCGTGGGCGGGTTCGCGGCCGTCTATCCGGTGCTCGCCGCCCTGGAGGAGCGGGGCGCCGCCCGCCGCGGCTACTTCGTCGAGGGCTTGGGCGCCGCCCAGTTCGCCGTGCCGGGTGCGGTCGACCGCCTGCGCGCGCTGGCCGACGAGCACCGCCGCACACCCGGCGCGCTGGTGCTCGCGGCGACCGATCCGGCCAGCCCGTACGGCGCGGCGCTGCCCTGGCCCGAGCGCGTGGTCGCGCAGGAAGGCGCCGGCCACCGCCCCGGCCGCAAGGCCGGGGCCCTGGTGGTCCTGGTCGCCGGCGAGCTGACCCTCTACGTCGAACGCGGCGGCCGCACCCTACTGTCCTTTGTAGACGACGACGAGGCGCTGGCCGCCGCCGCCAAGGCACTCGCCGACGCGGTGCACACCGGAGCGCTCGGCGCGCTGTCGGTCGAGCGCGCCGACGGCGAGGCCGTCTTCACCTCCCCGCTGCGCGACGCCCTGACGTCGGCCGGCTTCCGCGCGACACCGAGAGGCCTCCGCCTCCGCGGCTAGGGCGTGTTTCACAAGGGCCGGTCGTCGTCTGGGCCCGCCGCAGGCCGGCCATGCCCTTATGAAAACACGCCCTAGCGCGCCGACCCACTATCCCGCGAGCAGCTGGGCCAGCAGGCGTTCGCCGAGAGGCCAGGGGCCGTGGCCGCTCGCGGTGTTGAGGTGGCCGACGGCGCCGGCGTCGACGAACTCGGCGCCCAGGACGGCCGCGAACTCCCGCGCCCGTGCGAACGTCATGTGTTCGTCGTCGCGGCTGCCCACCACGATCGCGCGAAACGGCAGCGGGGTCAGCGTGATCGGCACGTCCGGTGGCACGGTCAGCAGCGCGGCCGCGACCGGGCCGGTGTGTGCCGCCGCCCAGCTCGCCACCGTCAGGCAGCCCATGCTCGTCGCGACAAGCACGGCCGGCGACGGGTCGGCGGCCAGCGCGGCGTCGAGCGCGAGCACGCGGGCCTCGAGGTCGGTGTCGGGCGTGGTGCGGCGGCGCACCCACACGTAATCGGGGTGCGCCTCGGCCCACAGGGTCATCCAGTGTGCCGGGCCGGCGGGGCTGCGGCCGGGCACCAGCAGCACGCGCGTCACGGCAGCTGCGGTGCCACCTCGGAGGCGAACAGGTCCAGGTGGTCGAGGTCGCTCAGGTCGAGGAACTGGAGGAAGAAACGGGTGGCGCCCAGGTCGGCGTACTGCCCGATCTGGTCGACGACCTCGGACGGCGTGCCGGTGATGCCGCCGCCGGTCAGCCCGATCCGCTCGGCCCGCGCCTTCGCCTCCGCGGGTGTACGTCCACATGCGACGGTCTGCGCCGCGGAGAAGACGATCGGCACCTCGCGGCCCTGCGTCGCGCACGCCTCGCGCACCCGCCCGTACACCGCGCGGGTCTGGTCGACCGGGCGGAACGGCACGTTGAACTCGTCCGCGTACCGGGCGGCAAGCGCCGGCGTGCGCTTCGGGCCGGCGCCCCCGATGATGACCGGCGGGCCGGGTGTCTGTGCCGGCTTGGGTAGGCCGGGCGAGTCGGTCAGCTGGTAGTGGTCGCCGTGGAAGGTGAAGCGCTCGCCGACCGGGGTGCGCCACAGGCCGGTGATGATCTCCAGCTGCTCTTCGAGGCGGTCGAAACGCTGGCCCACCGGCGGAAACGGGATGCCGTACGCGGCGTGCTCGGCCTCGAACCAGCCCGCGCCGAGGCCGAGCTCGATGCGGCCACCGCTCATCTGGTCGGCCTGCGCCACCGCGATCGCCAGCGGCCCGGGCAGCCGAAAGGTCGCCGACGACACGAGCGTGCCAAGCCGGATCCGGCTGGTCTGCACGGCGAGAGCGGCCAGCGTCAGCCAGGCGTCGGTCGGCCCGGGCAGGCCCGCGGTGTCCATGGACAGGAAGTGGTCGGAGCGGAAGAAGCCGTCGAAGCCGCACTCCTCGGCCCGCTGGGCGACCTTGAGCAGGTCGTCGTACGAGGCGCCTTCCTGGGGTTCCGTGAAAACACAAAGCCGCATGTGATCACCCTATCGAGCACGCCGGTACGGGACGGACACGAGCAGCGATCGCCCGCTAACGTTCAGGCATGGGCGGCTTCGAATGGATCAGCTTAACGACCGACTACGGGCTCTCCGACGGCTTCGTCGCCGCGTGCCACGGGGTGATCGCGCGCCTCGCCCCCGGGGTGCGGGTCATCGACGTCACGCACGGGGTGGCGCCGGGTGACGTGCCCCGCGGCGCCGCCGTGCTCGCGCAGACCGTCCCCCACCTGCCACCGGCGGTACACATCGCGGTCGTGGATCCCGGTGTGGGCACGGCCCGGCGCGGAGTCGCGGCACGCACGCCCGGCGGCCTGCTCGTCGGTCCTGACAACGGCCTGCTGCCGTGGGCGGCGGACGCGCTCGGCGGCATCGAGGCGCTGGTGGAGCTGGCCAACCCGGAGTGGTTTCTGCCCGACGTGTCGCGCACGTTCCACGGCCGAGACATTTTCGCGCCGGTGGCCGCGCGGCTCGCGGTCGGCGCCGACATCGCCGACGCCGGCCCGGCCACCGACCCCGCGACGCTGGTCCGCCTGGCCGACCCGGTGGTCGCGGTCGGCGAGGGGTGGCTGGAGGCGGAGGTGCTGACCATCGACCGGTTCGGCAACGTGCAGCTCGCGGCCACCGGCGAGGCCCTCGACGGGCTCGGCGAGCACCTGCGGGTCGGCGGGGTGCGCGCGGTGCGGGGCGCCACCTTCGCGGCGGCGGCGCCGGGTGGTCTGGTGGTCTACGTGGACTCCGCCGGCCGCGCCGCCGTCGCCATCAACGGCGGCCGGGCCGCCGTCGTGCTCTCGGTGACACCCGGAGACGTGGTACGTCTGGTCGCGGCCTGAGCGCCGGCTCAGGCGCTCGCACCCGGCGACTCAGCCGATGCGGTGGTGCATCCACACGTTCGGCTCGATGTAGACCGCGACGTCCTGGTCGACGTCGCAGTGCACGGGGTTGAGCGCCTCGGGCACGTGCACCTGGCCGGTCTTGTCGAAGGGCAGGCCGGTCCACTCCCGCCAGCGGGCCAGCTGACCGGGGATGACCATGCTGGTGTGCGCGACGTTGACGATCTTCCCGCCGGCGCGCACGTGCACCCGAAGCCACGGGTCGTGGGGCAGGCCGTCGTCGCGGGTCCAGGTGACGTACTCGTCGATCGGCACGTCGGGGTGCTCGTGCTTGCCGCTCGGCCGCACCGGCGCGACGAGGTCGGTAAAGCCCAGCCGGGCCGCGTTGGCCCGCATCGCGGCGAGCATGCGCCCGGAGAGGCCGCCGCGGCGCAGGTCGGGACGGACGAAGATCTCGATGGCGGAGACGATCGTGGGTGAGGTGCCGCTCAGCCGGTCGTACGCCGACGTGCGGACCACCCAGTCCCACCCGCCGTCGGGCATGCCGTCGGCCGGGTCCTCCTCCCACGAGATCGGCACCGAGTGCGCCTTGGCAACCGGCTGCCCGGTCGCCTGGTCGACGGCGATCAGCACGTACTCCGGGTAGGTGCTCACGTGGTAGCCGAAGAAGAGCCCGGCCGTCGGATCCTGGGACATGAACTCCGGCCAAAGCCCGGAGAGCTGGCCGAGCATCGGACCCCACTCCGGGCGGGCGGCGACGGTCGCGATCTCGATGTCCATCCGCACATCGTAGGGAGAGCTCGCGTCGCGGGCTCCTCCTTTTCCTGGGGAGAGCCGGCGCGACGCCCGGTGCGGGAGGATGGGAAAGTGCCCGAAGGTGACACCGTCTGGAATACGGCCCGCGCGCTGCACCGCGCCCTGGCCGGCGGCCGGCTCACCGCGACCGACTTCCGGGTGCCCCAGCTCGCGACCGCCGACCTGAGCGGCTGGACCGTGCTGGAGTCGGCCAGCCGGGGCAAGCACCTGCTGCTGCGCACGCGCGACCCCGAGGGCGGGCGCCACCTGACGCTCCACTCGCACCTGCGGATGGACGGGGCCTGGCGGGCGTACACGCCGGGCGCGCGCTGGGCCGCCCGCCCCGCGCACCTGATCCGCGCAGTGCTGCGCACGGCCGACGCGGTCGCGGTCGGCTACCACATCCACGAACTGGCGCTGGTGCCGACCGAAGACGAGAAGAGCTTGGTCGGGCACCTCGGCCCCGACCTGCTCGGCGCCGACTGGGATCCGGCCGAGGCCGCGCGGCGGCTTGCCGCCCACCCGGACACCGCGATCGCCGAGGCGCTGCTCGACCAGCGCAACCTCGCTGGCATCGGAAACCTGTACAAGTGCGAGGTGCTCTTCCTGCGCGGCGTCGACCCGTGGACGCTGGTGCGTGACGTGCCCGACCTGCCGGCGATGGTCGCGCTCGCGCAGAAGCTGCTGGCCGCCAACCGCGGGCGGTGGACGCAGTCGACGACGGGCTCGCTGCGGCGCACCGAGACCACCTACGTGTACGGCCGCCGCGCCCAGCCCTGCCGTCGCTGCGGCACGCCGATCCGCAAGGTGGAGCAGGCCGACCGGGTCACGTACTGGTGCCCGGGATGTCAATCCTGACCTTCGCCCACGCGGGCGACGACGTTCGCGGCGCCCGGTAGGTCGGTGGGGAGCGCGACGATCCGGGCGTGCTCGATCATCGCGCGGATCGCGGCGGCCGCGTCGTCGCGGACGAGGGCCACCACCCGTTCGGGTGACGTGCGGGCCATCGGCGCCTCCGCGGCGAAGACCGAGGGGATGTGCGTGCCCGCCTCCAGCAGCAGCGCCAGCGCCTCCCACCCGGTCGCGGCGTCGGGCACCTCCACGGCCAGCACGGCGAGCCCGGCCGGCAGCGCGTCGTGGTACATCTCGGCGAGGCCCGCACGGAGGTGCTCGGCGGTCGCGTACCCGGCGCACACCGTCACCCGGACGGGTGCCAGCATCACGGCCGCCCATGCCTGCACCAGCGCGCGGACGGCCTGGGGCGGCGGCCCGTGCGAGGCCATCGCCCCGTGCAGGGTGCGCACGTCGTCGAGGACCACCCGGACCCCGTACCCGGCCTCGGCCCGCTCCCGCCCCAGCCGCGCGTACGCCGGGATGGCCGACCGGCCCTCGACCAGCGCCCGGGTGATCGCCTCCACGCCTGGTACCCACCAGTCCTCCGGCGCCCAGCCCTCGTCCTCCGCGCCGGACCGCCAGGCGTCCCGCAGCGCCTCGGCGTCCGTCCGGTACCGGTAGATCGTCCGGGCCCGCCGCTCGGCGGCCTTCGCCGAGAGCCACCGGTCGCCATCCATTGCCATGAACCGCTCCCACGTTCGGTGCGAAACCCTTGGCCATTCGGGCCTCGTCACCACCACGACAGGGCGACCCCGGGGTTATGACTCTGGTTTTTGGGAGAGGATTTATCGGGACAACCCGGACGGGGGACGTGACAGCGGTTCCGGTGCGGCGTTTGTCCCTGTGTTTCCCCCCGCACCCCCTGGCAGGGACGATGACAGACGAATATGCCAGCGACGCCGAGTTGATCGCGGCCGTTCGGGCCGGTGACACCGCCGCCTACGAGCTGGTCTACCGCCGGCACGTGGACGCCGCCCGGCGGATG
>NZ_JCADBM010000005.1:0-491622 GCF_059359075.1 Phytohabitans sp. LZ39 | reverse complement strand
CCGCGCCGCCTTGCCCCACTGGCTCCACATGTACAACCATCACCGACACCACACCGCCATCGGCGGCCCACCCGCCACCCGCGTACCCAACCTCTCCGGACACAACACCTAGATCTCGAAGCTCGCACTGCTCACACCCTCGTGGCGGTTACCTGCGGCGACGACAACCCCGTTGCTTTCCCGGATCGCTGATCCGGGAAGGGACATTGTGGACAAACGTCGGCCACCGCCTGGCGCGAGCCCGTCACCACGCCCCCTTTCCTGCCGGCCGGTTGCGTGCAGGGGTGAGCGCGACCAACGGCGGACGGGTGAGGCCGCGGGAGCAACGGTCTGGACCACGACGGACTGGTTTTTGTGCGCAAGTGCGGGACCCGTTTAGCGAGGAGATTGGTGCCTACCCCTCATCGGGCGGCCTCTGTGTGCGTAACTTCGGGACCCACACTTCGGTGGAGGTCGACGCGACGGCTTGCCAGTCTGGGCCTGGCATCCTGGCCCCATGGCAGATGACGAGTTAGAGGGCCTGCTGTCCGAGCAGATTGCCTACTACCGCACACGCGCCCACGAGTACGACGCCACGTACCCGCTTGACGCTCAGGCCGACGCGGACGCCCGGGCTCAGCTCTTGACCGAGTTGGAAGCGCTCGCACCCTACGGCAGGGTGCTGGAGCTGGCGTGCGGTACCGGACAATGGACCGTCGAGCTCGCCCGCCATGCAACGACGGTGACCACCGTCGATGCTGCACCTGAGGCATTGGCGATCTGTCGCCAGCGTGTCGGCGCGGCCCACGTGCATCTTGTCGAAGCTGACCTGTTCACGTGGCGGCCGCGAGAGCGCTACGACTTCGTCTTCTTTTCAGCCTGGTTGTCACATGTGCCACCTCAGCGCTTCGACGACTTCTGGGGGCTTGTCGCCGATTGTCTGGCGCCGGGTGGCCGGGTATTCGTGATCGACGAATTGCCGGCGGTGGCCGTCGTGGAGCATCCGGCCCCTGGGCGGTCCGCGCCGGCCGTCCGCCGCGTGGTCGGCAGCGGCCAAGCCTTTCGCGCCGTCAAGGTCCTCTACGCCCCAGACGAACTGCGCGCCCGCCTCGACACCCTCGGCTGGAATACGGACGTCAGAACGGTGGGCTGGCGGTTCTTCTCCGCCTCGCTGCGGCGAGGCTAGCTCAAATCTCCGTCTAAATAAGGGATTCGGTGGTCGAAGCCTCGCCTGCTTAGGCATCAGCTCCTTTGGTGGCGGCGGGGCTCAGTCGTTGGTGGACGCCCCTGGTCCAGTCACGGCATACCGGGCGGCGATGGTGCGGACGGCCTCGTCGACTACCTGAGCGACGCGTTCGGCGCTAACCTCCCAGCCCGGCACTAGGAGTGTTGGCCAGAAGACGTAGTTGGAGATCATGCCCAGGAACTGGGTGGCTGCGAGGTCCGCGTCCTCGATCCGCACCGTTCCCGCCTCGTGCTCAGCCAGGAGGTAGCTGCGTACGGACTCGAAGTAGGGCATTTTCCCGTGCGAGAACTGCGCATGGGCCAGCTCCGGGAACCGCGGCAGCTCGGCGATGACGATCCGGAACAGGTCGGTCATCTGGGGCCGGCTCAACAGCTCGGCGTAACGGCGACCGATGGCGCTGAGCCCCTCGACGACGTTGCCTGCCGGCGGAGGATCCTCCTCGTCAGCGGTTGACCAGGATTCGGTGACGATGGCGTCGAACAGGGTGGCCTTGCTCGGAAATTGCTTGAACAAGGTGGCCCGCGAGACACCCGAGCGCTCTGCGATCCGCGCCAGCGATGTCCGGTCGTAGCCCAACTCGAGGAACAGTGCTGTCGCGGCCGTCACGATCAGCGCGCGTTTTTCCTGGGCGACGCGCTGGTGGTACGTCGGTACGACACTGCTCATGGACTGAGCATACGAGGTGAGTGGCTTGACTCACCACTGCCGCCAACCTAGTCTCAAGGCAGTGGTGAGTCGCTGGGCTCACCGTCGGCCGCCGTTCATCGCCGATGATCCCGGTCAGTCACCCACGTACCGAAGGAACAGCTGATGCCCCGCTTCGACAACCAGACCGTGCTCGTGACCGGTGGGACCGGTGGCCAGGGCTCCAGCCACGTACGCGCCTTTCACGCGGAGGGAGCGAACGTGGTGATCGGCGACATCGACACCGAACGCGGCGCCGCTCTCGCCGACGAGCTCCGGACCCGCGCTCGGTTCGCCCGCCTCGACGTCACCGACGAGAGTTCGTGGTCCGCCGCTGTGCTAGCCGCCGAGAGCGCCTTCGGCGCCCTGAACGTGCTCGTCAACAACGCGGGCGTCCAGAACCCGCCGGCGCCGATCGAGAACACGGACCAGGCCACGTGGTCGCGCATCCTCGACATCAACCTCACAGGGACCTTCCTCGGCATCAAGGTCGCCGCCCCCGCTCTGCGCCGCGCGGCAGGGGGAGCCATCGTCAACATCGCCTCGACGATGGGCCTGGGCGGCACGGCGCACTACGCGCCGTACGTCGCCAGCAAGTGGGCCGTGCGAGGCCTCACCCAAACGGCAGCACTCGAGCTCGGCCGGGACCACATCCGGGTGAACACCATCCACCCCGGCGTGATCGCGACCCCCTTCATCCACGAACCAGCAGCCGGCGCCACCGCGGCAATCGCCGACTTCTACTCACCCGAGCCGTTCGCCATCCCCCGGCTCGGGGAGCCGACCGACGTCACCCGGCTTCTGCTGTTCCTCACGTCATCAGACGCGTCGTTCATCACGGGGTCGGAGTACGTCATCGACGGTGGACTCCTCCTCGGGCCCGCCCTTCAGACCGAGACCACATGAGCAGTCCAGACACGACCGGATGGAGCGACGCCGCACGTGACGCGTCTTTGTCGCACCTGCCCGATCACATCCGGCGAGCCATCGAGATCACACCCGCCGCGGGCACCAGCGAACGGATCATCGACATCACGACGCTGGGCCGCCGCACCGGCCGGCCACGCCGCATCGAGATCTTCTTCTACCGAGCTGCGGGCACGACCTACCTGTGTAGCGGCGCCGGCGGCGGAGCGACCGACTGGCATGCGAACCTTCTCGCCAATCCCCACTTCACCTTCCACCTCAAGAACGGGATCCGCGCGGATCTGCCCGCCCGGGCCACGCCTGTCACCGACCCAGCTGAACGTCAGGCCGTGCTGGCGGAGATCGTCGCGGATCTCAATCAGCCCCACGACCCCGGCACCATCCGGCCGACTCGGCTCGAAGACTGGGCTGACAGTCGGCTGATGCGCATCAGCTTCCGCCAGCGGCCGTGATCGCGGATCCTTCGACAGGGACGCGCCGGACGGCCGGCGGCACCGCCGCTGTGGTGACATGGCCAGGCAGCGCGCTGGAGGCGGTGGCCGGGCCGCCACCGCCTCCAGCGATTTCTGAACGGTCTGCCGACGCGTCGTCTGGTCTTAGTAGAGGTCGGCTACGGGGTTGAAGCACTCGTTCAAGTCATGACCCTCGTCGGCCCAGGAGTTGTCGGTGTCGCTCGCGGCTTCCTTGACGTAGCAAACGAGGTCGCTCACCTTTTCGTACCTGTCGACGATCTTTTTGGCGCGGTCCAAGAAGCGACCTACGTCGTTCCAGGAGAGGTCGCCGGTGGGGTCCATCCGGTTGATCGGGTCGGACTGGGCGTAGGCGTATGCGTTGCGTTCTTGCCCAGTCGGGTCTGGCGAGGTGAAACGCCCCCAGTAGGAGTTGTAGTAGCGGAGCCCGAACAGGGCGATTCCGCTGTCGAGCAAGTAGTTGCCGAGGTACCGGAACGGGTTTGTCGCACCGGCTCCGGAGGAGCTGTTCCGCCCGTACGCCGTGTACGTGTAGTGGGCCGCCAGCGCACCGCTGGTGTCGAGCAGCGCCAGCACGGTGCCCTGGTGGTCAGTGATCAGGTTGTAGCGCGTGGCCCCGGCCTTCTCGGTGACAAGGCGGCCGTCGGGGTCGCGCGTGACGCTGGTGCGGGCTCCGTTCACGACAGCGCTGGTGATGCCGAGAGCGGTGTGGGTGAAGACGTGTGTCGTGGCGACGCCGTTGTTGTTCTCGCTGATCGTGCGCGGCTCGGTCTGGTCGACGGAGTCGTAGCTGGCGGCGAAGATCTCGACGCCCTGCGCGGTGGCTCCCCGGATCCACTGGTTCGTCGACGAGTACCAGAAGTTGTTGTTCGGGGTGGTGGAGCTGGTGACGTTGCCCGCACCGTCGTAGAACTGGGTCGTGTTCTCCATGACGACCAGCTGGTTGGCCGCGTTGTACGTGCGGTTGGACGTGCTGGTCAAGGAACTGATCGCGGTGATGTTGTCCGCCTTGTCCACCGTGTACGTCGTCAGTGTCTCCTTGGTGAGGTGGCGCAACTGGTCGTACTCGTAGGTGGTGGTGGGTGAGATCACGTTCCCTCTCCGCACGGACTTGCTCTGCATCTGATCGGTGTCGGCGCCGGCCGCGGTGGTGAAGCGGTAGGTGACCCGCAGCAGCTCGGTGCCGGCGGCGTTGCTGACGGCGAGGCTGGTCAGGCGGCCCGCGCCGTCGTAGCCGTTGGTCTGGGTGCCGGCACCGGGGAACGTCGTGGACGTGCGCCGGTCGGCCGCGTCATAGCCGAAGGTGGTGGTCTGCCCGAACGGGTCGGCCAGCGAGGTCAGCCGGTACGCGATGTCGTAGCCGTACCGGGTGGTGCCTCCCGGATCGGTGAGGGAGGTGAGGTTCCCCGCCTTGTCGTAGGTGTAGGTCACCGTCTCGGTGGCCGTACCTTGCGTGCGGGCCGCCGATGTGACCTGCGAGCCGGTGGGGTGGGTGTCGTAGGCGAAGCGGGTCGTCACCTCCGCCGTCTCCCGCTTGGTCAGGTTGCCGAGCGAGTCGTAGGTCATCGCCTGTAGCGCGACGCCGCTGTGGCTGATCGCGACGATCCGGTCCAGCCGGTCGTAGTGGTATTCGATGCGCTTGCCCGCGCCGTCGGTGATGCTCGTGATCCGGGACAGGGAGTCGTAGGTGTAGCGGGTCTGCCCCATCGGCAGGGGCGGGACGACGGCGGTCAGGTTGCCCTGCGCGTCGTAGGTGAACTCGGTGATGTTGCCGTTGGCGTCCTTCCGCGAGGTGAGCAGTGCCCGTGGTCCGCTGTAGGCGCGCACCTCCACGTCGACCGCCAGCGGCGTAGAGCGGATCTTCGTGAGGTTGCCGGCCGCGTCGTACTCGCGGGTCAGCTCGTTGCCGGCCGGGTCCTTGACGGACGTGGGCAGGTTCGGCAGCGCGGTGTTGGCGTAGCCGAAGGTGGTGGTGGCGCCGGTGGGCAGCTTGGTGGAGATCAGGTTCCGAAGGCTGTCGTAGACACCGGTCGTGGAGTTTTGCAGGCCGTCCGTGACGGCCTGGACGTCGCTGCTGGCGGTCCACGTCCGCGACTGCGAATGGCCCAGGGGATCTTTGGCCTGGACCTGGCGCCCTAGGGCGTCGAACGTGTAGATGGTCTTGTTGCCGTTCGGATCGGTCTGTGTGGTCTGCGTATCGCTGTCGTACGCGAACAGCGTGTCGACCGGTCCTGCGGGGCGAGGGGTCGTCACCTGCGCCACCTCACCGAGGGCGGTGAAGGTGAAGCGCCATACCCGGCTGGCCTGATCAGTGAGGGTCTTCAGCCTGCTGCCGTCGTAGGTCATGCTGACGGACCCGCCCTCGCGGTTGGTGAACCCGATCAGCCGCCCGTCGGCGTCGTACGTGTAGTCGCCGACCACCGCACCGCTGGGATCCGTGACCCGGCTGATCCGCCCCCCGCTGTTGACGAACCGGGTCACCCGTCCCTGTGAGTCCGCGACCGAGGCCAGCGTGCCGTCGCTGTTGAAGTAGTAGGTGATGGCGTTGCCGTTGCGGTCGGCCCGGTGCAGCGGCCACCCGTGCGCGTTGAATGCCCAGGTCTCGCCGCTGTCGATGAACCGGGCCGTGAAGGAGCCGCCGCTGTTCTTCGTCAGCGTCGCCCGGATGCCGTTGCTGCCGGGGCCGAAGGTGCCGTTGGCGTTCTGCCGGAACTCCACGCAGCCGCCGCCGTCCACCGGCATACGCACCACGCCCGAGGACGACAGATCCAGCGCCATCGACGCCCCGGCGTTGAAATGCCACTTGTCCAGATAGCCCCACGAGTGCTGGAGGTTGAACGTGATCCCGGTGCCGCGCACGGTGAGATCCCGGTGGTCGATCCAGAGCGTTCCGGCGGAGAGGTTCACCCCGAACTGCAACCGGTCACTGATGCGGAACCGCTCCATCGGGTAATCCGGCAAAACTCCCCATGCGCGGATACGGCAGGAAGACGTTTGCCCCGTGACGTCCTGCGGAGGCAGGTTCGGCGGCGCCCCGCCCACGATGGTCCGATTGGCCGACCCGGGTATCCACGCCGTGAGTGGAACCTCGGGAGGCGCCGCTCCGGCGACGGTCGGCGTCACCACGACCGCGCAGAGCGCGGCGACCACCGCCGTCGCTGTGCCACCGACGAGGGCACGCAGCGTCGGACCGCGCGATGGTGGACGTATCATGAGACTCCTCCTCTGCTGGGAGATCCGACCGGCCGAACCTACGCAACCGCGCCTTCATTTAGGCTTCAGTGCGCATTCGCGGTGTCCAAGCCGGTCGACGCCATGCCACGCGCCGAATGACCAACAATGCGCCCGGCCGTAGCGACCGGTGCGGCGCCGCTGTGGCGCCGCACCGGCTGGAAAACGTCAGCTGAGCCGGATCGGTAGTGGTGTCGCACCGAGCGCCGAGACCTCCACGGCTGTGCGTACCGCCGTGGTGTATCCGGTCTTGGAGGTGGTGAGCGTGTACGTGCCCGCGGGTGCGGTGATGCGGTAGTAGCCGGCGCCGTCGGTGGTGGCGGTGAGTCCGCCACCAGCGTCCACTGTGGCCCCGGCAATGGGTGTGCCGTTGGTGGCGGTGACCCGGCCGATGACGGTGGGTCCGGCGATCGGGTTCGCGCCGATGGTGACTGTGATGACTGTGTACGAATGCGGCGGGAAGGTGTAGTCGAAGCTCGCCCCAACGCCGGTGAGGGTGCTGGTGGTGGTCTGGATGAGGTTGGGGTTCTGCCAGGTGTTCTGGTCGAGATAGCCGGTCGAGTTGACGGTGGCGACGCTCGCCGTGGAGCCGATCGTGCCCGCGCCGGTCAGGTTGACGGTGGATGTCTGCCCGGCCGACGGGTCGCGGTTGACCACCGACAGGTAGAGCTTGGTGCCGTCGGCCGAGCGGGTGGTGGTGACGTCGAGCATGGGCACGCCGCCGCGGGCGGGCAGGTTGCCCACGGCCGGCGCGTTGTAGGTCGGCCCGGTGAGGCTGGTGTTCAGCAGCAGCGGCCCCCGTTGGGTGGCGGCCAGCTTCTGCACCAGGTAGCCGGGGGTGACGAAGCTGCCGCGATTGGCCAGCCGGATCGCACTGCCATCCCAGAAGTTCACCAGCGCGGACGCGCCGTTGAGTTCGTTGGCGTCGGCTCGGCGCACGAACAGGTTCAGCAGGCCCGCCTCCTGTAGGGCCCCTTCGAGGGTGCGGGTGCGGCGGTGTTCCTCGTTGAAGTACATGGCGTTGTGCTCGGTGACGGCGAGCTTGATGTCGCGACCGCCACTGTTGGCGAGGACGGTGTCGGTTGCGGTGGCCATGCGGTCGCCGATCACCGCTGGGGCGCCCACGGATGCCTGGTAGACGGTGAGGTTGTCGTAGTTGGCGGGCAACGGCTGTGGGCTGTAGTAGTGCACCGACAGGTGGTCCATGCGGCTGGCCGAGGTGGTCAGGACGGTGGTGTTCCAGGTTTGGTCGTTGTTGGTGCCGTCGCCGCCCTCGCCGATGAACGCGATCGTCGGGTCCTTGGCGGCCATGGCGTCGTGGAAGATGTTGTAGCTGGCGGCGTAGTTGGCCGCGCTGGTCCAGCCGGGCGTCCAGGATCCCCAGACCTCGTTGCCGATCTCCCACGTACGCACGTTCCACGGTTGGCTGCGGCCGTTGGCGGCGCGCTGGGCGCCGTACGTGGTGGACGTGCCGCCGTTGGTGTACTCGACCCAGTTGGCGGCGGTCGTTGGGGTGCCGCGGCCCCAGTTGACGTTGAGGTAGACCGGGATCGCGAGGGCTTCGGCGAGCGCGAGGACCTCGTCGGTGCCGACGTCGTTGGTCAGCCACAGCGCGTCCCACTGGTTGTAGTGCATGGGTGGCCGGTTGTCGCGCGCGCCGATGCCGTCGGTGAAGGTGTAGCTGTCGGCGATGATGCCGCCGGGCCAGCGGATCGCGCCCGGCTTCAACGCGGTCAGGGCGTCGACGAAGTCTTTGCGCCAGCCGCCGAGGGTGACCTCGGCCGGGTCGAGGGGCATGACGCTGACCATGTCTATCCACAATGTACCGGTGCCGGCGGTGCCGAGGAACAGCTTCGCGTACGGGTCGGTGGTGTTCGGGGTCAGGGTCGCGGTGAACTTCGCCCATCCCGCCCCGAGCCCGGTGAACGTCGTGGACGCGTACGCGGGATAGCTTGCGCTGTCGCCCACGTCGGGTCCGAGGGTCACGGTGACCGGGCTGCTGAGGGCCGTCTGTTTCAGATAGGCGCTGACCCGGTACGCGCGGCCCGCGGTCACCGCGATGGCGCCTTGGCTGACGCCCTTTCGACCGGTGGTGTGCTGGGTGATGTCGACGCGTTGGGCGTAGGTGCCGTTGTAGCCGGCCCGGTCCTGCGTGTAGACGGCCTGGTCGGCGTAGCCGTCCTCGGTCCAGCCGTCGGTGCGCCACCAGGTCAGGTAGTCCCACTTGGTGACCGACGTGCCGAAGCCGTAGAGGAAGGCCGCGTAGTCGCCGTTCGGGACCGCGGTTGTGGTGACGCTGTGCGCGAGCCGACCGTTGGCCAGGAAGTTGATCGTGCGTCCACCGGCGGTCCACCGGCCGACCTCGACGCGCAGGACGGCGGGGAGACTGATCGCCGGGCCGGTCCAGGGTGTGATGCCGTCGCCGAAGACGCGCAGCGTTCCGGCTTCGACGCCGAACTCGACGTACTTGGAGAAGTCGCCGCGGCCCGTGCCGCCGTAGATGTTGAGCAGTCCGTTGGTGCCGGTGTACGAGTCGAGTTTGGCCTCGACGGTGTAGTCGTACACGTCGCCTTCGGAGATCGGCTGCGACATGATGCCGTAGCGGCTGTTCGCGGCGCCGTTGACGACCATCTGGCTGTTGGACATGCTCGAGGTGCCCCAGCCACCGGCCAGTGTGGAGTTGGTCCACGCGGCGCTGATGCCCGGCCCGCCCTCGAAGTGGTTGTCCCACCGGTCGAGCATGTGCACCTGCTTGACGTTGACGTAGTCCCAGTTGGTGGTCGACGTGCCGTAGCCGTAGAGGAACAGCCGGAAGTCGGGCGCGGGCACGTCGAACCGGGTGGCCAGCTCGTGCACCCGGACGCCGTTGACGAAGAACCGGAACAGCCGGCCGTTTGACCAGTACGGGCTGATCTGGACGCTCAGGGTTGCCGGCAGGGTCACCGCCCCGCCGGTGAAGTTGCCGCTGCCGTCGCTGGTGAAGACCTTGGCGACACCGCCTTCCACGCCGAACTCCATGAACTTGCCGAAGTCGCCGGCTCCGGCGCCGCCGTAGATGCTCAGCAGGCCGTTGACGCCGGTGACGCTGGTCAACCTGGCATCGACGGTGGTCCAGTCGACGGCGTTGTTGCGGATGTGATCCGACATGATTCCGTAGCGGGAGTTCGCACCGCCGGTGACAGTGGCGGTGCCGCCGCCGACCGCGACCGTGCCGTTGGTGGCGCCCTCCAGCCGAGTGGGTGTCCACTGTGGAGAAAGGCTGCTGCCCTCGAACGCGTCGTAGGTCGCGTCCGGCGTCACCGTGAGGTAGTCGGCCGTGACCGTGCCGCTCCAGCCGTAGAGAAGGGCGCGATAGGTCGAGGGCAGGCCGGTGAAGCCGGACAGCGTGTGCACCAGTGTGCCGTTGTAGTAGAAGCCGAGGTTGCGTGCTGTTCCGGCCAGACCCGAGACGTCAACGCGCAGGGTGGCCGGTGTGGAGGCGGCGCCGCCGACCCAGGTGGGCTGGCCGTCGGCGAAGACCTTCAGCACGCCACCTTCGATCGCGAACTCGGCGAAGTGGCTGAAGTCGCCGGCGCCGGTCCCACCGTAGACGCTGAGAATGGCGTTGGTCCCGGTGTAGGAGACGACCTTCGTCTCCACACTGACGGTCTTGTACCGGGTCTGCGGGACCGTATTGCTCATGATGCCCCACCGTCCGGGGGCACTCGCGGTGATCACCGCGTTTCCGCCGGCCGTAGAGACGGTCCCGGCGGGCACGCCGTCGAGACTTACCGGCGTCCACCGGGACGCGTCCACAGTGGAGCCGGTGAACCCGTCGTAGACGGTGCTGCGGGCCGAGGTCGTCTGCTCGGCCTCGAACGAGCGGTTCGCGACGCGTTCGGCCCACGCGCCGTTCATCTCGTCGGAGGCCCATTCCATCATCTGACCGGTGACGCCGGGCTGGACGACACCGACCGGTGCGCTCGCGTCGACGGAGATGATGTTGGCGGCGGCGGCGGAGGCTGGTTGCCCGATCGCGATGGTGGAGACGATCAGGCAGATGGCGAGAAAGGCTCGAAGCAAGGTGCGGTACATGGCGTCTCCTTCGCTAAGAGGTACCGCGCGGGGTCTATGGAGCTTTCGGGGTCACGGCGGCTTCGGCCTCCGCGGCCCCGAACATCTGAACCTGGACCGACCTGGGCTACCGCGATGCCCGTCGTGGTCCGGACCGTCGCTCCCGCGGCCTCACCCGCCGCGGTTCGTGAGCTCACCCCGCACCCACCCGGAGTGGCGCCACCGACGCGGCCACGACCCCGGGACCGGGGTCGTGCGTGCGCGGGCATTTGCTCTGCTTCCCTATGGGAGGCACCCGTGTCCAGGCATCGGAAAGCCGGGCCGCCTCCTATACGGAAGCAGAGCAAATGCGTCCGCGACACCACCCCCGGCCACCGACCCGCCGGCGCCTGCCGCTGCGACGACCGGGTGTGGGCTTGAACCGCGGGCCCGGCAGCGGAGGCCGGGGATCCCGGCGAGCGCCAGCGAGCCGCCGGCCGGAGCGGTCTCCGGCGGGAGCGGCGGTCCGCAGCTGACACGGACCCGGGTAAATCTCGCAAAGAAGCCCCTCCCTCCGTCGTAGTCCCGATATTGAAAAGATCTCTAGGTGGTGGGTGCCAGGCGCAGCATGGTCCAGGAGATCGGTGGGAGCACGGCGGTGAGCCCGCCGTCGGCCAGGGTGCTGTCGGTGCTGGTGCGGGGCTGTACCCGGTGGGGGTCTTCGGCGTTGTTGGTGTGTGACAGGTGGTCGGGGACACCTCCGAGGACGAGATGTTCGGCGATGCGCAGTCCCGGCAGGGCGCGCAGGTTGGCGGTGAGGGTGACGGGCTCGGTATCGCCGCGGTTGACGGCCAGGATCGTGACGTGACCGGTCTCCGGGTCGTGGGTGGCGACGACGTCGGCGACCGGGACGTCGCCGTGCTGCACGGTGTCGTAGGTGGCGGTGACGGGTTCGACGCGCAGCACGGTGCCGCGGGCGTGCCGGGCGGTGAGCGCGAACGGGTGGAAAATCGTCTGCCGCCAGGCGGGGCGGTCCGACTCGGCGCGGATCGGGGCGATGATGTTGACCAGCTGGGCCAGGCACGCGACACCGACCCGGTCGGCATGGCGCAGCAGGCTCATCAGCAGCGAGCCGACCACCACGGCGTCCTCGACGGTGTACTCGTCTTCGATGAGCCGGGGCGCCTCGGCCCACGCGAGGTTGGTGTGGCCGGCGAACCGGCTCTCGTACCAGATGTTCCACTCGTCGAAGGAGAGCCGCAGCCGTTTGCGGGAGCGCTTCTTGGCCGCGACGTGGTCGGCGGTGGCGACGACGCCTTCGATGAACCGGTCCATGGCCAGGCCGGAGGCAAGAAACCCGGCCCGGTCCTCGCCGTGCTTCTGGAAGTACGCGTGCAGCGAGATGTAGTCGACGTACTCGAAGGTGTGGTCGAGGACGGTCGCTTCCCAGGCGCCGAAGGTAGGCATCCGGTCGTTGGAGCTGCCGCAGGCCACGAGCTTGATGCTCGGATCGACCTGCCGCATCGCCTTGGCTGTCTCGGCCGCCTGCGCGCCGTAGGCGTCGGCGCTCTTGTGGCCGACCTGCCACGGGCCGTCCATCTCGTTGCCTAGGCACCACAGCTCGATGCCGTGCGGCTCGGCGATCCCGTGCTTGCGCCGCAGGTCCGACCAGTAGGTGCCGCCCGGGTGGTTGGCGTACTCGAGCAGGTCGCATGCCTCCTGGATGCCGCGGGTGCCGAGGTTGACCGCCATCATCGGCTCGACACCGGCACGCCGGGTCCAGGTCATGAACTCGTTGAGCCCGAAGGCGTTGGTCTCGACCGACCGCCACGCCAGATCCAACCGCCGCGGCCGCTCGGCCAGCGGTCCGACCCCGTCCTCCCACCGGTACCCGGAGACGAAGTTGCCGCCCGGGTAGCGCACCACGGTGATGCCGAGCTCGCGGACCAGCTTGAGCACGTCCAGGCGCAGCCCGTCGGTGTCGGCCTCGGCGTGGCCCGGTTCGAAGACGCCGCCGTAGACGCAGCGGCCCATGTGCTCGACGAACGAGCCGAACAGGCGCGGGTCCACGGCGGCGATGCCGAAGGCGGGGTCGAGCGTGACGGTGCAGGTGAGCACGGCGGTACTTCCCATCATTTGAGGCCGGTGGTGGCGATGCCCTGCACGAAGAAGCGCTGGGCGAGCAGGAACGCGACGGCGAGCGGCGCCAGCGAGATGGCCGCGCCGGCCATCAACGCGGCGTGGTCGACGCCGGACTGGCTGGAAAACAGGGTCAGCGCGGACGGCAGTGTCCGCATGTCGAGAGAGGTGGAGACGACCAGCGGCCACAGGAAGTCGTTCCACAAGGCCATGAACTGGATGACGAATAGCGACGCCAGGGCTGGCTTCGACAGCGGCAGAATGATCCGCCAGTAGATCTGGAAACTGTTGGCGCCGTCGATGTGCGCGGCGTCCTCGAGCTCCCGTGGCAGCGTGCGGAAGAACTGGCGCAGCATGAAGATGCCCAGTGCGCTTGTGGCCCGCGGGATGATCAGCCCCTGGAAGGTGTTGAGCCAACCCAGGTCGAACAGCGTCAGGAAGACCGGGATGATGGTGATCTGGAACGGCACCATGAGGGTGGCCAGGATGACGAGGAAGATCGCCTGGCGGCCGCGAAACCGCAGCCGGGCCAGGGCGTAGCCGGCCAGCGAGTCACACAGGACCAGCAGGACCGTCGTGCCGGCGGCGAAGACGAAGGTGTTGAACGCCAGCCGGGCGAACGGAAGCTGGGTCAGCACCGCGTGAAAACCCGACAGGCTCCACTCGGTCGGCCACAGCCGGGCCGGGTCGGCGTAGAGGTCGGCCGGCGTACGCAGGGACACGCCGACCATCCAGACGAACGGCAGGATCGTTGCGGCCGCGGCCAGGATCAGGACCCCCCACGACGCGTAGCGGACGACCCGCCGCAGGACGCGCAGCGCACCCGGCACCCAGGCCGGCGCCGCGCCCCGTGTCATCGTCTCACTCGTCATCGTCGCGCCTCGCGATCCGCAGCTGGACCAGGGAGACCGCAAGGATCAGCAGGAACAGCACCCAGGCGATGGCACTGGCGTAGCCGAGCCGGAACTCGACGAACCCACGCTGGTAGAGATAGGCCACAATGGACTCCGTGTGAAACAGCGGCCCGCCACCTGTCATCACGTAGACGAGATCGAAGAGTTGAAGCGACGTGACCGTCGAGATCACGGTGGTAAACAGCAATGCGGGGCGCAGTTCGGGGAGTATGACGGCACGCAGCCGCTGCCAGCGCCCGGCACCGTCCAAAGTGGCCGCCTCGACGAGGGCATGCGGCACGCCTTGCAGCGCGGCGAGCAGCACGATCATCGAGAAGCCGACGCCCTTCCAGATCCCGACCGCCATCACCGCCGGCAGCGCGAGGTTGGTGTCGGTCAGCCAGCCCGGACCCACCACCCCGACCGCGGCCAGCCAGCCGTCGACCAGGCCGACCTGCGGGTCGAGCAGAAACTTCCAGACCACCCCGACCACGGCGAACGAGGCGATGGTCGGGAAGAAGAACGCCGAGCGCAGCAGCGACGTCAGCCACGTGGTACGCCGCAGCCACAGCGCCAGCGCCAGACCCCCGAGAACCTGCCCGGCCGTCACGACCACCGTGTACAGGCCAGTGACCCGCAGGCTGTTGTGGAACCGCTCGTCGGTGAGCAGCTCGCGGTAGTTGCCCAGGCCGACCCACGTATGGGTGGTCTCGCCGACGGTCCAGTCGTGCAGGCTCATCCAGCCGGAACGCACGATCGGTTCGGCGATGAAGACGCCGATCAGCAGCAGGCTCGGCGCGACGTACAGGTAGGCGGGGTTGAGTCGCGGCCGGCGCCGGCGACGCGGGGCGGACGATCCGGTCCACCGGGTTGCCCCGGTGGACCGGACGCTCGTCGAGGTCACGACTGGCAGCCGGTGATCTTATCGATCGCCTCGGCGGCGGCTTCGGCCGAGGACTGGACCGGCTCACCGCGGGTGATCTTGCCGATCAGCGGTACGTACACGTCGGCGTCGATCTTCGCGGAGGTCGGTAGGCCCGGCAGATACAGCCGCGCGTGCGGCAGGCCGGCGACGAACGGCGCGACGATCGGGTTGCTCGCCGTGACGTCGGTGCGGACGGGCGGGAATCCGGACGCGTCGCTGAACGCGGTCTGCGCGGCCTTCCCCGTCCACCAGGCGAGGAACTCCAGCGCCTGCGCCTTGTGCTTGGTGGACTTGCCGATCGCCATCGGGACCGTCGAGGCCAGCGTGACGGGCCCGCCGGGGCCGACCGGGATGGCGGCGATGCCGAGGTCGATGCCGGCTTCCTTGAACCCGGCGGCGGCCCACGGCCCGTTGATCTCCATCGCGGCCTTCTTGGCGGAAAACAGCGTGTCGGCGTCGGCGCCGGTCTGTCCGACCGGGCTCACCTTGTCCTTGGCCACCAGGTCGGCCCAGGTTTGCAACGCTTGGACACTGGCCGGCTCGGCGATCGTGGCGCAGCCCTTGGCGTCGACGATGTCGCCGCCGTTCATCCACTGGAGGATGGGCCACATCTGGATGGTCTGGCGGTCGGCGAGGGAGATGCCGTACTGGGTGACCTTGCCGCCGTCGGTTTTGGTCAGCTTCTTCGCCGCGGTGGTGAGCTCGTCGGCGGTTTTCGGCACCGACACACCGTCCGCGGCCAGCATCGCCTTGTTGTAGTAGAGGACGAGGGTCGCCATGTTCGCCGGTGCGGCGTACAGCTTGCCGTCGATGGTGAACGCGCTGGTCACCGTCTTCGGAAACAGCACGGAGTTGATCTTCGTGTCACCGTCGCCGATCGCCTCGTCCAGCGGCAGCAGCGAGTTCGTGCGGACGTAGTTGAACAGCACGCCGGGATCGAAGTTCGGCGTGGCCAGGTCGGGTCCTTGGCCGGTGGCCCAGGCGCCGGGCAGCTTTTGCCCGATGGCGTCCCACGGCTGCACGTCCATGGTGACCTTGATCTTCGGGTGGCTGTCGTTGAACTGCTTCACCAGCGCCTCGTACGCGGGGCGGTCCGGGCCAGTGAACCCGGTCCACAGGCTCAGCTCGACTACGCCGTCGTCCGTGCCGGCCGTGCCCGAGCCGCAGCCCGTAGCCGTCAACAGCCCTGCGACCAGGACCGCTGTGATCTTCCATGGTGATCTCATATGGGTTGACCTTCCGTCCCAGCTCAGGGGAGATTGCCGCTCAGGGGAAATTTTCAATCATGTTCCATCGTTGGAACGACGTTGTAAAGGGATCTTGGCAAGCTTTTTACAACGTTGTATGTTGAAGCCTCAGGACCCCCACGAGTGAGGACGATCGATGGCCGCCACCCTCAAGGACGTCGCCGCCCGCGCCGGCGTATCGGTGAAGACGGTCTCCAACGTGGTCAACGGCTACACCTTCGTCACCGAGCAAAACCGCCTCCGCGTCCAGGAAGCCATCGAGCAGCTCGGGTACGTGCCGAACATCGGCGCCCGCAACCTCCGCAAGGGTCGCACCGGCTTCGTCACCCTCGCCGTGCCGGAGCTGACCAACCCTTACTTCGCCGAACTCTGCGGCCTGGTCATGACCGCCGCCGCGCGGCACGACTGGACCGTCCTCATCGAACAGACCGGCGGCGTCCGGGAGCAGGAGCTGACGGTCGTCGACGCGGCTCACCGGTCGCTGGTCGACGCCATCATTTTCAGCCCGATCGGCCTGCACCCCACCGACCTGGCCGAGTCCGGCATCGACACCCCCCTGGTCCTGCTCGGCGAACGCGCGCTGAACGGTCGTGCCCACCACGTCGCCATCGACAACGTCGCCGCCGCGACCACCGCCACCACGCACCTCGTCGATCTCGGCCGCCGCCGGATCGCGGCCATCGGTGACCAGCCCGGACCGCACGGCACCGCCGCTCTACGCCGCCGCGGTTACCTCCGCGCTCTCGAAGCCGCCGCCATCACGCCGGACCCCGCCCTGGTCGTCAGCGCCGCGAGCTACAGCAGAGCCGAGGGCGCCGCCGCCATGCGTCACCTGCTCGCCCTGCCGGCACCCCCCGACGCGGTCTTCTGCTTCAACGACCTGCTCGCCATCGGCGCCCTATGTGCACTTCGCGACCGCGGCCTGAGCGTGCCCGGAGACGTCGCCGTGGTCGGATTCGACGCCATCGACGAGGGCAACTACACCGCACCGAGGCTGACCACCATCGCTCCCGACAAATCCGCGATCGCCGAAGCCGCCGTCACCCTCGCTCACACCGCAAACCGCGACGGCAGCCAGGATCCGCGAGACGTCGTGACGCCTTTCACCCTCGTCGTTCGCGAAAGCACGACGATCTGAGCGGCGATCGGGACCGGTGCGTGAGCGGGCACGGCGGGTCATTTCAGCGATCGCTGCACGTGCGTGGTCGGGCAGGAAGCACAGCAGGCCCTGGGGTGAGAGCCGCCGGCGCTACCCGACGATCATGAGGGAGGGGTGGAGTCCACTAGGCTGGCCCACGTGTCACAGCCGACTCCCGACGCCGGCGCGGACCGCCCGCTGGTATGGGCTCCGGAAGAGGTGCGGGTCCGCATCGAACAACAGGTCGAGCCGGGAGTGAGTCTGCCGCGACGGGTCATCCTGACGGCGGTTTCTGCCTTTGTCCTGACCTGGCCGCTGGCCTTCCTCGTGTTCATGGTCACCACCCTCGCCCTGCCCTCGGTGACCAACGACGCCAGCGTCGGCACGGTCGCGCGCTGGGCGTTGTGGTTCGCCGCGCTGCTCACGGTCGCGGCGGTTGTCGCGGCCCTGCGGCAGCGCGCCGGCAGGGCCGACGAGGAGGCCGAGCCGTCGACGCGTGAGACCGTGGTGCGGATAGCGATCTACGCGCTATTCACCGGCGTGTGCGCGGGGGTGGTGTTGGCGCCGCACGGGCTGTCCCTCGGCCAGATCGCCGTGCTGACCGTCATGCTCATCGTCGTGCTGCACCTCATGCCGGTGCTGGCGGCCAGGCTGCTACACCGACGCCTACAGCGCCGTCAGGACGGCATGTGACTCAAGTGCCGCCCATGATTCGACAGCGGGGTTCGCAGGCTGCCCGCGGACACGAAAAATGGCGCATGGTGACCCGCGCGCCGAGTGATTGATAGGCCAAGTGAGCCATTTCATCGTGGGTAGCGGTCGTGATGAGCGCCGAGGTGTGGTCGAGGCCTGCTTAGGGTGATGGGATGGCAGGGACTTTGCGGGCTGGGGTTGCCGAGGCGCTGCGCGGTGTGCGTGCGGCCGTTGCCTGGACTGGGCCAGATCATCTGCCCGGTCTCATATCAGCGGTCGCTCCGGCCGTAGGGGCTGACCAGATCGTGATCTATCTGGCCGACTATCCGCAGACGCGGCTGGTGGAGCTGACCGCCGGGACCGGTGCTGAGCTGCCGATCGAGACAACCCTTGCCGGGCGGGCGTACATCAGCTTGGAAGTGCAGCACGCTACTGAGGATCCGGACCGGTTGTGGGTGCCGCTGGTCGACGGGTGCGAACGGCTCGGTGTGCTGGAGTTCGTCTCGCCGGCAGCGGTCAACGACGAGGTGGAGGCCGCATGCATGGAGATCGCCGCACACATTGCCCAGCTGGTCAAGAACCGGCGGCCCTACGGTGACACGCTCGAGCGGGCGCGGCGGCGGATGCCAATGCATCTGGCCGCGGAGATTGTCTGGGGTTTGCTGCCGCCGTTGACGTTCGCGACCGACGACGTAGTCGTCACCGCGATCCTGGAGCCCTGCTACGACGTCGGCGGCGACGTGTTCGACTACGCCCTCAACGGTGATGTGCTCAGCTTCGCGCTATTCGACACCTGTGGGCATGGCATCGCGGCCAGCACGCTGGCCGCGCTGACCATCAACGCGTACCGCAACGCCCGCCGCAGCGGACTGGACCTGCCCGATACCGCCGCGGCGATCGACGTGTGGCTGCGGCGGCGGCACCCGAACTCGTTCGCCACGGCGATCCTCGCCGAGCTCGACCACACCACCGGAATCCTGCGCACGATCAACGCCGGACACCCCGGCGCCCAGGTACTGCGGGAGGGCAGGGCGGTCAAGGAACTGCCCGCGCCAACCGCTTTGCCGCTCGGTCTGCATCACATGTCCGAGCGCCGCCCGGACATGCACGAAGAATCACTGCAATCCGGCGATCGGGTGCTCGCGTACACCGACGGTGTCACCGACGCGTTCAACGCCGAAGGCGAACGGTTCGGCCTCGGCCGCCTCCTCGATCTGGTCCAGCGGGCGCTCAACGACGAGTTGCCCGCCCCGGAAAGCATGCGCCGGCTGGTCCGGGCCGTCGTGGAGCACCAGTTCAACGAACTCCAAGACGATGCCACCGCGGTGCTGGTGCAATGGCGACCCGCACAGGCCAGCAAGTGAAGGCACCTTGGTACATCGAAGGTGCCGATGCGGTTCCTCCCATGGAACGACGCTCGTTAACCGCTCGGCTTCTACCGTCGTAGGCGTCCGGAGCGGCGCGAGGCGGGGAGAAACGGTGCGGAACCGAGAAAAGCTGTGCGTGCTCGCGGTGGTGGCGATGGCCGTACCGCTGATCGGTCAGCCGTCGAGCGCGAGCGCGACGGCGCGTGGTCCGCACCTGAGTGGCGCAACCGTCATGCTGCCCAACCTGGACGACGACCAACGCCGCTGCCGGGTTGACCCGGCCGACCTGGAAGCGCTCGGTGGTGCGGTGGACGCCGCGCTGGCCGCGTGTCACGACGCCGGGGACGAGCGGGTGAACGGATCTCGGGACGCCGAAGACCTGGCGCGGGTCTTCGTCCGCCCGACACCGGGGCTTAGCCGGTCGGCGACCGGACAGCTGGGCGTGGACCGTCACGCCTACGCTCGGGTGTTCGTCAAGCGGGACAACGACTTCCGAGCCCTGGTGCCGGGCACCGGCACGCTCACCGGCGAGGAGCTCCGCTCCGGCGTCGAGTTGGCCGTCGAGGGTCGAGACATCGTCCGCGACCCCGCGCGGTGGGACGGCACCGTGCTGCTCACGTTGACCGTCACCGACCGCGGACATCGGTGGCGGGACGACCACCGGATGCGGGTGGCGCCGCTGTTGCTCCAGCATGACTTGCAGCCCGCTACGACGGTGTTCGCTGGCCGGCCGGGCAAAGGAACTGGCGCGCCGTGGTGGGGTGGCGTGATCGGAGACTGGGTGCCAAGTGAGTGGGAAGCGTTCAGCTCCACGCTCCGAACCGCAGCGGGCAGGACCGGCGCGCGGACCCGGTTCATCGCCAGCACCGAAGGGCTTTGGCAGGACGTCTGGTGGCAGGACCTCTTCGAGCCGGCAACGGCAAGCATGCCGACCGTCGGCGGGGTACAGACCATGCGGGTGATGATCCGCTCGGCGAATGTATGGGACCTGCCGGATGCCAGCGGCAACCCAGTGCGCACACCGCGCCCGGCGGCGCGGCTGCTGTTTCGCGACCTACGGGGCCCGGACGTGGCCGTGGTACAGCAGTTCGGCGCCCAGGGGCACGGCGATCTGCTAACCGACTTGCGCAACGCCACCGGCAACATCGAGTCGCTACCGCCCTACCGCGGTTTCCCGCAGGGCCGGCTGGTCTACGGCACCTCGCCCGGAGGCGGCGAGCTGGCCCCAGACCCGGACTTCATCCGGATGCTGGTCGCGCAGGGGCAGCAGCCACCGGTGGTGCTCGACACCTCGTGGCTGCTGGTCGGACACGCCGACGAGACGATGCACGTGGTACGTGCGACCAACGAGCGGGGCTGGACGTTGATGGTGGCCGACCCGCGGTTGGCCGAGCGGCTGCTGCGGCAGGCCCACGCGCACGGCGCCGGCTCGGCCCGCCTGTTCGCCGGCACCAACGCCAAGCGCCAGCCAACTGTGGCCGAACTGCTCGACGACCCGTCGTTCCTGGCTCACAACGAGGCCGCCGCCGGCCACATCGACAAGCAGGTGGCCGTCATGCTGGCTGAGACCGGCCTGCGGCCTGACGAGATGGTCCGCGTACCGGTGCTGTTCGAGCAGATCAACGACCTGCCGCTGTTCGTCGCACTCACCCCGGGCATACCGAACGGGTTGTCGCTGACCGCCCGCGACTTCGCCGCACCGGACCCGCACGGTCCGGTGGTCGACGGCAGGGACCTGTTCCGTGCCACCACCGAGCGCGCCCTCGCCCGAGGCGGCGTCCGGGTGCACTGGGTAGAGGACCTGTTTTGGGCGCACTTCGGCGGTGGCGAGGTGCACTGCACCACCAACGCCTGGCGCGACACGCGTGGTGGTACACCTTGGTGGATCACCTCGGCTGCCGGGTAGCGGACTCGGTGAAGGCGGCCGTGACGTCCGCGGCCGTCTTCACCCGTCCGTTTCCAGCTCGTGTTCAGCGTTGGTTCGGGGCACGATCGGGTCGATGGGCTGGCCGGGGCTGTTCTCGGCCTCGATCCAGTCGGCGAGTTCGAACCTGCTGCCACATATGCCGCAGGTGGCCAGGCCAAACAGGTATGTGAGGCCGTCCGCCAGAGTGGCGTCGCCGCCCTCGGTGGCGACGCTGTGTACCCACCTGGCGATGCCCGTCAAATCCTCGGGCGTGGCAGGGGTGAGCGGAGTCCGGTGGACGTACCGGTGCAGAGTTCGCACGATCAGCGCCGCGAGGTCCAGCGCCCGCTCGCGATGCTCGTTGGTGCCGGACTGCGCGAGCCGGGCGAGTTCTGGCAGCGCGGCGAACCCTGCCGAGCAGCAACACTCTCCCTCTACAAGGAGCCGGTCTTCGAGTTCGTGCCACGCGCTGGCATCGGCATGGCGCGCGAGCCGGTCGAGCAGCACGCCGACGCTGACACCGGAGTCGCCCCGCATATCCCACGTCGAGCGCCAATCGATCACCGAAGGATTCAACACCATCTCCGTCCACCCCAGGACCGCCGCTCGTACGTCGTCGGAATGGCAACCGCGGGCGGCCCGGGCGGCGCTCAGGCACGCCCGGGTCGCTTGGTGCACCGACATCGGATGCGATGGCGTTGTGGAGTGGTGGTCGCGGGTGGTTTAGGTGGTGGGACCGTACAACCGTGCGATATCGGGTGAGTCGAGCCAGCCGCTGTAGGTGGGTTTCTGCGGCCAGCCTTCTGGCGAGTCCTGCCACTGCTCCTGCCGACCGTAGGGCAAGAGGTCGACCAGGGCGAACGTGTAGGTGAGCTGTTCGGTGCCGCGGCCGGCCGTGTGCCAGGTGCGGTAGACCGTTTCGCCGTCCCGCAGAAACACGTTCATCGCGAACCCGCCGCCGGGCGGTGCGTCGACGTCGGCCCCGAACGGGCTGTCGGCGGTGGAGTACCACGTCATCGTGTTGCCGACGCGCTTGGCGTAGGCCAGGGCCGCTTCGATCGGGCCCTGGGTGACGATCACGAACCGTGCGTCGTAGTTGTCGAGGAAGCCCAGCCGGGTGAACGAGGAGGTGAAGCTGGTGCAGCCGCCGCACTGCCACTCCGCGTCCGGCTCCCACATGTGGTTGTACACGATCAACTGCGACTTGCCGTCGAAGATGTCGACGAGCCGGACCGGTCCTTCAGCGCCGACCAGGGTGTAGTCGGGCATCCGCACCATGGGGAGCCGTCGCCGCTGCGCCGCGATCGCGTCGAGCTCCCGGGTGGCCGCTTTCTCGCGGGCGCGCAACTTGTCCAGCTCCTCGCGCCAGGTCGTGTAGTCGACAACGGGTGGAAAAGCCATGATCAACATCTCCTTCGTTTGCTCGTCAACCCTTATGACCGCTCCCAGCACCAAAACTCATCGAAAGGCCGCGGACACCACCCCGCCACGCCGCTCGTCCCGCGTCGATCCGGTGGTTAGCTGCCGCATCGCTACGCGGCGGCGATCCGTTCCGGCGATGAAAACCTCTCCTCGGAACCTCTCATGGTGGGTCGGGCTTCGTGCGACGCTTGGCTCACCGTCGTTGAGCAACAGAGGCGGAACGATCGCCGCCTTTCATGAAGCCTGCATCCGTAAGAGCACGGCCCGCGGGCACCACAGCCGCGACGGCTCTAATCCTGGCCTCAGGTTGGTCGGGGAGGATGAGCGGAAAAGCATCGACTGGAGGGGGGCGGGCCGGCGTGCGGATCATGATCGCGGATGACGAGGCGGCCATCCGTGAGTCGCTGGAGCGGGTGCTCCAGGTCGAGGGTTACGACACCAGCACCGTCGCCAACGGTCTCGCCGTGCTCGAGGGGGTCGGTGGCGACGCGCCGGATCTGCTGATCCTCGACGTGATGATGCCGCGCCTCGGCGGGTTGGAGACCTGCCGGCGGTTGCGGGCGGCGGGTCGGGATCTGCCGGTGCTCATGCTGACCGCCCGGGATCAGGTCTCCGACCGGGTCGCCGGGCTGGACGCGGGCGCCGACGACTATCTGCCCAAGCCGTTCGCCACCGAGGAGTTGCTGGCCCGGGTCCGGGCCCTGCTGCGCCGCCGCGGGCCGGGCGACGACGAGTCGCAGGTGCTGACGTTCGCCGACGTCCGGCTCGATCCTGACAGGTTCGAGGCGTGGCGGGGCGGGCGGCCGCTCCACCTGACCCGGACCGAGTTCTCCCTGCTGCTGGTCCTCATGCGCAACGCGACCCGGGTGTTGACCCGAGACGCGCTGTTCGAGGCGATCTGGGGCTTCGACATGAGCGCGACCGCCAACAACCTCCAGGTGTACGTGAGCTACCTGCGCCGCAAGATGGAGGCCGAGGGTGAGCCGCGACTGATCTACACGCTGCGCGGCCTGGGGTACACATTGCGGGAGACTTCTCCGTGAGCCGGGGCGCCGCCGGCCGGGGCTCGCGACGGCTGACCCGATGGTGGCGCCGGCGGTCGCTGCGGACCAGGCTGACGGTGATCGCGGCGACGGCCATCGCGGTCAGCGTGCTCGTGGCCATGCAGGTGGCCATCGAGCTGCTGGACCGGGAACTCCAGGACACCGCGGAGGATCAGCTGCGCGCCGACTCCCGGGTTCTTTCGACGAACGCGGAGCGCGCCGGTCTGGCGCAGGTCCAGCTACCGCCGTACACCGGATCCGGTCGGCTGGTGCGGGTCATCCTGCCCGACGGCTCGATCCGGACGCCGGCCGGCCAACCCGCGCTGCCTCCGGTCAGCGAGCAGGCCAGACGCGTGGTGCGGGGCGCGTCGGCCGACCTGATGGAGTCCGGCGACGACGGCTACCTCATCTACACGCTGCGGGCGGGCGACGGCGCGGTCCAGGTGGCCCGCAGCACCGACGACGACCCGCTCAACCGGTTCGGGTTGGGCATGCTGCTGATCGGGCTGCTCTGCGTGGCCGGGGGCGCCATCGTCGGCCGGGCCGTGGCGCGGACCGGGCTGGCGCCGATCGACCGGCTGACCGCCGCCGCGGTCCGTGTCGCGCACACCCGGGATCTCGACGCCGACATCCCGGAGGAGGGCGGTGGGGAGATCCGGCGGCTGATCCGGTCGATCAACGACATGCTCGCCGCGCTCCGGGATTCCCGTCGGGCACAGCGGCTGCTCGCCGAGGACGCCGCCCACGAGCTGAAGACCCCGCTCACCAGCCTGCGCCTCAACGTCGAGCTGCTGATCCGGCTCGATCGGCGCGGCACCCTGGACAGCGCACTGGCCGCGGAGAGCCGGACCCGGCTGCTCAACGATCTCGGCGCCCAGGTGGCCGAGTTGAGCACCCTTGCCGCCGAGTTGACCGACCTGGCGCGCGGTGACGTCAGCGACGAGAGCACCGAGGTGCTCGACCTCGCCGACGTGGTGGTGGCCGCCGTGACCCGCGCGGGTTCCCGTGTGCCCGACATCGAGGTCGCGCTCGACGTGACCTCCGTGTGGGTGAGCGGGCGTCCCGCTGCGCTCCAGCGGGCGGTGCTCAACCTCATCGACAACGCCGGCAAGTGGTCTCCCGCGGACCAGCCGGTCCAGGTCCGGCTCCGTGCCGAGGGCGCGTCGGCGGTGCTCGAGGTCGACGACGCCGGGCCCGGCATCGACGCCGCCGACGCGCCGCGGGTGTTCGACCGGTTCTACCGTGCCGACAGCGCCCGGGCGTTGCCGGGATCCGGTCTGGGGCTGTCGATCGTGCAGCGGGTCGTCGACGCCCACGGCGGCCGGGTCACCGTCGCCCGGTCCGCACGCGGTGGCGCGCTGCTGCGGGTCAGCCTTCCGGCCGCTGCCTCGCCCGCTCGGATCACGCGGCCCACCGCCGGGGAGGACACGGTGGTGCGTTGACCCGCCGCGGCACGGCGCCAGGACAGCCACGGCGCGCGGCGCCAGGACCCACCGCAGCGGGCGGCGCGGGACAAGGGCGGCGGACACGGCGACGGCCGCCGGGTCATGACAAAGATCCGGGACGGGCCTGAGCCCGTCCCGGATTTCGACTGTCCCGCCGCGCTCACCGTTGCAGCGCGGGCTCCTCATAGTCCACGAGCGGCCGTTGACCGTCCGGCGGCTCCACCGGTCGGGACAGCCGGCTCGGCCACCAGATCCGCCGGCCGATCAGCAGGGTAAGGGCGGGCACCAGGACCGACCGCACCAGCAGGGCGTCGAGCAGCACGCCGAAGGCGACCAGGAACCCGACCTCGATCAGCATCACCAGCGGAAGCGTGGCGAGGACCGCGAACGTGGCCGCCAGGACTACGCCGGCCGAGGTGATGACGCCACCGGTGGCCGAGAGGGCTTTGAGCATGCCCTCTCTGGTGCCGAGACGCACGGTCTCCTCCCGGGCCCGGCTGGCCAGGAAGATGTTGTAGTCGACGCCGAGCGCCACCAGGAACAGGAATGCCAGCAGCGGCACCGAATAGTCGATCCCCTTGAACCCGAGGATCGTGTCGAAGACGAACACACTGCCGCCGAAGGCCGCGGCGAACGAGACGACCACGGTGGCCATCAGGACCAGCGGGGCCACGATCGCGCGCAGCAGCAGCCCGAGCACGATCAGGACGACGGCGAGCACCAGCGGGATCACCAGCTTCTCGTCGCGCCTGGTGGTCACCTCGGTGTCGAGGTTCTCCGCACTCGGCCCGCCGACGATCGCCTCCGCCCCGTTCACCGCGTGCACGGCGGTGCGCACCCGCTTGATCGTGTCGTACTCCGCAGTGGTGTCCGGCGCGTCGGTCGGGAACACGGAGATATCGGCCCAGCCTCCGCTGGTCTGGCCCGGGATGGCCGCTGCCACACCGGGAGTGCTCTTGACGACGTCGAGCACCCGCTCCTGGTACGCCGGCCGCGTGAAGATCGTCATCGGCTGGCCGCCCAGCTCCGGGAAGTGCTGGCGGAGAACGGTGAAGCCGGTGACCGACTCCGGCGCGGACAGGAACTGGTCCTGCTCCCGCAGGGCGCCGGTGTTGCCCGCCAGCCCAATGGCGAGAAGACCCAGGATTCCGAGCGAGCTGAGCGTCGCCACCCACCGGCGGCGGCTGATGGCGGTGCCGAGCCGTCCCCACAGCCCCGGCTTCTCCTCCACGGCCGTGCTGAACCGCGGGATGGCCGGCCAGAAGATCCGCCTGCCGAGCACCACGAGCACCGCCGGGAACAGCGTCAGCATGGCCACCAGCGCGCACAGGATGCCGGCCGCGCCGATCGGGCCCAACCCGCTGGTGCTGTTCAGGTCGGCGACGAGCAGGCAGAGCAGGCCGGCGATCACGGTGGCCGCGGACGCGACGATGGCCGGCGCCGCTCCGCGTAGCGCGTGGACCATCGCGACCCGGACGTTCTCGTGGTGGTGCAGTGTCTCCCGGTACCGGGCGATGAGCAACAGCGCGTAGTCCGTGCCGACGCCGAACACCAGAATCGTCAACAGCGCCGAGTTCTGGTCGTTGACCACGATGCCGAAGCCCTTGACGAGCAGGTAGACGGTCGCCATCGCGGTCAGTGCGGCCGCGCCCACGGCCACGAGCGGGACTAACCACAACACCGGGCTGCGGTAGGTGAGGATCAGCAGGAGCGTGACGACGACGACGGTGGTGAGGAAGACCTGCATGTCGATGCCGTCGAAGACGGCGTCCATGTCGCCGTCGACCGCGGCCGGGCCGGTCACGTCGAGTTCCAGGCCGGCGGGGCGGTCCTTCGCGGCCTCACGCAACGGGCCGACGATGGTCTCCGGTCCGCCGTAGGTCGTGCTCACATCGAGGGTGAACACCATCGCCTTGCCGTCGGTGGAGGGACTCGTCGGTGGGCCCTCGTCGTCCTCGCCGGCCGCCGCCGTCGCCTTCGGCGGGTACCGTTTGGCAAGGGTGTTGTAGTGGCGCTCGACCGTCGCGCGGTCGGCGTCGGTCATGCCGCTGGCGCGGTGGTACACGAAGACGAACGTGTTGTCCTCACCGCCGGGGAGACTGTCCTCCAGCACCGCCACCTTGGTGGACTCGGCACTGGCCGGCAGGGTGTCCACGGCTCTGTCGGTGGTGACCGAGCTCAGCTTCCCGCTCAGCGGCACCATGACCGCCGCCAGGGCCACCCACAATCCGATCACCAACCACGGCACCCACCGCCCTGCCAACCGACCGGCCGGCGCTTTCCCGGGCGGCGCTGCGTTGACTGCCATCACTAGCCTCCTACATGGATTCCACGCTTGTCTGATGCCTGCTTCGTAGCGGCCCGCCACGTACTCGCAGCGGCCTGCTGGGTACTTCGTAGTGAGCGAACCTGAGACGACGGTTAATGCGCCGCTCAGGCCGGGTGGCCGAGCCAGGTGCCGAGCGCACGCACCAGCGGCGCTCCAGGTATCGGCCGGATGGCCATTTCTTCGGGGATCGCGGGGGAGCGGGCGGTTGTGTTGAGATGGTCTATGTGGTGGCCAAAGTCCGTTTCGTCTGCTGGTTGGTCACTGCTTCCGCGGTCATTGCCTTGGCTGCCTGTGCGGCTGGCTCGGAGCCGGGTGCGGCCAGGCCTACCGCGTCGGGCACGCCGGCTACCCCGGCCGGCTCGCTCTCACCGTCGCCGACGGTGACGCCGTCACCCACGCGTACGCCCGCGCCCACCGTTCTGCCGAAGGCCGCTGACGGCACGCGGCTGTCCGCTTGCCGGGACGGCCGGTGTGAGGTGACCGTGAGCGCGGGGAAGGTGATCGAGTTCAACCAGAGCCTCGGCCTCTACTCCGTCAATGTGTACTCGATCAAGGGGGACGAGATCTGGCTGCTGGCGGCGATGACCGGTGGTGGCCGCTTCTCCTGCGAGGGCGATGACCGCTGCCAGGTCTCGATACAGGGAGCGACGGCGGAGGTGCCGGCGACCGGTACGTTCATCGTGCATCCGGGGGCGCGGGTCGAGATGGGCAAGGTCCGGTTCACGGTGCCGGCGGTGGTGCGGGGCAAGGCGGTACTCAGGCTGACCCGAGCCTGACCGTCATGGACGCCGGATTGCTGGTGGCGCTGGCCGTCGCGGCGGTGTTCTTGCTGCTGTGGCTCGTGTTCGGGCTGATGGCGGCCAAGCGCGGCAAGCCGGCGCCCACCCTGCACAGCCCGGCCCGGCGCGGCAACGTAGCGCTGCTGTCCGAGTGGATCGAACAGGGTGCCGACTTGAACGCGGCCGACCAGGACGGGAACACGCCGCTGCACCTGGCCCACTACGAGTGCCAGGTGCACGCCATCAGGTATCTGGTCGAGAACGGGGCGGACGAGGGGGTGCTGAATAGCTACGGCCTCGTTCCCGAGCAGATGCGCCAGTTGGCCGACGTGGAGTGGCTGCTGCGCCAGGGCGCCGACGTGTTGACCGGCGCCGGCAGTGCGACGCAGCCGACCGGGCGGGCGGTGCGTGACAAGCTCGTGGCCGCACCGATCGAGCTTTACCTCATCGCGTTGCGGCGGCTTGCCGCCACCGACCCGGCTAAGAACCGGATCATCTTCCTCGCCATCATGCTGGGGCTGCCGGGCACCGAAGAGACGCTGTGTGAGTTGCTTGGGCAGCTCAACCAGGTGTCGATCGCGGTGGTGTACCTCAATTCCGGGTCACCGGCTCTACGCGAGGCGGCCACCCGATGGGCGGCGGCGCACTTCTATGCGATCACCGAAAGCACCGGGTACCACTACGTCACCTGGGGCGCGTACCGCTGACACCATGGCGATAACCATCCACGATGGACGTTGGCCAGCGGAGGCGTTGGCGGATGGCGGCTGTCGCACGGCGAGCGGGAGCTTGGTGAGCCGGCCTACCGCGACGCCAGGCCGTGACGCGCGGGCGTCATCACGACGTGGTGGACGCCATGCGGGAGGTCGATCTTCCGGTCCGCGACCAGTTCGCCGGTCGCGACACGGAAGATCTGTACGCCCGGCGTGTCCTGGTAGACCGTCGCGAGGAACCAACGGCCGGACGGGTCGAAGGTGCCGCCTTCGGGTAGCACACCGTCGAAGAGGACCGTTCGCGCGTTCGACAACCGCCCGCTCGCCGGGTCGAGCCGCAGCAGGCTGACCGAGGCCTGCTCGTCGTACTCGGGCGAGTCGGGCGGCAACGCGGTGCCGCGCATGTTGACGGTGGCGACCAACCGCCCGTCAGGACTGACGGCGAGTCCTTCCGACGACCGGTCGGTGGGCGCGGTGGCGACGACGCGGTGGCGGGCATGCTCACCGGCCCCGGATGCGCCTAGCCGGATGACACCGACGGTCGACGGTTGGTCCGGCAACCGGCCCTCGACGTCGGGTGCGGTGAGGTCGCGGCCCCAGTTCGACGTGAGGTAGTGCCTGCCGTCGGGCGTGAAGCGGCCGACGAAGGGGTCCTTTCCGGTCGTCACCAGGTTTCCGAAGAGCCGAGGCCGCGACCCCACCTCGACGAACGCCACCCGGTCACGGTTCGTGACGTTGACCGCGACGAACCGTCCGGACGGATGCCATTGCACGTTCGTCACGAGATCGCCCCGGGGTGCGGTGACGCCGAGCGCCGCCAGGTCGATCGTCCGCGGCGTGCCCAGGCGGCGGTGGTGGTTGTCCCAGCGGATGATTTGCAGGACAGACCGTCCGTCCGGATTGGCCACGATCGCCACGGCGGAGCCGTCCGGACTCACGGCGAGAGCCTCCGGCATCGACGCGACGGTGGCGACATCGTGGACACGAGGCGCGGCGGAGCCAGACACGTCCAGCACGGTCAGCTTGTCGCCGGGCGGGAGGTCTCTGACGGTCGTGCCGCCAGGTGGCCGCTGACCCAGCCGTTCGACCACGAACGCGGTGCGGCCGTCCGCCGACAGGGCCAGGATCTCGGGAGCGGCCGTGACCGAGTTGGAGGCCTCCACCGAGGCCGTGTCCACGCGGTCGCCGTTCAGGTCGAGGACGGTGACCAGGTCACGAAACCCGGCACTCTCCGGCGACAGCACGCCGTCGCCGTAGGTGCTGGCCAGGTGGTCGCCGTCCGAAACGGCGACGATCCGTCCTTGCAAGGCCGGGACGTGTCGTTCCTTGGCTTGTGCCAGCGGAGCCGTACCGGCGGTCACGCCGGGAAGGCAGAGCAACGCGACGGTCGCGATGGTGAAGCGGCGGGTCATCGCTGTCCTCCTGAACGCATGCGGCTGTCGGCCTCCAACCTGCCGAGGAGGAGTGATCGGCGCCAAGCCGAAATTGGTCGCCTGTGATAACGAGATACGATCAGCGAGTGGATCTTCGATCCGTGGAGTGCTTCGTCGCGGTGGCCGAAATACTGCACTTCGGCCGGGCAGCGTCGTCGTTGCATCTCAGCCAGCCGGCCCTCAGCGGCCGCATCCGTTCCCTGGAAGCCGAGGTGGGTGTCACGCTGCTCGACCGCGACCGGCGGTCGGTGGCGCTGACCGAGGCGGGACGGGCGTTCCTGCCCGCGGCGCGGGAGGCCTTGGCCGCCGGGCGAGCCGCACGCACCGCGGCACGGCGCGCGGCACGCGGCGAATCGGGTCGGTTGCGACTGGGATTCACGGTTGTCGCCTTCTACACGTCCCTGCCTCGCGCCGTGCACCAGTTTCGGGCGCGGTATCCCGACGTGGTCGTCGACCTTGTCGAACGCAGCTCGCCCGAGTTGGAAGAAGCCCTCGTCGGTGGCGAGGTCGACCTCGGCCTCCTGCATCCACCGCTTCGCCCTCCGGTCCTCGCCATCCAGGAGCTACCCGCCGAACAGCTGGTGCTCGCGCTCCCGGAGGCACACCCGCTCGCGAATCGCGACGACCTCACCTTCGCAGACCTGGATCGCCAGCCACTGCTGGCCTCGGCACGGGCAATCGGCCCGCACCTGTACGACCGGCTGATGGCGGCCTTCGCGCAGGCCGGCGCGGTCGCCCGGGTGGTACAGGAGGTCACCCCGGTGACCGCCCTCGCCAGCCTCGTGGTCGCGGGATCCGGCATCGGCTTCGTCACCCGCGGCATCGCGGCGGCCGGGCGCCCGGGACTTGCCTTCAGAGCCGTTCGCGGCGCACCCGAGGTCCCGCTCGCCGCCGCCTGGCTGTCGCCGGGCCCGTCCCGCACCGCCGCCAACTTCCTCGCGATCGCCCGCCGCGCACTCGCCGACCGTTCCGCTCCGCAAGGCGCGTAGGGAGGCGGCAAGGGCGAACCCGTGCGCGGCGCGTCAGGTCAGCAGGGGGAGTTGGTCTGGCGGAGCAGTCCGAGGCGCCATGGGAGTTGGGAGTAGTCGCCGCCGGCGGACGGGTCCATGCCTTGGTAGAGAAGCCGTAGGTTGCACGGCCGGATGGTCATCGTCTGGTCGATGCCGGCGCGGATGAGCTCGCCGTGGCTGATGTCGTGGGTCCACGTGGGTATGCGTGGGCCGAAGGCGACGTTGTTGGATCTGGCGAAGGGCTCGGCCTCCGAGTCGGCCAGGGGTGTCCATTCGCCGTCGATGCCCTCTGCCGTCCAGGATCGGTAGTACCGGCGGCCGTCGGTGCCGATCGCCTCAACCAGCAGCAGGTAGGTGTTCGTGTCCTTGATCCGGTAGACGGAGGCTCCCTCGAAGAGGCGGAACCGGTCTGGGTCCCGCATCACGATCACGGTGTCGCGGAAGCCGTTCGGGAACTCCGCGACGGTGGTCCGCGCTCGGTACAGGTGCCCGTTGTCGTCGGAGGAGAACAGGTAGCAGTTGACCTTGTCGCAGATGACCCAGTAGTCGAGCCAGAAGCCGTTTCCGATGTTGTCGCGCACGATGGCGGGCATCGTCTCCTGGAAGTTTCGGGGCGCGGTCCAGGTCTCCGGGCGGCCCGGGTCGTCGGCGGTGGAGAAAGACGGCAACCCGGTCTGGTACACCAGGTACCACTTGCGCTTGGGCGCGAAGTAGAACAGCTGCGGTGCGGCCCGATAGCCGCTGCCGATGGCAGGGTTGCGGTCGATGTGGTACTGAGGGGCGGAGGCGGCTTCGGACCACTCGGCGAAGTTGAAGTGGACGAGACTCCAGTTGCCCGCCGTGTTCGCCGTCGTGGCGTAGACGTACCACCGGTTGTTGAACCGCACCACCGTCGGGTCCTTGACGGAAACGACGGGGTGTGCGGCATCGGCTTGGGGGCTGACGAGAATCCCGCTGGACTTCCACTCGAAGGTGGTGGGCAGCGGTGGGGAAGGCTCGGCTGCTGCGGGCTGGGCCGGAATGGACAGCGACCCGGCCGTGCCGAGAAGTACGGCCACGATCGACGCCAACGCGGCGTGAGTACGGCTGACGATCATCGAAGGCTCCCTGATGTCGTGGCCAACGGATCGCCGAAAACTTTACGGAAGTTTTCCGATAAATTCAAGGCTGGCTATCTGCTTAACCCTGGGTCGGTGCCGCCGTCGGGTTCAGCGCGGGCCAGACCGGTCTGGTAGGCGATGACGACGAGTTGCGCGCGGTCGCGTGCCTCCAGTTTGGTCATGGCGCGCTGCACGTGGGCGCGGACGGTGAAAGGGCTGAGATACATCCGGTCGGCGATCTCCATGTTGGACAGACCGGTCGCGACAAGAGCGACCATCTCGCGTTCGCGCGGAGTGAGCGCGGTGAGTTGTTCGGGACGAGCATCCTTGGATCGGCAGGCCCTGGAAAGCATTGCCGAGTACGGCGACCGCGAACTCCTCATCCGCGTCCGTTCGTCAGCTCCTGGCGGAGGAAGCACGACAGGAGCCGCCTGAAGTCGTGCGGGTGCTCGATCGCCGGCACGTGCCCGCATCGGTCGAACACGTACAGACGGACCTGGGCCAGGTGTTCGAGCAGGGGCAGGGCTGCCGTCCCGATCGGGGTGACTCGGTCCTCGGCGCCGTGGATGAGCAGCACGGGCGCGCGGACCCCAGCCAGCGTTTGCGCCGAGAGGGCGAGATCGTCGGCCCACCGTGCCCTAGGTGGAGGGAACAACGACGCGAACGCGGCCGCCCCCGCTCGCATCGCAGCTGCACGGGCGTCGACGGCAGACTCGGTCACGAGCGATTGGTCGAAGACGAGGCGACTCAACATGTCTCGTGCCCCGAGCGGGCCGGCGGGGGCGGCCCAGATCGCGTCGAGATCGGCGGACAGCGGCGCTCCGGGGGCGCCCATCGTCGAGACCGCCACGACACGGGTGACCTGCTCGGGACGCGCGGCCGCCAACGCCAGCGCCACGGCACCGCCCATGGAGTGACCCACCACGGCGTAGTGCTCGACACCGAGAGCATCCATCAGGCCCGCGGCCTGCTCCGTCCACAGCCGGAGCCCACCCCTGGAGCCCGCCGGGATTGGTGTACGGCCGAACCCCGCCTGGTCAGGAGCCACCAGGTGCCACGACGTGCCCAGCGCCTGCGCCGTCGTTGCCCAGGCGCCGGACCCGGTGGTGCCGGGTCCGGAGCCGTGCAGCATCAGGACCGCGGGCCCGGTGCCGCTCTCCAGGACGTGGACGGGGGAGCCGTCGACTGTGACGGTCCGAAGCGCCGTCACCGGGGCAGGTCAGGTGTGCTCATGCCGATGCGGAGTTGACGGACTTCGAAAAGAGCTCCATCATCGCCCTGCCGAACTGCGGCATGTCCGGCCACCCCCGGCAGGAGACGAGGTTGCCGTCCACGACGTCGGGAGCGTCGATGACCGTCGCGCCCGCGTTCTCCATGTCGCCGGTGATGGGCGGGAAGCACGCCGTCTTTCGACCCTTCAGCAGCCCGTACACCGCTGGCACCTGCGCGCCGTGGCACACCAGCGCGATCGGGAGGTCGCGCGCGAAGAAGTGCTCGGTGATGCGCCGGACGTCGGCGTCGACCCGGATCCACTCGGGGGCACGACCCCCGGGGATGATGAGGGCGTCGTAGCGCTCGACGTCGACCTCGGCCCAGGGCACGTCGACCGGCAACTTTCGGCCGTTCTTCTCCACGTAGGCATCGGAGTTGGGGTCGAACTCGTGGATGACCAGCTGCACGTCGCGCATCGTCCGTGACGAGACGTCAACGTCCCAGCCGCCCTCCTGCACGCGATAGTAGGGATACATGGTGTCGAGCTCCTCGGCGGCGTCGCCGGTCAGGAGCAGCGCTCTGGGCACCTGCTTCTCCTCGCGTCTGGGGCCGGGTGAGGTGGATCCAATCCGATCCGATTGCGTTAGCATTCCTCGGCCCAGGCCGCCCGTCAAGCCTCTACCGCCACTCCGTCCGCGGTCTTGACCTCGTCGAACAATCGTCGGAACCGGTCGCCGGACCGCAGGATGTGCCGGCGCATGGCGTAGGCGGCGGCGTCGGGGTCACGCGCGGCGATCGCGGCCAGAATTTCTTCGTGCTCGGCCATGGCCAAGTGGGTGACCTGGGTGTCGTGGAGAAGCCGGAACAGGTGCACGTGCGCGTGCAGGCGAGCGAGCGCCTCGCGGATGACCTGGTTCTCCGCGCTCAGGGCGATGAGATCGTGGAAAGCGGCGTCGCGTAGCCCGAAGGCGCCATAGGCCATGAGCCCGGTGCCCCCCTCCAGCTCCGCCATCTCCTCCAGCAGTCGTTGCAGACCGGCCACCTGCTCCAAGGTTGCGCGTTCGGCGGATCTGCGGGCCGCCGCCGGCTCGAGGAGCAGGCGGACCTCGAGCATGTCCTCGAATCGGCGGTGGGTGATCTGGGGGGGAATGCGGTAGCCAGCATGGGGCACACGCACGACGAGGCCCTCGGCCTCCATGCGGTTCAGAGCGTCTCGGATCGGCGTCTGCGAGACCCCCAGCTCTCGCGCCAGGACGTCGATCGTGACGCGGGAGCCGGGCTCGATCCGTAGCGACATCAGCTGTCCGAGCAGCGTGTCGTACACCTCGTCGGCAAGCCGGCCGCGAGATCTTCCCGGCGGCATTCCGCCCGTCACGGCCCCACGGCCCCGCGCGATCATCGCTTCGTCGTCCATCGTGTCGTGAGGTCCCTTCTAGCGTCTTCGCGAACCTGTTGACATCGGTCGCAACGCTGCTGCATGCTGACGCCCACTCGGATCGTATAGGAAAGGTGACGGATGCTAGCCATCCTGCACCTCGCGGAACAGCCTGTCAGCGCTCTACTTCGATCACCTGAAGCTCCCATGAGCATGCTCGACGTCCTGCTCGGTTCGCCACCGGGCCGCGCACGGACCGAAGGACTTCTCGACTGCATGAAGACCCAGTACGTCGCGGCGTACTCGTGACGCCGGTCTGCGGGTCGGCCCTCCGACAGCACGGCAATACGCCTGACCAACCCAGCAACTCCAGAAGTCCCCCACCCAGAAAGCAGGCCAGAAGATGCGGCATCAAAAGCGAATAGGACGACTCGGTCGAAGGGTGCGGCTAGCGACGGCGGCCATGCTGGTGGCCACGACCGTGGCGGCTTGCGGCGGCGGCGAGGACGACGGCGCGGAGGCGAGCGCCCCCAAGGCACCGGCGACCATCCCGACGCTCACCCAGGATCCGCTGACCCTCAGCTTCGTCTGGTTCGAGTGGCCCCCTGCCCAGGCGCTGGAAGCCTTCGCGAACGCGGAGTACAAGAAGATTCGGCCAAACGTGACCGTCAAGGTCAACACCGTGCCGAACGCGAACTGGCACGACGCGATGTTCACCCAGTTCGCCGCGCGCAAGACCGACTTCGACATCGCGATCCTGGACTCGCAACACATCGGCGAGGCCGTGACGAACGGCAACATCCTCGACATCACCGACTTCGTCAAGCAGAACATCGACGTCAAGGCCTACAACCCGTACCTGCTGGCGGCCTACGGCCAGTTCCCCCAGGCGGAGACCGGGCAGCGCGACGAGAACGCGAGCCTGTACGGCCTGCCGCTGCTCGGCGACACCTGGACGATGATCTACCGCAAGGACCTGATCGGCGACAAGCCACCGCAGACCTGGGACGAGATGATTTCGGCCGCCGAGAAGTGCCAGGCGGACAACCCGGGCGTCAGCGGGCTGGCTTTCCACCAGGCCAACGGCTCCGACGCCGCGGCCGTCACCTACAACACGGTCAACGGCGTCTACGGCGGCAACCTTTGGAACTCCAAGGACCGCAAGATCGAGGGCGTCCTCAACGACGCGGCGGGGCAGGAGGCGATGGACGTCCTGGTCAACAAGATGAAGCCGCTGACCGCCAAGGGCTCCGGCAACTGGTTCATCGACGAGGTCAACGCGGCGGTCGCCCAGGGCAAGGCATGCATCGCGTTCCAATGGATCGCCGCGAGCGGCGGCCTGCTTGACCCGAAGCAGTCGACGCTCGGCACCTCGCGGGAGAAGATTCTCGACAAGCTGGGTTTTGCCACCTTGCCGACCCAGAAGACGAACCTGGTGCCGCTCGGCGGCATGGGGATGCACATATCGGCCTACGCCGCCGAGAAGAACCAGGCGGAGGCACTGAACTTCATGAAGTGGTTCGAGCAGGCTGACATCCAGAAGATGTGGGCCGCGGCCGGTGGCGTGCCATCGCGCACGGACGCCCTGGAGTCGCCCGAGTTCCTCAATGCCGCGCCGTTCAACAAGGTGTACACCGACTCGGTTCCGCGTTTGCGGGACATGTGGAACGTGCCCGAGTACGCGCGCCTCGTCGACATTGAGAACACCAACGTGAACGCGGCTCTCAACGGCGCGAAGAGTCCGAAGGACGCGCTCGACGAGATCGCCAAGGAGCAGCAGAAGGTGCTCGACAGCGGCCGCAAGGGCGGCGGCGGGCTGTGAGTGACCTCGTCCCTCTGACGACCGATCACCCCGGGCAGGTGGCGTCTGCGGCGCCGCCTGCACCGGGGCGGTCCCGCCGATTGAGCGACCGCTGGCTCGCCGTGGCCTTCATCTCCCCCGCGCTGCTGCTGTTGCTCGCGATGTCGGTGTTCCCGTTGCTGTGGGCGTTGTACCTGTCTTTCACCGACTACTCGGCCACCCGTGGAGGGCCCGCCAATCTCGTCTGGTTCCAGAACTACACCGCCGTCCTGACTTCGGCGCAGGTCCACCAGAGGGCTTTGACGACGTTGATCTATGTGGTCGGTGCGGTCACCCTCCAGACCGTGCTCGGTTTCGGCATCGCCTACCTGATCTCACGGCGCACGCACGGGCGAGGATTGCTGACCACACTGTTCCTGGTTCCGATGATGCTGTCGCCGGTCGTGGTCGGGCTGTTCTGGCGATTCATGCTCGACGCGCAGTTCGGCGTGATCAACAGCATGCTCGACTCGCTCGGCCTGGGGCAGGTGGAGTGGCTCACCCAGCAGCGAACGGCATTGCTTTCCCTGATCGTGGTCGACACCTGGCAATGGACGCCGTTCATCATGCTCATCGCACTCGCGGGCCTTACCGCGGTCCCCAAGTACTTGTACGAGGCCGCCTCGATCGACCGGGCGTCCGAGTGGTTCCGGTTCCGCACCATCACTCTTCCGCTGGTGTGGCCGCTGCTCCTCATTGCCGTGCTGTTCAGGGCCATCGAGGCCTTCCGGCTGTTCGACCTCGTCTACATCCTCACCAGCGGAGGGCCGGGGGTGTCCACCGAGACGTTGTCGTTCCACGTCTACAAGGTCGCCTTCCTGGGCTTCAACACCGGCACCGCCTCGGCGTACGGGATCCTCATGGTCCTCGTCGTCATCATCCTCACGCAGCTCTACCTGCGCTACTTGAACAGGCTCAAGGAGAACTAATGGCCGTCTCCGTCGACGACGCCGTGTCCACAGGTCCTGTCCCGGATCACCCGCCCCCTACGCGCCGCCTTGGCAGCCGGGGCCGCTCCGTGATGGAGGTCGCGCTGCTGACCGTGCTGGCCGTCGTCATGCTCTTTCCGGTCCTGTGGATGATCGAAACATCCATCAAGGAGAACCGGGACGTCTACGCCATCCCGGCCAAGTTCTTCGACTTCAAGGTCACTTTGGACCATTTCAAGGACGTGTTCGTCTCCTCCGGCGGTGGTCGCTCGGGCTTGTCCGTCTCGTTCCTCAACTCCGTCGTGGTCGCCGGGGTCTCCACGGTGCTGGCCACCGTGCTGGGGGTCCCGGCGGCCTGGGCCTACTCACGCCTCGCCGTGAAGGCCAAGAAGGACCAGCTGTTCTTCATCCTGTCCACCCGCTTCATGCCGCCCGTGGTGGTCGTGATCCCGATCTTCCTCATGTACCGCCAAGTCGGGCTCATCAACACCCAACTCGGCCTGATCCTCATCTACACCGCGTTCAACCTCCCGTTCACGATCTGGATGATGAAGGGGTTCGTCGACGAGGTGCCCGCGGAGTACGAAGATGCCGCCATGCTCGACGGCTACACCCGCTTGCAGGCGTTCTGGAAATTTACCCTCCCCCTGCTCGTGCCCGGCATCGCCGCGACGGCGGTCTTCGCACTCATCTTCTCGTGGAACGAGTTCGTGTTCGCCATCTTCCTCACCTCCAGCGACGACGTGCGGACGGCCCCACCCGCCATCGCCGGCCTCATCGGTGGCACCACTGTGGACTGGGGTCTGGTGGCCGCTTCCTCCGTAGTGTTCGCCCTACCGGTGCTCGTCTTTGCCTACCTGGTGCGCAAGCACCTCGTCGCCGGTGTGACCCTCGGGGCGGTGCGACGCTGATGGCGGGCATCGAGGTGACCGCCCTGCACAAGCGCTACCCGGACGGGACGGTCGCAGTTGACCATGTGGACCTGTCCATCGTCGACGGCGAGCTGTTCGTGATGCTCGGCCCTTCGGGTTGCGGCAAGACGACCACGCTGCGCGCCATAGCCGGCCTGGAGAGGCAGACGACGGGCGACATCCGCATCGGCAACACGCTGGTCAACGACCTGCCGCCCGCCGAGCGCGACATCGCCATGGTGTTCCAGTTCTACGCTCTCTACCCGCATCTGAGGACCCGCGACAACCTGGCGTTTCCACTGCGGGCCGAGGGACTGCCCAAGGCGGAGGTGCGCAAGCGGGTCGACGAGGCCGCCCGGCTGATGCGGCTTGGTCCGCTCATGGACCGGCGACCGCGCCGGCTGTCCGGCGGGGAGCAGCAGCGCGTCGCGCTTGCTCGCGCCCTGGTGCGGCGTCCACGCGCATTCCTTATGGACGAACCTCTGACCAATCTGGACGCGGAGCTGCGGGCGGACATGCGCACGGAGATCAAACACCTCCAGGGGCAGCTGGGGACCACGATGGTCTACGTCACCCACGACCAGGTCGAAGCGATGTCGCTCGGTCACAGAATCGCCATCCTCAACAAAGGCCGCGTCGAGCAGATCGGCACGCCGCTGGAGGTCTACAACCGTCCGGCGAGTCTTTTCTGCGCCGAGTTCATCGGCTCCCCGCCGATGAACCTGATCGAGGTGGAGGTGGCCGACGGGGAGCTGCGCAGCAAGGGCGGACTGGTCCTCACGCCACCGCCAGGCCTGCCACGCGACCGTTCCCTCGTCGCAGGCGTCCGGCCGGAGGCGCTGGAAGTCACAGAACCAGGAGCGGAGCGTTCAGTCCCGGCCCGCGTGGTCTCGGCGGAGTGGCTGGGCGACGAGATCATCTACGTGGTCGACCACGGCGGCCAGCGCGACGTACGGGTTCGGATGCCAACGACTGTCCGCTTCGCCGCTGACGCCTCGGTCGGACTGCGGCACGCCGGCGGGACCCCGGCGGTCTACGACCTGAACACGGAAGAGTTGGTGGCCTGATGGGAACCGTGACAGTGCACGGGCTGCGCAAGTCCTTCGGTGCGGTCCAGGCCCTGGACGGGGTGACGCTGGACGTGCCGGACGGCTCGTTCTTCGTCGTGCTCGGGCCCTCCGGGGCAGGCAAGACGACGACCCTGCGGGCGATCGCCGGCCTTGAGACGCTTGACGCCGGGTCGGTGCATCTGGACGGGAGGGACGCGACCGCTGACACCCCGGCCGCACGCGACCTGGCCATGGTCTTCCAGAGCTACGCCCTCTACCCGCGACACACGGCGTACGAGAACATCGCTTCGCCGCTGCGGGCACGCCGCCGTTCTTCGAGCGAGATCGCCGCTGCCGTCGAGCAGGTCTCGAGCCTGCTGCACATCGAACGCCTGCTTCAGCGTCGTCCCGCGCAGTTGTCGGGCGGTGAGATGCAGCGTGTCGCCCTGGCCCGGGCGCTGGTCCGTCGCCCACGCGCGTTTCTCATGGACGAGCCGCTGACGAACCTCGACCTCAAGCTCCGCGTCGAGATGCGCACCGAGCTCACCCGCATCCACCGGAGCCTCGGAGGAACCTTCGTCTACGTGACCAACGACCAGGTCGAGGCCCTGTCCATGGCCGACCAGGTCGCGGTCCTCAAGGAGGGGAAGGTGCAACAGGTCGGAACGCCGACCGAGGTGTACGAGCGTCCAGCCAACCAGTGGGTCGCAGGCTTCGTCGGGAGCCCGCCGATCAGCCTGCTCGCCTGCCACGCCGAGGGCGATCGTCTGGTCGGGGCGGAAGGCTGGACGCTGCCGCGACCCCGTTGGACCACGGCCGAGGACGGTCTTCCGCTGCTGCTGGGCGTGCGCGCCGAGGACCTGTCCGTCGAGCAGCGTGGGAACGCGTCGTTGTCGGGTGAGCTCTACGGGCTCGAGCCACTCGGTGACCGAACGGTGGTCGACGTCCGAGTGGGGACGGTGATCCTCAAGGTCAAGGCACGACCCACCGTCACCGGTACGCCGGGCGAGCGGCTGCTCGTCACGGTCGACCTGGACCGTGCGCACCTGTTCGATGCGGGCACCGGGCTGGCGCTGTCCGAGGCCGGGAGGTAACCCGCGCGGGACGGCGCCGTCAACATGCGGCCGCGCGTGGCGCGATCGCTGAGGTCTCGCTGGGCATCACCAGAAGCATCACAGGAGGCGACGCGATGAGTGACCCGATGAACGTCCTGGCCCCCGAGCACCGGCGGCTCCGGATTGGCGACGCCTGGCGCGACGCCGCCAGCGGAGCCACCTTTGCCGTCGAGGACCCGGCCACCGGCAAGACCATCGCCGAGGTGGCGGACGCCGACGTCGTCGACGGGCTCGCCGCTCTGGACGTGGCGAGCAAGGCACTGGCGGAGTGGGCGGCGACCCCGCCGCGAAAACGGTCCGAGTTGTTGACCGCGACGTACCGGGCACTGACCGAGCGATCCGAGCAGGTCGCCCGGCTGATAACGCTCGAGATGGGCAAGCCGCTCGCCGAGGCTCGGGCAGAGGTGGCCTACGGCGCCGAGTTCTTCCGTTGGTTTGCCGAGGAGGCGGTGCGCGTCGAGGGGCGCTACAACACCGCTCCCGCTGGCGGATATCGCATCCTCACCGTGCCGAAGCCGGTCGGACCGTGCGTCTTCGTGACGCCCTGGAACTTTCCGTTGGCCATGGGTGCCCGCAAGATCGCTCCTGCGCTGGCGGCGGGCTGCACGACGATCACCAAGCCAGCGGGTCAGACGCCACTCACCATGCTGTTCCTGGCCCGCATCATGGAGGAGGTCGGCGTTCCCCCGGGCGTCGTCAACGTGGTGACGACCAAGCGTGCCGGCGCGGTGGTCTCAGCCCTGCTGGCCGACCGTCGGACCCGCAAGCTCTCGTTCACCGGGTCGACCGAGGTCGGGCGCGTGCTGCTCCGACAGGCGGCGGACAACGTGCTGCGCACCTCCATGGAACTGGGCGGCAACGCGGCCTTGATCGTGTGTGCCGACGCGGACCTGGACGTCGCGCTCGACGGTGCCATGGTGGCCAAGATGCGCAACATCGGGCAGTCCTGCATCGCGGCCAACCGAATCTACGTCGAAGAGCCGGTGCGCGAGGAGTTCACGGCGCGCTTCGCCGAGCGGATGGGCGCGCTTTCGGTGGGCCATGGTCTCGACGACGGCGTGGACGTCGGGGCGTTGATCGACGAGGCCTCGGCCACCAAGATCGACGAGCTCGTCGCCGACGCGGTCGATCGCGGCGCCCGTGTGTTGGTGGGCGGCGAGCGTCCGGATGGGCCGGGCCACTTCTACCCGCCTACGGTCCTCGTCGACGTGCCCGAAGACGCGCGGATGTTGGAGGCGGAGATCTTCGGCCCGGTGGCGCCGATCATCTCGTTCACGTCCGACGACGAGGTGATGGCGAAGGCCAACGACACCGAGCACGGCCTGGTCGGATACGTCTTCACCCGGGACCTCCAGCGGGCGCTCCGGTTCACCGAGGGGCTGGAGACGGGGATGGTCGGCATCAACCGTGGTCTGATCTCGGACCCGTCAGCTCCGTTCGGAGGCGTGAAGCAGTCCGGGATCGGCAAGGAGGGGTCGCACGAGGGCATCCTCGAGTACCTCGACGTCACCTACGCGGCGATCGACCTACCGTGACCGGCCTCGACGCCGTCCCGGTCGTGCAGGTGACCTGGACGTCCGACCAGCAAATCGCCGCCGGCGTTCCAGAGAGGTACTGACATGCTTGAGACCGTCCGCGGACCACGCCAGCTGATGGTGGGCGAAGGGGTCGCGCAGAACATCCCACGAGTGGTGGCCGAGTGTGGCTCGCGAGTCCTCGTCGTGACCGACCGGGTTCTTCTGGGGCAGCCGGGCGTGGCCGAGATCGTGGCCGCCGTGCGGGAGAAGGCCGAGGTCGTCGAGGTGTTTGCCGACGCGACTCCGGACGTGCCACTGGCCGATGTCACCCTGGCCGTCTCGGCCGCCGCGGAGGTGGACGCCGACGTGATCCTCGCCATCGGGGGTGGCACGGTGATCGACCTCGCCAAAATCGTCGGCGTCATCCGGCGCCACGGTGGGACGCCGCGCGACTTCTACGGCGAGTCGAAGGTGCCGGGGCCGACGATGCCTCTCGTCGCGGTCCCGACGACCTCAGGCACCGGCTCCGAGCTCACGCCGGTCTCGGTGTTGACCGACCCGGACCGCGAGCTGAAGGTGGGGGTCTCCAGCGTCCACATCGTGCCCGACTTCGCCATCGTCGACCCCGAGCTCACCTACACCTGCCCGGCGACCGTCACCGCCCACTCCGGCATCGACGCGTTTTGTCACGCGGTGGAGAGCTACACCGCGCGACCCCGGGCTCACGGACCGCGCGACCCGGTGGAGCAGGTCTTCCTCGGCCGCAACCCGATCACCGATCACTACGCGCTCCTAGCCGCGGAGCGGATCGCCCGCAGCTTGCGCCGTGCCGTCAGGGACGGAGGCGACACGGACGCACGCGCGGACATGTCCTATGGGTCCATGCTCGCCGGGCTCGCGTTTTCCCACGCGGGCAACGCGGCCCCGCACGCCCTCCAGTACGTCATCGGCGCAGCCACCCACACGCCGCACGGCCTGGGCGTCGGGCTGCTGCTGCCCTATGCGCTGGACGCGGCCAGGGATGCCATCGGCGACCGGTTGACCATCCTCGCCGGGGTGTGCGGGCTCGACGTGACCGACGCCTCGGATGCCGAGGCCGCGGACACGTTCCTCACCTGGCTCGACGGGCTCCTTGTCGACATCGGCATCCCTACCACCTTGGCGGACATCGGCGTGGCACGCGCCGACCTCCCGCGCTTCGCGGAGATGGCCAGTGGCATCACCCGCTTGATCCAGAACCATCCAGGCCCGACCGACACCGCCAGCCTGACCGCGATCCTCGAAGCGGCCTGGATCGGGGACCGGACCCGACACGTCCTGACTCCGAGCAGAGATAGTGACGGGCCGCGACGGCGGTGAGGCGGCCGCGCCGTTCTATATAGGAGTCCACATGCGACTGTTGAAGCAGCTGCTCGCCGTCGCCGCGATCGCTTTGGCCGGCGGTCAGGCGGTCGCCGCGGTGAACGGCAATCCCTGGCTCACGCTGCTTTTCGGGGCGGCCACGGCGGTGATCGCCGTGCTCACGTACGCGTGGGTGGTGCGGCGGACCGAGCGCCGCGCGCCCACGGAGGTGGCCCGGAGAGGAGCAGGCGCCGCGCTCGGCCGCGGCGTGCGCGACCGGGTCCAGGCCGTGGTTTACGCCTACCGCTAGGGCCTGGTCACCTAGGCGACCTCTCCGTGCCGCGCTCCGCGCATCGACCGTCGTTACCGGTTGTCGTATGCCGCACGGGCGGCGTCGATGTGGGGGAGGTGCGTGATGCTCCACTCGAGCAGCGGCGCGGTGGCCTCGCGCAGGGTCCGGCCCATCGTGGTCAGCTCGTAGCTGACGTGCGGCGGCATTACCTCGCGGACCGTGCGCGTCAGGATCCCGTCGCGCTCGAGGTCGCGCAGCGTCACGGTGAGCATGCGCTGGCTGATGCCGTCGATGGCCCGCTTGAGCTCGGTGAAGCGCTGCGGCCCGTCCTTGAGCATGCGCACGATCAGCAGCGCCCACTTGTCCCCGACGATGCCGAGGACTTCGCGGGCCTGACACGGGTCCTGCACTGGTTACCTCCTGAGAACCGGGTCACCGAAATGTGCCGTATTGCCGGGGGCGCGTCGCGGAGATCATGATGCTTCCGGTTACCCAACGGTACCGAGGCACGAGGAGGAACCAAACGGCCATGGCCACATTTCTACTGGTACACGGCGCCTGGCACAGCGGGCGGAGCTGGGACCGGATGGTCCCGCTCCTGGAGTCGGCTGGGCACCGGGTGCTCGCGCCGTCGCTGACCGGCTACGGCGACAAGGCACACCTACTGGGCCCTGCGGTCGGGCTCGGCACCCACATCGACGACGTCGCCGGCCTGATCGAAGACGAGCGTCTCGACGACGTCGTGCTCGTCGGGCACAGCTACTCCGGGATGGTCATATCGGGAGTTGCCAACCGGGCCCCGCAGCGGATCGCGCACCTGGTGTTCCTCGACGCGATGGTCCCCGAAGACGGCGAGACCGCGGTCGACGTCCTTCCGATCACCAAGCAGCTCATCGACCTCGCCGTCGACGGCTGGCGGGTTCCGCCGATGCCGGAGCAGCCGCCGCCGATCGGCTTGTTCGGCGTCATCGATCCCGACGACGTCGCCTGGTTGCGCTCGATGCTGTCGGACCACCCGGCGCGGTCCCTCCAAGAGCCGGTCCGGCTGGACAACCCGGCCGCGCACGCGATCCCACGCACACACGTCCACTGCGTCAAGGGCCAGCCGGCGGGCATCACCCGGCGTCCCGTCCCAGCAGGCGACCGGCTACGGGAGCTACCGACCGGCCACGACTGCATGATCACCATGCCCGTCGAGCTCGCCCGGCTGCTGCTCGAGGCGGTCTAGTGTGCATCCGCTAGCCGGCGGGCCGTCTGTCAGATGGCTGCCGGTCGCGCACCCGCGTGGTCTCCACCCACGTATCTTGTTCGTGTGGTCGACTCCGTCGCGGGGGACGCGTTCGGCGAGCTGTTGTTGCGCCATCGGGCGGCGGTGGGCCTGAGCCAGGCCGTCGTGGCCCGGCGCAGTGGGCTCAGCGAGCGCGCCTTGCGCGATCTCGAACGGGGAGCGACCAAGAGTCCGCGCCGCCACACCGTCGCGGCGCTGGCCGAAATCCTCGGGTTGAACGGGGTTGAACTCGTCGCTTTCGCCGCCGCGGCGCAGGGGCGGGCGGCGGCGCCGTCCCCGCCGCTCGCCGGTGCGGGTAAGGCGGCTCGCGGTGACCTGATCGGTCGCGAGCGGCATCTTGCCACCCTCGTCGACTTGGTGCTCGGCGAGCGGCATCGGATCGTTACGGTGGTCGGCGCCGCTGGTGTAGGCAAAACCCGGCTCGTCGCGGAGATGATCAGCACCGCCCGGGTGGGAGCGCCGCTGTCTATATACACCCTCGAGGCCGCGGCGGTTACCGACCCGGCCCAGCTCGGCGAGCTGATCGCGCAGGTGGTCGGTGCCGGCGGGCGGTCGAGGCTGGCCGTGCAGGACCGTATCGCGGCCGAGCTCCGCGACCGGCGGGCGCTGCTCGTCCTCGACTGTGTCGAGCGCACCGTCGCGGCCGCACCCCTGGTTTCCTCGCTGGTACGCCGTTGTGCCCGGCTGACCGTCTTGGCCACCAGCCAGCGCCCCTGGCGGGTCAGCGGCGAGCGCGAGCTGCGCCTTCCGCCCCTGGCCGCCCCCGCGGCCGCCGAGCTGTTCGCACGCCGTGCCGCCGCGGTCAATCCGGCGTGGACGGTCGGCGGCGTGGACCACGAGGCGGTGGTCGACATCTGCCGCCGCCTCGAGGGCTTGCCGCTCGCCATCGAGCTGGCCGCGGCCCGGATGCGGGTGTTGAGCGTGCGCGAGCTCGCCAGCCGGCTCGATCGGCGACTACAGATCCTCGCTGGCGGGCCGGTCGACCTGCCGGAGCGGCACCGGTCGCTGCGCGGCGCCATCGAGTCGAGCCTCGAGCTCGTCACACCCACCACGCGGACGGTCTTCGGGTGGTTCGCCGCGTTTCCCGGCGGGGTACGGCTGACCGATCTCGAGTCCGTGGCCACGGCCGTGGACCTCGACGCGGACTGCTGCCTCCCGGCGGTGGAGGAGTTGGTGCAGACAAACCTCGTCAACGTCGCCGAGGACGCGGGATCGTTCCGGTACACGCTGCCCGACGCGGTCCGTGAGCTCGCGGTGGAGGAGCTGGCCGCCGCCTGGGGCGGGGAGGTGCGGCGTGCGGCCGCGGCCCGCTGCATCGCCAATGTCGTGGCGTGGTGCGATGACCCGGCGCCCGGGCGCGTGCTGTCGGGTGCCGATGCCGACAATCTCCGTGCCGCGGTCGAGTTCGCCGTCCGCGATCACCCGGCGCTGCTGACCCCCGAGGTCATGGACGCGCTCTACCGCCATTACGACCTGACGGGGCGGTACAGCGAGGGTCAGACCGCGTTCAGCCGGGCCGGTATGGGTGGGCCCGGACTGGTCCGCGCGGGCCGGCTGGCCCTGTTGCGGTGCGACACCGAGGCCGCCGAGCGGTTCGGCGAGCAGGCATTGGCGCACCTGGCACCCGACGACCACATCGGACTCGCGGAGGCGCGGCTCTTCCTCGGCTGGGTCGGCCTGGAACGGCGCGACTGGCGGCAGGCCCGCGCCCACCTACGAGCCGCGCTGGTCCAGGCGCGCCGGGCCCGCGACCTGGCCATGCTCGCCCGGGTGCTCAACAATCTCGGCGTGTGCTCGGCGTTTGACGGCCGGCTGCGCGACGCCGAGCGACAGACGGCGGCCGCCCTCATCGCGAAGCGCCGCAGCGGCGCTGGTCCGATCGAGCTGGCCCGCACCTTGAACAACCTTGCGGAGAACGCCCGCGACGCCGGCTCGTTCGGCAACGCGGCGCAACGGGCCGAAGAAGCGACCACGCTGTTCGCGTCCGCCGGACACCAACGAGGCGCGGCGACCGCCGCCAGCACCGGCGCACTGATCTGGTTGGCGCACGGTGACACGGCCGCGGCGTCGGCCGCGATCGACCGTGCGGTCGATGTGCTCGGCGATACCGGCGAAGACCTGCGCACGATGGCCGTCGTCGACCTACGACGCACGCTGGTGTGGCACGCCATCGGACGGGTCCGCGAGGCGGCCGAGCTGCTGCGGCGGACGCTGCCGCACGCGATGCGCCATGACCGCCGGACGCAGGAGGAAGCGGCCCTGATGCTGGCGCAGCACGCCGCGCTCGTGGCCACCCGCGTCCCGACACTCGCCGCCACCATGATCGGCGCGGCCCGGGAGTTGCTGCTGTCGGTCAACCGTGACACCCCGCCAGCCGAGCAGAGGGCGATCGACGAAGCCACCCGGATCGGTGTGGCGGCGCTGGGCGAAGACGGGTTCGCCCAGGCGGCCGCGGCGGGCGCCGGGGCCGGGCCCGAGACCTTGGCGGCACTGTGCGGGCGGCTCGCCGAGGCGAGTTGAGGCCGGTCACGGCGCGGGTGGCAGGAGTATCTGGTCGGGCCGGACCCAGCGGAGCAGGGACAGGTTCGCCCGCACCGGAAACGGCACCTTCAGAGCCAGGCCGGGCGCCTGCTCGAAGGCCGCCCGGGTGGCCTCGTTGGCCGGAAACACCGCCACCGCGTGCACGTTGAACGGGTTTGCCGGATCGAGGTTGACCGCGGGTGCGGCGCCGCCGGCGACCGGCACCTCCCCGACCGGGATGGTGTGGTGGGCGATCCGGCGCGGCACGGCCAGCACGAAGAAGCTCAGCGAGTCGGCCGCCCCGACCGCGACGCTGGTGCTGCCTTCGTCGTCGAACCCGTCCAGGTCCCACTTCACGTCCTGAAGGACCATGGTGCGGCCGCGAGCCGTGGCGAGCATCCGCCGGGGAAACGGGGTGCGCAGGTCGGCGGGACCGGAGGCGGCCTTCGGCTCCTGCCAGACCTCCTCGTACCGCAGTTGCTCGCGTTCGCCCGGTGTGCGCATCGCGGCGGGTGCGGCGAGGATGTCGGCCATCGCCTCCTCCGGGGTACGCCCGTAGCCCACCTCGATCCGGTCGAAGACCATCGGCCCGGTGATCGTGGTGTCCGGCAGGGACGCCTCCCGGTAGGCCATCCGGAACAGCGCGCCGTCGTGCGGACGCTGTGCCATGTGCGCGGCGGCGGCCTGCGCGTACGGTGCCAGGGCGGCCTCGACCTGCGGGCTCTGCTTGTCCCGGAAGCGGGAGTTGAACCAGGCGGCCAGGGCACTCAACGCGCCGACGGCGGCGCTGGCGCCGGCCTGCGCCTTCTCCTGCCGCCCCGTCGGGAGCTGGATGGCCGGACCGCGGTTGCGGGCCAGGACCTCCTCGAGCTCCTTCGCCGTGGCGGGCGGCTTCTCGCGCAGTATCCGCCGAGTGTTCTCGTCCATCGACGGGTCGAATGCGGCGAGCACCCTCATGAGTTCGGAGCGGTCGAGGTGGTAGGCGCGTCCCATCGGGCCTTCCTTCCCGGCCGTCTTGTACACCCGCTCGTGGAACCTCATGGCATCCGCGCTATCGCTGATATTGATGCTCATGCCCGCTCGGCTGGCGCGCAGCGTCTCCCGGATCCGATTGGCCAGCATGATCTGGCCGGCACCCCGGCTTTCCTCTGCGGCGTGGACCCATCCTCGGCTGGCGTCCGCGGCCGGGTGTGGCGGCGGTACCCAGGTGTCGGCAGCGACGAGTATCAGGCGTCCGCCTTGCCGGCCCAGCATCGCACGCGCCACCCGGCCCTTCTGCTGGGCTTCCGCGCGGAGCGTGGCCATCGTCAGCGGTTTGTTCCGATCGAGACCCTTGACGTGCATCTGGAGTTGGTTGATCTCGGGGGTGTCCGGTAGGTCACGCACGTCGAAGATCTGCGTGCGGACCAGGAACTTGTTGCCCGTGGCGTCTTTCAACAGCGCCCGGCCGGGCGGGGCGACCTCCGTGTCGCGCGGCACCGGTATCGGTTCCTCGGTGAGCAGGTCGAGCGGGTCGCCGATCGGGGCGAGCTGCGGCCCCAGCGGCACGCCCGCGGCACGCTGTTGCAACACGTGGGCGAGCTCGTGGCGGAGCAGCCGGTCACCCGGGCCGGTGCCCGGCGCGTACCGGCCGGCGCCGAACGCGATGTGCTCGCCGACGGTGAACGCCCGCGCGTGCAGCCCGGCCGCCGCGGCCGCGGCCCGGCCGTCCCGGTGCACCCGGACCGTACTCAGGTCGGCGGCGGTCTCCCGTTCCCAGCGCAGCCGGTCTGGCTCGGGCAGTGGAACGCCGGCGCCGAGTTCGGCGAGTACCCCGACCGGCGGGGCCGGTGCCGGTCCGGTGGAAGGACCGGCGGGCGGCAGGATGCCGCGCGCCGCGTCCCGCTCGTACTCCGCCCGGTGCCGGACCAGGGCGCGCACCGCTTGGTTGCCGAGGGTGTGTTGCAGGTGGGCGAGCCCTCCGGGTGCGCGGGCGGCGGAACCGCCGGCGTCAGGCGTGCGCTGCCGGTCAGCCGCGATCCGCTTCTGCATGTCCGTCCTCCCGTTCCGGCCCCGGCTCGCCGCCGAGCACCTCCCGCAACACCTGGATCGCTCCGCTGATCAGCAACAGGGACTCCTGGAGACGCACGCTCTCCTCCGCCAGGGCGCACAGGCGCTGCTCACCCACCTCTTGTTCGCGTTCAAGGAGCACCAACCGGTCGGTGAGGCACTGTCGCATCCGGTCCATCGCTATCCCTCCTTTGTGGACCGGTTGGGAGTGGCGCGCCGGGTCAGCCGCCAGGCGGTGCCCCGTTCGGCCGGCTGGTCGTACAGGTCGGGATGCAGGTAGGTGCCCTGCTCGTCGGCTGGCTTCTCCTCGTCCACGACCAGGGGGTTGGCCTTCGCGTACGGGTCTCGCCGGACGCCGGTGAGCTGCCAGCACACCCGCATACCCGCCCGGCCGCCGGCGATCCGGAACCTGTTGCCGGCGACCTCCTCGGCCACGTGCAGGTCGGGGGCCGCCGCGCCGATCGGGGTGAGCTGGTAGCGGAATTCCCGGTTGAGCGTGTCGCACCAGCCGGCGAGCTCGACCTCGGCCGCGCCGCCGGCGTCGAGCTCGACCACGCCGTCGTACACGGTCTTCAGCTCGTCGCTTTCCACCAGCGCGTGGGACAGCGTACGGGTCTCCGGCGCCTCCGGGTGGTCGATGCGGATCCGCCCGGCCGCCTTGTTGACAGTGCCGGTGACGTTGACGTCGCCGACCAGGATGGCCGCGAACACCTCGCCGCCGGCGATGACTCCGGTGCCCGCACCGCCGACCGCGAACACGGCCGTCCCGTCGGGGACGCTGGCGAACACGCCGACGCCCCGCGTCGCGTTCGTCGCCTCGATGACCGTCCCGCTGGGCTCGGCGGAGCGCACGTCCAGCCGCGCGTCGGCGTTCGGGGCGTGGACGCCGATGCCGACCTGGCCGGTGCGGGTATGCATGGTCAGGCCGAAGCCGGCCGCGTCACCCCACAGGCCGACCCGGTCGTTGTCGGCCATCCCGACGAACGCGCCGAGCGCACCGGCGCTGTCCTGGCGCAGCCAGAGCCCCGCCGACGCGTGCCCGGCCTGGCGGAGCTGGATCCGGCCGGCCACGTCGAGCGGGAACGCCGGTGCGGTCGTCCCGATGCCCACCTTGCCGTCGTTCTTGACGATCATCCGGGTCACGTTGCCGCCGGCCCGTAGCCGCAGGTCGTGGTTTGTCATCGTGGAAACGATGCCGCCGTTGACGTCGGCGCCGAGGAGGATCTCGGCCGGGCCGCCGGCGATGGCGGTTTTCGCGCGTACGTTGAGGTAGGCGCCGGCCGTGCCCTCCACGGTCAGCCGCTGGTCGGGAGCGGCGGTGCCGACACCGACCCGTCCGGTGCCGGCCGAGCCGACCACCACGTTGCCGGCGGCGGCGTCGACGGTCAGCGCCGGCGTCCCGTCGTCGCGGCGGGCCACCACCTGCTGGGCGGTGATCGCCAGCCGGGCGAAGCCGCGCACGGCGCCGCCCTCGTCGCGGCCGAAGTCGACCTCGTCGGTGGCCGACTCCACGCGCAGTTCGAGCCCGCCGGCCGCGCGGGCGCGGAGTACGGCCGCCGGCTGGGGGCGTTGCTCCACCGCGAGCCCGTCGGCGCTGGCCGTGCGGACCGGCCGGCGCAGCACCACCCGTTCGGCCGGCAGCCCGGCGCCCCGGCGCTGCTCCCGGCCGAGGTCGGCGACGTTGCCGGCGGGGTCCAGGACCACCCGCGCAAGGACCACCCGGGATCCGTCGGCGGGCAGGTCGGCCGGCCGGTACCGCTGGAGCAGCGGGGTGTGGTCGACCCGCGGGGCGCCGGGGATCGCGCTGTCGAACGTTTCGGCGAACCCGATCGTGAGGTACCACTCGCCGGACTGCCCCGGTGGCGTCGGCAACGTCACGCCCGCCGGTCCGACGTCGGCCAGCGTCGTCCCGTCGAGCCTGGCCTGCCCACCCGCGGCGAGTGAGAGGTGCCGGCCCTGCGCGTCCAGCGCGACGCCGGGAGCGACCGTGACCCCGGCTTGGTTGACGGTGGCGGTGACCCGCAGGCCGGAGGCCACCCCCCACTCGTGCAACTCGCTGCCGTGCAGGCGTTCCATCGGCTGGAGGTACTGCTCGACGTCCCAGTTGCTCTCCTTCCGGGACGTGTCGCCGCCGCGTTCGTCGCCGTTGGCGTCGCGGTAGGAGGTGCGGGTCAGGTTCTGTGCGGTCATCGTTCGGCTCCTGTGTGTTCGGCGGCGCCGCTCGGTGCGGCGGTGCTGCGGGCCGGGGCGCTGACCTGTTCCGGGCGGGGCAGCACCGAGGCAAGGGTGGTCGCCGGCTTCTGCTCGGCGACGATCCGGTCGATCTCCCGCATGATCATTTTCTGTACGGGAATCCGGCCGACGTCCGGCTCGCGTGACTTGGCGAAGTGGACCAGCACCCCGAACTCGTGCGTGCCCGCGCGCCACGTCCGGCGTTCGGTCAGGTGCGGTTCGCCGGGGTCGCAGAGGTACACGGTGCCCTCGTGCAGGACCATCCCTTGTGGATAGACCAGCCGGCCGGGCTCGGTGACCCGGGTGACCGTGGGCGGCGAGACCCCGATGTCCACCCGGTACACCGCGGCGTGTTCGGCGAAGTCGTGCCGGAACGGTTCGTTGATGGTCGGTTCCGGCCACAGTCCGAGGTCGAGCACGAGCAGCCGGGTGGCGTCCTCCTCGACGATGGCCACCGGGGCGATCAGTGGGTTGGCGGCGGCCGGCAGCCCGGCCAGCAGGCGGTGTTCGCCCCAGGGGTCGGAGCGGCGGTCCACCCGGACCAGTTCGGCGGGCGAGGGCGGGTCGAAGGTGCGGGCCACCCCGATGACGAGGTCGCCGTCGGCCCGGGCCAGCAGCGACCGGGCCGGTCCCGGGGTGGCCAGCGGCCGGCGGGGCTGTACGGCCGGGGCGGTGCCGGTGTCCGCCCCGGTCACCACGGTCACGCCGGAGGGGTCCAGCAACAGCAGCTGCCCGGTGGGGGAAACCGCCATCGACACCGCGGCGGCGTGCAGCGGCGGCTGCGGCTGCAACGTGGTGGCCAGCAGGTCCGGTGCGGTGAGCCGGTGCAGGCCGCCGTTGGCGTCGAACAGGTACACCTTCCACGCCGCGGTCCGCGCGTCGACCGCGACCGCTACCGGCCGGCCCGGCTGGAACGGCTGCTGACCGGCCGGTACGGCCTGGCCCAACGGCAGCGGTGCCGGGGGTGCCCCGGCCATGTCGGCGTACCCACCGCTGCGGGTGATCCGCCACAGGCCGGGCTTGACCGGCTGGGCCGTGCCGGTCATTCCGCCGTCGCCGACCAGCAGGTCGCCGGACGGGCTCAGCGCGATGCACTGCGGGGTGACCAACCCGCGGTACGCGGCGGTGCGGTCGGGCCGGATGAACGGCCCTTGCCGGATCAGCGCCGACACGCCGGCCGCCTGGTCCGGCAGCAGCCGGGCGAACAGCACCTTCGCCGAGTCGTCCACGGCGATCCGGGGCCGGATCGGGCCGACCGTGTACAGGTCCAGGTACCGGGCCAGCCCGATGGCGGTCCCGCGGTCGGCGTAGACCCGGGTGATCTGGGCGATCGCCTTGCGTCTCTGGTACTCGTCCCAGCTGGGCGGCAGGTCCAGCCCGACCCAGGAGGCGAGCCAGGGCAGAAACCGCTCCGGCGTGCGCCAAGGGTCGAACAGGTGGGGCAGCCGGTCGACCGCCTCGGCGATGCTGCCCGGCCGGACGACCCGGCCGCCGGTCTTGCCGGCGCGGTGATCGTCGGGCAGGCCGGTGAGCATCTTCTCGAACACCCGCAGCACCGCGCCGAGCGAGCCGCCCGCCTGCCCCTCCCACAGCACCGGCGGCAGGTACCGCAGGTAGCCGCTGCCCCTGGTGTCGATGTCGGTCACGATTCCTCACTCCGGTTGCGCGGTCACGGTGGCCTGGCCGAAACAGACAAGCTCGTAGTCGGCCAGCAGCACGACCGCCGCGTCGGTCTCCAGCAGCAGCGGCAGCGGCCGTTCGTTGGCGGTCCAGGCGCCGCCGGGTCCGTACGGCGGGAGGTGGTACGGCGGAACCGCCGGCCGCAGGCTCAGCTTGGCCACGTATCCGATGTCGTCGGCCGGCCGGATCGCCTGGTACACCTCGGCGAGGTACACGCTCTGGCCGACCTGCCAGCCACGCTCTCCGGGCCCGCCGTGCACCGGGTGCAGGAACGCCTGGATCCGCTGCCGGATCGTGTTGGCGACCTCCTCCGGGCCGGTGACCCGCCCGTCGTCGATGGCCCGCCGGAACACCCGGACGTCGACGCTCACCTGGATCGGCAGGTATCGGGGACCGGTGACGTGCAGGTACGTGGCCAGGTCCCGGCGCTTGTCGAGGCTGGCGAGCAGGTCCTGGACGAGCGCGGTGGACGGCTCCGGCTGGTCCACCTTCGGCCCCAGATCGGGGACCACGATGAGGTTGACGTTGCCGGGCGCGCGCAGCAGGGAGGCGAACCGCCAGGGGTCGCCCTTCAGCCAGGCGGTGCCGTTGTCCTGCTCCTGTACCCGTGGCGGCAGGCAGCGCACCACCGCCAGGTCCGGCCGCGCCTCGCGGGCGAGCTGCTCGTAGTCCTCGACGTTGACCGCGCCGTTGCCGTGCCGCAGCACCTGCGGGGCGCGGCGCTTGGTCTCCTCGACGGGTTCCTCGTCCGCCCCGCCCTGTGCCGGCGCCAGGTTGCGGACCGCGACGATGCCCGGGACGGGCGCGGTGAGCGCGGCGATCGCCCCGGCGGGTACGTTGCCGGCGGCGCCGGCGGCCACGTACCGGTAGCTGGCGGTTATCCGGCTTCCGGACGGCGGTACGGTGCCGCGGCCCTTGCCGGTGGTCGGTTCGTGGTTGCCGAAGCTGATCTCGCCGGTGACCGGGTCGAGCCGGTAGTGGTTGCCAGGTCCGGCCGGCAGGTCGTCGACAAGGGTCCACGGCTGGTCGTCGACGCGGACCGTGACGTGGTCGTACGGGCTGTCGGTGGCTGGCCGGCGAAACAGCGGCCGGTTGCGCAGGGGCAGCACCTGGAACGGTGTCCCGTCGCCGCGGCCGACCTCCTCCGGCGCGGACGGGCGGGCGCTGAGGGCCGCGGTGGCGGGTGCGGTGTTGGCCAGCAGGTACCGCAGGCCGACCTGGATCGGGTTGGCCGAGCTGTTGGTCACGCTGACTCCGAGCCAGCGGTACGAGCCGGTGACCGGGGTGGTGCCGGCCGCCGGCCGCACCGGTGCGGCGCCGGCGGCCCAGCTGGTCGGTGCCTGGGCCGCCCAGCCGGCGGGTGCGGTCAGCCGGATCCGCCCGTCGCGGCGCAACCCACCGGTGCGGTCCGCGCGCACGGTGACCGCCGGCCACTGTGCCGGCGCGATGGTGGCGACCGAGCACCGCCAGCCGACCGCGGGTTGCGGGCCGGGCGGCAGCGGGCCGGCCAGTTCGACGTACAGGTCGACGTCGCCGCTGACCGGCCGGTCGAAGCCGAGGCACAGCAGCACTGTGCTGTTGGGCGCCACGCTGAGCGTCGCGCCGGCCGGTGGCGGGCTTCCGGCCGGGCCGCCCGGCGGCGGCGGGACGAACGCGTCGGAGACGTTGGTGTAGCTGCCCTGGCCGGCGGCCGGCAGGCTCAGGTTCAGTGCCACCGCCGGTGCGGGCAACACCCGGACCGCGTCGTCGGTCTCGAAGCCGACCGGTGTCTCGCCCTCGCCGGCCGGGGTCTGCGCCTGGGTGCCGGCCGGCACCGGCACCGGCAGGTCGCCCTGCGCGGTGAAGGTGAGCAGGGTCCGGGCGGGGGTCCGCGGGGACCGGGTGATGCCGAGCAGGTTGAGGAACGCGGCGTAGTTCTTGTCGGGGACCTTGTTGAGCCGGAAGATGAGGCCCTCGACCAGCCAGGCGAACAGCTCGACGAGCGTGATGCCGAGGTCGCTCGGATTGTGGTCGGTCCACTGTGGAGCATATTTGGGGATCAGGGCGCGGGCCTCGTCCACCAGGTCCTGCCAGCGGCGGTCGTCGAGGTCGGGTACGGGCACGGTCATGACAGCTCCAGCGGGACGGGTACGGTCAGCTCGCCGGTCTCCGGGCCGCCCTTGACCCGGTACCGGACGGTGATGGACAGGGCGGCCCGCCCGTTGTCGTGGGCCACCTCGACGCCGGTCACGTCGATGCGCGGCTCCCACTCGTCGAGCGCCGCCTTGACGAGGTGCCGGGCCAGGTTGGCGGTGGCCGGGCTGTTCGGGGCGAACGCGAGACCGCGTAGGTTGGCGCCGAAGGTCGGGCGCATCAACCGTTCGCCGTGCTGGGTGCCGAGGATGATCCGGATCGACTGCTCGATCTTGGCCAGGTCGGCGGCCTCGCGGATCCCGCCGGTCGCGCCGGTGCCGAAGGGGTGCGCGATGCCGCGCCCGTAGAAGTCCGAAGCCATCGGGGTCCTCCTAGACCGCGCTGAGCTTGATCTGGGCGGGCGTGGTGCTCAGCTTCGCCGGGACACCGGCGAGGAGGCCGTCGGTCGTGCCGGTCAGCCCGAGCAGGACGGCTTGGCCGCCGACGCTCAGCTTGGCCGCGCCCAACGAACTGACCGTCTGGACGGTCCCGCACTTGGTGGTGTTGGCTCCGGACGCCACGCAGCCGCTCACGGGCATGCCGGCTACGCCATCGCGGGTCAGTACCTCCGCGCCGGCGACGACGAGCCTGGCCGCGCCGGCGGTGTCGACGTGTCCCGGCGTGGGGTGGTCGCAGACGACCGCGCTCGCGGTGGTCAGCACGAAGTCCACGGCTAGCTCACGTCCATCCGGTTGGCGACCTTGACCTTGACGTCGATCGCGTTGAGCCGGATCTCGCCGGCGGCGTTCAACTCGATGTCTCGCATGGCGGTGATGGACACCGTGCCGTCGGCTGCGAGGGTGACGGTGCTGCCGGCCCGATCCTCGATGACGATCTGCTCCGCCGCGGTGCTGTCGTCCAGGGTGATGGTGTGCCCGGCCTTGGTGCGGATGCGGCGGATCGAGTTGGTGCCGTCCAGCGTGGTGACCGGCTTGCCGCGTAGCTGGTCCCAGAGGCTGCCGATGACCACCGGGCGGCCGAAGTCGCCCTGCTCGAACGCGACGACGACCTGGTCGCCGGGGTCGGGCAGGAAGAAGGCGCCGCTGCCGGCACCGGCCATCGGTGTGGCGCAGGCGGCCGTCGTGGTCTCGCCGCTGTCGGAAAACCACGGAAAGGCGACCTCGGCCTGGTACGTGAGCGGGTTGACCGACTCCACCGTGCCGATCGCCACGCCGGGGGAGGGCTCCGGCCGGTTGGGCGAGGGCTGGTCGACCACCGAGCGGCGGACCAGCTGGAGCAGGCTGGACGCGGCCCGCTGGGTGACCTCGAAGTCGGTGCGGTAGCCACCGCCGTCGAGGGTGTGGGTGACCCGCCGCAGCCGGTACCCGCCGCTGAACCGCCTACCTACGCCGCGTACCGCGACGGTCTGGTCGGCGCGCAGGTCGGGCAGTCCGGGGCAGGACCCGGACGCCTCGTACATTCCCTCCAGGATCTCCTGGAGGATCGACTTGGCCAGGGCGAACGCGTCCACAGGGGACTTGACCGGCTTGTCCCGCACCACGCGGCGGCCGAGGCCGAGCAGCATGTCCAGCGCCGTACCGCCCAGCCGCTCGACCACCGCGTCGAGGTCGACCGTGGCACCGGTCATCACGCCGACGATGGTCTGGGCCAGTTCCTCGTTGTACCCGCGCACCACCTGGATACCGGCCAACGCGGCCGAGGACAGCCGGGGGTTGAAGCTGGTCAGGTTTCGGCCCCATTCCAGGACCAGTTCACCGGCCTGCGGGCGGGGCAGGCGGAAGTACAGCCGGTCCCACCACACGTACACCTCGAAGAAGTTCGCCCGGGCGCGCTCCTTGAGCAGGGCCATGTCGGTGCCGGTCTGGCGCAGCTTGGTGTGGAAGAACAGCGAGGGGTCGACCACCGGGATCAGCCCGGCCTCCACCGCGATCTGAGCCGCGATCATGCTGTCGTTCATGAACTTGAACGCCGGCCGGTCCGGCACGTCGTGCCGCAGCCGGTGCGACCGGTCGTAGCCGGACACTGTCAGCGTCGGGGCTCCGGACTGGGGAAACGAAGGCTGCAAGGCGGTGATCTCGCCGAGCATCATCGGGTGCAGGTCGTCGCCGTACCCGAGGTGGATCTCCACGCTCTTGCCGAGGTCGAACAGCGGCGAGTCGGTGAACCGGTTGCCGGCGTTGTCCAGCACGATGGTGAACATGTCGGCCAGGTCCAGGTTGTTGTCGTACTGGACGCTGAGCACGTGCCGGCTCACCTCGGCGGCGAGGGTGACGCCGCTGACCACGATCCGGGCCCGGGGGGCGAGGCCGGCCGTCATCGGGGGTCTCCGGTGGGGATGACCACCGGCTGGCCCGGCGGCAGCCGCAGCGGGTCGGCGATGTCGTTGTGGTCGGCGATCTCCCGCCAGCGGCCCGGGTCGCCGAGGTAGATCCCGGCCAGGCCGGACAGGGTGTCGCCGTCGCTGAGCCGGTGCAGCGTGGGCGGTGCGAGAAACAGCCCGCCGCGCACCTCGGTCTCCACCCGGGCGTACTCCTGGAACCGCACCACGAGCCGGGCCCGCACCGGGGTGCCGTCCGGCAGGAACATCGACATGTGCTGGTCGGCCTGCGCCAGCACGCATTCGAACGAGAACCGGCCCATCACGAACAGCAGCACCGGCGGCGCGAACGTGCGCGGCTCGGGGTCGAGCAGGCCGACGATGCGCCGGGTGTGCTCGCGGACGTCGGTGCGCCGTTCGTAGGTGTCGAAAAACAGCTCCAGGTTCAGCGTGCGGGCGCGGCCGCGCACGTACTGGATCGGCGGGGTCGCGAGGCCTGGCACGCCGATCTCGGCGATCTCGTTGCCCTGCTCGATCCGGTACTCCTCCGGGTTGTACATCACCGGGATGTGTTCGCCGGAGCGGGTGTTGACGATGAAGGCTCTGGTCAGCTGTACGGCCATCGGCTATCCGCCCCGCTCCCACTCGATCCGTAGTTGGTAGCGCAGGTCCTGCGGCACGGCTGGGGCCGGGCCGCCGGTGCGCGCGGGGCTCGGCTCGGCCGGCCGGTGCGGCTCGCGGCGCAGCGGCGCGGCCATCGGCCGCGGCGTCGGCGCGGCCGACGGTGCGGGCGCGACCGGTGCGGGCACCGGTGCCGTCGAGGTGGGACCGCTGGGCCGGACCGCCCGGTCCGCCGCCTCGGGTGGGCGGGGGCCAGCGGCCGGCAGGACCAGCGCGGCGCGTTCGTGGATCGCCGCCGCGTGCTCCTCCGCGGCGGCGCCGGCCGCGGTGGCCCTGCGCCAGGCGGCGTTGGGCCGCATCGCCTCGCTCACGTGCGTCGCCTCGTGCACCAGCAGGGCGAACCCGGCCGGCTCGTGCGGGCGGAACTGGCCGCGGCCGAAGAAGACATCTGCGCCGACGGTCACGGCCGCGGCCTGGTGCCGGTGCGCCACCTGTTCGGCCGGCGCGCCGCGGTGCACCCGCAACCGGTCGGCGGCGGCGCCGGCGTACGGTCGCAACCGCTCCCGGACACCGGCGTCCAACGGTGCGCCTGGCGCGGCGGGTGCGTCCGGCGGCCCCGGCGGGCCGGTTTCCGCCGGCCACGTCGGCCCGCCCGGCGGCGGCTCGTGGTGTGCCGGGCGCGCCCAGGCGACCGGTGGGTCCGCTTCCACCCGGCGCAGCCGGCTCGCGGTCGCCGCGGGTCGGTTCGCGGCGCGGCGCAGCACCGGCCGGGCCCGCTCCACCCAGCCGATCGTCACGGTGGGGCGGCCCATCAGCCGCCGCGCCTGTATGGCAAGGCGCGCGCCGAGGGTTCTCACGTCGTCTCCTCCAGTTCGAGCACGGTGGCCAGCCACCGCCGGCGCTCGGTGTGGTCGAGGTTCATCAGTTCGTGGTGGGTCCAGTGGACGCGCTGTCCGAGCAGGGCCACCTCCTGGTAGACCCGCGTCAGGGGGTAGCCGAGGATCCCCCCGGCGGCGCCGGGTCGAGGTCCAGGGCACAGCGGGGGCACCGGCTCGGGCCGGGTTCCGGGGCCAGGCCGTTGATCCGGTTGTACATCTCCTGGAGGTAGGCCAGGTCCGGTGAGAACAGCCCTTCGATCACGGCCGGGTTGACCTGGGTGACCGACCCGATCCGCCGGACCACCCGGGAAAGCAGGATCACGATGAGGTACGCCGGCAGGTTGTGCACCCGCGGGTCCTTCATCGGCAGGATCTCGTCGGCCGCGGTGGCCAGCCGCATCACCCCGGTCCGGTGCAGCGTGCCGGTCTCGTCCAGGTACCCGACCGGCAGCTCGAACTCGTGCTCGGTCAGCAGCGGCTGCTGATCAACGGCGGACACGCTTTACCCCCTCGTGCGCGAGGATCAGCGTCTCGATGGCCACCTCGTTGCCACCGGCGTTGAGCTGCGGGCCCTCCCACTTGTGCGGCCAGGCGTTGACGAAGTTCCACCGCACCACCTCGCGGCGGTTGGCCAGGTCGTACACGATCACCGACCCGTTCTTGCGCTGGACGTTGCCGTCGATCACCTGCTGCCGCCAGGCCCACAGCTCGTCGGAGTCGGTCAGCCCCCACTTGAGCGTGATGTCGGTGAACGTCGTCTTGCCGGGAAGCTTGCGTACGCCGGCGTTGTCGCCGCCCTCGCGGGTCTCGATGACCTCGGTCGTGGCGTCGAGCCCGGCGCACTCGCGAAAGCTCGCCTGGGTGATCCCGTCGATCTCGACGAGGAAGTTGAAGTTGACGTACGGGTCGACTCGGGCACCGGTCTGCGCCATGGTTGTCTGCTCTCCCTGCCTGCTAGCGGTCTTGTCATCCCTCGGTGACCTGCGCGCCGCCCGGCCACATGCCGATGCGGACGACGACGAACTCGGCCGGGCGCACCACGTTGACGCCGATCTCGATGACGATCTGGCCCAGTTCGCGCAGCGACGGCGGGTTGTTCTCACTGTCGATCTTGACGTAGAACGCCTCCTCCGGGCTGGCGCCGAACAGCGCGCCGGAGCTCCACACCCGGGTGAGGAAGTCGGTGATGGTCCGGTCCAGGCGCTTCCACAGCGACTCGTTGTTCGGCTCGAACACCGCCCAGCGGATGCCCTCCTGGATGGACTCCTCCATGAACAGGAACAGCCGGCGCACGTTGACATAGCGCCAGGCGGTCTCGTCCCTCGGCGCAGTGGTGCGCGCACCCCACACCTGGGGCTGGCCGCCGCCGAACACGCGCAGCACGTTGACGCCCTCGATGTTCAGCTCGCCCTGGTCGGCGTCGCTGAGTACCCGCTCCAACCCGAGCGCGCCGGCGATCGTCTCGTTGGCCGGGGCCCGATGCACGCCGCGGCTGCCGTCGCTGCGGGCGTACACGCCGGCCAGGTGCCCCGACGGCGGGACGAGCAGGGTCTGCGCACCGGAGCCGCTCGGGTCGCTGATCGACAGCCAGGGGTAGTACAGCGCCGCATAGCCGCGGCTGGAACCGATCCCGGCGCGCTGCTCCAGGACGCTGCCGGAGCCGGACAGCCCGGCCTTGGGCGCGGAGTCCAGGATCGCGAACCGGTCCGCCATCCGCTCGCAGTGGTTGATCACCGCCTGCTGTACCGCGGGGTCCGTCCGCCCGGGGACGCACACGACGTTGATGTCGTCGACCCGCTCCAGCGCGGCGAGGGCGGCCGCGTAGTCCTCCACGGTGACCGCGGCCGGAGTGTCGGCCGTACCGCCGGCGAGGCTCACGTCGGTGACCACCGCGGGCCGGTTCGTCGGCGGCGGCTGCACGCTGGGCACGTCCGGCAGGCTCACGTCGACGAAGGCGGACTCGACGGTGCGGATGACGTACCGGTTGTGCCGCGGGTCCATCGCCAGGTTCGGGAACGTCTCGGTGACGCCTTGGAAGGTGACCGCGAGGGTGAACTCCGACGTGGTCACCGCGACGTTGTCGGTACCGGCGAGGTTGTAGCCCTTGGTTAGTCCGGCGGCGAAGGTGACGAACTCGCCGTCCACCGCGGTGGCGACGGCGTCCTCCTGGGTCGTGCCCTGTGCCAGGCGCACCGCACTGCCCGGCTGGATGCCCGTCCGGTTCTCGACGCGGAACGTCTTCTGCCCGGGCACCAGGTTGGCGATGCGTACGGTGCCGGCGCCGGAGGGCGTGCCGAGGACGGATTCGAGGACCAGAGTGGCTCCGGTGATCCGGGAGATCGGGAACCGGTCGGTGCCGGTGCCCACGGTGACCACGTCGCCGGGCCGGAACTGGCCCGCGTCGGCGGCGTTCTGGAGCGTGACCGTGTCGTTGGCGGCACCGGTGATCGGCGCGCTCGCCTTACGTACCCGGGCGTTCTTGCTCTGGTCCACGATCTGCGCGTCGCTGACCCTCAGCTTGATGTCGTTGCCGGCCGCCCCGCCGGTGTTGCCGTCGCGGGCCCGCACCACCAGCGCCTTTCCGGGCGTGCCGCCTCGGTCGTTGAGCTCCAGCACGGCTCGCCGAGCGGTGCCGACCCGCACCACGTAACACACCGTGCCGCCGTTCAGAAAGAACCCGCGCACGGCGTGGGCGAGATAGCCGCGGGGCGCGGTCATGTAGTCGCCGAAGGTGTCCCGGAACTGGGTCCAGTTGGTGATTTTCACCGGTACGTTCACGTCGCCGACGAGGGCCGGGCCGATGAACGCGGCGGTGCTGGTGCCGACCCCCGCGATGGGGCCGGTGGCCGGGATCTCCTCGATGAAGACGCCCGGGGTGGTCAGGTTTGGCATGCCGTTTTCTCCTACGGTGCTGGCCTAGAGCGGCTGGAGTTGGATGTCGGTGCCGGCGACCGGCGACGGGACCACGATCGGCGCGCTCGCCGGGTGGAAGCCCACCGCCCGCACCTCGATCTGGTGGTCGCCGGCGGTCAGTCCAGATAGGACGAACCGGCCGCCGGCGTCGGTCACGGCGATCCGCGCCGTACCGGCGACCCGCAGCCAGGCGCCGGCCACCGGCGCGGCGTCCGGATCGGCCGGCCGCACGGTGCCGCCGACGGTGTACCGCCGGCCCGGGTCTTCGGCGGTACCGACCTCGACGGTGCTGACCGGCGGGCCCCCGTCGGTCGGGCGGTCGGGCAGGGCGATGGTCACCCGGCAGGTGATCGAGGGCCGCAGGTAGGTGCCGAGCCCGGACCAGAACTCGCCGGTGGCGCCCGGGCCGTCCGGCTCGGCGGCCATCAGCGGCAGGTCCCCGTGCTGCGCCACCAGGCCGGTCAGGTGCCGGCGCGGGAGGGTCGGGTTGCGCAGGATCACGTCGAGCGCCTGGCTGAGCAGCCGGTGTTCCTGGTCCTCCAGGTCCGCGCCGCTGATTGGCTGGCCCTTGTTCCAGGCCGTGATCAGGTACGAGCAGTCCACCCGAGCCGGCGGCCCATCGACGAGCATGACGCCTCCGTCCAACCGGGTGAACCGTTCGTTGGACCGAAGGGCCCGGTTCTCGCCGACCCGGAACAGGTAGGCGTTGAGCGCGAGGCCGGTGCCGGTGCCGCGCCAGCGCTGGTCGGGCACGGCGAAGGAGACCGGCGCGTTGGCCAGCTCCGAACCGGGCACTGCCTCCCCGGCGAACATCCGTCGCAGCGCGGCGTCGAGGTCCCGGATCACGCCAACCCGCCTTCCGCCGCCATCTCCTGGTACGGTCCGAAGTCCTCGGCCACGCACAGCCGGCCGAGCTTCTGGTACTCCCGCTGGGTGGCCGCGAGCAGGTGCGGCATGGCGACCACGCCGCCGTTGGCCGCGGCGAGGAAGGCCGCGTTCAGGGCCACGTTGCGGATGTGCCCGCCGGGCAGCTCGAACTGCTGGGCCATGAACGCCAGGTCCAGCCCGGCCTCGCGGGGCGCCTCGGCCGGCCACACTTTCCGCCAGATCTCCAAGCGCTGCGCCGCGCCCGGATGCGGGAAATCCACCGCGAACGACAGCCGGCGCAGGAACGCCTCGTCGAGGTTGCGGCGCAGGTTGGTGGCGAGGATCGTGGTCCCCTCGTACGCCTCCATGCGCTGCAACAGGTACGACGTCTCGATGTTGGCGTAGCGGTCGTGCGCGTCGCGGACCTCCGACCGCTTGCCGAAGATCGCGTCGGCTTCGTCGAAGAACAGGATCGCGTTGCTCTCCTGCGCGGCCACGAAGATCCGCTCCAGCCGCTGCTCCGTCTCGCCGATGTACTTGCTGATGACCTGCGAGAGATCGATCTTGTACAGGTCGAGGCCAAGCTCGTTGGCGATCACCTCGGCCGCCATCGTCTTCCCGGTGCCGGACGGGCCGGCGAACAGGACGGTGAGCCCCTTGCCCAGGGACAGCCGCCGGTCGAACCCCCACCGGTCGAATACCGTGTGCCGCCACTCGACGTGCTGGCACACCTCGCGTAGTTGCGCGAGCCGGTCGGCGGGCAGGACGAGGTCATCCCATCGGTACGTGGGCCGCACGCGAACGGCAAGGTTCGCGAGGCCCGGCCCGGATCCGGCCCGGGCGGCCGCGAACAGGTCGGCGCGGTGCGGGGGAGCCCCGTCGCGCAGCGTGGCGGCGTAGGCGGCAGCGGCGACCGTGCGCTCGATCTGGTCGGCGGTGAACCGGAACCGCCCGGCCAGCGCCCGGATGTCCGCCGCGGCGAGTTCGGCGCCGACCGCGCGCAACCGCGTTGTCCAGCAGGACTGCCGGGTCTCGAAGTCCGGCAGCGGCACCGTCACCTCGACCACCGGCGTCGCGATTTCGTCGACCACGGTCCACCGGCGGGTACCGGCGAACACGACCGGGCGGCGGCAGCCCGCCACCGCGCTCAGCACCGCCTGGCGCAGCCCCGGCAGGCCGTCACCGGTCGCCGCGAGCAAGGCGTCGAAGCCGGACAGGCACACCATCGCCGCGCGCAAACCCGCCTCGCGCAGCGCCGCGTCCAGCCGGTCGGTCAGCGCGGCGGGTACGTCGAGCGCGGCCTCGACGTCCAGGTCCACCACCGGCAGTCCGAGCACGCCAGCCAGCCGGTGCACCGCATCGCGAGCCGCGACCCGGGACGGTCCACGCAGGTACAGCCGGGGCGCTGGCTCGCCCTTCCGGCTCGCGCCGAGTGCGGCCACGGCCGGCGCCAGCGGGTCACCCGCGCCGATCGCCGCGGTGGTCGCAGGGGGCACCGCGGCCGGCGTCAGCAACCGGTGGCCGCTGGCCGGGCCAGCTCCGCCGCACAGCAGCCAGACCAGCTCAGGCGCCGGTCGCAGGCTGTGCGCCAGCAGCGGCGGTTCCGGCAGGCCCGGGTCGTAGGTGAGGCCGACCAGCCCGTGCCGGCGCAGCGGCGCGTCCGGGGCCAGGTGCGCCCGGCGGCCCAGCTTCTCGCCGGCGGTGCCGCACAACAGGTTCAACGCCAGGTCCACGGTCGGGCGCCGGCGGGTCACGTCGTCCTGGAGGTATCCGAACAGCCGTTCGTACTTGAGGTCGAACTCCGGGGCCAGCGCGATGACGACAAGGTCCAGGTCGAATGGGGTCAGGTCGAAGCCGTCCAGCATCCGCCGCAGCACCGGCCCGGGTGCCACCGCCAGCCCACCGTGTTCGCCGACCGGACCGAGCGGAGGTTCGCCCGGCTCCCGCACCAGCAACCGGCGAACCTCCGGACCGTCGACATAGAGGCCGCGGTACGGGTCCGGGCCGCGGCCGGCGAAGGCCGCCTCCGCTTGGACCACCGCCGCGGCAAGCACCTCGTCCAGCCGGCCCAGGACCGATCGCAACTCGTCGACCGGCTCGGCGTTCGCGGTGCCGTTCACTGGTCCGACCTCCGATGCTTGGCTCGATGCGTTGCCAAGCCTGCGTTGGACCGACCTGCGTCAGCCCCGCCGCGCGTGAAACTGCCGGCCAACTGCCGGGGCGCGACCCTGCCGCCGCGCTGCCACCTGGCAGGCCGGTGCGCGTCGGTCATCACGCCAGGCGTGGCGGCTTGCGCCGGCGTGGTCGAGGGACGCGCTGTGGCGCAGGACTGTCAGGAGGTGCTCGACCAAATCGCGCGACCGGACCTGGTCCACCTGCCCATGGCAGTCAGCACCCTCGATGCGTATGTGGACGGTCACCGCGCTCCCGCCCACGCGCGGTCCGTCGCAGTCGTGGGAAACCGTCGCCGGCCCTAATCACGCCACTGACCGTGCCTCCTGTCGCCCGACGAATGTCAGTCGGCGCGCTCGGTGGCATCACGCGCAGTTCGGCGGCGGCCTTCACGGTCAACGCCTCGATTGCGAGGCGAGCCCAACATAAGCCGACCTACCCCATGCCGCTTCGGGCCTGAGTTTTGGCCAGGTGGTCGGCTCGCGGATGAGACTTCACGGCGGCGAGCCGCTTGGCCAGCCGGTCTCCTTCGACGTCGACGTTCGGCAGGATCCTGTCCAGCCACTTCGGCAGCCACCACGCCGATCTGCCGAGCAGCGACAGCACGGCCGGCACGATGGTCATGCGGACCAGCAGGGCGTCGACGGCGACGCCGAACGCGAGGGCGAATCCTAGCGACTTGACGATGGGGTCTTCGGCGAGGATAAAGCCGGCGAAGACGCTGGTCATGATCAGTGCTGCGGCGGTGACGACCCGCGCGTTGTGCCGCATGCTGGAGATGATCGCGTCGTTCGGGGTGGCGCCGTGTACGAAGTCCTCGCGGGCGCGGGTGACCAGGAAGACCTCGTAGTCCATGGCGAGTCCGAAGAGGACACCGACCAGGAAGATCGGGACGAAGCTGATGATCGGGCCGGTCGACTCGATGCCGAGCGGGCCGGCGAGGTGGCCTTGCTGGAAGATGAAGACCAGGGCGCCGAACGAGGCGGCCACCGACAGCAGGAAGCCCAGCGTCGCCTTGATCGGCACCAGGATGCTGCGGAACACCAGCATCAGCAGGATGAGCGCGAGGCCGACCACCACGGCCAGGTACGGCAGCAGCGCGTTGTTGATTTCTCCGACACGTCGATGTCGATCGCGGTGCGGCCGGTGACGGCCAGCGTCGCGCCGCCGGTGGCTGCGGTGAAGCGCGCTTGCTGAGCGCGGATGTCGTGTACGAGCTCCTTGGTTTCCTCGCTGGTGGGACCGGTGCCGGGGATGATCCGGAGGATGGCGGTGTCCCCGGCCCGGTTTGGCGTGGGGGCGGTTACGAGCACGATGTTCCCGGTCCCCGAAATGATCTTCTGTGCCTGTTCGCCCGCTGCCGTGGCCGCGCCGGGGGCGGCCTGAACCACGATTATCAGGGGGCCGTTGACGCCGGGTCCGAAGGCTCCGGCGAGTTGGTCGTATGCCTTGCGCTGGGTGGACCCGGGGGACGCGGTGCTTTCGTCGGGCAGCGCCAGACGTAGGTCGAGCGTCGGGATCGCCACGGCGCCGACCGCGACGACGGACAGGATCAGGGCCGGGACGCGGTACGTGACGACGGTGCGGGCCCAGCGCTGGCCGAACGGGGTCCTAGTTGGCCCCTCGTGCTTGGCGATGCCACGGCGCTGTGCCCTGGGCAGGACGACTTTGCGGCCGGCGAAGCCGAGCAGGGCAGGTAGCAGGGACAGGCTGATCACGACGGCCACGGCGACGGTGCCGGCGGCCGCGATGCCCATGGCGGCCAGGAACGGGATGCCGACCACGGTGAGCGCGGCCAGGGCGATGATGACGGTCAGGCCGGCGAAGACGACGGCGGATCCGGCGGTGCCGACAGCGCGGCCGGCGGCCTCTTCTCCGTCGTGGCCGGCGGCGAGCTCGTGCCGGTAGCGCGACAGGACGAACAGCGCGTAGTCGATGCCGACGGCCAGCCCGAGCATGGTGGCCAGGGCGGCGGCGTTTGAAGACAGGTCGAGGAAGCCGGTGGCGATGCTGATGCCGAGCGTGCCGATGGCGACGCCCGCGAGCGCGGTCAGCAGCGGCAGGCCGGCGGCCGCGAGCGCGCCGAAGGTGATCAGCAAGACAGCGGCGGCCACGACGATGCCGAGCGCTTCGGCGGCACTGGAGGCTTCGGACTCCGCGGTGACCTCCCCGGAGTAGTCGACGCCGATGCCGGCCTGTCGTGCGGTGTCACCGGCCGCGAGAAGTGCCTCACGGGACGCGGGGCTCACATCGGGTGCGGCGACCGGGTAGGAAACGGTGGCGTAGGCGGTCTTCCCGTCAGGTGTGACCATCCCGGCCTCGTACGGGTCGGCAACCGCCGTGACCTGCGATGCCTCCCTTAGCGCGGCGACCGTTGCCTGGACAGCGGCCTTCTGGTCCGCGCCGGTCAGCGTGGCGTCGCCGGAGGCGGTGAACACGACCCGGGCCGAGGCCCCGTTGACCTCCGGGCCGAACTTCTCCGCCAGTACATCCCTCGCCCGCCACGACTCGGTGCCGGGAATGGACACGGCGTCACTGGTCGGTCCGGACAGGCTCGCCGCCCCGAAGCCGAACGAGGCCAGCACGATCACCCACGTGAACAGGGTCAGCCAGCGGCGCCGGAACGAGAACCTTCCAAGCCGGTACAACAGGATTGCCACGACCATCCTCCGTCCATTCTTGATCTCAACGATGGCGGAGGCGCCGCTGGTGCGTCGTCCTGTCAGCGCAGGCGACGACGTACTGCGAACGCAGTAAGTTCACGGCCCCCGATACCACGGGAACAGGTCGATAGGAACCGGCTCGGCGTTCTACCGTGTGATCATGTCCATGGTGCGCCACCAGCAGATGCGCCTGTACGTCGACAGGTATCGCGGCCCGCTGGGCGACGTGGTGCTGGCCGCCTCCGGAGTACTGGTCGTGCTGTTCGTGGGCAACCCGGCGGTACACAGTGGACCGACGCTGCTGGCGGTGCTGTACGCCCTGCTGCTCCTGGCGCGCCGGCGGTATCCCGTGCCGGTCTTCCTGGCCGGCACCGCCGTCGCCATCCTCGTCATCGCGCTGGGCCGGCCGCCGGACGGGCTGTTCGTCGTCGCCGGCATGATGGCGTACTCGGCCGCGCTGTACAGCCCGCGTCGCCGGCCCTGGCTCTACGCCTTCTTCGTGTGGGGCTCGCTCATGGTCGCCGGCACGGTAGTGCACCAGCCCAGCGAATGGTGGAACGCGGAGCAGTTCGGCCCGTTCGCGTTCATCCTCGGCGGTGCCGGCGTCGGAGACTCGATCCGGATGCGCCAGGCGTACATCGCGGAGGTGACCGAGCGTGCCCGGCAGGCGGAGGTGACCCGCGAGGAGGAGGCCCGCCGCCGGGTGATGGACGAGCGGCTGCGCATCGCCCGGGAGCTGCATGACGTCGTCGCCCACCACATCGCGGTCATCAGCGTGCACGCCGGCGCGGCCGACCACGTGCTGCGCGCCGAGCCGGACAAGGTGTGGCCGGTGCTCGCGAACATCCGCACGGCCGCGGACGCCGTCCTGGAGGAGCTCAAGTCGGTGATCAGCGTGCTGCGCGACCCGGACGAGGTGCGCAGCGTCGAGCCGGCGCCCGGGGTGGAACGCCTGCGGGACCTGCTGGACGGGCTAGGCTCCGTGGGCTTCTCGGTGCGGTGCGAGCAGCGTGGTGAGCCCCGGCCGTTGCCGGCGGTGGTGAGCCTGGCCGCGTACCGGATCGCGCAGGAGGCGCTGACGAACGCGCACCGCTACGGCGACGGCAGCGCCACCCTCGACATCGAGTACACCGCGGACACCGTGTGCATCGAGGTCACCAACCGGGTCGCCGAGTCCGGCAGCCGCCGCTCCGGTTCGGAGTTTGGGCTTCTCGGCATGCGCGAGCGCGCCACGGCCGCGCACGGCACGATCACCGCCGGCCTCGTCGAAGGCGGCCTGTTCCGGGTCCGCGCCGAGCTGCCCACCGGCAGCCGGGCGGTCAATCGGCTCAATCCGCCGAACCTTGTCTCCTCTCCAGCCGCCGCAAAGGAAAGCCTGACGTGACCATCCGTGTGCTGCTCGCCGACGACCAGGCGCTCATCCGCGCCGGGTTCAAAATGATCATTGACGCCGCGCCGGAGATGGAGGTCGTGGGGGAGGCCGCCGACGGCCGCGAAGCCGTCGATCTGTGCTACACCGGCCGGGTCGACGTGGTCCTGATGGACATCCGCATGCCGCACCTCGACGGCATCGAGGCGACCCGCCGCATCGGCGCCGACGAGCGCCTCGCCGGCGTGCGCGTGCTGGTGCTGACCACGTTCGACAACGACGACAACGTCATCTACGCCTTACAGGCCGGCGCGAGCGGCTTCCTGGGCAAAAACGTGGCCCCCGGCGACCTGGTCAACGCCATCCGGGTCGTCGCCGACGGCGAGGCGCTGCTGTCGCCCCGCGCCACCAGCGGCCTGATCGGCCGCCTGATCCACCACATCCGCCCGCCCGCGCGGCACCCGCCGGAGCTCGCGCTCGTCACCGACCGGGAGATGGAGATCCTGCTGCTGGTCGCACATGGACTGTCCAATGGCGACATCGCCGAACGCCTGCACCTGTCGCCGCTCACGGTCAAGACGCACATCAACCGCACAATGATCAAGCTGAACGCCCGCGACCGCGCCCAGCTGGTCGTGTTCGCCTACCAGCACGAGCTGGCCAAACCCGGAGACACCCTGGGCGAACACCGATAGTCCGTGGCCCTCTTGGCGCAGCCAGCGTCGCAGCACCCGGTGGTGGGCGGCGAACACCGCCTCGAGCAGATCAGGTGCGCCGGCCGGAGCTTCGGTAGAGGTAGCGCCGGCCGGCCGACGGGTGATCCACTAGCGGATGATCCGCGGGGTCAGCGCGGGTAGTAACCGATCGTGCTGTGGATCCAGGGCACGATCACGTCGATCCGGGCGGTGGTCTCGTCCAGCACATGGGGGCAGCTCGGCCCGCTGTTGACGATCGCTACCAGGAGCGGACGGCCGGGGAGGCGCTCGGAGAAGAACGGGCCGCCTGAGTCGTACGGGCAGGGAGTGGTGTCCCGCTGCGGCGCGTAGCCGGTCATGCCAAGCGTCGCGGCGTTCACCGTCGTGACCTGGAGCTGTCCGGTGCGCAGCCGGGTCGACGGGGTGGGGTTCTGGCTGGTGATCGAGCCGTAGCCGGTGAGCCGCAGCACGTCGCCGACCTCGGGTGCGGTGCGGCTCAGCCACAGCGGCCTAATGTCGGTGATCCGCTTGTCGATCTTCGCCAGTGCCACGTCGTTGGTGGGGGACTGCCGCACCGCGATCACGGTGGCGACGTGGCCGCCGGTGCCCTCCAGGTCGGTGCGGCCGACCGTCGCGGTGGTGAGGTCGGCCACCGGCCGCTCCACCCGCACCCCGTTGACGTCGCGGAAGCAGTGCCCGGCGGTCAGGACCCAGTCGGGCGCGATCAGCGAGCCGGAGCAGGCGCTGTTGCGGCGCCCGCCGTCGGCCGTGGGGATACCGGTCATGGTCAGCTTGACCGAGAACCGGTACTTGCCGATCGGCACTTCCTCACCGTTGGCGATGGCATTGGCCGGCGCGGCGTGCGCGACAAGGGCCAGCGCGGCCGCGCCGAGTACTGCTGTGAGCCTTCTAGTCCACATAGGCACCATTTAACCCCGGCCGGCCGCCCGCCGCTGTCCCAGCGCATGGCAGGCCTCCGGCGTGATCGACCCGTTGACCGCCGCGGCGGCGGAAACACCACGGCGCGGTGACCCTTCACTGAAATGCCACCACGGTCCACAGTAGAGGGCCACCGAACGATGAAGAGACCCCGTGCCTTCCCGCACCGCCCGACCGGACGCGGCCGTCGACCTGCTCGACCGGGCGCTGGACCGGATCGACCGCGTCTTCGCCCTCGCCGCCGAGGTCGCGACCGACAGGGCATTCGCCCGACAATGGTCCGTGTTGCCGATGACGGGCGGCTTGGCACCGGTCTGTGCGGCGACTTCGGTGAACTCTTTCGAAACGAGGCCACCCACATCCCGAGGCAGTTTCTCGGCACCGACTGGGAAAGTGACGGGGCTCTTGGCTGATGTCATGTCAGCGGGGAACCGTCGGAATCGCCGATTGCGGGTCAACACCGGCGAATGCCAGCCCGATGACGAAGCCGGCGACCTCCTCCAACTGGCGTACCCGGTCGAGCTTCCCGAGGATCGCGGAAATTCCACCCACGTCTCGCACGAGGGCCCCGACCACATCGAGGGCGCGTTCGTCGTCACCGCACATGGCGACGGTGACCGGTCCGGCGTCGGGCGTCACCCACCGCTCCGCCGGAAACAGATGGAAGGCTTTGACCACGTGCGCGCCAGGCGCGAGGGCGGCGACGTGCTCGGCCGCTGACCGGGCAGGTTCGGTATGGAGGGCGCCGACACCGTGCTCGACAGCGTTCGTCGGGTCGATCAGGGGAAGGTCGGCGAGTGCGCCGGCTGGCCCACCGGCCGCCGTGAGCATTTCGGTGACGCCATTCCAGCGGACTGCGAGCAGAACCGCGTCGGCGCCGGCGGCGACTGTCCGCACGGGCCGGGCGGTGCCGCCGATCCGGTTCGCGATCGCTTCGGCGGCGGCCGTCGAGCGACCGCCGATGGTGATGTCATGCCCGGCCCGGGCCCAGCCGGTGGCCAGTGCTGTGGCGAGGTTGCCGGTGCCGAGGATTCCGATACGCATGCCGTCACGCTAGGCCGGCCGACGCGCACCGGATGGTGCGTGTCGGGTGTGCCAGGATGGGGTGCATGGGTGATGGCGCCTACTGCGAGGAATTCGTGGCTGACTGCCGGCTGCGCATGGCGGCCGACCTGTTCGCGCATACGTGGGATGCGGTCGTGCTCGCGGCGCTGACCGAGGGCCCGCGCCGCCGCCGCACGCTACGGGCGCGCATCGGAGGAATCAGCGACAAGGCGCTCACCGAGGCGTTACACCGGTTGGCCGGCAATGGCCTGATCGAGCGGCGGTTCTTCGCCGAGGCGCCGCCCCGGGTCGACTACGCGCTTACCGATCTCGGCCGTAGCTTCGCCGACGGCCCGATGCGGGCGCTGGGCGCCTGGGTCACCGAGCGCGGCGACGAACTGTTCGAGGCACAGGAGCGACTCACCGCGTCGTAGCGCCGAACGAGATCTGGCGAATGTGTAGCCGCCTTCCGCACCTTCGACGCCAGCCGTGAGGCGTTCGTGTACAGGCTTGGATCCAGGGCCGGGTAGAGGTCTTGTCGGCGACGGTGGGCACCCTCGCGGGGGAGGTGCGGGCTGCGCCTGGTTGAATCATGGTGTGCTGATATCAGCTGAGCATGATGTGATCCGCCTGTTGGCCGACCCGCTGCGGGCCCGGATCGTGGAGATCCTCGCCGCTGGGGCGGCGTGCACCTGCCACCTGGTGGCGGATACCGGTGCGACACAGCCGAACGTCTCCAACCACCTGCGCGCGCTGCGGCAGGCGGGCATCGTGGAGGCCAGGCCAGAGGGCCGTTATACGTTCTACCGCCTGCGGGCGGAGGCTCTCGACGGCGCGGCCGGCTACCTGAGCGCGCTGGCCGAGCAAGCCCGCGACAGCGGCGATGTGCGGCGGGAGTGCTGATGGGCCTGCCGTTGTGGCGTCGCGCGACCGCCGAGTTCGTCGGCACGGGGCTGCTGGTCACGGTGGTGGTCGGCTCGGGGATCATGGCGGCCCGGCTGTCGCCGGATGATGTGGGCCTTCAGCTGTTGGAGAACTCGACCGCCACCGCGCTCGGCTTGGCGGCCCTCATTCTGGTTGTCGGTCCGGTCTCCGGCGCTCATCTCAATCCGGTCATCTCGCTCGCGGATTGGTGGCTGGGTCGGCGTTCTGCCACCGGTCTGACCACCGGGGACCTGGCCGCGTACGTGTCCGCGCAGGTGGTCGGGGCGATCGGTGGCTGCGTGCTGGCGAACCTGATGTTCGAGCTGTCGCCGGTGGACTGGTCGGGCACCGGTCGCGGACGGAGCCACCTGTGGATCGGGGAGCTGGTGGCGACGGCCGGTCTGGTGCTGTTGGTGTTCGCCCTCGCTCGCGCGGGCCGAGCTTCGGTCGCGCCGGCCGCGGTGGGTGCGTACATCGGTGCGGCGTACTGGTTCACCTCCTCGACGAGCTTCGCCAACCCGGCGGTCACGGTGGGGCGGGCGTTCACGGATACGTTCGCCGGTATCGCCCCGGGATCGGTGCCGGGTTTCGTCGTTGCCCAGCTGGTGGGTCTGGTTGTGGGATTGGGTGTGTTGGTGGTGTTGTACCCGCGCGCGGCGGTCGGCGCGGAAGAGGTCGTGGTCCCACAGTTGTCGGAAGGGCGATCAGGATGAGCGGTTCGAAGCCGGTGGTGTTGTTCGTGTGCGTGCACAACGCGGGCCGATCGCAGATGGCGGCAGGGTGGCTGCGCCATCTGGCCGGAGACGCGGTCGAGGTCCGCTCGGCCGGCTCCGCGCCGGCGAGCGAAATCAACCCGGTCGCGGTGGCGGCGATGGCCGAGGCCGGCGTCGACATCACCGGCAACATTCCAAACCTGCTGGAGTACGACGACGCGTACGCCGCCGACGTCATCGTGACGATGGGATGCGGCGACGCCTGCCCCGTCTTTCCGGGTAAGCGGTATGAGGACTGGAAGCTGGACGACCCGGCCGGTCAGGGGATCGAGGCGGTGCGGCCGATCCGTGACGAGATCCGCCGCCGCGTAGGGGACTTGGTGGCGGATCTGGTGCCAGGGCGGGCGGCGGGGTGACCCGGCTGGTCATCGTGGGCGGCAGCGACGCCGGGATCGGCGCCGGGCTGCGCGCGCGGCAGGTCGACCCAGACGTGGAGCCGTTGCTGGTAGTGGCCGACCGCTTTCCGAACTACTCGATCTGCGGCATCCCGTACCACGTCTCCGGGGATGTGCCGGACTGGCGCGACCTGGCCCACCGCACCCAGGCTGACCTCGAGGCGGCCGGTCTGGAGCTGCGGCTGGACACGACGGCCCGGCGGATCGACCCAGCGGCCCGCACCGTCACCGTGACCGGCCCCGATGGGCGGGAGGAGACGATCGGCTATGACCGTCTCGTGGTCGGCACCGGCGCGAGTCCGGTCCGCCCGCCGATCACGGGTCTGGACCGGCTCGGCACGGCCGACGGGGTGTACGTGTTGCACACGATGGCGGACACGTTCGCCCTCACCGAGGGGTTGGCCCGTGAGCCGCGGTCGGCGTTGATCGTGGGTGCCGGGTACATCGGCCTGGAGATGGCCGAGGCGCTGCACGCCCGCGGTCTCGCGGTCACGGTTGTGGAGCAGCTGCCGCAGGTGCTGCCGACGGTCGACGCGGACCTGGCGGCACTGGTCGAGGAGGAGCTCGCCCGTCACGGCGTCCGGGTGTGCACCGGCGTCACGGTCACGGCGATCGAGCGTGGACCGGCCGGGTTGACGGTGGCCGGGCACACCACGGCCGACCGCGCTGACGCGTTCTCCTCCACTGTGGACTTTGTGCTCGTGGTCGTCGGCGTGCGCCCGGACACGACCCTGGCCGAGACGGCCAGTGTGGGGCTCGGCGTGCGTGGGGCGATCGCCGTGGACCGGCGGATGCGCACCAACGTGCCCGACGTCTACGCGGCCGGTGACTGCGTGCACACCTACCACCGGCTGCTGGAGACCGACACCTACCTGCCGCTGGGCACGACCGCACACAAACAGGGCCGGATCGCCGGCGAGAACGCCGTCGGCGGGGATCGGGAGTTCGCCGGCTCCCTCGGCACACAGGTGGTCAAGGTGTTCGACCTCGCCGTCGCCCGCACCGGGCTGCGCGACCACGAAGCCGCCGCGCACGGCCTCATGCCGGCCAGCCGCCGCACGGTCGCGGACGACCACAAGGCGTACTACCCGGGTGCGAAGCCGATCACCATCAAGGTCACCGGTGACACCTCCACCGGCCGGTTGCTCGGGGCGCAGCTGGTGGGGCACCGGGATACCGGCGTGGCCAAGCGGGTGGACATCTACGCCACCGCCCTGCACCACCGGATGACTGTGGATGACATCGCCGACCTGGACCTGTCCTACACGCCACCGCTGGGCAGCCCGTGGGACGCGGTCCAGATGGCCGCACAGACCTGGATGCTGACCACCCGCTGACCAGACCGCGGTTGGCCGACCGATCCTCTTCGGCGCCAGGGACGGCGCGGGTTACCTGGCGCGGCTCCCGCTCGCGGCTGGTGGAGTCGGCGCGGGTGCGGACAGCAGACCGCCGCCGATCCCGGTGGCCAGGCCGCGACCCGGCGGTGCCGCCGCGGCCGTGGTGACGCCGCAGCAGCCACCGCCGTCTTGGATCCGGTCGCTGTCGACCGGCTGGCCGCTGTTGCACACCCCGGTCTCGGGCAGGTCCAGCTGGACGTCCCGTGCGGCGGCCCAGTCGCCAGCCAGGGCGGCGACGACCGAGCGGGCCTGCTCGTAGCCGGTGGCCATCAGGAACGTCGGCGCCCGGCCGTAGCTCTTGACCCCGATGCCGTAGAAGCCGGGCTCGGGGTGAGCGAGCTCCTCGACGCCGTGCGGCGGCACGGTGCCACAGGAATGCTCGTTCGGATCAATCAACGGGGCCAGCGCGCGGGTGGCGCCGAGGATCGGGTCCAGGTCCAGGCGCAGTTCGGTGGTCAGCGCGTGGTCTGGCCGGAACCCGGTCGCCGCTACCACCCGGTCCACCGTGAGCGTGCGGGCGCCGTCGGAAACGGCCACCCCGCCCTCGTCCGAGGCGGCGATGGCATGGACACCGAAGCCGGTGACCAACTCGATCGCCCCGGACTCCACGTGTTCGCGTAGCCGGCTGCCGATCGCGCCCCGGGCCGGGAGGGCATCGGCCGCCTCGCCGCCGTACGTGCGGGCGGGGCTGGCCGACCGGATCGCCCACACCACTCGCATCCCTGGCGTCTGGGAGGCGAGGTCGGCCAGGGCGAGAAGGGTGTTGGCAGCGGAGTGGCCCGCGCCGACCACAAGGGTGTGGCGGCCGGCGAACCGGTCCCGGTCGGCGCCGAGCACGTCCGGCAGCGCCGTCTCGATGAACCGGGCGGCCTCGGTTTCGCCGCGGGCGGGGATGCCCGAGGCGCCGAGCACGTTCGGCGTGTCCCAGGTGCCGGAGGCGTCGATCACCGCCCGGGCCAGCAGGACTTCGCCGCCGGCGAGCCGCACCACGAGCGGCGCGTCCGCGCGGCCGGCCGTGCGGAGCCGGTCTACACCCTGCCGGGTCACCGCGATCACCCGGGCGTCATAGCGCAGGTGCGGCTTGAGCGCGGACAGGTCCGCCAGAGGCTGGAGGTATTCGGCGGCCAACTGCCTGCCCGTCGGCAGCACCTCCGGATCCGGTTCCACCCATCGGGCATCCGCCAGGAGGCGGCGGGCGGCGGCGTCGATGTTGTACCGCCACGGGGAGAACAGCCGCACATGCCCCCACGCCCGCACGGCGGCGGCGGGGCCGTCGCCGGCCTCCAGGACGGTGAACGCCAGGCCGCGCTCGTGCAGGTGGGCGGCGGCGGCCAGCCCGACCGGGCCCGCGCCGATGACCACGACCGGTAGATCGCTATCCACTGTGGACTCCTTGCTCAATGACGTACTGAAGGGTTTGGGTGATGTGTGGGCTTCGGCGTTCGATGAACACGACGTCGTGCCACCAGCAGCCGTGCATGGCGTGCTGACCGATCCGTTTCCGGCGTTGCCCGCCTTTCCTCCGAAGCTCTGTTTAGACGTTCCTCTAAGCAGGGTTGCACTCTGCTTCGAGAACTGTCAACCTAGACGCATGTCTAAACAGGCGGCGCTCACCCTCACCGACCTCAACGCTGGTGTGGCGTGCTGCCCGCCGATCGCCGAACAGCCCGTGTCCGCCGACATGGCCGCCGTGCTCGCACCGGCCTTCAAGGCCCTCGGCGACCCAGTCCGGCTCCGGCTGATGTCGATGATCGCCTCAGCCCCCGACGGGGAGATCTGCGTTTGCGACCTCACCCCCGCCTTCGACCTCACCGGGCCGACGATCTCCCACCACCTCAAGACCCTCCGCGAAGCCGGCCTCGTCGACGCCGAGCGCCGCGGCACCTGGGTCTACTACCGGCCGCGGCACGGCCTGATGAGTCAGCTCGCCGCACTGCTCACCTCCGCCGAAACCGCCACCACCTAATCGGTGATGACACGATCCGCAACGCGGCTCGCTGGAAAGTGCGGCGGTACCAACGCCCCTGCGCAGGTTGTCGCGATCTTCAAGGGCTGAGGGGCCAAGGCCGCCCACTAGCTCCGCTGTCTGGACTGGCCGGGCACACTTGGGTCGTGGCACGTCAGGAGTTCGGCGCTGCGGTGCGCCAGTTGCGGGAGAGTACGGCCCCGGCGGCTGTCGGGCTGCCGGTCGGCCGTCGGCGGGTGCAAGGGTTGCGGCGGGAGGAGCTGGGCGAGCTCGCGGGGATGTCTGCGGACTACGTACGCCGGTTGGAGCAGGGGCGTAGCCATCCGTCGGCCGGGGTGGTGAACGCCATCGCTCGTGCGTTACGGGTCGGGCGGGCGGAGTATGAGCGGCTCTGCGCGCTGGCCGGGTACGCCGCCGCGGACGGGCGGGTGCCGAACGAAGTCGGTCCGGGTGCGATGCGGTTGCTGGAGCGATTCACGGACACGCCGATGTTCGTCTCCGACGCGGCGATGAATTTGATCGCCGTAAACAGTGCGTTCATGGCCCTGGGGCATTGGAATCTCACCGGGGACCCGTGGGAGTGGAACATCGCCTGGCGTTCCTTCTGCGATCCGTTCAGTCGTTTCCAGCAGTCTGCGGCTGACGCGACCGATCATCAGGCGATCCTCGTTGCCCGCCTGAAGAGCGCGCTGTTGCGCTACCCCGCCGATGCGTCGCTTGCCGCGCTGGTGGACGAGATGCGGAGCCGAAGCCGCCTGTTCGACACCTTGTGGCGCACGCCGCGGCCGGTGGCGGCCTACGAGAGCAGTGCCGCGTTCGTTCATCCGGACGGCGGCTCCGTCACGCTCGTCGGCAGCCTGCTCGCCATCCCGGGGGACGATTTGGCGGCTCTCGTGCTCACCGCGGCGCCGGGCTCGGCCGATGCGGCGCGTCTGGCTGAGATCGTCGGCGGCGCCGGGGAGCCGACCATCATCAAGGTGGGCCAGCCCGGCCCAGGCTAACCGCGCTGGATCCTGCGAAGTTGAGTGACGTCATTGACGGCGCTCACGGAAGCAGGTTCAGCAATGAAGGCAGTGCGTTTTCACGAGTTCGGTGGTCCCGAGGTTCTGCGCTACGAGGACGCGGCGCAGCCCACCCCCGGCGCCGGTCAGGTCCGGATCCGCGTCGCCGCGACGTCGTTCAACGGCGTCGACGGCAATATCCGCGCGGGCTACATGCAGGGTCCGATCCCGGTCGAGCTGCCACACACTCCTGGCATCGACGTCGCCGGCACGGTCGACGCGCTCGGTGACGGCGTGGACGACGTCGCGGTTGGCGACCGCGTCATCGGCTTCCTGCCGATGACGGGGGCTGGGGCGGCTGCGGAGTATGTGATCGCGCCGGCGGAGATCTTGACAGGGGCACCCAAGAACATCCCGTTGGCTGAGTCGGCGGCGTTGCCGCTGGTGGGCCTGACCGCGTGGCAGGCGCTGTTCGACCACGGCAAGCTGACCGCCGGTCAGCGGGTGCTGATCAACGGCGCCGGCGGAGCGGTCGGCGGATACGCCGTGCAGCTGGCCAAGGAGGTCGGTGCCCAGGTGATCGCCACGGCCAGCCCGCGCAGCGCCGAGCGTGTCAAAGCCGCCGGCGCCGATGAGGTGATCGACCACACCACCACGGATGTGACCGCGGCGGTGGCCGAGCCGGTGGACCTGGTACTCAATCTCGCGCCGGTCGCTCCGGAACAGCTGGCCGCGCTGGTCACGCTGATCCGTGACGGCGGCACCCTCGTCAATACCACGGTCTGGATGCCGGCCCCTTCCGACGAGGAGCGCGGTGTGCGCGGTATCGACCTGTTCGTCCGCAGCGACGCCGACCAACTCGCCGACCTGGCCGCTCGCGTCAGCACCGGTGAGTTGCGCGTCGAGGTCGCCCAGCGGGTACCCCTCGCGGAGCTGCCGGCCGTGCACGCCCAGGCCGCTGCGGGTGGGCTGCTCGGTAAGACCGTCATCGTCGCCCCCACCGCCTGATCCGGACCAACAGGGAGGAAACGTCGATGTCTTACGACAAAGTGATCACCGTGCTCGGCGCGACCGGCACGCAGGGCGGCGCGGTCGTCCGGGCGCTGCTGACCGGCAGCGAATTCACCGTACGGGCGGTGACGCGCAACGCCGCGTCGCCCAAGGCGCAGGCGCTGGCCCGGCGCGGCGCCCACGTGGTGGAGGCGACCCTCACCGACGAGGGCAGCCTGCGCCGGGCATTCGACGGGGCGTACGGCGCGTTCCTGGTCACGCCGTACTGGGAGCACCGTTCACCGGCCCGGGAACTGGCCGAGGTGGAGAACCTCATCAGCGCGGCCCAGGCGGCCAGCCTGCGGCACGTCGTGTGGTCGACGCTCGAGGACACCCGGGAGGTGATCGCGGCCGATGACGATCGGATGCCTGTCCTTGGCGACGGCTATCGGGTGCCGCACTTCGACGTGAAGGGCGGGGCCGCCGACGCCTTGTTCGCCAAGTCCGGCCTGCCCACCACGTATCTGTTGATGTCGTTCTACTGGGACAACCTGCTGACCCTGGCCAAACCGCAACGCGACCCGGACGGGACGCTCGCCGTGCACCTGCCGCTCGGCGACACCGCGATCGCGGGCGTCGCCTCCGATGACATCGGCCGGGTGGCGCTGCGCGTGTTCCAGCAGCCGGCGGAGACGGTGGGCGCCACGATTCCCGTGGTCGGCGAATACCTGACTGGCGAGCAGATGACGGCGGCGCTCGGCGCGGTGCTCGGTGAGCCGGTGGCCTATCGCCCGCCTACCCACGAGCAGTTCCGCGGCTTCGGTTTCCCCGGCGCGGACGAGCTGGGAAACATGTTCCAGTACTACGCCGAGTTCCCCGAGTCCTACCTTGGCCGCCGCAACATCGAGGCCGGGCGCGCGTTCAACCCGCATCCGCTCAGCCTGACCGATTTCCTGACCGCGCATCAGGCCGAGCTCGGCAATGCGGAGGAGCTCCGGTGACCACCATCGACCTCACCCCGTTCAGCCCGCCCGGAACCTCCGAGTATGCGCAGGCCGGCGCCTCCTTCCAGCTCGCCGCGCCGGTCGACCCGGCCGGGGCGTTCACCGCCCGATCGATCGACGACGTCGTCCACGCGGTAGCCACGGCGCGCCGGTTGGGCCGGCAGCTCCGGCTGACCACCACCGGCCACGCGATGGGCCGCACCGGCCCGCTGACCGACGCACTGCTGTTGCGTCCCCTGCTGGACGCGCCCGTGCGCGTCGACCCGGACGCCCGGAGGGCCCGTGTGCCTGCCGGCAAGACCTGGGGCGACGTCGTGCCCGAGGTGACCCGGCACGGGCTCACCGCCCTGCACGGCTCATCTGCCACCGTTGGCGTCATCGGCTACCTGCTCGGCGGCGGCCTCAGCTTCTACGGCCGCCGGTTCGGGCTGGCCGCTAACTCGGTGCGCTCGCTTACCGTCGTGCTGGCCGACGGGGAAGTCGTCGAGGCGAATGCCACGCACCGTCCGGATCTGTTCTGGGCGCTGCGCGGCGGGGGCGGCGGGTTCGGCGTCGTCGTGGAAGCGGAGATCGACCTGATGCCGATGCACCGCATCGTCACCGGCATGGCGGTCTGGAATGCCTCCGACGCCGCACGGCTGGCGCCGGTCTGGCAGGCGTGGGCCCGAACTGCCCCACCGGAGATCACCACCAGCCTTCGCATGCTGTCGCTGCCGCCACTGCCGTTCCTCCCCCCGTACCTGGCCGGCAAGCGCGTGCTCGCCCTGGACGGTGCGATGATCGCACCCACCGAACCGGACCTGCCGGCGGCCCAGCGCATAGCCGACGAGATGCTGTCCGCACTGTCCGAACTCGCCTCACCCGTGGCGAACACGTGGGCGGAAGCTGCTCCGGAGGCGCTGCCGCTGGTCCACATGGATCCGCAGCAGCCGGTGCCGTTCCATTCGGACTCGGCCCTGCTGCACGAGATCGGCGCAGCCGACTGGGCGCGGATCCTGGACGCCGGGCCCAACCTGATCGCGCTCGAACTGCGTCAGCTCGGCGGCGCGTTCGCCGCCGCCCCGGCCAACGTTGGAGCGCTCGGCCGTTTCACAGCACCGCTGCACTACTACGGGGTCGGCCTGGCCGGTGAGGAGACCATGAGCGACCTCAAGGCCGTCCGGTCGACTCTCCGGCAGTACCTGACCGGCTTCACGGCGCCCAACTTCGTCGACGACTTCGAACGGCCGCAGCGAACGTACGACGACCAGACTCGCGCCCGGGTGGAGCGGGTACGCCGCGCGGTCGATCCGACCGGCCAGTTCGCCGGTGACGTCGCACCTACCCGCGATCAAGCCTGAGACCGCGTGCCGATCGCCGCGACGTCGGCGGGCCCAGCATCGGTACAGATCGCGTGCGAGGTGCTTGGAACAGAGGGAAAGAACTGAGTGGGCTAGCTGCGGTCACCGGTGCGTCGTCCGCGCCGCGTCCAGCAGGGCGTGCGCGAGTTGCTGGCGCCCTACGCGTACGTGGCGCCGTTCTTCCTGCTCTTCTTCATCTTCGGGCTTCCCGCCGCTTTTCACGTTCTATTTCGCCCTGTTCGACTGGGATCACGTCGGTGAGCGGCATTTTCGTGGGGCTGGCGAGCTCTTCTGAGCTCGTTCACGACGCACGGTATTGGGGACGCCCATGTGGCCCGGCTCGCGTGCGTCCCACGCCGCACCGCGAAAGCGTTGCGACAGCAGTATGTAAGCGCGGTTGGATACGCTCCGCCCGCGACCAGTGGCACCCTTCGATGTCCCCACAAGATCAAGGTCCTCTATCCGTATGCGGGCGCACGTGGGGTTTGTTGAACATGGCTGATTCGGTCACCACGTTCCCGTGAAGGGTGGCTGGTTGCGTCGGTGGTGTTGGCGATGGGAGTGATATGACGGGGCTATTCCGCGGTGCTTTTGGGTGGCTGGGGAGATCGGCCGGTGGCATCTTGCCGAGACGCGGGCGGGCGTTCTACGCGTTGATGGTTATGGCTGTGCTGCTGTCGGCGGTGGGGGTGGTGGTCCAGCCTTCGCCGGTGAGGGCTGATGACTGGTACCGGGATGGGTGTTTCAATGCCCGGCAGGAACATCACGTTATGCGGTGGAATGAGTATGAGCTGGTGGTGGAGCCCGGCCCGGTGATTCGGTACGGCCATGCGTCCCTTTCCACGACCGTGTCGTACAGCACGAGTTTGACGGAGACGAGGACGGCGACGATCACGGTGGAGGGTACGCTCGACGTGGGCAAAGTCATCGAACTGAGCCTGAAGGCCGGCTACCAGACGCAGGTGAGCGTTCAGCGGGGGGTGACGTCGGCCGTCAATATGGTGCTTCCGCCCGGCGAGTTCGTAATGGTGACTCCGTACATGCGGTACGAGTTCCGGAAAGTGATCACCACCTGGGTCAAGGCCGATGGCAGTGGCTCCTGCGGCATATCAGCGACGGTGGCCCGGGTTCCCACGGCGTTCGGCGCGTGTCCGATACGCGAGGGCAGGACATTGGCCGAGGAATGCGGGTCCAGCCTCGCGCGTCGGGGTGGAGGGGCCGGGCCGAACCCTGGTGGCGCGGCGCCGCCGACGCCGCCGGGTCCGCAGCCGGTGACGGACGTGCGTAGCGTGGCCGACGGCACGGTGCTGGCCACGACCGACACGAAACGGATCTACAAGGTGGTGGGTGGGGCGCCGGTCTGGCAGGCCACCTGTGACAACGGGATCTGTGAGCCGCAGTCACGCCCGACGACCCAGGCGGTGATCGACGCCGGCCCGGCGAGGCCGCGTAACGGCTCGTCAGCTATCGACCAGCGTGGCCGGGTGTATCTGTTCGTCGGGGGTGCCCCGCTGTGGCAGGACTCGTGCGCCGCCCCGGTCAACTGCGGCACCCCGGTCAAGGTGTCCAACTGGTCGATCGACGCCCGCGATCACATGAACCAGGTGCCCGCGGACGGTAACCTCGTCCAGGCCGTGTCGAACGGGACCGACCTGCCGGTGGCCGCGACGCTCGGCGGGGCATTGATTCCGTTCGCCAACCCGCAGGAGGTCATCGAGACCGGTCACGGCACGGACTGGGCCCGGAAGGTGACCGCGATCAGCGGCGTCAGCTACCACACGCTTGGGTTCGAGCCGGCCAACGGCACCCTGGTCCAGGGAGTGGCCGGCGGTGTCTCCACCCCGGTCGCCACGTTCGCCGGTGGGGCGATCGTCCCGTTCGCCAGCCCGCAGGAAGTCATCGACACCGGCCATGGCGGTGATTGGGCCGGCAAGGTACGAGCCGTTCCCGCCCGGATCTTCAACGCCCGGTCCCGGGTGCCCACGGATAACACCCTCGTGCAGGGCACGGGTGGGGGCGCCTCCACCCCGGTAGCGATGATGGTCGGCGGGGCGCGGATCAACGTCGCCAGCCCGCAGGAGCTCATCGACGCTGGATACGGCACCGACTGGCCGAGCAAGGTCCAAGCCATCCCGACCCGCGTATTCAACGAACTCCGCGCGGACGTGCCGGCTGACGGCACTTTGATCCAGGGCATCAACGGCAGCACCCCGGTCGCCAAAATCGTCGGCGGCGCCACCGTCCCGTTCGCCAACCCGCAAGAGGTCACCGACGTCGGCTACGGCGCCGAATGGCACCTGCACGTACGGGCGGTACCACACCGTGCGTATACCGCTCTACGGAGCACGCCGGCGAACGGCACTCTGGTCAAGAAGCCGAACCACGAAGGCATCGGCGTCGTTCTCGGCGGCGCATGGGTTTCCTTCAGCAACTGGAACGAACTGGAAGAGACCGGGCACAAGGGCCAGCCGATCCATGTGATTCCCAGCCGTGTTCTGGACGCTCTTCCTCGCACTATCGGGGACGGCGTTCTGGTTAAGAAGGCAGACCATAGCGGCATCGGCGTCATTGTCGGCGGCGCGTGGGTCTCCTTCGATACCTGGAACGAACTCGCGGGTGCCGGGTACGGTAGTCACCCGGTCCATGTGATTCCCGGCCGTGTTCTGGACGCTCTTCCTCGCACTATCGGGGACGGCGTTCTGGTTAAGAAGCCAGACCACAGCGGCATCGGCGTTATCGTTGGCGGCGCGTGGGTCTCCTTCGATACCTGGAACGAACTCGCGGGTGCCGGGTACGGTAGTCACCCGGTCCATGTGATTCCCGGCCGTGTTCTGGACGCTCTTCCTCGCACTATCGGGGACGGCGTTCTGGTTAAGAAGCCAGACCACAGCGGCATCGGCGTTATCGTTGGCGGCGCGTGGGTCTCCTTCGATACCTGGAACGAACTCGCGGGTGCCGGGTACGGTAGTCACCCGGTCCATGTGATTCCCGGCCGTGTTCTGGACGCTCTTCCTCGCACTATCGGGGACGGCGTCCTGGTTAAGAAGCCAGACCACAGCGGCATCGGCGTTATCGTCGGCGGCGCGTGGGTCTCCTTCGATACCTGGAACGAACTCGCGGGTGCCGGGTACGGTAATCATCCGGTCCATGTGATTCCCGGCCGTGTTCTGGACGCTCTTCCCCGCACCATCGGAGACGGCGTCCTGGTCAAATCGCCGGACTCCGCGACCGTCTGGAAGATCGTCGGCGGGAAGCGCACGGTCACTACCGAGACCGGATCGGTCCGGACCGTTCCGAAGCGGGTGATCGACGGCATCCCGCTGGCGTAACCAGGACGACCGGCGGGGTGCGAGGCGTCGACCTCGCACCCCGCCGGACCGACCATTGTCCGTGATGAATGCGGGGATCCAGCGGTGGCGAGATCGGCCCCCCTGGCCGATCTGGTGCCTGATGCCCGGGTGCTTCGCACCTCAACCCTGTGCCCACGGCCGGCGCGCGCGTCCTCGGCATGCACTGCCGGCGTCAGCGAAACGACAGCGGCACACAGCTCTTAGGCACCTGCTTTTGTCGTCACGGATCGGGGCATCTGACGAAAGACTGCGGAACCTGAAAGCCGTTCGATACCTGGTGATCCTGGTCCATCAACATCCCGTCTCGTACGCACCTCCACCAGCCTGGCGGATCGATGCGTCACCGTCTCCCTGGGCCCCGCGTACGGGTATAAACGTGCATACGCGTGGTCGTGGGTGGTGGGTCCGCGGGCGGGAAGGTCATCCGAGTGCTGTTATGGCCTGCACCGACGCGGGCGCGGCGCCCGGCGTCCGGTAGAACGCCGCGTTCGTCACGTAGATGGTCCGGCGGCGGCCGTCGATCGCGACCGCGGTCGGTTGGGACAGGCCGTCGGCCGTCGTTGCCAGGATCGTCGTGGTGCCGTCGGGCCGGATCCGTTCGACGGTCTGCGCCGAGATGCGGGCGACGATGATGGTGTTGTCGTGGTGGATGTCGAAGTCGTCGACGTCGGCGAATATTGGTCCGCGTTGGCGCACCGTGGGCGTTCCCGGCCGGCCGTCGCGGCCGATCGGCACCGACGCGAGCAGCTCCTGCGACGGGTTTCCGATCCACAGCGCGTTGCCGTGCAGTTCGGTGCCGTTCGCGCCGTAGGGCGTGCCGCCGGCCGCGCGCGTCAGCAGCGGATGGCGCAGCCACGTCTCGGCGACCCGTCGGCCGGCCGGCACCCGCCAGACCACGCCGAGTGCGTCGTCGGCGATGTAGAGGTTGCCCTGGTGGTCGCGTGACATCCCGTTCGGGCTCGCATCGACTGGAAGGGCCGCTAGGCGCCGGAATGGCCGTCCCGGCCAGCCCTGCCACACGCCGGCGATCGCCGCGTCGGTCGACAGTACGGCCACCGAGACGACGCCGCTGGGCGCGACCGCGATCCCGTTCGCGCGCGTTACCGCACCTGATTGTCGCGATTTCGGCAACACGGTCACTGAGGTCCGCCCGTCGGGCCGGCGGTGCCATACCGTCGCCGCTGCGTGCAGCGCGACGTGGATCGTGCCGTTGTCGCCGATCACCACGCTTTCGGGATGTTCGTCCGGGTGGGTGAACGTTACGAGCGTGCGCACCGCGCTGGCCGGGGCCGCCACCGCCGGGGACATCGCGAGGACGAGCGCCGCGGCCGTGACGGCGAGGGCACTACGCTGCCAACCAGAGAAGGTCGTCATGAGAGCAACCATAAGGAACCCTGATAGTGGGTGCAAGGGACCCTGATACTTTGGCCGGCCCCGACCGTGCCCTCGGCTGGACGGTGGTGCGGCTCGCGCACGTGCTGAACAGGCGGTTCGAGGACGAGATGCGACCGTTCGGCCTGACGCCGACACAGTTCGGAGTGCTCGCCACGATCGCCACCGAGCCCGGCATCGGGTCCGGGCAACTGGCCCGCCGGGTGCTCGTCACGCCGCAGAGCGTCGGCGAACTCGTCGCATCGCTCGAAGCGGCCGGGCACGTCGTCCGCGACCGCAGCGGCGGACGCGGGCGCCGGGCAGGCATCGACCTGACGTCGCAGGGCCGGTCGGTCCTCGACCGAGCCGCCCGAGCCGCCGACGCGCTGAACGACCCGGCCATCTTCGGCCTCGACGCCGACGAGGCCGCGACGCTGAACGCCCTCCTGCACCGCGCCCTGGCCGCGACTCAGAAGCCAGCATGACCCCGGCGACCGCCGCGGAGTAGGTATCGCGCTGACCAACCTCGCCTACGTGCTGTTCGAGCTGCGCCGGTTCGACGAAGCGGTCACCGCCACCACCGCGGATGTTGTGATCTGCCACGAGCTGGGCGACCGCAACGGCGAGGCCACCGCGCTGAACAACCTCGGCTCAGGGCTGCGCGAGCTGGGCCGACTCGACGAGGCGATCGCCGCCCATCAACAGGCCGTCGATATCCATCGCGTCACCGGCGACCGGTACGGCGAAGGCTTTGCGCTCAACGACCTTGGCGTTGCCCTGACCCTCGCACGTCGCCTCGATGAGGCAATCGCCACCCATCAACAGAATCTCGCGCTCTGCCGACAGACCGGCGACCGGCACCGCGAAGGCCAGGCTTACAACATGCTGGGCAACGCCCTGCTGGAAAGCGGCCGCATCGACGAGGCGATCACCGCGCACCAGCTGGCCATCGACTGCTACCGGGACACCGGCGACCGCCACGGCGAAGGCAAGGCCCTGGTCAACCTCAGCATCGCCCTGCACCGGGCGCAGCGATTCACCGAAGCGATCACCGCGAGCGAGCACGCGATCGACCTCCACGCCGCGATCGGCGACCGCCATGGCGAAGGCTTGGCCCACAACTGCCTCGGCAGCGCATGTCACGTGCTAGGCCGGCTAGATGAGGCAGTCCGCGCCTTCGAGCAGGCCGTCCGCCTCCACCAGGACTCCGGCGACCGCCGCACCGAACAGACCGCGTTGACCAACCTCGGCATCGTTCACCGCGACGCCGGCCGCTTCGATCACGCCGCTGCCGCATTCGAGCAGGCCACCAACATCCTGCGCGACATCGGCGACCACCACGGCGAGGCGCTCACCGCAACCGATCTCGGAACCCTCCAACACCTAGCCGGCCGCACCGCCGACGGGATCGCCACACTGCGGCGCGCGGCAACCCTTCTACACCAGAGCGGCGACACCCACCATGAAGGACTGGCATGGATCAGTCTCGGCGAGATCCTGCACCAGAGCGGCCGCCTCGACAAGGCAGTCACCACCCTCCAGCACGCCGCCGAACTCCTCCGCACAGCCGGCGACCTCCCCGGCGAGAGCCTGGCATGCAACAACCTCGCCGGTACCCTGGCCGCGGCAGGGCGCCTCGACGAAGCGATCGTCATCTACCGCAGAGACCTGGCGATCTGCGAGCAGACCAACGACCGGCGAAACGAAGGCGCGACCCGGTCCGCCCTCGGCGCCGTCCTGTACCAGGTGGGCCAGACGCTGGAAGCACGCGAGCAATGGATCTTGGCGCTCAAGGCCTTCATTGCGGTCGGCGCCAAGGAGGAGGCGGCCCGAGTGCGTACCTACATCACGCGGATCAGCGGGCCGGACAGCTCGGCACCGTCGATGGAATTGTTCGGTCATTGGCGGCTGTGATCTGCGATCGCCGCGACAGCGTCAGGACAGCGTCAAGACAGTGGCATCTGTGAATATTGTTTCGCTGACAACACTGTCAGTCGGCGTGGAGCTCAGAGAAACAGGGCATGCCGCCGTCTCAGCTGGGGAAAGGAAAGGCATGCGCAAAAGCATCGCAAGACCCCTGCTCGCACTTCTGCTCGTGGCAGTCGGAGTGCTGTTCGCCCCCGCCTCGTCCGCCATGGCGGCGCCGTCGACGGCGGCACCGGCGGTCGCCGCGACCGGGCCGGACGCCGGTGAGATCGGGACGATGGATGCGTCGAGCTGCAACTATCCGTCGTGGGGTCCGGTCTGCATCGCCGTCAACGGCAGTGGTTTGTTCGTGTCCCGGATCACCGCCAGCCACGTCAAGCCCGGCTGGATCTGCGACAAGGACTTCCACGTCTGGGGCTATTACGAGAATGGTCAGGAGTGGCATCGGAATGCCACCGCGGGTTGCGGCCTGAACTCCGTGTGGGTCAACTTCGACCTGAACAACTACATGAGGGACGGATCGTCGATCTGCGCTGACATGAAGGACCACACGCAGGGTTCGTGGCACGCGAACGGCTTCGCCTGCGTAAGGATTCACCGATGAGGCACAGTCGGTTCGGACGCATGTGGCTCGCTCTGGCTGTCAGCATTGCCGGGCTGACGGCGGCGCTGGTCACCGCGGCGCCCGCTACCGCAGCTCCAGCCTCCCCGGCCGGCTCGGACGACGTAGGCGTGATGCTTAAATGCGGCTACGACGTTGACAGCGTCGGGATTGTCGCCTACTACACTCACTGCGACCCGAGAACGCACGTCATCATCAAGGTATGGACCACTCCCATTACGGCATACGAGCGGTGTGTCGGCCCGGGCCAAACCACCCTGGGGTGGGTTCAGTTCAACATCTGGGCCGAGTACGTAAGGCTGTGCTGACGCCATCTTGATTGGCCGGCGTGCTCCGACCATCTCCCGGTCAACGGCCGCCAGGGTGTTCGTCTCCTAACGAAACGGCCGGCGGTTTCGTGCACGATCCAGTGCTCGGGCCTGCCGGCCGTCGGTCTTCGACCCGATCGCCTACCGGCAACGCCACGCGGTCAAGATGAGCAAGCAGCGATACGGCGTGGGATAGTGCGGTTCGAGGCGGTGGCGCCGCTGTTCTCTGGCGTCACATGATTGGGTGATCCCCGATGGTTGCTATGCAAGCTCGGGTGGGAGCCTGGTGCGCCCGTCAACGACCGCTCCGGCCAACTGCTCGGCAGTCAGCATCCGGTCGCAGGAGGCCTGGCCGCGGTGCGAGGAGCCGTTGTCCACGACCCAGAACACCCGTCGAGCTGAGGCGTACGGCTCGGCTGTCATGACCTGCTCGACCAGGGCGGCGAACGGTTTGATGCCGGTGGTCGGCGCGCACCGGCCGGTCACTGTGCCGGCGTGCACGTCCAGGGCGGCCAGGTAAGCCAGCGCGTCGCCGCGGTCGTACTCGTGCTCGACGCGCATGTGCCGGGCCAGGCCGGGTGGCAGGGTTGGGTGGCAGCGGCAGCGGGCCTGGATTGCAGCCGGCGCGGGGCTTGGTTGGTGGCGTCGTTGTGCCGCTCGGTCAAGGAGTGTGCCTTCTGCCGATGACCGAGGGCCTGTTCGACGAGGTGGCGCGAGGCGGCACGGTTGACTCGCGCTTCGCCGTGTGCCAGCGCTTTCCGCCGGGGTTTGACACGGTGCTGGCCGAGTGGTCTGGGCGTGGGCCGGTGGCCTACGTGGAGGCCGATTTCTGGGGCGGGACTGGCACGCAGTTCGCGGCGGTCTGGGAGGCCGGCGCGCTTGTGCTCGGACCGATCGTGGACGGTGATGACGCGCCTCCGGTCACGGTCCGACGGTCTGCGATTTCCCAGGCGCTTCGGAGGCTCGGCGTCCGTGCGCATGGCCACATCGATGAATTCGATGCGGTAGGGCTTGGTAGACACCGCCGTGTGGAGGCGTGGCTCAAGGGACAACCGTAGTCAACGATGAGTCGACGAGGGCCGACAGGGCTCGCGCACTCATTTGCCGCGGCTGCTATGGCTGCTGCCCATCACCTCGGCGGAAATGCAGCACGTGCTACGGAAGCTCCGCAACCACAACCATTCGATTGTGGTCGGCATTCAGCGGGCTTCCGTCTTCGCCGTATCCGGCCACACGGGTGAAACCCGCGGCGGTGCACCAATCACGCAGCTCGGGAAAGCCGAACAACCGCTTGACGAAAGTCAATCGGCGGGCTTGACCGTCGCGAACGACCGTGCGTTCGACCTGGAAGCGTCCCGTCAGCGGATCCAGGTGGTGACGGTCGACGAGCATGTCGCCGTTGTTTCGGATAGCCGTGACACGCGACGGCGTGTACGACGCAAGGAATTTCGTCAGGTTGTCGAGATCCATGGCCAGCTTGCCGCCCGGCCGTAGGACTCGTGCCATCTCCGTCAGCACAGTGCGGTTGATGACGTCATCGAAGTACCCGAACGCCGTCGTCCAGTTGACGACCCGGTCGAACCGGGCCGTCCATCCTGGCAGTTCTCGCATGTCCCCGGATACGTACTCGACTTCCACGGCCATCGCCTCCGCGTCGGCTCGAGCGCGACCCAGGAACGCCGCCGAGGAGTCGAGGCCGGTGACCCGGCACCCGCGCGCCGCCAACATGTTCGCCAACACGCCGTGGCCACAGGCCAGATCGAGCACGCTCATTCCAGGTTGCAGATCCAGCAGCTGCCAGACGAGATCAGCGGCGGCGGACGCGCCGGCGTACGCCGTTCCCACAACGGGGCCGTGCGTCGGCGTGCCGTCGGCGTCCGATCCGGCGAAGAAATGCAGGTAGTCCTCGTCGTACATCGCCGCTGCGTCAAACAGATCCGCCGTCACGGTGCCCACCGTATGGACGGGCGGCGTAGCCGGCAACCGCTTTGACCCGACCGCTCACGGCGCGCCTGTTCTGCCGCCGACAGTAGGTTGGCCGGGCGTACCAAGCCTCAGCTGACGCGGTCGACGACAATCTGGGTCCATGTCGGGTCTTCGAGGCGGTCGGCTATGTCGGCGAGCATGACCGCCGACAACGATGTCTGATGTGGAATCCCTACCCCGAATGTCAGGACACGGACCGTTGTCGCACCGGCGCAACCGCTACATCTGGTCCGGCGACAAGTTCAAGGCTGTGGCAAGGGCTGCCGGGCCGAGCCTTTGGTCAGCTCATTTGCCCGTGTCGACGCGCCACCAATCTTTCGCGTCAGTTGCCTCCCCGGACCAGAATTCCAGAAGGTCTCCGGGCGCGAGTCCGAGGGCTCGTTCGATCTCGCTGGGAGTGAGGTCGCGCAGGGAGTTGGACAGCGACCGGGTCAGGTCGAGCCAGTAGCCGCGCAGTGTGGATTCGCTTACGAACAGTTGCTTGGCGATCTGGGCGTAGCTCAGGCCGCGGGCGCGGCCGTGGAGGATCTGGCGCTGGCGTTTGCTGAGCAGGGTGATGCAGTCGCGCCGGACCAGAACCTCGAGTATCCCGACGACCGGCTGCGGCACGATGGTGCCACCGGAGGCGACTTCGAGGAAGAGTTGCTCTGCCCGGCCGGTTGGCAGCGCCTTGGAGACGATCCCGCTCGCGCCCGCCGCGACACACGCGGCGAGGACGAAGCGGCGTTCCTCCTGGCTGTAGACGCAGACGCGGTAGCCGCGGCTCGTCAACGCGCGGATCGCGGCGATGCCCTGGCGGACGTCGGGTTGCTGTTCGAGGTTTGCCAGGTGCAGGTCGAGCAGGACTACGTCTACGGTCGGGCGTCGACGCACGAGTTCCTCCACGGTCGCGAACGCGGCGACGACGTCCAGACCAGGCATGAGCAGGCCGAACGACTCGCGTATCAGCGACGCGTCGTCGACTACCGCCACCTGGGGCCTCATGGCGCGTCCGCGGTGGCGTCCCGGTCCGTATGAACGGCGGCTGGCCCGGGGCCGGACCAGATCGTCACTGTGGTCCCCTCATCTACTCCGGACTCGATCTTTACGTGGAGCCCTTGCCGCCGCAGTTCGCCGACGACGACCTCGCGCAGCCCAACCCCCGCGGGCACGGAGGTTGGGTCGAACCCGACGCCGTCGTCGTGCACAGTCATCACCCAAGTCCCGTCCGTGTCCTGGTCGAGGTGGATCACGACCGTGTCCGCGCGGGCGTGCACGCGTACGTTGAGAAGCAGGCTCTCGAGGGCGCGTTCGAGCGCTTCGGCTTGCCCGGCGGGAACTTTCAGGTCGGCGCCGAGGTCGACCAATGCATCGACGTGCAGGTCGGCGAATCGGTCGCAGACCCGCTCGATCACCGCAGCGAGCACGACGGGGGAGTTGGCATCGGCCACCTCAGCGGCGGCTGCATCCCTGTCCGGCGCCTGGCCGCGCAGGTAGGAGCGCATGCGCCGCAGCTCCACCTCAGCCTGGTCGATGAGCCGGGAGCGTGTGGCGTCGGTCCCCGGCTCGGTGAGCAGCCGCATGAGCGCGACGCCGTTGTGCATCATCACCTGGGCACGCCTCTCCTCCTCGCGCCGCGCCAGCTCCGCGGCGCGGGCCCGCGAGGAATCAGCGTCGCGCGCGATGCGGCGGGTGAATCCGAAGAAGATCCGCGCGACCAGCGCGTACACCACGTAGGTGAGGACGTTGCCGACGGCGGTCCAGGTCATGTTTCCCTCGATCTCGCCGCCGAGATACACCATGTAGGAGACGACAACGCCGAGGAGACCGCCCGCCCAGAGGACGCGGCTGCGGACACCGCTGGCAGTGATGATGACCGACAGCGCGTAGGCCGGTTGGTACGTGACCCAGGTGCCGATGCGTTCCCCCGACGGCAGTACCAGAGGCCCCAGGACGAGCAACACGCAGGCCAGCGCGAAGTCCGTCGCGGAGGTCGCCGCGCCCAGCGGGCGACGGCGCACGAGCGTCACCACGCTCACCGCGACGGCCGCGACGGCTGCGGCGGCCCAGCACGCGAGGTAGCCGACTTCATGCGGTGACGTCGCTACGCCGATGTGAACAGCCGGGATCATCTGCGCGATCGTGCCCAAGCGGATCCCCGCTATGCAGTACGAGAATGCCCGCTCGACGCCGGCCTTGGTCGTTGGCAACTCCGCGACCCGCCATAGCCCCTTCCGGCCGCTCATGGTCCTCCTCGGGGTGACCGACGGTCCAGGCCGACGAAAGTTCGCGGATTCGTTGGGTCACAGCGAACCCCCGAAACGCAACGATCAGGGTACTTCAGCCGACCGAGCGGGATATCACCCGGTTTCCTTCGAGAGGACACGATAGATGCGACGAGTCCTGGCCCTGCTCGTCTCGCTGGCGGTCACCGCAGGCCTGACGGTGGTCGCGGCAGGCCCCGCACGTAGCAGCGCCAAGAAACAACGCGGCGATTCTCGCTCCCGGGGGCATGCCGGTGCGGGCCGCGCCGGCCTCGGCGGGCGCCTTCAGAGTGACCGGGACGGGGCAGTCCGCGCTGGCTCTGGATGACGCGACGATGCAGGACCTGGCTACGTATGCCAAGCAGAGCGGACGGGGTTGGCACACATAGCATGCTCACCCGGATCGGTCGGGTGCACCGCCACCTCGACGCCACGGTATTGCAGAACTAGCCCTGTTTCAAAGAAGCCTCACCCTGAGGTGTTCACCACGGACGAGTTGGGCGGCGGCATAGACCACCCGGTCGGTGCCGCGCCCAGCCGCGCAGGCTATGACCTGTACGGGGGCGCGGCTGGCGGCCGTCTCGCCGATCCCGCGCTGAAAGGAGATCTCCACCATGAAAGGGAAGCATCTGAAACGCAGAATCGAGACGCTGATCGCGGCCTGCGCGGTCGCGATTTCCGGTGGCGTCTTCGTGGCGGTGCCTCCGGCGTCCGCAGACGGTTTGGCCAACCCGAGCGGCACGCTCACCGTCTCCTGCCCGGGCGCCGAGGCCTTCATCCAGGTCGGCTGGGAAGGCCCGAACAAGGTGAACATCTGGTGGCGCGTCGAAGACACCGGCACGGCGGCCAACATCTCTCCGGTCCTGCGGATCCAGGCCCACGACGAGGACCACAACGCGGAGCCCTTCGTCTTCCCCGGCGACAACGCCTACTTCGTCCTCAGGGGCGGCAACGGCACCCATCAGGATGGCGCCAAGTTCGAATGGAACCCAAGCAACCTCGCCGACCTCAACCACCTTCTGGTGAAGGTCCAGAACGGGACGACCGAGCAGGGGACCTCCTGCTACCAGGAGAGGAATATCTTCAACTGGACCAGGATCGCCTACCGGAAAGCTGTCGACAAGCAGGGTGCCGACTACTTGTTGGGTGGTACGGGTCCAGCCTATGACTGCTCGGGGCTCCTGCTCACCTCCTACAACGAGGTCGGAAACTTCCCCGATTTCGACACGAGCAGCGTCCGCACCGCCGAACAGATCTACGACTGGGCGCGGACCCATACCTCTCCCGCGAAGAAATACGCCAAGCGGATTCCGACCTCGGACCTGAAGATCGGTGACCTGCTCTTCTACACCAACACCGTCGACAACGGTCGCTACATCACGCACGTCGCCTTCTGGGCCGGGGACGACACCCTCTACGACGCCCGCAGCCCCGGGGTCAAAGTCGGCTTCCACGCCAATACCTCGTGGTGGAGCAGCCGCTTCGTCGCCGCCTACCGCATCCTCGGCGTTACGACCGTCGACAATGGATGACCTGCAACCTGTGGAGTCCACATTGACCATTCGCCAGGTGACGGAGCGCGTGGTCGAGCTCGGCCTCGTAGACGCGCAGACAGCGTTAGATGCCCTGGAACCGGACATGTTGGACAGGACGCTTGACTACTTCGGTGTGCCGGACGACCGGGCCGTGCTGAGGCTGCTCGACAGTCTGGGGATCTGGTACGACGCCGACCCAGATGCCTTCCGCGGAGTATGTGAAGACGGGCCCCAACTGTACGAGGAGCAGTTGCGGTTGATCGCGGACCGCACGCGTGGACTGATCACGATCACGGACGTCGACGTGGTGGACGACGAGGCGGGCGGTCACCATGCGCTGCGGTTCCGCTGCGACGGGGAGCCGCGCGAGTGGCGGATCCCGCACGACGAGGACGAGGACGAGGAGGAGTTCGATGCCGTGATGACGTTCGCCATGCGCATTCACGAACTCGTGCCGGCCGGCTCGCCTGCTCGGTGGTGCGCCGTCGAGATCTACGACGGCGCCTACGGGCCGCAGGCCGTCTTCGGCGATCCCGAGGCGGTGCGGCAGCTGGGTGCCGAGTTCGGCCTGACCTTCCGGGCGTGAGGCACCGCCTCTCCCAACCACCGCCTGCGCCCGTGCGCGCGCCACAGGCGGCGCCGATCCCGCCCTGTCTGATGGCTCGAGCCGCTCCGCCCCATCCAGGTGATGGCGGCTATGCTGCGCCGTGACTGGCCCGCCCACTGCCCGGTTGGCCATCGTCGAGCAGTGGCCCCCGCATTGTTCGACGACAAAGCGCGACGACTTCCGTCGCCCAGAACGACAAGGGAGTAGGCCTCTGCCGTGACAGATGCGAAGCGTGATTTGGCCGATGTCATCGAGGAGTTCGTCGCGGCCTTCAACGACAACGACCTTGACAGGGTGATGTCGTTCTTCTCGGAAACGGCGGAGTACTGTCCGGGCAACGGCGTCACACATCACGGCCGGGCCGCTATCCGAGCAGAGTTCGCGCCACAGTTCGCCGGCCGATACGGCGCTATGCGCTTCGAGGTGTACGACCGGCTCGTCGACCAGGCCCGGCGGCGGGCGGCCATCCGCTGGGTGTGCCGGATCGACATCTCCGGCCCGCGTGGACGTGCCGTCCCCTTGGCGCTGCGGCTGTTCGCACGCCTGCGGTACGGCACGCACATGCGGTGGCACGGCGTCGATGTCTTCCATTTCGACACCGATGGAGCGATCACCGGCAAATACACCTACGCCAACTACCGCATTCCTCCACTGATGCAGCGCGACCGAGAGCCGAGCTGGTAGCAGCCGCTAGCGGTTGCCGCACAGGGCCGGCCCCCGGTCGCATCGACCAGGGGGCCGGCCGTGAGATGTCAGCTCATCCGATCCGGTACGCGCGCAGGACGGTCTGTTCCGTGCTGGTGCCGTCCCGGTCGGTGGCGGTTGCTCGCAGTGATACGAACCCGTCGCCGGCCGGATGCCTTCGGGACGCGCAAGGGCGACCGGACTGCGCGTCCGAAGGCCCCAGGCAGGTCGTCACTGAGGGTGAGGGTCGCCTCTTTCTCGTGTGGGGTAAGGGTTCTCCGGGCCGCCCGAACAGCCGACGCCTGGCGGCCGCGGCGGGAGCGGTGCCTCGTGGCAATCACGCCGAAGGTTAAGTGTGTGCAAAGTGGAGGACGCCGGACGTGTCGGCGCCGCTACGATCGGCTCGTCCGTCGAGGCGGCTTCCACTGAGGAGGCGTGGTCATCATGGTTGGACGCCGGCTGTTCCCGCGTTTGGCGATCGTTGTGGTTGTGCTGTCGGCGGTGCCGGCGGCGGGGCACACACCAGCCTCGGCCGGTGTGGCCGACCGCCGTCCGCTGGCGGTGGTCAGCCTCGGCGACTCCTTCATCTCCGGTAATGCCGGCCGCTGGCTGGGCAACTCGGCCGACAACACCGCAGACCGCAGGGGCACCGACCGCGCCTACACCGGTTCGCCCGCCGCCCCTTACGACCCCTCGCTGATCTACGCCGACACGGTCGGCGGCTGCTGGCGTTCGGACGTGGCCGAGATAACCCAGGTGCGGCTTCCTGGCGTCACACCGGTCAACCTCGCCTGCTCGGGTATCACCTCCGCCGGCATGCAGGCGCAGATCCTCCAACTCGCGCAGGTCGCCAGGACCCATCGGGTACTGGCGATCGCGGTGTCGGTCGGCGGCAACGACGTCGGGTTCGCGGGGATCGTGACCGACTGTGTGATCGCCTACCTGACGTTCGATCCGGAGGTCGGTCCGCTGCCTTGCCACCCCGCCAAGCAGGCCGCTGTAGAGCAGCGCCTTGCCGACATGCGCGCCGGGGTGGGCCGCGCGATCGACGATGTCCACGCCGCGATGGCCACCGCTGGGTACCGCGCCGGTTCGTATCGGCTGATCCTTCAGTCCTACCCGGCGCCGATGCCGAGGGCCGCGGATATGCGGTACCCGGAGTCAGATCGCGACGGCCGCACGTCGGTGGCTGGCTGCCCGTTCTACGACGCGGACGTCGAATGGGGCCACACGCGACTCGTGGCCCAGCTCGCCGACACCCTCCACGCGGTCGCGGTCGCGCATCGCGCGCAGTTCCTCGACCTTCGGGACGCGTTCCGCGGCCACGAGCTGTGCCACAGCGCGGCGCGGCAGCCGCAGACCGCGCCGGAGGCCGCCACGAGTGAGTGGATCCGCTGGATCGACCTGCCCGGCCAGGGCAGCACCCTCGCCGAGTCGATGCACCCCAACGCGTATGGGCAGGAGGCCCTCGGCCGGTGCCTGCGCCTGACGCTGCTGCTGGCCTTCGGCCACGTGAGCTGCCACGGCGTACCCGGGCAGCCACCCTCGCGGGTATTTCTGCGGCGCGTGCGCGCCTAGGTGGTCGACCGCTGCCCGATGGCTACGCCAGGGACGTACAAGGGGATCGCGAATTGAGTGTCCACGTGTTCAATCGTCGTACTCGACGGCGCCAAGCCCGAGTTCGGCCCTAACCGTGTCGATGAACCGCCGTTCCGCCGCCCACACGGCCAGATAAGTCTCGCGCGGAATACGCCCAGCGTCGTAGTGCGCGCGGGTGGCGACGGCACGACGTACCGCCTTCGACAGGTCGTGCGCACGCTCCACGACCACGGTGGAGCCGGCGATTAGCCGAACACTCGCGTGTGCCGCGTCGAGTCGTTCTTTGTAAGGAACGCCTGTCTCATCGAGGATCGGTATCTCGACGTCGCTGCCGTCCGAGACCTTCACTGCGGCAATCTTGACACTGGGACTTTGGGCGTACGCGAAGTAGGCGCGTACGGCGGTGAGGAACAAACCGTACGCTTGGCGTCTGGAGTCCATCAGGTAACGCTGCTCGTCTCTTCGCCAGCCTCTTTGCTGCGTCCAATGGGTCGCCCAACCTCCTACCAGCACGCCGAGCAGCGGGCCTACCGTGGTAGCGACGATTGCGAGCGCGTTCAGAAGCATCTCCTTAAGACAGCGGTGCCTGGTCACGTGTAGCGAGGCGAGGGCTACACGATCGAGGTTGTCTCCGGACTACTATCGAGGCCTTCCGCATCGCGTTCAACCCCGTACGCCGGCACGGACCGTGCCGGCCTGTCGGACGGAAACCACTGGGAGCGGCTCCGTTTGCCGCGGTGGCGGCTCGGGTGGCGGCCGGTAGGCGGCTGGGGCTAACGCTTCACCAGGTGCACCGGAACGCCGAATCCGTCACGGTGGGTGAGCAGGTCGGAGATGGCCTCGCGCTCGGACCCTGTCTCGTAGGCCACGCTGATCAGCGCGCGGTCCTGTCCAGCGGCGCACGGTTTGCCCACTTCGACGGCGACGCCGTTACCCAACGACTCGATCTCGTTGGCCAGGTCCTGATTTTTGGCGAGCCTTTCGCTGGCCACGGCCACGGTGGGCAATTGGTCGCACGGCGGGTGTGTATCGCCCGATCTCGTGATCACTCCGGATAGAGCGATCGCTCCCACTCCCAGAAGCGACGCGATTCCGAGGACAATTATGGTGACGGACTTCATGATGAACCTTTCCGCAGTGAGTGATGGAGGGGGTCATGCGGCCTGACGGTTCGAACCGATCTCGTGCCGGGAGTCGCACGCGCTGATCATCTCGGAGTCGTGCGTAGACACAAGCACGGTTCGGCCGTCGGCGGCGAGTTCGGCGAGCAGGTCGATGACCTTTTGGCGGTTGGCGGCATCGAGCGATGCGGTCGGCTCGTCGACGAATACGATCCTGGCTTGCTTGTAGATGGCGCGCGCCAGAGCGAGTCGCTGCTTTTCGCCGCCGCTGAGGTGGCTGGCCGTCTCATCTTGTCGCCCCGACAGGCCTGTCCGGTCGAGCGTCCGCCGCAAACGCTCCTGGGCGCCGGTGGCGAGACGTGGGATGAGGCCAGCACGCATCGCGACGTTGAAGGCGACCGACTCCTCGTCCATGATGCCGTAGTCCTGAAGTACGAACGCCGCGTGATCACGCCAGAAGCGGCGTCGCGCCGCGCTTCTGTATGCCGTGACGTCGTCTGTGCCGATCACGATGCGTCCCTCGTCGACGGGGAGCAGCAGCCCGAGGCAGTGCAACAGCGTGGTCTTTCCAGAGCCGCTAGGGCCGACCAGGGCCGTCATGGTGCCGGGCTCGCAGCGAATGGACTCGTTGTCGAGCACGAGTCGCCCGTCGATGGCTTTCGAGACACCGTGCGCGGCAATCAACATCTTCTCGCTCCGATCAGATCCGGCGCCGGCCGACACCGGCGAAACACCATTGTGCGGAGAACAGGTGACCCAGCGGGGGGACGAGCAATCCGAGTGCCGCGGCAACGAGAATTGCGCCTATCGCGTCGGGTTTCTGGAACAGCAGCACAATCATCGTGAGGCCGAGACCGGCAAGCAATTCCTTGGCGACGCGGCGCCGGAGGATCAGCGCCCACGACTGGCCCGCCGCCCGTAACGGGAAGTCACGCTTGGCGTGGAGCAGGGCGGTAATCAATGCGCTGACCGCGGCGGCGACGGTGAACGCTGCGGCCAAGGCGGCAAGCGCGAGACTCCGCAACCACACGACGTACGCAGCGAACCGCGCCTGGATGATCCCTTCCTCCGCGATGTAGACGACCCGGAGCGCCGGCGTGGTAAGACGGTGACGCTCCAGCAGTTTCTGTGTCGCCGCCACGCCGGTGAAGACAATGTTGTGGGTCGAGATCATGGACGTCAGGTTGGAATCGTCGATGGCCTCGTAGAGGGAGGGCATCACGGCGACGAGGACGTCGTCCATCAACCGCAGGTCTCCTCCACCGCCGGTCGCCACTGGTAGCCGGAAACCCTCCACCGGCCGTACGAACCGGAGCTGGGCGAGTTGCGCCTCGCCGGGAGCCTTGCTTCTCGACCACAACGCGAACTGGTCGGCGAACGCGGGGACGATGATTTCTTGGACGTCGCGGTACGGCACATGTGCGACAGCGGGCCGCCGTGCGCCGCGGGTCATGAGGTCCAGCCAACGCTGGTTTACGAACGCTACCGCCGAATAGCCTCCGAAATCCGCCGACGAATCGGGAGTGAACGCGTACGAGTACGCGACCGAGCCGAGTGACTCGGCCTCTTTGACCAGTTGACCGATCTGTGGCTCCACTCCGGTCATCTCGTCGTCGGTGCCCACGAACGCCAGGCCGACCTGGTCCGATAGCTTTCTCCACTGCGCCATCTCGGCGGCGATGGCGGACGACCGTTCGAGTGCGGACCATGCGGGTCCGGCCGTAGCGACCACCAGGACGAACGTGGCGGCTTGGATGACGATGGCTGCCAAGCGCAGGCTCTTCGCCGCGGGTTGCCTGGTGGCGAGGATGGTGGCGCTCGGCCAGGCGGAGGCGGACATGGCGAGCGCGGCGAGCAGTGACGCGACGATGACGGTGATCTCTAGGCCGGCCAACGCCTTCAGGAAGGAACCGACGTACATCCAGCCACGAAGCACGCCGACGCACGCCGCGGCGGCTAGGGCGACGGCGACCGCCGAAACCACCAGCGCGCCGAGGAAGCCGCCCAGGTCCTGCATCTGGATCCGCGCGGTCGGGCAGCCACCCAGCACCCGCAATGCGCGCCCCCGCGCCTTCATCGACAACCAATACAGCGCGAGCGCGGCGATCAGCGCGAACGCGGCAAGGACCGCGGCGAAGAAGCTTGCCTCCTTCACGACGAATCGCAGGCTGTCAGCGACAGAGGCGTCGCTGCGGCGGATGCTCACACCATCACGGCGCAGCGCGTCCTCGAACTCGCCGAGGCGGCCACGATCGCCGGTCACGAGGTAGGTTCCGTCAGGGTAGGAGTGGGCCAGCCGCTCCTTGCCGACGACCTTGCCCACACCCTCGCCGAAGTAACGAAACTCGGCCGGCAGGTCTGCGGAATTGAGTGCTATGTAGACCTGTCCGCCCTCGTCGTCGAGGTCCGGCACGACCCTGACCAGGCCAAGACCCAGACGCGCATCGAGCTCCTCTAGGTACGCGAACGCTTCCACGGGCGTAAATCGCGAGTCGCCGAAGTCAAGACCAAGCCTGCTCTCGACCCCGATGGCCTGCGGAAAATCGCGATCGTAAAGATCAGTAATTACGGCCGACACCAGCGCCAGAAGGGCGAACAATGCCCCTGCTACGGCTCCTACGACGCGCTTGTGCAACGGTCCTCCCATTTGTGTCGGGCTCAAGAGAACAGTTCCGGAAGGCACGCCACATCGGTCCACGGACCGCAACTCCCGCCGGTTGTCGGACGTGGGGCTGTCGGACCGTGGTCTGACGCCCAGCACGGTGACAGCCGCTAGATTCGGCGTATGACCCATGAGCGCGGGCGCCGTTTTCGGCGATCGGTGAGCTGGCTGCTGCCGGTCGGCGCCGGCGTCGTCGCGCTCGCCGCTGTCGTGGTACTCGGGCTCACGTGGCCGCTCGCCACGCTGTTACTGGTCGCTGCCGCCGCGGCGGTCGCGGCGCGAGCGATGGTTCGGCTACGTGCCGAACGCGCCGAACATGAGGCGACGCAGGCGCGGTGGAATGCCGCGGAGGCGGTGCTCGCCGAGCGCTTGCGCATCGCCCGCGACCTGCACGACATCGTCTCTCACGGACTCGGCATGATCACCGTACGGGCGGCCGCGGCGGCGCATCTCCACGCGCGTAAGCCTGACGAGAAGGAGCTGATGGCCGCCATCGCGGACGTCGAGGCACTCAGCCGTCAGGCCACCGTCGAGCTGCGACGGATGCTTCAGGCGCTGCGCGAGGTCGACCACCCGGCCAGCCGCCACCCTACGGATGATCTCGCCTCCCTGCCGAAGATCATCGCGGACGCGCGCCGGGCGGGCCTGCGCGTAGACCTGCACCAGGACGAGCTCGGCCCGGTGTCCTCAGGAGCCCAGGCCGGGATCTGCGCGGTGGTCCGCGAAGGGCTGGCCAACAGCACCCGCCACGCCGGCCTCACACGCGTCGAGGTCAACCTCGCACGAGCACCCGACGCCGTCGTCGTCACCATCACCGACGACGGGCCGAGCCCAGGCTGGGCCGCCAACCCCGGCCCGAGGCACGGCCTCATCGGCCTGCGGGAACGGACCATCAGTCTGGGCGGCACCGTCACCGCTACGCCCCACCCGCCGGGGTTTCGCCTCGTAGCCACCATCCCGGACGGGACGACATGACAAGCGCGCCGGTGCGGGTCGTCCTAGCCGACGACCAGCCACTGCTCAGGCACAGCCTCGCGATGATCATCAACGCCGAACCCGACCTCGCCGTCGTCGGAGAGGCCCACGACGGCCTGGAGGCCACCACCGTCGCCAGCGACACCACACCGGACGTGGTACTCATGGACGTCAGGATGCCGCGCCTCGACGGAATCGAAGCGACCCGGCGCATCTGCCGGATGCCGAAGCTCGCGCACACGCGAGTGCTCGTACTGAGCATGTTCGACCTCGACGAGTACGTCTTCCACGCACTGCGCGCGGGAGCCAGCGGCTTTCTGCTCAAAGACAGCAAGCCCACCGACCTGCTCGCCGCGATCCGCCGCACCCACAATGGCGAGCCGCTGTTCGCCCCTTCGATCCTGACCCGACTTGTCGCGCACTACACCGCCAGAGGACCGACCGCCGTCGAACCCTCCCCGCCAGACCAGCTGACCACACGCGAAGTGGAAATGCTCGGCCTCATCGGGCAGGGCCTGTCCAATGACGAGATCGCCCATCAACTAACGATCTCCATCAAGACCGTCAAAACCCACGTCTCGCACCTGCTACGCAAGCTCGACGCCCGTGACCGCACGCACCTCGTGATCGCCGCATACGACGCCGGGCTGGTCAGCGCGCGGCCGCACCCCTCCCACATCAGCGGTAGAAACCGTCTCGACGAACGTTGATGGTGAACAACACTCGCCGCTGGCTGGAGGTCTCTCACGACCTCGAATGGGGGATCGATGAGTGAGCTCGACAACGGCGCTGCCGGCGACCCCGCCGTGGCGGACAACGCGTCTACAGGTCAGATGCCGCCGTGGGCCAGGCTGTCACCGCCGAGGTGCGGGTGTCGCGAAGGCGGATCCAGCGGTAGCCGTAGCCGTTGAGTTCCAGGTCGTTGAGGTCTATGTCGTCGCCGTAGTCGCTGTCGGCGGCGACCGCGATGGGGTAGGGGTCGCCGGGTTGTGCGGGGATGGCCAGCCGGCAGGGTCGGTCGGCGAGGTTGTGCAGAAACAGCAGTCTGCCCTCGGGCGCGGTGACCAGATGTACCAGGACGTGGGGCGGGCAGGCGTCGGAGAGGATCTCGTGGTGCCCGCCGCTGATTTCTTCGCATTCGCGGAGGGTGTGCAGCATCCGTTCGAACCAGGTCAGCAGGCTGACGGGGTCGCGTCGCTGGGCGGCGACGTTCAGGGTGGGGTAGCCGTAGGGTTCGTCGGTGATCGGCGGTACGGGGAGCCGGTGCGCGGCGGCGGTGGAGAAGCCGCCGCCGGGGGTTTCGTCCCACTGCATCGGTGTGCGGATCGCTTCGCGTTCGGGTAGGTCGAGGTTTTCGCCCATGCCGATCTCGTCGCCGTACCGGATGACCGGTGTGCCGGGCATGGAGAGCTGCAAGCTGTAGGCGAGTTCGAGGCGGCGGCGGTCGCCGTTGAGCATGGGGGCTAGGCGGCGGCGGATGCCGCGGCGGTAGAGCCGCATGTGTGGTTCGGGGCCGAAGGCGCGGAAGACGTCCTCGCGTTCGGCGGCCGTCAGTCGGCCGAGGTCGACTTCGTCGTGGTTGCGGAGGAAGGTGGCCCACTGTGCGTGCCGGGGCAGGTCCGGCAGTTCGGTGAACACCTGCCGGATCGCGGTGGCATCCTGGCGGGCCAGGGCGAGCATGATGGCCTGGTTGAGGCGGAACGCGAACACCATCGGCACCCGGCTGGCGTGTCCATCGTCGGAGCCGAAGTACTCCAGTAGCTCGGTGTCGGATACGTTCGCCTCGGCCAGCAGCACCGCGTCGCCGCGACGCCAGGAGATGGTCTCGCGGAGCTCGCGCAGAAACCTGAAGTCGGAAAACGGCCGGCCGTCGGCATCGAAGTGTTCGATCAGGAACGGGGCGGCATCGACCCGGAAGCCGGAAACGCCGAGCCGCAGCCAGAACTGCACGATCCGGAGGATTTCCGTGCGGACGGCCGGGTTGTCCACGTTGAGGTCCGGCTCGAAGGCGTAGAACCGGTGCCGGTACCACGCGTCGGCGGCCTCGTCGTAGGTCCAGGTCTCCGTCTCCACGTCGGGGAAGACCTGGCCCTCGAACCGGTCGGGCGGCTCGGTGTCCGACCAGACATACCAGTCCCGGTACGGCGAGGCGTGATCGGCGCGGGCGGCCTGAAACCACGGATGCTGGTCGCTGGTGTGGTTGACGACCAGGTCCAACATCACGCGGATACCGCGCTCGTCGGCCTCGTCGAGCAGTTCGGCGAAGTCGCCCATGCTGCCCAGCCGCGGATGGATCGCGTAGTGGTCGGTGACGTCGTAGCCGCCATCGCGCATCGGTGACGGATGGATCGGGTTGAGCCAGATCGTGTTCACACCGAGACGGGACAGGTAGTCGAAACGGCCGATCAAGCCGCGGAGGTCACCGATGCCGTCGCCGTTGGAGTCTTGAAACCGGCTGACGTCGAGCGAGTAGATCACCCCGTTGCGATACCAGCGTCTACTCACCGGGACCGACCGAGAGTCGCCCACTCACAGCCTGCACGATGACCATGGTCCCGGCTCACCGTCCTCCCTCTGCGGTGGCCCCGTACCGGGCCGTCAGTGGAGAGAGCGCGGCGGTGCCTCGCGGCGTTACATCAGACGGGAGTTACCGCCGGACCACGGGACACCTAACGCGATCTACACGGCGGTGTATGGCGGGCCGTGTAGCACCCGACGGCAGCGTTGTCCACGTAGGGCGCCAGCTGGCACTGGCGTGGTCCTCCCGCGAAGGAGCCGTTCGCCCCGCGGGGATGCGGACGTTGCGCCGTGACGTCCTGACCGGACGAGCCAAGGCGCGGCACGACACCGCAGCAATCCACATTGGAGGGTGCAGCGTGCGTGACAGGACACCACACGGGGTGGTCGGGACCGTGCTGTCCGAGCACCGGACGTCGATGGGCCTTGTCCGGTACCGACGGTGGGAGGGCGTCATCACCGGGGAACTGCTCCCGATGGACAAGCCGACCGCGATCCTGGCGGTGGTACTCGGCAGCGACCAGCCCGACCGTCGCCGCCGCACATGAAGGGCGGAAGTTTCGTGACGGAGTTCGACTACGTGGTCGTGGGACACCCTCGAACGTCACCCTCGCACTGTCGACGGCCGTCGACCAGGTGATACTCGAACGTGGCCGGGCCGTCGGCGTGCGAGGCCGCCGAAACGGGCGCCGCGTCGAGGCCTGAGCGACGGGAGGTTGACGAACAATGCTGCTGCTGAACCGAACTGCAATCGTCCACGGTGGAAGCGGCTCCATCGGTTCCGCCGTCGCGCGGGCATTCGCGCGGCAAGGCGCCGCCGTCCACCTGACCGGGCGCACCCGGACGACCCTCGAGGACGTCGCCACCGGCATCCGCGCGGCCGGCGGTGTCGCGCACGTCGACGTCCTGAACGTCCTTGACCGGGACGCGGTCGAACGGCACGCCGCCGCCGTGGCCGACCGCGGTGACGGTATCGACATCTGCTTCAACGCCACCTTCAACGACGACATCCAAGGCACACCGCTGGTCGACATGCCGATCGGTGACGTCATGCAGCCGGTCACCAAGGCCCTCACGTCGAGCCTCACCGTCGCCACCGCGGCGGCACGCCACATGGTCCGACGCGGCACCGGAGTCATCCTCGTCATGGGCGGCGGCCGCGAGGCCATCCCCAACCTCGGCGGCTCCCACGTCGCCTGGGCCGCGCTCGCGGGCCTCTGCCGGCAGCTCGCCGCCGAGCTCGGGCCACACGGCGTGCGCGTCGCCTGGCTACTTTCCCCAGGCTCGCCGAATACGGGGGAGCCCGACCCAGAAGCTGACCGGCTGCTGCTGCCGCGGCGCCCCAGCTACGACCAGGTCGGCAACGCGGCCGTGTTCGCCGCCTCCGACCTGGCCGCCACGATGACCGCCACCGAGATCAACCTCACCGCCGGTGCCGTCGTCGACTAGCTACTTCGACAAGAAAGTGGATCGATGCCCGGCATTACGGCTTGCCCGGTGGAGGCCCGCTGAAGCGGGGCGTCCCGGTCGGAGCCTCACCCGCGGACGGGGATCATGGAGTTTCGGATACTGGGCATCCTGGAGATCAGGGATGATACGGGGCAGCTGCTGACGCCGCCCCGGCGCAAGCAGCGACTGCTGCTGGCCGTGCTGTTGCTGCGGGCCAACACGCCGGTGTCGACCGAGTCGCTGCTCGATCTGCTGTGGCCCGAAGCGCCCCCGCCGTCGGCGCGGGCCAACCTCCAGTCCTACGTCAGCGACCTGCGACGCCTGCTGCACGCCGGTGAGCCAGCCGACCCGCCGCGCCTGCACCGGGCCTCCGGCGGATACCAGCTTCGGGCCGCGGCGGAAGAGCTGGACGCGGCGGTGTTCGAGAGGCTGGCCGGCCAGGGCCGGCAGGCGTTGTCCGAGCAGCGCCACGCACCCGCCGTCGAACACTTTGCCCAGGCCCTGGCCCGATGGCGCGGGCCGGTGCTGGAAGACCTGCCACTGCCCGCCGCGCTCCAACCAGAAGTTGAACGGCTCGAAGAGTTGCGCATGATGGTGCTGGAGGACAGCTTCCAGGCGCGGCTGGGTTTGGCCGAGCCGGCGGTGCTCGCCGCCGAGCTGGCCGAGCTCACCGCCCGCCACCCGCTGTGCGAGCGGCTCTGGGCACACCTCATGCTCGCGCTCTACCGCGCCGGGCGGCAGGCCGACGCCCTCGACGCTTACCAGCGGATCTACCGGCTGCTCGACCAGGAGCTCGGGGTGCGGCCCGGCCCGGCGCTACAGCGGCTGCACCAGCAGATCCTGGCCGCCGACCCCACCCTGACCCCGGCACCGTCCGCGACCGCGCACACCTCGGGCCCGGTGCGGCAGCTACCTGCGCCGCCACAGCTGTTCACCGGCCGGGCCCGTGAGCTGGCCGCGCTGGACCAGACACGGGACGCGTCCACGGTGGTGATCAGCGCGATCGACGGGATGGCCGGGATCGGCAAGACCGCCCTCGCCGTCCACCTGGCACACCGGATCGCCGACCGGTACCCGCACGGGCAGCTGTTCATCGACCTGCACGGGCACACACCGGGCATGGCGCCTCGCGAGCCGGCGGAGGCGCTCGAGCACCTGCTGCGCGCCCTCGGCGTTCCCGGGCCACAGATCCCGGCCGGCCTGGAGGATCGGGCCGCGTTGTACCGCACGCGGCTCGCCGACCAGCAGATGCTGATCCTGCTGGACGACGCCGCCACCGAAACCCAGGTGGCGCCGCTGCTACCGGGCAGCGCCGGCTGCCTGGTGCTGATCACCAGCCGGCACAGGCTGGCCGGACTGGACCACACCCACACCCTGTCGCTGGACACCCTGCCCGCCCCCGACGCGGCCAGCCTGTTCGTGCGGACCGCCGGCCCGGGCCGGCTACGCGACCAGCCAGCTGAGCTGGTGGCGGACCTCGTCGAGCTGTGTGGCCGGCTGCCGCTGGCGATCCGCATCGCGGCCGCCCGGCTGCGATCCCACCCCGCCTGGCAGCTGTCCCACCTGGTGGCGCGGCTCAGCGACCAGCAGCAGCGGCTCAGCGAGCTCGAAGCCGGGCAGCGCAGCGTCACCGCCACCCTCGACCTGTCCTACCGGCACCTGACCGGCGACACCCAACGCGCGTACCGACTGCTCGGCCTACACCCCGGCCCAGACACCGACGCGTACGCCACCGCCGCCCTGCTCGACTCCACCCCAGATCACGCCAGCCGGCTGCTCGACCAACTCCTCGATGCCCACCTGCTGCAAGAACCCACACCCGGCCGGTACCGGTTCCACGACCTCGTCCACGCCCATGCCACGCTCACCGCGACCCGCGACCAGACGGAGTCCACCAACCGCGCGGCGTTGAATCGACTTCTCGACTACTACCGGCACACCGCCGCGCTCGCCGTGGACGCCGCACACCCATACGAGCCCGAAGGCCGCCCCGAGGTACCTCCCGCGAGCACCCCGAGCCCCGACCTCCAGGACCCGGCAGCCGCGCTCGGCTGGCTGGACAACGAGCTTCCCAACCTGCTGACCGCCGCCAGATACACCGCCGAACACGGCCAGGCTGAACACGTCCTGCACCTGTCGACCATCCTGCACCGGCATCTACGCTCCCGAGGCCGCTACCACGACGCCGAAGCCCTTCACCACCAGGCCCTGATGACAGCCCGTGCCACCGGCCACCGCGTCGGCGAGATGGATGCGCTGGCCGGCCTTGGTCACATCCACCGGCTGCGCGGCCGATACACGCAAGCCGCCGACCACCTCGAGCAAGCGTTGCGCCTTGCCCGGGCCACCGGTCACCCGGTTGGCGAGTTGGACGCGCTGACCGGCGGGAAAGTTGGGCCAACCCGTCGACGAGGCCCGCGCCCACGACGGACTCGCCCACGCCCACCACGCCCGGGGCCAGCACGAACAAGCCCGCGAACACTGGCAACACGCCCTGAACATCCTCACCGACATCGGAATCGACCGCACCGACGACGAGGAAACCACCACCGACGCCATCCGTGCTCACCTGGCCTCCACCGAACCCGGGCGGCTGGGCCACCGGCAGAACACATAGCCGCGGCAGATGCCGAGCGCTGGCACACGCTTAGGCGCGTGAGGTGACAGCGCCGTGGAAGACTGCGCCGTCGGGCGGCTCGCTGTCGAACAGGACGTCGCCGTGGAAGGTGGCCCGGCCGGACGATCCGTCCAATGTGAACGTCGCTGGGTCGAACCGGCTGCCGTCGAAGCGGGTTGTCCCGTGGAACTGGGCGCCGGTGAACTCGGCGTACCCACCCTCGCAGCCGCTGAAGTCCAGCTCGACAAGCGTGGCGCCGCAGAGCCACACGTTCATGTCCTTCCACTGTCCGGGGCCGGGCCGCAGCCGCTGCGCGAGTAGTGTTTGCGCCTGCTGGCGCAGCTGGAGCAGCGTGGTCTGTTCTGCGGTGCGTTCCTGCGCGTGCAGATCGAACGGCACCGGGATCCGCAGGAACGAGCACAGCGTCGCCACGACACGCTGCCGTAGCTCGGGCCGGTCGTCACCGAGTCGGTCCAGGCTCTCCAGCGCGGCCGCGCGGACCGAGGGGTCCGGGTCGGCCAGCCGCCGGGTGTGTGGCGCTATCGAGGAATCCGGGACCAGCACGCCGCCGGCGCCGTCCGATCGCACCGTCCAGCCCAGCGGCCACTCGGACCTACCGTCGTCGGTGCCACCGGCCCAGTGCGCGTCGGAGAGGTCGACCGAGGGCTGGTCGAGATGCACCCGCCCCGCGAAGCGGGCCCCCGCGAACGTGGCCGCCGCCGCGAACCGGGCGTTGTAGAACCAGGCCGGGCCGTCGAACCGGACGCCAGCGAACGACGCGTCACCGGCGAACCGCGCGCCGTCGCCGCCCTCCTCCCAGTCCTGGTAGTCCTCGATGAGCACCGCGATGGGCCAGTGCGGATCGTCCTCGTTGAGCTCGTCCCAGGGCGCCGGGTCGATCTCTTCGACCGTCTCCCACGCCTCGTCGTCTTCCCACCACGTGTCGGTGCCGCGCCCGAACCAGGCCATGCCGCCGAAAGCCGCACCGGTGAAGTCCGCCCGGCCACGAAACCGGGCCCGGCCGAACTCGGCATCGCCTTCGAATCGCACCTCCGTGAAGCTGGCGTCGTCGTAGAAGACCGCTCGCTGGAACATGACCTCACCATCGAACGTGACGCCGTCGAAGACCGTGGTGCCGTGGAACCGGGTGTCGGCGAACACGGCACCGCCGAGCCGGCAGCCGGTGAAGTCGGCGTCGACGAGCGTCGCACCGGACAGGTCGACGCTCACGCCTTGCCACGGTGCCTCTCGCGCCCGCAGCCGATCGGTCAGCGACCCAAGTACGGCACGCCGCTGCTGGACCGCGACGCCGCTTGACCCGGCCTCGCCTCGCAGCCACCGGCAAATCGTTTCCGTGACCGACTGCCGCAGCTCAGCGTCGGCCACGGCCAGCGTGATCAGCTCCGCCACGGCCGCTTGTGCCGTGCCCGGAGCAGCCGTCGCGAGCCGGTCAGCCGCCGCCTCGAACCCCGTCAAGGTCTCATCCACGGCGCAGAGCGTAGTGCTTCGAGCCAACCCCGCGGCAAACCGCACACCGTCTCCTGGATCAGCAATTCGTCACGGCTGTGAGCTTGGCTCGCGCCTTTGGCTCTTCGGCGCAGCCGGAGCGGCAGACGATGTACCGGCGTGATGGAGACCCGCGTTAAAGGGCGTCGAAGGCGCCGCGGAGGAACGCGTCACGTCGTGCAGTGACCGCTGGAGTGTCGAGGGGTTGACCGTTCGTGTCGAACCCGGGCCAGCCGTCCATGGTGACGGGGGTGTTGAGGGCGGCGACCGCGTCCCAGTAAGGCACGTTCGTCGCTGTGCGGCCGGCCTGGCGTTCCCAGCCGTCGAGGACGTGTGCCGGCGCATCGAGCCCGTACTGGATTGCCATCTGCATGCGCAACTCGCCAAGGTCGACGCCCGGATCACCGGCGCCGGCGATTTTCCAGTCGATCAGCGCGAGGCAGGTCTCACCATCCCAGCGCATGTTGCCCCACCAGACGTCGCCGTGGACGAACACGGTCCGCGCTTGTGGGCGCGGGATCTCCCGGATCCGTTCGTCGGCGAGTTGCAGCAGCGGCGTCGACCGCGCGCCGGCCGCCACCCGCAGAGCAGTGTCTTCGCCCCACCCGGTCAGTTCACGCAGCGCTGCTACGACCGCCGGCTTCTGCACGTCAGTCGACGCCTGGTAGAGGGTTGCCCAGCGTCGCTCCATGGCACGGTCATCGACCTGGGTAGGGCGGGTCCGCAACGGCAAATCGGCCTGTGGTTCAAGGGGAATCGCGTGTACCCGAGCGATCGCGGCGCCGGCTTCTTTGAGGCACGCGGCCGTAACCGTGCCCGGCAGCGCACTGCTGCCCGGCAGCGCCGTCTCCAACGTCGCTGCCACGCCTCCGGTGGACCGGCCGTCGAGATCGCTGGCGAGCAGCCGAGGAGCCGGCAAGCCATACTTCTCGGCGACGGCAAGCGCCGCTGCGTTGGTCGCAATCATATCGGGACGGATTCTGCTGCTCGGGGACCGAAGGACCACCGAGAAGGGCGACTCGTTGGGCGTCGTCACATCGATCCACCACGGGCTTTCCCCGTCGTGCAGAGAACGAACGCCTGTGACCATCATGCGATGGCCGAGCTGTTTCTCAAGCCAGTCGAGCAGCGACCTAGTAGGACCAGTTCCGCATTGGTTACCTTGCCCGCACTGGACGATGGTGATCCAGACACGGGAACCTGTCAAGACCCGACGGCACGTGTCCGCCTCGTGGAGGAGACTGCGCCTCGCCGGCGCCGCCAACGGCAGCCCACCGCCGGCGGACGTGACCGTGGCCAGCCCGGCCTACCAGCAGATCCTCGCCGTGTTCGCCACCACCGACCTCAGTGGACTACGCGCCAAGGACATCTGCCATGCGCTGGGTATCGGCACCGCCGCCAAAGACGTCGAAGGGCTCCGCGCCAAACTCAAACGCCTCGTCGCCCGCGGCGTTCTGACCGAGGCCGAGGCCGGCCTGTTCACTCTCGCCCGGCCCGCCCACCGGTGGTCCTAACCCAACGCCAGGGTCATAACGGACATAGCCTCCCGGAACGCCCTCTCATAGCTATTCATCGGCCCGTCGCACCGTCGATCTGTTCCCGGAGGATGTCGGCGTGCCCGGCGTGCCGAGCCGTTTCTTCGATCATGTGCGTGAGGAGCCAGCGCATCGATGGTGCTGACTTCGCGTTCACTGATCTCGGAACCGGTTGAGCGAGGTCGTCGCATGACTCGATCACGGCATTCGCCTCGGCGACCGCCTGCCGGTAGCCGGCGAGCACACTGTCTACTGTGTCTTTTCTGGTCGGCTTGAACGTTGCGGCCCAGTTGCGGACGTCTGCGCCCTGGAAGTAGTAGCGCTCGACGGATGTCAGGTGTTTGATCAGTCCGAGCAGGCTGGTGCCGGAGGGCACGCCGGGAGTGCGGACCTGAGGTTCCGGTACGCCGGTCGCCTTGGCGGTGATCGCATCGCGAAGGTAGTTCAGGAATCCGACTAGCGTGGTCTTCTCGTCGGCCGAGATTCCGGGCGGCTTTCGGTCCGTCACCCGGTAAACCCTAACCGCATCCAGCACCCCAGAGACGTTGGAGCCTTAGCGGGGCTTGCGCAGTTGGCTGGACTGATAGCTGTTCCAGCCGCGCAGGCCCGACCGCCATGCCGGTGTGCCGGCTCGCCGCAGGCGGGTCTTGTGCAGACGCCACGCCAATGTCTCCACCAGGATTGAGCGCTCCCGCCAAAGGAACCACAGCAGCACCAACTGCGCAGTCACCGGCAGCCACAGGAACACCTCCGGCCAGCCGGACAGGTCGCCTTCAGCGCTGGCGATGGCGAGGGCGAACGAACCGATCAGGCCGAAAGTGCCCGTGGCCCATACCAGTGCCAATCCCAGTACCGGGAGGATCACCCGGCGCGAGCGGGCTGCGGCATGCTGAACGCACCACCACGCGGCCGGGCCGACGCTGGCTGTCAGCGCGGCCAGTACGACAGCGAGAACGAGATAGGTGCTTAGCTCGACCGCCGGGCCGTAGGCCGTTGCGACCACCAGCAGTGGCACGAGGGCGAACGGCAGCAGGTAGCGGAGCATGACGTGACGGTTACCGCACCGGGAGCACACATGCGCGCCGCCCTGCCGGATGTCGCTGTACCAGGTGACTTCGTAGGACCCGGCCGGTTCGGTGCGCACATGCGCGCCGTAGTGGTACTCGTACCAGGCGTCGGTCTCGTGCTGGCCGCATTTGTCGCAGGTCGCCACAGCCGGAGAGGATACGCGTCGCCCATCAGAGCGCCCCTCGTGTCACGAGCTTGGCGGCTCCTCGGACGCGAACTGGAAGATCACCTCGTACAGCGTCTGCGCGGGCTGAACCCCGCACCAAGACGACGGTGACGTGGTTGCCAGTACTTCGACCGATGCGGTTACTGATCGCCGTGCTCGTAGGTTCCGATCATGAACGCCGTCGCGTCCGCGGCGGGTCCCCGAGAGGAGTAACCGCGAGATGAGCGAGAGCACGAAGCTGGTGCAGGACGCCGAGTTGGCCGCGTTGGATCGCCTGGTCGGCACCTGGAAGGTCACCGGCGGCGCCGAGGGCACGGTCACCTACCGCTGGATGGAGGGCGGCCACTTCCTGATCCAGGATGTGGACCTCGAGCAGTACGGCGAGCGGATCACGGGCATGGAGGTGATCGGTCGGGAACGCCCGTTCGGTGCGGAGAAGGCCAGTGTCGACATCAAGAGCCGTTTCTATGGCAACAGGGGCGACACGTTGGATTACGTCTACGAGCTGGACGGTGACGTTCTCACCATCTGGGGCGGGGAGAAGGGCTCGCCGGCGTACATGCGGGCGACGTTCAACGAGGCTGGCGACGTCCTTACCGGGGCCTGGGTCTACCCGGGCGGGGGCGGCTACGAGACCACGAGCCTCCGGGTCACGCCGGCGGACCGGTAGCCGCCAGACCACCCGGACACGGTTGGCCGCCTGGTGCGCGCGACACCGCCGTCTTTCGCGGTGGCGTTCGCCCAGGCGGCGGCCGGGACGCGTACCGGCCGCGCACGAGTCCGGCGCCGGTACGGATTGTTACTGTGCACGGGTGATCGTCGGGCGATCGGCCGAACAGGCCCGGATCGAAAAGCTGCTGGCCGACGCCCGCGCCGGCGCCGGGGGCGCACTGGTGATCCGCGGCGAGGCGGGGATCGGTAAGACCGCCCTCCTCGATCACGCTGCCGCGGGCGCCGCCGGCCTGCGCGTGCTGCGCGGGGTGGGGATCGAGTCGGAGATCGAGGTACCGTTCGCCGGCCTGCACCTGCTGCTGCACCCCTACCTGGAGCACCTGGATGTGCTTCCGCGGCCGCAGGCGAGGGCACTGCGAGCCGCCTTCGGGCTGGCCGACGCCGGCACCGTCGAGCGATTCCTGATCGGCGCCGCCACCCTGTCGCTCATCTCCGAACTGGCCGGCGAAGGGCCGCTGGTGTGCCTGATCGACGACACCCAGTGGTTCGACGAGGCGTCCGCGGACGCGCTGATGTTCGCCGCCCGCCGGTTGAGACAGGAGCCGGTGGCGATGCTGTTCGCCGTGCGCGACGGCAGCAGGCACTTCCCGACCGAGGGCATCGACACGGTGCGGCTGTCCACGTTGGACCGTGACAGCGCCATCGCGATGCTCAACGAGCGTGCGCGTGGCCTGGCGGGCCCGACCCGGGCGCGGATCCTGGCCGAGGCGCGAGGCAACCCACTGGCGATCATCGAGTTCACCGCCGCGCTCACCGACCGGCACCACGGTGGCGACCACGGCTGGTCCCTGCCCGTCGAACCGCTACCGGTCGCCAGACAGGTCCAGGATGCCTTTCGCGCCCGCATCGGCGAGCTGCCGGAGCCGACACAGCGAATGCTGCTGCTCGCCTCGGCTGACGACACCGCCGACCTCACAGTGCTCCTGCGCGCCGGCGAACGATTCGGGCTGACCGCCGCGGACCTGGAGCCGGCCGAGAACGCGCACCTGCTCGAACTGTCCGCCCACACGGTCGCGTTCCGGCACCCACTGATCCGGGCCGCCGCCCACCAAGGCGCGCCGCGCAGCTGGCAGCTCGCCGCGCACCAGGCACTGGCCGATACCCTGACCGGCGACGAGTACGCCGACCGTCGCGCCTGGCATCTGGCTGCCGCCGCCACGGCCCCGGACGAGACCGCCGCGGGCGCGCTCGAACAGGCCGCCCTGCGCGCCGGGCAGCGGGGCGGATCGGCTGCCGTCGCGATCGCGCTCGAACGCGCCGCCCAACTCAGCACCGACCCCGACCGCCGGGCCCGGCGGCAGATTGGCGCCGCCCGGGCCGCCTACAACGTCAGCTGGCTCGACCGGGCGGCCGAGCTCGCCGCGGCCTCCGCCGGCGTCAGCACCGACGAGTCCCTGCTGGCCGAGGCCGCCTGGATCCGGGCGCAGGTCTCCTACGAACGCGACACCCCGGCCACCGCGGCCGCGCTGATGCTGGACGGCACCGCGCCCATCGTCGGCTCCCATCCCGAGCAAGCCGTGTCGATCCTCACCGACGCGATCGGGTGTGCCAAGGACGCCTGCGCGCACGACCTGATCCGCCGGGCCGCCGAACTGCTGGCCACGGTGTCGTTGCCACCCGAGTCCGCGCTGCGGCCAGTAGTCGACGGCATGATCGGGCTGGGCGACCTTTTCGCCGGCGCCACCCGACCGGCCGTCGCCCGGATGCGGAAGCTCGTGGCCGCCGCCCAGGGCGGAACCGTCCACGGACTGGTCGAGCGGGTCCTCGCCGGCTACCTGGCCCTCATCGTCGCCGACGACCAGGCCGCGACCGAAGTGCTCGACGCGCTGGTCGCCGACGCCCGCCAGCAAGGTGCACTGGGCTGGCTGCCGTACGCGCAGGAGCCGCTGGCCATCGCCCAACTGCTCAGCGGCCGCTTCCGCGACGCCGGGACCACCGTCGCCGAAGCCCTCGCGGTCTCGGCCGACCTCGGCCAGGACACCCAATTGCTCATCATGAACGCCATCCCGGCCTGGCTGGCCGCGGTCGCCGGCGACGCGGACACCTGCCGGTCGTACGCCGAGACCATCCTCCGGAACGAGGCGAAGCACCCCACCAACGCCGCACTGGCCACCTGGGCGCTGGGCCTGCTCGACCTCGGCCATGGACAGTTCGACGCGGCGGCCGACACCCTCGACGCGGTATGCGCCGGCCCGGCCCGGCAGGACTTCCTCATCCGGGCCGTCCCGGATCACGTGGAAGCCGCCGTACGCAGCGGCCAGCCCACCCGGGCCGCGCGCCACCTGCCCGCCCTGGACAACTGGGCCGAACACACCGGGCAACCGCACGCGGCCGCGCTGGCCCGCCGCTGTCACGCCCTGCTCGCCCCCGGTCCCGAGGCCCAAACGCACTACGACGCCGCGTTGCGGCTGCACCACGAGACCGACCGGCCGTACGACCACGCCCGGACCGCACTCCTGTACGGCGAATGGCTGCGCCGCCAACGCCACCGCACCGACGCGCACACGCACCTGACCGGCGCGCTGACCGGATTCGAGCGGCTCGGCACCCACAGCTGGGCCGCGCGGGCCCGAGCCGAACTGGCCGCCCTCGGCGACCGGCCGGTCGCCCGGCCACACGACCCGGACCCCGCCGCGCGACTCACCCCACAAGAACTCCAGGTCGTCCGGCTCGCGGCCGGCGGGCTCAGCAACCGCGACATCGCCGCCCAGCTGTTTCTCAGCCCGCGCACCGTCGGACACCACCTCTACCGCGCCTACCCGAAGCTAGGCATCACCAGGAGAACCGAACTCGCGCAGTTCACCTTGTGACCCGCGGCCGCTTGCGGCACTTCTAGCGTGACGGGCGCTGGAACCGCGCTGGGGTGAAGTGTGTGAATGCCGGAGGCATGACCTTGTCCTGGAACGTCGTGAAGTCCAGGACCCGGTGGAAGGGCTCGGTGAACTCGCCGGCGGCCGCGTTGAGCCGGCGCGGGCTCAGGTTTGGCCAACGGCCGGTGTCGATCCGTTCGAACAGGGCCCGGAGGGTCACCAGCTCTTCGGCGTCACTGAACGCGCAGTGCATGCCGCGGGCCACATAGACCTGTCGCAGGTTTGCCGGGTCTCCGTGCCGGCGGACCTGGCCGGCGTACCACCGCTCGTGTTCGGCGACGGCACCGCCATCCTGCTCGGTGTGGAGGGTAATGAAGGGCATCGAGATCCGCCCAGTCGGCAGGGCGAACTGCTCCATGTAGGCGAGGGCGGCCGGGTCGGCGGCGATCCGCGGCGTGGCGTTGAGACGGTGCAGGTCGGCGTCGAGGTCCGCACCCGGCGTGGCTTTGTAGGCACGGCGTACCAGCTCGGTCTGGCTGGACCGGCTCAGCAGGCGGCGGTAGTCGATGCCGGTATTGAACGAGGGATTGCCGCCGGCGCGGCGTTCCAGATCGGTCCGCTCCTTCGGTCCGCCGAAGAAGACGTAGGCCATGATCCAGTCCGCCTGCTTGCGAACCCAGTCCTCGGTGCCAGGCCGCGGCGCCGGCTCGTGCGCGGAAAACGCGCCCGGGATGTTGCCCAGCGCGGCGATCAGGGCGATGCGGGCGCGGCCCTGCGGTGTCGTCACGGCGTCGCGGATCGCGTTGCTCAGGACCTCGTTGCCGCGATCCGGCTCACGGGATCGGACCAGTTCGATGTCCTGCTGATCAGCCGGTACCAGCAGGGCCTTGACCGCGAACAGCATGTCCAGCGCCGTGTTGAGGGTCCCGGGCGGATCGAACTCACCGCACGAGGTCGCCACTCCGGCGAACCGGCGCGGGTTTCGCTCGGCGAGCAATGCCGAAATCGCCGCCCCGTTCGAATGCCCGGTGGCAACCGTGCGGTGCGGTCGCCCGACGTTCGCCTCGAACCAGTCCAGCAACGCGATCTGGTCCTGAAGCGCGTCCTTCATCGTGAAGCCGGTGACGCCCTTGAAGTTCGAAGCCGCGAGCGCGTAGCCGTTGTCCAGCAGCCATGCCTCGGTCCCGGACCGGTCCGGCGGCCGGTTCGAAAGCCAGATCCCGCCGGGTGGCGGGAAGCCGACCGGCCAGTTGCCATGGCTGAACAGCACCAGGGTGCCGTTCCACCGCCGCGGCGTCTCGACCCTGAAGTCAGCCCTGTCGATTGTGCCCATGTAGGTGTGGCGCCCCGTGGCGACCGCCACGCCTGGTGCCACCGCATTGGCCGGCGACCCGCTGACCAGCAACCCGATCAGCAGCCCAGCCACGGCAAGGCCACGTAGTCCGCTGCTACCACGCTGAAACATCGTCGAAGTAAACCAGTCGGCGCCTTCAATCCGGTTTCAACCTCATGATCTGCTTCCGGGGGCGCGCAGAAGCTCGTCCGACTTTCTCTCATGCCGCTGTCCGGAGGTCAGTGGGGATAGGTGTGGGTAACACCTGGTTCGGAGCTGACGAGAACCTGAGAGGGACTGGGAGTGGGACGGTCGTGCGGGGCGGGTTCGTCGTCATGCCTGGCGATGAGCATTGCGGCGGTGGCGAGAGCGCAGATCGTGGCGGCCGCCGCGGACCACGCCAGCACCGACCGGCGGTGCCGGTGGATGGTGACCAAGCGGCCGCGGGTGTCGTGGACCGGCCAGGCGGTGACGGTCGAGCGCAGGGGCAACGCCGTAGAAGCGGCCGTGCGGAAATTGTCCTCCTCTGCCAGGTACCGGCGATACGTAGCCAGCGATGCGGCCCGGGCCGCATCGAGGTCGGCTGTGGCGGGCGTTTCGATCTGGCCGGCCCGGCAGACGAATCCGTACATGAAGCGCAGCGGCCGGCCGTGCTCGTCTCGCGGCTGGGCGACGTCGGCGGCACTGACGAGGTATGTCGCGTACGCGATCTCGAGCCTGTGGCCGGTGCTCGTCGATACCTCGATCACACGGGGCGGGGCGTCCACGGGTGTCGGCGCGACGACCTCGCCGAGCCGGCCGTGTGTCGAGTCCGCGAGCATGAAGTCTGGTGCCAGGAGCACGCTGTAGTCGCGGCGCCGGCCGGCGCCGACCAGGAAGGGCCAACCTTCGGTGGGTGCCATGTCACCGCTCGGCGGACAGGCGTGAGCTGGGCAGCCGGCCTTCGAGCACGTCGACCCGGCTCTGGAACTCGCGGATCACCTTGCGGCGGGCCAGGTGGAATTCTTCCACCGCTCGTTCGGCTTCGGTGAGGCGGCGTTCGGTGGACATCTGTCGCTCTGTCGCGGCGGCCTCGCCGGGGGAACGGAACAGCGCGGCGACCGCATCACCGACGAATCCGGCATTGACCGGTGCGATCGATCCGAGGGCGCGTCCGGCGGTCCGCGCCACGAAGGCGCCGAGCTCGGCCAGGGCGGCTGCGGGGCCCATCCCGCTTCGCCGGCGAAGGTCGGCGAGCAGGGCGTGCAGGTGGGCCTGGTTCAGGGACCGTTCCACCTGTTCGAACACGTCGGGTACGACGGCGGCGAGCGGGACGTCGACGTTGGTGGGGTGCATGTACCCGTCCGGCCGTTTGGCGACCGCCCCGGCGGTGTCGAGTGCGGCGAACGACGGGCCGACCGCGCTGACCGGAATCAGGCGTACCACCCGGTGTGCACTGTGGACGTTGACCAGGTCGCGGAAGCCCGGGTTGGACATGAGGAGCTTGCGGACGGTGTGCAGCCGGCCGTTCTCGTCCGCGTCGATGTCGGCCAGCAGGTCCCATTTGGTGATGACGAAGGTGATCGGGCAGGAGACGAGCATCATCAGGCTGATCATGGCGGTGAGGGTGTGTTGCAGGCGCATCTGGCCTTCGGGCTTGCCGTCCAGCCATTGCCGGATCCGGTGGCCGTCGATGAGGCCGATCAGGGCGTCCGCCGTGCCGACCCGGTGTAGCAGGTCGGCCTGTAGGGTGCTGCCGGGTGCCTGCGGTTCGGTGAGCAGGCCGCCGGCGTATTCGAGGTAGCCGAGGTTCATCACGGAGTGCAGCGCGCCGGATGGGGTTCTGGTCCGTACGGTGAAGGTGAATTCGCGGGTGTCCGCCAGTGCCGTGCCGGTGGGCCAGTCCAATGCCGGGTCGGCGACCTCGGAGAACCATTTGTTGAGCAGGGTCACCTGCTCGTAGGGCGCGGTGAGGAAGTAGCTGCGCCCGGAGGGTGTCTGCATTTGGTGGTACATGCTGGCCAGTAGCAGCGTCTTGCCGGATCCTCGTGGTCCGAGGGCGACGACGCGGAACGTGGGGACGGGCTCGATGCCGGCGTTCCGGGCTACGGCCGGCGGGCGCTGCGACCGGACAATGAGGACGGTGCCCACAGCTCCCGCGCCGGCGAGGGCCAGGATGCCGGCGATCACTACGACGCCTGTCATGATTTCTCCTTGCTGGGCCGGTCCGGTGATGGCAGTTGGGTTCCGGCGGCGTTCGGGCCGCCGCCGGCGAAGGCGGTAACCGCGCCGGCCGCGTCTTGGGCGTCGCGGCTGGCCACGAGTGCGAGGCCGCCGGTGAGGACGACGCCTTCGGCGTACCCGTCGACGTCGCAGGCCCAGCGCCGCTGGCCGGTGTTCGCGTCGAGGGCGAGCAGGCCGCCGGCGCCGGACGCGACGTACACCGTGTCGCCGGTGAGGGCTGGCCGGTCCACCGGACCAGGCACCGGGCGTTGCCACCTGAGGGCGCCGGTGTCGCGTGCGACCGCGTAGAGCAGGCCTGGCGCCGTGTCGGTACCGATGAAGACGGCGCGGCCGCCGACCGCGAAGGACGACATCGGCGGGTCGCCTGGGGGTGCGAAGACCCATTTGCGGTTGCCGGTGCGCGCGTCGAGCGCGTGTAGCCGGGTTCGGCGGCCGGGAAGGGCGGCGGCGGCGACGCCGGCCACGTAGATGGTGCCGGCGTCGACCGCGGGGGTGACGATCCGGTCGCCGCCGGTGTCGTAGGCCCAGATGACGCGCCGTGTGCGTAGGTCGACTGCGGTGAGCCGGCCGCCGCCCTCGCCGCCGACGTACGCGATGGTGTCCGAGATCGCGATGCGGGACACGTTGTGTCCGATGTGGACCGACCAGCGTCGGCGGCCGTCCGTCGGGTCGTGTGCGGCGAGGTCGCGCGTACGGGTGCCGGCGTACAACACTCCCGCGTGCACGCTCACCTGCGCCCCGTCGACCACGCCGGCCAGGCGCCAGCGTTCTCGCCGTTGGTCGAGGTCGATCGCGTGGGTGACGCCGTCGGCTGTCGTGGCGTACACCGTGGGGGCGGCGACCGTCAATGGGGCGTTGAGCGCGGCGCCCAGCGCGACCGACCACAGCGGGGCGCCGGTGGCCAGGTCCAGAGCCACGAGCGACCGGTCGCCGGGCGCCAGGACGTGGCCCGCCGCGACGGCTGGTGGGAACGTGACCGGCGCGGGGCCGGTGTGCCGCCACCGCTGGTGGACCGGTGCCCGCGGCCCGGGTCCGGGCATGCGTCCGGTGCGGCTCAAGTCGCCACGGTAGTCCGTCACGTCCGGCGGGGTCGGGACCGCTGGCGTTGCGGTCGAGCAGCCGGCCATCAGGACCGCGGCGGTCGCTGCGAGGAGGGTCGGTTGTCTCATGTGTCGACTCTGCGGCCGTACACCGGCGGCGCCTACCGTGCTGCCACGGTGCCGGCGACCCGTTACACCGCGCATGATGGTGGTCGTGAGGGTGCGCCGGCTGCTGGCGGCCGCGGTGGCGGTCGCTGTCGCCGCGCTGTCGGTTCTGGCTTCGCGGGCGGATGCCGCAGCCGGCGCCGCACCGGGGTATGTGGCCGCCGACCTGGCCGTCGGGGTGGCGCTCGCCGGTGCCGCGCTGGTGGCGGCCGGCGCCACCGCCGAACGGTTGCTCGTGGCCGGTGCCGGCGCGGCGTGGCTGGCCGGTTCGGTGTTCGCGGAGGTCCGCTCGTTGCATCAGGGCATGCTGCTGGTCGCGTTGGTTGCCTTTCCTGACGGGCGGATCCGCGGTCCGGTGCGGGTGTCGCTGGTGGCTGCGGCGGCCGTTGTGGCGTTCGGGCTGGTGCCCCAGGTCGGTGTCGCGGCGTTGTTCGCCACCGTCGCGGCGGTCGCGCTGCTCGGCGCTGCGCGGCTGCGCGGCGCTTTTCCGGCCGCCGCCGGCGGCGTGCTCGCGAGCGCGCTGCTGTACGCGTGGTGGAGTGGCCGGCACGACGCACCGGTGCCGCCGCTGGCCGTGTACGAGGCGGCGCTGCTCACGGTCGCCGCCGGTTTCGCCGTCGCCACCCGGCTGGTGCGTCGCGACGCCGCCCGGCTCGCCGACACCGCGCTCGGCGGTGGACTGAGCGCCGGCCTTCCGGGCCTGCGCGAGGTGCTGGCCGGCCTGATCGGCGATCCCGGCCTGCGCATCGAGATGTGGGACCCGGTGGCGGAGCGGTTCCGCGATCCGGCGACCGGCGGTGCCCGGCCCGCCGAACAGAGGCCGGCGTTTCCGGTCCGGGACGGCGGTGCCTTGGTGGCCCAGGTGGTGACCGGGTCCCGGGCGATGGCCGACCCGCCGACGGCGGCAGCGGTCGGCACCGCCGTCGCTCTGGCGGTAGCCAACCACCGGCTGCGTGAGGCGCATGAGCGACACGTCGCGGAGCTGGAGGCGGCGCGGCGGCGGCTGCTGGCCGTGACCGACCGGGAGCGGGACCGCGCGGCGCAGGCGCTGCGCACCGGCGTGATCGCCGCATTGGACAAGGCGGCGGCTGAGCTGGCCCGCCGGGACAGCAGCGGGACCGGGCCGCAGCTGGCGGCGTTGCTGGACGAGGCGGCCACCGAGCTCGGGCTGGCGGCCGCCGACGTACGGCGGATCGTCGGCGGCGCCCCGCCGCTGGCGCTGGGCGAGGGCCGGCTGCGGGCGGCGGTCGAGGCGCTCGCAGCGGCGAGTCCAGTCCCGGTGGCGGTACGTGTGGACCCCACGCTGGCGGCGGATGCCGCGGTCGAGACCGCCCTGTTCTACGTGTGTTCCGAGGCGCTGACGAACGTCGCGAAGCACGCCGGCGGCGGACGGGCCTGGATCGATCTGCGGTGTGTGTCGGGGCATGTGGTGCTCGACGTCGGCGACGACGGGTGCGGTGCCGCCGACCCGCGTGGCTCGGGGCTGCAAGGCTTGGCCGACCGGTTGGCGGCGGTCGGCGGCCGGCTGGCCGTGACCAGCCCGCCCGGTGGCGGCACGGTGGTGACAGCGACGGTCGGGCTCACATCCGGCAGTCCGCCGGCACGTCCAGCGGTTCCGGCGCAGCCGCTGCCACGCTGAGCACGTCGGCCAGGGACGGCGCGGTGGCCGGGTCGCGGGCCAGCGCGTCGATGACCGGCCGCATCGCCTGCCGCATCTCCGCGAGCTGCCGCGGCGACGCCGTGGCCACCCGGACACCTTGCCCGCACAGCCGCCGGGCGATAGCCGAGTCGTCGTACGGGTGGGTGGCGGAGGCCTCTACCGCCTCCTCGGCGGCGGCCCGGAGCCACTCGCGCTGGCGGCCGGTCAGCGCGTCGTGCCGGGCCCGGCTCATCGTGATCACCGGCATGCGGGGCCACAGGACGACGTTTCCGGCCAGCGCCGGCAGCAGCCTGCCGTAGCTGTTGCGGGCGTACTGGGCCACGTCCGTCTCGACCGCCCGCAGCGTGCCGGCCCGCACCAGCTCGGGGAACGTATAGCTGGCCTGCACCGGGACGGCACCGAGCGCTCGGTACGCCGCCTGCTGTACCGGCGAATTGAATGCGCGCACCGGCACGCCGCGCCACCGGCGAATGTCGGTCAGCGCGGCGGTGGTCGACCACGGCCGGCGCAGCGGACCGACCGCCAGACCCAACCCCACCACACCGGAACCATCGAGTGTGGACAATAGCCGTCCGGCAGCCGGCCCGGTCACCAGAGCTCGCTGCGCGGCGTACGTGGTGACGGTGAACGGCGCCTCGATCGGCTCCAACCCGCGCAGCCCGGCGTGGCTGAAGGCGCGGCTGGCCGGGAAGCCGCCGTCCAACTCCCCGCGCGCGAGGGCCGCCACCATCTCGCTCTCCGCGGCGGCCGCGCCATCGCCGTAGTGGTCCACCACGCTGATCCGCATCTGGCCCCCGGACAGCCGCGACACCGCCGCCACGAACACCTCCGGCGCCACGATCTGCCCGTTCGGGTTGAGCGTGTCGATCGTGCCGAAACGCAGCACCACGACATCACCGCCGGTCTTGTCCACCACGCCGGCGCCGTCGCAGGCCGCGCCGGCGCCGACGCCCACCGCCAGCGCCAGGCACACCAGCACCCGAGCCCTCACGAGATACGCGTCCACGGTTGTGCCGTCCAGTTGCTCAGCTCGGGGAAGGTGGCCTGGTCGCCCAAGCCGCCGTAGTTGCGGAACGAAACGCCATCGCCGGCAAGCGTCCAGTCCAGATGGTAGGCGTCCTCGGGCCCACAGCCGTCCGCCTGCTCGGAATGCCGGACGCATCCGGAGAGCTTCATCTTCCGTTCGACGTCACCGACGAACCAGACGGTCTGTCCGGTGCCGCGCAGCGTGCCCACCTCGACCACTGCCGGCATGCTCGGGTCGTAACCGCCACAGTCGACGCCGGGCGTGGTCACCGGCCGGCACTCGAGTGTGAATGTGCCGTCCTTCACGGTCAGCGTCCACGTGCCCGCGTGACCGGGATCGTCGACGCCGAACGCACGCAGCCGCTCAACCGAGAGCTGGGTGCGGTAGACCCCGCCGGGGAACTCGGACGCCTCGGCCGGCACCTGTGGTCCGGCGGAAGCCATGGGGGCGGAGGTGACAGGCGGCGGCGCGGCCGGCGGTTGATCGGAGGCGCTGTCCGCGCAGCCCGCGACGAGCGCCGGCAACAGCGCCAGCCAGGCCATTCGATATGCGGTCATGCTGCTCACGCTACGAACGGAGTCACCGGTACACCACCGTGGTAACCCGGTGCCCGGCCGCTGCCGCCGGGGATACGCTGCCTGACGTGACCGGCCGGAAAGAGACCACGCTCGCGGTCATCCTCACGGTGACCGCGCTGGCCGCCGTCCCGGTCCTCACGACGCCAGCGGAGCCGGCCCTGACCGCGCTTCACATGCTCGCGCTCGCGACCGTTCTCGGTGCCTGTTGGACGGCGATCAACGAAGATTCCGGCGCGGTCGCCGGGATCGCAGTGATCGGCCTGGCCTGGCTGCTTCCGACCTTCGCCGGATGGTCGCCGCTCGGACCGTACCCCCGGGCGCTGCTCCTGGCCGCGCCGCCGCTCGCGGTCGCCGGCGTCGCCGTGCTGCTCGGCGGCCGGCAGCCGGCGCCGATCCTCCTCGCCTCCGCGGCGGTCGCGGCGCACGCACTGACGTACGACCCGTTCTACGACACGTCCTGCGAACGCACCTGCCTCGCCGCGCCGGCCCCGCTGTCCACCGTGGTGGACAACCGGACGGCGACCGCGCTCGTGACCGGGCTGACGCTGGCAGCCGCGCTCGTCGCGATACGCCGGAGCCGGCCACCGCTGGTCTGGACCGCCGGCGCCGCCACCGCCGCACTGACCGTCGCCACGATAGCCACCGGCGCCGACCCGCTCCCGGCAGCAGGGGCGGCGCTCACCAGCGCGGCCGTATCGGCAGAGGCGATCCGGGTACAGCTCGTCCGGCGCCGGGTGCGCCGCGCGGTGGCGCAACTGGCCGGTGCCGCACCCGCCATCGCCGCGCACTTCAGCGTCCCCGGCGACGGCCGTTGGGTCGACAGCGCCGGCCGGCCATTACCCCAGGACGGCGGACCAGCCGCGATCCTGCTCGACCGGGACACGCCCGCGGTACGGCTGCTGCTGACCCCGCACGCCGACCCCGCGCGCACACTCGCCGCGCTCACCCCGGCCGACCGCCTCGCCCTACAGAACGCCCGCCTCCGCGCGGCCGGCGCGTTCCAACTCGACGAGATCCAGGCCTCACAGCGGCGCATCGTCCAGACCGCCGACGCCGAACGCCGCCGCATCGAACGCGACCTGCACGACGGAGCACAGCAACGGCTTGTCGCGGTAGCGATGCACCTCGGCTCGGCCCGCCCACAGGCGGACACCGCGACCGCCGCCGCCATCGCCGCGGCCACACACCACGTGCGCCAAGCGCTCGCGGCCCTGCGCGCGCAATCGTCCGAGTCCAGCGAGGTGCTAGCCACCGAGGGGCTGACAGCCGCCATCGAGGACCTCACCGACCGGGCCGCAGTCGACGTCGACCTGCACGTCGCGCTCACCGGCACCTCGATCACCTGGCCGGCGCAGCGGGCCGCGGTCGCCGTGGTCGCCGAAGGGCTCGACAACGTGGCCCGGCACGCCGGCACAGGCCAGGCCAGCGTGAACGTCGCCGACGACGGCACGGAACTGACGATCCGCATCACGGACAACGGGCCAGGAGGGGCGTTCCCCGGCCCCGGGCTCACCGCACTCGCCGACCGGGCCGGCGCACTCGGTGGCCACTTTCAGCTGGTCAGCCCCGCCGGCGCCGGCACAACGATCGTGGTGACCCTGCCATGCGCCTAGTCGTCGCCGACGACGTAATGATCGTCCGGGCCGGCCTCGTCCGCCTGCTCACCGATGCCGGGATGCAGGTCGACGGCGAGGCGTCCGACGCGGCACAGCTGCTGCGGCTCGTCGCGGTCGAACGCCCAGACGTCGCCATCGTCGACATCCGCATGCCACCCACCCACCGCGACGAAGGCCTCGTCGCGGCCCGCGAGATCCGCACCCACTACCCCGACACCGCGGTGCTTGTGCTCAGCCAGTACCTCGCCACCCGCTACGCCGAACGACTGCTCGCCGACCAACCCGCGAGCCTGGGATACCTGCTCAAAGAGCGAGTGTCGGACGTCGACGTCCTCACCGACGCGGTCCGCCGGGTCGCGGCCGGCGGATGCGTGATCGACCCGACCATCGTCCAGCGCCTGCTCGGCCGGACCGGCGCGGCGGCCGCCGGGCTCACACCCCGGGAACGAGATGTACTCGCGCTGATGGCCGAAGGCCGCTCGAACGCGGCAATCGCACAACGGCTCGGAATCCGCGAACGCACCGTCGAAGCCGCCTGCGCCCAAATCTTCGCCAAACTCGGCCTACCGCCCGACCCCGACGCCAACCGGCGCGTGCTGGCAGTCATCAAGGTCCTCCGCGGCGCCTGACCCGCGCCCAGCGCCCGGGACGAAAGTGCATGGTCGGCAGCCGAGCGCCCGCGGCCATCGTGGATGAGTACCACGCTGCTGCTGTTTGGCGCGTTCTCGGTGTCCTGTCGGCGTTCGACTACCGCTCGTCACGATCTCCCTTGACAATGTTGCTGAGTGGAGTCATAGTTGAGTGCACTCAGAAAGTCGAACCGCATGGTGCCGCCGGCAAACGCGACCGCCCGCGCCCGGCAGCTGCCGACCACGACATAACAACGTCACGAAGAAGGAACAAGAAGTCATGAGAGCGTTCGTCGTCGACAAGTACAAGACTCCGCCGCACCTGGCGGACGTGGCCGAGCCCACCGTGGGAGAGCGCGACGTGCTCGTGCAGGTGCAAGCCGCGGGTCTCAACCAGCTCGATGAGAAGATCCGAGCGGGCGAGTTCAAACAGATCCTGCCGTACCGGCTGCCGCTGATCCTGGGCAACGACGTCGCCGGCACCGTCGTTCGGGTCGGCGCGAAGGTGCGCGGGTTCAGGTCGGGCGACGAGGTATACGCCCGGCCCGACAAGGACCGCATCGGCACGTTCGCCGAGCGCATCGCCGTCGCCGAGTCCGACCTGGCACTCAAGCCCGCGTCGATCAGCATCGAGGAGGCGGGCTCGCTGCCGCTGGTCGCGTTGACCGCATGGCAGGCCCTCGTCGAGCGGGGCAACGTGCGGGCCGGGCAGAAGGTCCTCATCCACGCCGGCGCCGGCGGAGTCGGGTCGATCGCGATCCAGCTCGCCAAACACCTCGGCGCGACCGTCGCCACCACGGCCAGCGGCGCCAATGCGGACTTCGTGCGCGAACTCGGCGCCGACACCGTCATCGACTACCGCACCCAAGACTTCGAACAACTGCTTGCCGGGTACGACCTGGTGCTGGACAGCCTTGGCGGCGAGAACCTCAAGAAGTCGCTGCGCGTGCTTCGTCCCGGCGGCACGGCGATCGGTATCGCCGGCCCTCCGGACCCGGCCTTCGCCCGCGAGATCGGCGCCAACGCGGTGCTGCGTCTGGTGATCACCGCACTCAGCAGCGGCATCCGCCGCCAGGCCCGCAAGCTCGGCGTGAACTACCAGTTCCTGTTCATGCGTGCCAGCGGCGACCAGCTCCGCCAGATCGCGGCCCTCATCGACGGCGGTGCGCTGCGTCCGGTCGTCGGCAAGGTTCTCCCCTTCGACCAGCTCCCCCGGGGCCTGGAAGCACTCGAGAAGGGCGGCATCCGAGGCAAGGCCGTCGTCAGTAAACCGTGATCGCACCCACAGGACTAGCAGTAACGTCAAATCATATCCAAGGAGCACGATCATGAGCACACGCGACAACTCGAACGAATCCGTCATCACGTCCTACGCCCAAGCGCCGGCCCGTACCATCTCCGCCGGTCACGTCACCTACGCCTACCGCGAGCTGGGCCCGAAGGGCGGGATTCCGGTCGTCTTCCTGGTCCACCTGGCCGCGACCCTCGACAACTGGGACCCCCGGATCGTCGACCCCATCGCGAAGCACCACCACGTCATCGCCTTCGACAACCGTGGTGTCGGCGCGTCGACGGGCCAGGTGCCCGACAGCGTCGAGGCGATGGCCGACGACGCCTTCACCTTCATCAAGGCGCTCGGCTTCGACAAGGTCGACATCTTCTCCTTCTCCCTCGGCGGCATGATCGCCCAGGCACTCGTGCTCAAGCACCCAGAGCTCGTCCGCAAGCTGATCCTCACCGGGACCGGCCCCAAGGGCGGCAAAGACATCGACAAGGTCGCCGGCATCACCTACTACGACATGCTCCGGGCGACACTGACCCGGTCGGACCCGAAGGAGTTCCTGTTCTTCAACCGCAACACCACCGGCAAGCCCGCCGCGAAGGCATTCATCAAGCGCCTGGAGGAGCGCACCGCGGACCGTGACGCGCCGATCAAGGTGAAGGCGCTCCAGACGCAGTTGAAGGCCATCAAGAAGTGGGGACGCGGCACGCCCGACGACCTGTCGACGATCACCCAGCCGACCCTGATCGCCAACGGCGACAACGACCGCATGGTGCCCTCCGTCCTCTCCGAAGACCTGCACCGTCGCATCAAGGACTCCGAGCTGATCATCTACCCCGACTCCGGCCACGGCGGGATCTTCCAGTTCCACGACAGGTTCGCTCCCGTCGCCGTGGAGTTCCTCGCGCGATGACCGGCACACTACGAAATCCAGGAAGCCGAGCAATGGCTCAGACACCGACGTATACCAGGAAGCCCTTCGCCTCATCGATCCTGCTGTGGATGCGCACCGACCAGCCCCGTCAGCAGGGGATGGATCACTGGAAAGGCCCACACTCCAAGATCATCAGCGCGACCCCGGGGTTCGAGGAGTACCGGCAGATCCACCTGACCGAAGCCAACCCCGGGCTGTGGCCGGCCATCAGTGGAGTCGAGACGGCCATCCCCGTCGATCGCCGCATCGACGGGGTCGCCGAGGTCACCTTCACATCGGTCCTCTCGCCGCTCTCGGGCCGGAAGCAAACGAAGCTGGCCTACAAAGACGAAGTGAATGTGTTCCGGCGCACTCTTCTCTACGCAGGGCCGCCGAACTCCGCTCGCTGGTACCACGTCGCGGATCCCAACGAAAAGGAGCAAGCCCGAGCCCTGATCTACCTCAGGCGAAGGCAGGACGTCAACACCGGTGCCTTCCGGCGGTTCCTCACCGACGAGATCGTCCCCGCCCTCGCGAACACCGGCATGCTGAAAGAGCTCCGAACACAGGTGTTCATGCCTTGGAACCAAAGGCTCTGGAACACGCCCAACGTGGCACACGACAACCCCACGGACGAGCGCTTCCACGCCTCACTGATCCTTGGCTTCACCGACGGCGCCGCACGACGGGCATACTTCGCAAGCGATGCCGTCACGACGCTGTCGGCCAAACTTCCCGCGTTCGTCTCAGCGGTCCACGCCTACGAGGTTGCCGAGGCGCTCACCTATGTGAAGCACGGAAAGATCCTGCCGAACTACCACAAGTAATCGACCGGGGCGCAGCAGCGGTGAACGCGAGCCGACGTCTCCGCCCCCACGTCGCCGGTTGACTATGCTCATAGCTGAGCATAGTCAGATCTCGGCGAGAGGACACGTTATGCCAGCCGCCCCTCAGCCGGTCGGACGGCGTGAGCGAAACAAACAGGAAAAGCTCGACCGCATCACGGCCGCCGCTCGCCAGCTCTTCGCCGAGCACGGCGTCGATGAGGTCACCACCCAGCAGATCGCCGACAAAGCCGACATTGGCACCGGCACGCTGTTTCTCTACGCCAAGACCAAAGGCGAGCTGCTCCTGCTCGTGCAGAACTCCACCTACGCCGAGGCGCTCGCCCAGGGCAAGGCGCAGGCACAGAACACTCCCGACGTGCTCGATGCCGTGATGGCGATCATTCGCCCGGTCGTGGAATGCAACCGCGTCCAGGTCGACAACGGCCGAACCTACCTGCGAGAGATGGTGTTCGGCGACCCCGAGGAACCCCACCACCGCGACGCCTTAGGCCTCACCGTTCAAACCGAGGAAGCGATCGCCGTCGTGTTGCAACGGGACCAGCGCATCGACCCCGGCGCCGCTGCCACACTCGCCCACGTCGTCTCCGCGATCATGTTCCTCAGCATGGCCGCCACGATCAACATCAACAGCACCGTCGACGACATACTCAAAGAGATCAGGGGCCAGGTAAACGTGCTCCTGACGCGCTAATCACAACGGGTCCCAGAAAGAACAGGCACCCGGCGGCCATGCCGAGTGCGGCTTTGGCGTCAATTAGTCCTGGCGCAGCATTGACACAGGTCCACCGGCCTGGGGCGGTGCGGTGCGGGGCGCCGGCCTCGACATCGACCAGTAGCCGCGGGGGGTACGTTCTTGGAGTGATCAGGGTGCTGCTCGCCGACGACGAGGTGATCGTGCGGGCGGGGGTGAAGGCGATCCTGGCCGCCGCGCCGGACATCGAGGTGGTGGCGGAGGCAGGTGACGGGCGCGAGGCGCTCGACCGGGCGCGAGCCCACCGGCCGGACGTGGCGCTGCTCGACATCCGGATGCCGGTGCTGGACGGCCTGGCTGCCGCGGCCGAGTTTCACCGCGTGGTGCCCGACGTCTCGGTGGTAATGCTCACGACCTTCTCCGAAGACGAGTACATCGCGTCCGCTTTGGACAGTGGGGCGAGCGGGTTCCTGCTCAAGTCCGGCGACCCGTACGAGCTGATGGCGGCGGTGCGAGCCGTGCACGGTGGCGCCGCTTTCCTGTCACCGCAGGTCGCCCACCGGGTGATTCGGCGGCTGTCCGGTGGCGTGATGACCCGCGAGGCGGCGGCCAGGGAACGGGTCGCAGCCCTGACGCCGCGGGAGCGGGACGTGCTCGCCCTGGTCGGTGCCGGGTTGTCCAATGCGGAGATCGGCGAGCGGCTGTTCCTGGTGGAGGGGACGGTGAAGGTCTACGTCAGCGCGATGTTGAGCCGCCTGGAGCTGAAGAACCGGGTACAGGCCGCCGTGCTGGCGTACCAGGCGGGGCTGGTCGAGGAGTAGCTACTCGGCGCTGATCGCGGTCAGCACGTCGGTCCGCGCGGCGCGGCGGGCGGGCCAGAGCGCGGCCACGACACCGACCAGGGCGGCCACGGCGACGAAGAGCGCCAGCCGGCCCCAGGGCAACACGAGGCTCCAGGTGTCGATGCCGATCGCGGCGACGACCTCGCCGATACCCCAGCCGAGGAAGGTGCCCAGCCCGACGCCGAGTACGCCGCCGAAGAGTGAGATGGCCAGCGACTCGAGGCGGACCATCCGCTTGACGCCGTGGCGGTCCAGGCCGACGGCGCGGAGCAGGCCGATCTCCTGCACGCGTTCGTGTACCGACATGGCGAGCGTATTGACGACGCCGAGGATCGCGACGACGACAGCGAGGGCGAGCATGCCGTAGAGGAGGTTCAGCACGAGGCCGATCGCCCCGGTGATGCCGTCGGCGACCTCCTGCCGGTCCTGGGTACGGATCGCCGGGCTGTCGCCCAGCGCGGCGCGCAACGTGCGCCTCGTCGCCTCGCTCGCGCCGTCCCGGGTCGCCACCATGATCTCGGGGGCGGTCGGGCGGTCGAGATGCGGATCCATCACGGACACGTCGGTCTTGAACCCGTCGTCGAACGCGCTGCGGTAGAAGCCGGAGAGCGTCAGGTCGGTGCGGGCACCATCCGGCCAGGTGAACTCGACCGTGTCGCCCAGCCGCCAACCGTTGGCCGTCGCGGTCTCCTGATCGACCACCACGGTGTCGCCCGGGGCGAAGCCGCCCTCGGTGAAGTCGATGTCGAGCAGCTTGTCGATGCTGGCCGTGCGGAAGCCGACCACGATCTGCTCGGTGCCGGCGACCTGGACCGGGATCTCCCGCCGGGGGGACGTGGCGACGACCTCGTCCAGGGCCTCCAAGATCTCTTCGGTCTTCGCCGCGAGCGGGCCGGCGTTGGCCATGGAGACGATGTAGTCGGCGCGGTAGACGCCCGCACCGGCCAGTTCGTCGACGGCCTTGTCCGCGCTGGCTCCGGTGACGGTCAGGGCGGTGATCAGCGTGAGGCCGATGGTCAACGCGGAGGCGGTGGCGGCGGTACGGCGCGGGTTGCGTACGGCGTTCTGCGCGGCCAGCGTGCCGCTGATGCCGAACCGCCGCAGCACCGGCCGCGCGGCGGCGATCAGCAGCCGGGACAGCAGCGGGGTCAGCGCGATGACGCCGACCAGCAGCAGCACGGCGCCCAAAGCAAGTGGGAGCTTGCCGTCGACCACCGCCGTCGCGGCGACCACCAGGGCGGCGCCGGCGGCGGCCAGGACGGCGCCGACGGTGTTCCGCAGCACCAGCGAGCGTCTGGTCGCCGGTGCCTGTATCGCGCTCATCGCGGCCACCGGCGGGATCTTCGCGGCGCGGCGGGCCGGCAACCAGGCGGCGAGCAGCGTGACGCCGACCCCGAGCGCAAGGCAGACCAGGACCGTGCGGGCGCCGACGACCAGCGGACCGTCCGGCACCGTGTCGCTGGTGGCGGAGAGCACCGCGCGTACCCCGGCACCTACGCCGATTCCGCTTATCAGCCCGGCCACGGTGGCGGCCAGCCCGACCACGCCGGCCTCGGCCAGCACCGAGCGCGTCACCTGGCGGCGGCTGGCGCCGACGGCGCGCAGCAGCGCGAGCTGCTTGGTGCGCTGGGCGACCAGCATCGTGAACGTGTTGACGATCAGGAAGCTGCCGACGAACAGGGCGATGCCGGCGCTGGCGAGCAGCACCGGGCTGAGGCTACGGATGCTCGCGGCGTTCCGGTCGGCCTGCTCCGCGGCGAGTTGGGCGCCGGTGACCGCCTCGATCCCGGGCGGTAGGAGTGGCTGGGCCTGCCCGCGCAGCTGCTCGGCGGAGGTGCCCGGCGTCACGGACAGCTCGATCTGGTTGTAGCGGCCCGGCTCGGCGAAGAGCGCCTGGGCGGTGGCGGTGTCGAAGAGGGTGAGGGTGCCGCCGGCGGCGACGTTACCGTCGTCGGTACGGAAGACGCCGGTGATCCGCTCTTCGAGGACGGGTCCGCTGACCGACAGCCGGACCGTGTCGCCCACCGCGTAACCGGTACGCCTGGCGGTCGTGGCGTCGATGGCGATCTCACCAGCGGCCTGCGGCGCCCGGCCTTCGGCCATCGGGTGGCGGATGCGGTTGGTGCCGAGCGTGGCCCAGCCGTCGCCGACCATCTGCCCGTCCTTGCCGGCCAGCGCGGTGAAGCCGGAGATCACCCCGGACGCGGAGGCGGCGCCGGGCAGGGCGCGCGCCTGGTCGAGCAGCTCCTCGTCGATCAGCCGTGCGGTGTCGTGGCCAGCCCCGCTGCGAGCCGCCCGCAGCTGCACGTCGACGCCGGTGAAGCTCTTCTCCGCGCTGTCGAGGTAGGCGCCGGAGACCGTGTCGGTGAACACCAGAGTGCCGGAGACGAACGCCGTGCCGAGCAGCACGGCGAGCATGGTCATCGCCAGCCGGGCCTTGTGGGCGAGCACATCGCGCATGGCGGCACGGAGCACGCCGGGTCCCCTCAGGGTCTTTCGCACCGCTTTCCTCACGCCGACGAACCTACGAACATGACCGGGTACCCGGCTGCACCCGATCGTCAGCGGCCACTACTAACCTTCGTCAAAGGCCGGCTTACTGTCTTTCGTCAGGTGTCCCGTCAGGCCGCGGCCCGTAGCGTGAGGCTCGTGCAACGGCTCACCCGGCTCGTGAGCGGCAGATGGGCGGCCGACCTGCTGCTGTGGCTCGTGATCACCGCACCACTGCTCATCCCGGACGACGGGGAGTCCGCGCAACTGGCCGCGGTGCCGGTGCTGTGGCTGCGGATCGTCGCGGTCCCGCTGCTGGCGTTCGCGGTGCTCATCTCCCGGCGCGCGCCGGTGGCCGCGACCGCGGTGACGATGGCGCTCGGGCTGGCGGCGACGCCCGAGCTGCTTAGCGCCAACTTCGTGCTGGCACAGGGGCTGCTGGCCTACCTGCTGGGCCGGCGCTCGGCGCGGCGGCGGGAGCCGCTGCTGCTGTTCGCCGCGGGGTGCGCGACAGGGCTGCTCCTCGTGCCGGCCACCGCGAGCGCCACGATGTCCGACTGGTTCGGTCTGCTCGCCAACGTGCTGGTCACGTTCGTCCTCCCGTGGCTGGCGGGCCGTTACGCGCGCCAGCACGCCGAGCTCGTCCGCACCGGCTGGGAGCTCGCCGAGCGGCTCGAACGGGAGCAGGAGCTCGTCGGCGACCGTGTGCGGCTGCGGGAGCGCTCACGGATCGCCACCGACATGCACGACTCGCTCGGCCACGAGCTCAGCATGATCGCGTTGCGGGCCGCCGCGCTCCAGGTGGCCCCCGACGCCGGAGAGCGGTCCCGGCAGGCCGCTACGGAGCTGCGCCAGGCCGCGTCCGCCGCCACGCAGCGGCTCCGTGACATCGTCGGCGTGCTGCGCGAAGACGGCGAGAGCCCGCCACTGCTGCCGGCCGACGACACCGTGGGATCGCTGGTCGCCCGCGCCGAGGCCGCGGGGATGCCGGTGACACTCGTCGACGGCATGTCCCCACCAGGCTCGCCACCGCTCGCGCCGATGACGGACCGGGCGGTGTACCGGGTAGTTCAAGAGGCGCTGACCAACGCGACACGGCACGCCGCGGGAGCGAAGGTCACGGTGACGCTGCACCGGGACGGGACCGACGCGGTGGTGAGCGTCGTCAACCAAGCACCGCCCGCGCCGCCGGCGGCCTCGTCCAACGGCGCGCACCCCGGCTCACCCGACGGCGGCCACGGCCTGGTCGGCCTGCACGAGCGGGTCCGGCTTGCCGGCGGCACGCTACACACGGAGCCGCTGGACGGCGGCTTCGCGGTCACCGCCCGGATCCCCGAGACCGCCGCGGCGGTCACCACCCCGCCACCGAGCACCGGCACCTCGCGACGCGAGCTCGCGCTGGCCCGCGGCCGGGTCCGCCGCACCATCATCGACGCGATCTGGGTACCGGTGGCGGCGGCCGCCGTGCTGTTGCTCGCGTTCGCCGTCGACACCGACAGCCGGTCCCGGTCCCTGCTGCACCGGGACGTGTACCAGCAGCTGCGCATCGGCGACGCGCAGCCGCTGGTGGAGCAGCACCTCCCGGAATGGCAGGTCGGCGGTCCCGGGCGGCCGGACGGCACCCCCGCCGACCCACTCGGCGTCGACGAGTGCCTCTTCTACCGCACCGACCCGCACGTCCGGTCGCCCGCGTACCGGCTGTGCTTCACCGGCGGGCGCCTGTCGCACAAGGACACGGTGTACCTGCGCGACTGACCGACGCTGTGGGGTGTTCACCCGACACAGGTCTGGCGCGTTCGTAGCTACCGTGAGCGCTTCGATCGGCAACCCACGCCTAAGGAGTGCTTCATGCGCCGACTCACCCGCCACGTCGTGCGGATCGCCGCCCTCGGCCTCGTCGCCGTCGGTGGTCTGACGGCCACGGCGAGCCCAGCCGCCGCCGCGTACACGCCGGAGGGCCTTTGCGGGTCCAGCTACTACCGGCTGTCCTCGGTGGCCCTGAAGACCAACAGCGGATACGTCTGGGGCACGACCTACGTCCTCTACAGCGCCTCCACCCGAAAGAACTGTGCCGTCACCATCAAGAGCGCCCACGTCGGCGTGCCCACGAAGACCACCGTGCGGCTCGAGGACCAGAGTGGCGAGCTGGGCTACGACTCGGACTCGTACCGTTGGTACGCCGGGCCGGTCTACGTGACCGCGCCGAACGAGTGCATCACATACGGCGGCTACGTCTACAACGGCGCCGGCACCACATACGCCTATGGATCCCGCTGGTACGTGCACTGCGGCTAGGGCTGAGGTGCGGGTCGACGTCGCGGCGCTCGAAACGTTCGCGTCGCGTATTCACGGGCTCGGGCTGGACGTGGCGGCGGGCCGGCGTTATGTCCGCGACCACGCCGACTTCGGTTGGCTGGAGGACGGGCTGATCGGCTTGCTGCGCCCGGCCCACGAGAACGCGGCCGCCGAGGTCGACGAGGCGTTGCGGCGCCTGGAGTACCTGCTCGACCGGTCGGCTTTGGAGCTGCGATTCGCGGAGCGGTACTACGTCACCACCGACGTCGCCGCGGCGTCCGATCTGGACCGTACCTTCGACGGGGCGCCCGTCCTGTACGGGCCGCTGCGGCCACGGACACCCGACGTTCGGGTGCCCCTGGCCGGCTGGCGTGATCCCCAGGTGCACCTGACCGATCCGGGGGAGCCCGAGGCCACGATCGGCGACGGGTACGTCGATCCGGTCCAGGTGTTCGAGGTGGTCAGCCCGGCGTCCTGGCTCAACTGGCTGCTTCGGGAGACCGTCGGCTTCGACCTGATCGGGTCGATGACGAAGCCGTTCACCGGGGACTGGCGGGCGCTGGCCCGCTTCGGCGTCGCGGTGGCGCGGCTCGGTGACTGCTTGGACGACGTCGGTCAGAACATCCGGTACGCCAGCGAGGAGGTTGGCCGCCACTGGACCGGCAACGCCGCCGCCAGCGCGCTGGCGTACTTCGGCGAGGTGGCGGCGGCGTGCGCGGCGGCGCGGTCGGCGTTGCAGGAGCTGTCCGAGCGGTACAAGGAGGCCGCGCGCGGCAACTGGCTCTTCGCGAACCAGATCGCCGGTGTCATCACCGCCATCACGGACGCGGTGATGGTCGGCGGTATCGGCGCCGGCATCGGTACGCTGCTGGGCTGGACCGGGATCGGCGCCTGGGCCGGCGGCGTGCTGACCGCGTCGCAGGTGATGCGCATCCAGGCGCTCGCCGCGGAAGCCACGAAAATCATCCAGTCCGCCGGCACCGCGCTCGCGGCCATCGCCGGTGCCGTGATGGCGATGACCGACCTGGGTGGCCTCAAGTCGCTGCCGCTGCCCAGCCGCCCGTACGACCACCCGGGAGCGCCGTGACCGCGTACGACGAACTGGTCGAGATGACCGGGGGCGACGAGCCGACCGCCCGGGCACTGCTGGACGGACTCCGCCAGATGAGCGAGCTGTCGCCCGACCCGGGGCTGCGCCGGTTCGCCGCCGATGTGCTCGCCGGCCGGGTCACGCTGCGGGAGGTGGCCCGGTCGGAGTCGTACGACGCCGTGCTGAGCCCACACTTCCGCGGCCTGACGCGGTGGCGCGACCATGCCGGCGAGGTCGAGACCGGTAGCGGCTCGTGAGCGGGTGGTGCCAGCGTGTCCACATCGGACACGCTGGCACCGCACTCCGGTACTCCGCACTCAGTAGTTGGCGAGGCGGAAGGTGGACCAGCCGTGGCCGATTTGGGCGGGTGTGGCGAAGGTGCCGTCGCCGTCGCCGGTCCAGCCCCGAGCGACCCGGATACGACCACAGCACGTTGCCGGAGTCGACCGCCAACAGATCCTCGTACCGATCCCCGTTCACGCTCTCCGCCGCCAGGTTCACCGCCGGCGGGTTGCCGAAGTAGATGTACTCGAAGCTGGACGCGGAGACGGTACGGGTGCCGTACCCGGACGGCCGCGCCCAGTTGTACTCCTCGATGAGCACTGTGCCGTCGCCGTTGACCCGGGCGACCCACGCGACGTGGCCGAACGAACCGGCGTCCGATTGTGCGATCGCACCCGGCCGCGGCGTGGAGCTGACCGTCAGCCCGGCGCGTCGGGCGGCGTCGTCCCACGTGTTCGCGTTGCCGAAGTGTTCGCCGAGGTACTGGTTGGTGAAGTCGATGCCGATCCGGTCGTTGAGCCGCCACGCGGCGAACGAGGTGCACTGTCCCTTGTAGAAGTTCCACGGGTCGACGCCGCTGCTCTGGCCCCGGTAGGGGTAGTCGTCGACGACCGGGCCGGCGTCGGCGTGCGCCGGACGTGCGGTGCTGGCCAGGTCGACCACACCGGTGGTGAGCAGGCTGAGCGCGGCCGCCGCGGCGAGCGCGACGGCGAGACGCCGAAGGCGTCTTGCGGTATGAATCAAGGCCCTACCTCCTGTGAACGCGGGCGGGTTTGCCCGGCGCTCACGGTAGGGACGGCCGAACACGCACTGTGTCAGGCGAACACCCCACAGTTACCTTGTGGGGTCGGATGCCTCCCCGAGCTCATCGAGCGTGATCAGGCCGTCGTGCAGGGCGCGCGTGACAAGGTCGCTCTTGGTGCGCGCGGCCCGGCCGGCGTTCGCGTACTTGATCCGGACCCGCTCGATGTGGGTGTCGACGGTCTTGACGCTGATGTGCAGTTTCGCGGCGACCAGCTCCTTGGAAGACGAGGCGAACCAGGCGCGCAACACCTCCGCCTCGCGCTGGGAGATCCGCGGCCGGCTCGGGTCGTCGTCGGCGATCAGCACCCCGCCCAGTGAGGGCGCGGTGTAGGGCCGCCCGTCCGCGGCCGCCTGGATCGCCGGCACCAGGTGCTCCGGCCCCTCGGTCTTGGTGAGGTACGCCAGCGCGCCGAGGTTGACGCACTTGAGGACCGTCCGGGTGTCGGCGTGCTGGGAGTAGACGACCACCCGGCGGCCGTGGTCGACGAGCCGGCGCAGCTCGCCGAAGCCCGGGTTCTTCGGCACGAGCTCGAGGTCGAAGATCACCACGTGGGCCTCGGCGCCGGGGCCGGTCCACACGTTCGCCATCCGGGCCCCCGCGTCGATCAGGTCGATCGGCGGCTGGGCCCGCTCACACCAGTACCGGACGCCTGCGGCGATCGCGGCGTGGTCGTCGACGATCACCGCGGTGATGCGGTCGCTTGCCACTGCACCTCCACCCACAGCCTTTCCCCGCTACGGAAGGCGTCGAGCCGCACACCCGGCGCCGCCGGGCGCGGCAGCTCCACCTGCCCGCAGTCGGCGAGCACGTTGACGGAGACGAGGTCCGGGCCGCCGACCACGGTCACCCGCGCCCAGGACGTGGCCGTCGCCAGCACGGTCAGCGGGGCCTCGGTCAGGTCGCGCCGCACCGGCAGCGGCAGGTCCGGCCACTGGCCTCGAGCGTCCAACTCCACCAGCACACCCTTGCGGTCCGCGACATCCGCGCAGTGCCGCAGCTCGTGCAACAACCGGTTGGGTACGACATCGACCTCGGCGAACAGCCGCCGCATCCGGGCCGCCTCGATGGCGCAGTCGTGCCGCACCCGCCGGTCGGTCGGGTCGAGCCGCCCGCTGGCCAGGCCCTCCAGCAACGGCATCGTGCTCAGGTCGAGGTCGGTGAAGCGCTGCTGCCGCCGCCGGTGTGACTCGGCCGCGGCCGCCTCGGCGACGGCCACCTGTTCGGTCTCCCACTTCGCGGCGGCCGCCGAGCGGGCGATCCCACGAAACGCCGCCGCCGTCACCGCCATACACAGTGGATAGCCGATGACGCCGATCGAACCGGTGGCGAACCGCAGCACCGTCGTCCGGTCGACGTCGGTGGAGAGCAACATGTTCACCAGCGCGACGCTCCAATGTAGACCAAGGAACGCGAGATGCACGCGGAGCGGCCGGCTCAGCAGTACGACGAGCCCCACCCAGGTCGCCTCGCCGAAGATCCAGTCACCGGCGGTCGCCGAGTGCCCGTAGGGCAGCGCCGCGTACGACAGCACGGACGCGGCGACCACCACGCCCACGGCCGGCCACCGCCACGCCGCCGGCCAGAGCCGGCCGCGGACCACCAGCACGGCCTCTGCACACAGGACGCCGGCCAGCATCGCGAACGCGACCGCCTGCGCCCACGCCGGCTGGTACCGGTCCCAGTCGCGCAGCATGTTGGGCAGGCTCAGCAGCACCAGCCCGCCAGAAGCCGTGACCAGGATGCCCACGCGCAGCCGGGCGATCAGCTGGGCGCGGGTATCCCGCTCGATGGCGGCCCGGGGGTCCTCACTCACCGCGCCACTCCAACGACACGGTGGTGCCGGCGCCGAGCAGCGAGGCCACGCGCACGGTGCCGCCCACCGCCGCCACCCGTCCCCGCACGCAGTCGCGCAGACCGCGCCGGGTCGACGCGACAAGCTCGGGCACGAAACCCTTGCCGTCGTCGACCACGTCCACCCGCAGCTGGCGCGGGTCGCCGGTCAGCCGCACCTGGATCCGGCCGGCGGCGGCGTGCCGCACGACGTTGTTCAGCGCCTCCCGCGCCGCGTCGGCGACCGCCCGCCCGACCCGGTACGGCACCGGCAGGTCGGCGGGGGCGGAGAAGCTCACCGGGAGCTGGTTGACCGCGTCGACCTCGGCGCGCAGAAGCTGGACCAGATCGGCCGAGGTGGGTGCCCGCTCGCCGTACGCGCGCAGCATCTCCAGATCGCGCCGCGCCCGCGGCGCCAGCCAACCCTCGTCCGGCCGCACCTGGCCGCTGCCCACCATCAGCAGGGTGGTGGCCGCGGTGTCGTGCAGCGCGTTGACCAGGTCGCGCTCGTCGGCCCGGACCGCGGCGGCGACTTGCTGGGCCTTGCGCGCCCGCTCGGCGTCCAGCGCCAGCCGGTCCGCGCTCCGCGCCCCGCGCATGACCAGCGTCCACGCGGTGCGGGACAGCGTGGCGATGGCGAGGACCCAGACCGCCGCGTTCACCACGTCCGCGGCAGGCTCGGTGACCAGGACGACCGCCAGCAAGGTGCCGGCGGCCACCGCGGTCGCCGCGACGCCGTGGGCCAGCGGCGTATACCACTGGTACGCCACGCAGGCGAAGCTCACCAGCAGGCGAATCCAGCCGACGTTGCCCTCAGCCGCGGCGTCGGTCCAGAAGATGCTCAGGCACACGAGCACCATCACCGCGACGTCCACGGCGGTCGCCCACCGGCCGGCGCGTCGCAGCAGCCACCACACGTACACCGCGCTCCACGCCGCGACGCCGGCGACCACGACGGCGGTCGGCATCGCGTGCTCGCCGGTCGCCCGGACGAGCCCGATCGCGGCCACCGGGCCGAAGATCATCACGCGGACGGCGGCGGCGAACCGGCGCCCGAACCGCGACAGCAGCGCCACCGACTCGCCGCCTGCGCTCGGCGCCTTTGCCGCCACCGCACCGGCGCTCGGCACCATGCCTCACCGCCCCCTCAGGCCCCGTCTGACACGGCCGGCAGGACACCCTAACCCCGGGAGCGGTCAAAGAGGTGAACGAGGCACCGCCGGTTACGCCGCGACGCCGGGAATCTCGGTGAGGTCGTAGTAGACCGGCAGCCCGCGCTGGCGGGCGATTGCCACGTCTTGGTCGGCTCCGGTGGACTCACCGGGCAGTCGCAGCACGGCGTCGCAGTGCGCCAGCAGCCGCTGCGCCGTGGGGTAGAGCACCTGCTCGGCCACCGGATCGGCGACACTGCCGGCGCCGGCGCCCCGCAGCACCGGGAGCGCCACCCACTCGCCGATCATCGGGACGTGGCCGGCCTGGAAGATCGGCCAGGCGGCTTCCTCCAGCCGGCGCAGATTTGCCGCGAGCAGGTCCGGGTCGTCGCCGGTGCCGGACCGATAGGGCCCGGCAATGAGGATCAGCATGGGTTTCGTCGCCAGCATGACCATGAGAGTATCGGTAGAACGTGCAGAAATAAACAAGAACGTGGAGGACCGTGCATGCTGGCTGCGCAGCGTCGAGATCTTCTCCTGGCCCGGCTCCGGCAGGACCAGCGCGTCGTGGCCAAGGATGTCGCGGCCGAGCTCGACGTGTCGGAGGACACGATCCGTCGTGACCTGCGTGACCTCGCCGCGGCGGGGCTCTGCCAGCGGGTATACGGCGGGGCGCTGCCGGCCTCGCCCGCGGTAGCCGACTATCCGACGCGCCGCGGCGTAGGCGTCGCCAGCAAACAGCGCGTCGCGGCGGCGGCCGCCGCGCTGATCCAGCCGGGTACGACCGTCGTCGTCGACGGCGGCACGACCGCGCTCGCCGTGATCCAGGTCCTGCCCACGACGCTCGCCGCCACGGTGGTCACCCACAGCCCCACGGTCGCGGCGGCCCTGGCCCAGCATCCGGCCGTGGAGGTGTATCTGCTGGGCGGCCGGCTGTTCAAGCATTCGGTCGTCACCTGCGGCGCGGCGGCCGTCGAGGCCGCACAGGCGGTGAACGCCGACGTGTTCCTCCTGGGTGTCACCGGGGTACACCCGGACGCCGGCCTGACCACCGGCGACGCCGACGAGGCCGCCATGAAGCGCGCCCTCGCGCGTCGCAGCGCCGACACCTACGTGCTGGCCAGCGCCGAGAAGATCGGTGCCGCGTCCCGCTTCACGGTCCTGCCGATCACCGCGGTGGCCGGCATCGTCACCGACGCACCCGCCGACGACGACACCGTGCGCCGGCTCACCGAGGCCGACATCCCGATCATCCATGCGTAGCGGGCTCCTAAACGGCGCCAGGGTGATGTGTTGGTGGGAGGGACCGTCAGTGCGCGGCCGGGCTGACGATCCCTCCGTTGGTGGCTTGGTCAGGCGGTGGCTGCCAGGGTGAAGTGGTCGGCGTTGATGTGTCCCCAGCCGCCGGTGTTGTTGTCGACGATTTGGATCTGTGCTGTGCGTCCGGTGAGGTTGCCGAGGTCCCAGGTGGTCCAGCGGAGGTATTCCTCGTTGCGTCCGGTGGTGGTGCGGACGACTTGACCGCCGACGACGAGGTTGACCGCTGTGGGGCTGCCGGCGGTGTGGGGATGGTTTCCGCCGCCGACGAGGAATTTGAGATACCGCTGGTTGATGGTGAAGGCGGGCGAGGTCAGGGTTCCGGTGGTGGCGTCCCCGTTGAGGTACGTGTTGACGAGGCCGTCGCCGAGGTATCCGCTGACATGTTGTTGGTTGGGCAGGGTGCCGTTGGCTGGCGCGGTGCCGAATGCCGTGCCGGTGCGGGCCCACGATCCGTAGGTGTTGTTTTCGAAGCTGGCCAGCACCGTGCCGGTCGGGACGGGTTGGGCGTTGATGTCGCGGAGGCTGCGGATGGTGAGGTTGGCGAACGTGGCGGTGCCACCGTCGGTGTAGAGGGCGATGCCGTTGTCGCCGGGGGCGGCGAAGACCTCGCTGGAGTGGACGTGCTTTCCATCGTCGACGAACACTTCGATGGTGGTGCGGTCCACCAGGATGCGTAGCCGGACGTTCTTGCGTGCGGGGTCGAACGGGCTTTTGCTTTCGAGAAACCTGTTGGTCTGGTCGGGGTGGTTGGTGTAGCCACGGTTGAGGTAGGCGTAGTCGCCGTAAACGCCGACGTCGGCGTGGCGAGTGCCGTCGGTGGACTTGCGCAGTTGCATGCCGACGTTGTTGAGCTGGGTCCAGCTGACGTCGGTGGTGAGCTCGTACGCCTCGCCGGAGTAGCTGAGCGGGACGACGCCGTTGACCTGGATCGTGCCGAGGTTGGTGGTGCTCGCGACGATGTTGTCGAGGCCGTTGACCGGTTGGGATACGAGGCTGTAGCCGCCGGTGCCTTGCCGCTTGAGTTTGATCTCGCGCACGATCGAGTTGGTGCCGTTGAAGCCGTCGTTGGCCCAGGTTGGTGTGTTCGCCGAGTAGGCCCAGTTGTTCATCCAGCCGATGGCATATCGGCTGCCCAGTGGGTTGGTGGGGTTCTCCCAGGTGACGGCGGCGTACCAGTCCCAGCCGTAGTCGAGCCACTGGTGTGCGGAGTCTTGCTGGAAGCCGGTGCCGGTGAAGGTGCCGGTCCAGTAGGCGTAGGTGTTCGGTTGGCCGATGCCCTTGCCGTCGGCGGACGCGCCGATGATCCATTTCGTGGTGCCGTCGTCGGCCACCATCTTGAACAGGTCGGGGCATTCCAGTACACCGAGGCCGGGCATCCGCCATTCGCCGGCTCGCTGCCAGTTTCTGAGGTTGGTGGAGGTGTAGAAGCTGAGCTGGTCGTTCTCGGCTAGTACGGTGACCCATCGGTTGCGGTCGCTGTCCCAGATGGTCTTCGGGTCGCGGGAGTCGAACCGGCCGGGGTTGGGGATGACCGGCGTGGTGCTGTAGTTGCGGAAGGTGGCGCCGCCGTCGGTGGAGTACCAGAGGAACTGGGCTTGGGCGTTGTTGTTCGCGGCGTGTTCCTGAGTGGCAAGCACGACAACCGCGTTGGCGCCGAAGCCCGCGGTGTTGTTGGTGTCGACGACCGGTGAGCCGGACCAGATGCTGCCGTTGGGGGTGGTGTCCTTGGGGACGGCGACGCCGCGGTCGGTGAACCGGACGAGGTCGGTGCTGGTGGCGCGCCGCCAGGCGGTGTGGTTGGTGTCCGGGTAGTCGTTGTTGTAGAGGTAGTAGTAGTGGAACTGTCCATTGAGGTGGATGGGTCGTTGGGGGTCGTTCATCCACCGGTCCGGGACGATGTGGTGGTACAGCGGTCGGTAGGTGGTCGCCGCTACGGGCGTCGCGTCGAGGCGATGCGGTGCGAGCGTGGATGCGATCACCAGCGTCAGCGCACCGAGGAGCGCGGCGTTGCGGGCGATCGTTGCGGGGGTGGGTCTCACAGGGTGCCCTCCTTGCTGTGCTCCCGGCGTTCTCAGGGGACGCCGGGGAGCCGTAGCTGCCAGGCGGTGATCACCGCCTGGGTGCCGACCGATCCACGCAGGTGCAGCGACGTGTGCCGGGCCGGGGTCGTGGGGTAGAGCCGTTCGGTGAAGACGACGCCGTCGGGCAGGAACACCTCGGCGATGGAGCCATCCAGCAGCAGACGCATGTGGACGGACTCGGTGCCACCGGTGATGTGCACGGTGGCGTCGCGGGTGGCTCGTTCGGGGTGCAGCACGTTTCGGTGTACTGCGGCGCGTCCGGTCGCGGGGTCGACCGTGACGGTGAGCCAGTTGTCGCCCAGGCGCAGTGTGAGCGCTGTCGGCTGCCGTGCCTGGCTGTGCAGGCGGATTTCGATGTCGAGTGGGCCTGATGGCAGGTCCACGGTTTGCGGCTGTTCCCGTACGGCCACCACACGTCGGACGGGAGTGCCGCGCAGCGCGTGCAGCTCCGGTGCGGGGGTCGAGGCGAGGCGGCCGGCGGGGTTGAGCGTCAGTACCCGGGGAAGGGTCAGCAGGCCTGCCCAGCCACCCGCCAATACGTCGGCGTCGGTGCGGTCCTCCCAGGACCAGCCCCACAGCAGGACGCGTTCCGGGGATGCCAGGACGGCTGGGGCGTAGAAGTCGCGGCCGGCGTCGACGAGCCCGCCGTGGGTTGGGGTGAAGCGGGGCACGCCGCCGGAGATGTCGAGGTCTCCGACGAGGTAGGCGACGCGGCCGAGGATCTCGCTGGTCCAGAGGGAGACGATCAGGACCCATCGGTCGCCCAGGCGCACCAGTTGTGGGCATTCCCAGATGTCCGCCGGGGCGTACCGCGCGGCCACCGGGTCCGCGGCGTTGGTCAGCGGGCCGAGGTAGGTCCACTCGTACAGGTCGTCGCATCTGTAGAGCAGCACGGTGGCGGCGCCGCCACCACGCAAGCCGGCGCCGACGAGCGCGTAACGGTGCCCGTAGGCGGTGAAGACAAAGGGATCCCGGTAGCCGATCAGGTGCAGGCCTTGCGGAGCGCGGGCGGCGGGGGCCGGATGTTTACGCCACGTGCGCAGCTGCCCGTCCGCGGATGTGGCCAGGGCGATGCTGGCGTCGAGGACGCCGTTGCCGATCGCGGTGTAGACGGCGGTGGGCACGCCATCGTCGTCGACCACGCACCCGGACCAGCAGCCGCCGGCGTCCAGATGTCCCGGCGTCGGGGTGAGGGCGATGGGTTCGGTGCGCCAATGCACCAGGTCCGCACTGCTGGCGTGTCCCCATTGGATGTTCGCGTGCACCGGCGCCGACGGATTGTGTTGGTAGAACAGGTGGTATCGGCCGTTCCACTGGAAAGGGCCGTTCGGGTCGTTGACCCATCCCGCGGGTGGTCGCACATGTAGCGCGGGGAACGCATCATCCTGCGTGCGGTTCTCCACGGGGTCGGCGATGGTCATCGGCTACCGCTTTCGGATGGAGTCGGTGTGGTGGGGTTGTGCCTGGCGGCGGAGGTCATCCCTTGACGCCGGTGGAGGCGATGCTGTTGACGAAGGCGCGCTGGAAGGCGAGGAACAGCACCAGGACCGGCAGGGTGATGAGGGTGGAGTACGCCATGATTTCGCCCCAGTGGACCTTGAGCTGGAAGAAGTAGGAGACGCCGACCATGACCGGCCGTAGCTCCTGCGTCTGGACCACCATGAGCGGCCACAGGTAGGAGTTCCATGCCGGCAGGAAAGTCAGGATCGACACGGTGGCCACGGCAGGTCCGGACAGCGGCATGACGACGGTGCGGTAGATGCGGAACCATCCGGCGCCGTCGACCCGGGCGGCCTCGTCGAGCTCGCGCGGGATGCTCTGGAAGTAGGAGTAGAACAGGTAGATGGAGAAGGCGTTGGCCACGAACGGCAGGATCTGCACCCGGTAGGTGTCGAGCCAGCCCTCGCTGATGGTCAGTTGCAGTCCGTGCATTGTGAGCCAGGGCAGCTTGTTCACCCACCACACCAGCGGCAGCGCGAATGTCTCGAACGGGACCACCAGGGTGGCGATCACGACGCTCAACGCGACGCGCCGGCCCGGCCAGGACAGGCGGGACAGCGCGAACGCCGCCATGCTGTTCACCAGCACACCGAGCGCGACCGTCAGCAGAGAAATGAACAGCGAGTTGAGCAGGAACCGGGCCGCCGGCACGGTCTCGAACACGCCGGCGTAGTTGCGCAATGAGATGTCACCGACTGGCAGGAAGGCGCGCACCGAGCCGATGTCCCGGAAGATGTCGGTGTCGGACTTCAGCGACGAGACGAACATGAACAGCATCGGCGCGGCGAACAGGAACACGCACACCAGGCGGGCAGCCAGCACGGCGGCGCGGGTGGCGTGGTGTCGGCGGCGCTTGGCGCCGTGGACGGCGGGCATCGCCATGGCTAGGCGTTCCTTTCTCGGGTCAGCCACCGCTGGATCAGCGAGACGGTGAGCACCAGCAGGAAGAAGACCACCGAGATGGCCGAGGCGTAGGCGGTCTGCTGCTGCTGGTATCCGACCCGGACGGCCTGGTAGACCACCGTCGAGGTGGCGTCCAGCGGGCCGCCCGCGGTCATGACGTGGACCTGCGTGAACAGGCTCAGTGCGGCGATGGTGATCGTGACCAGGATGAAGGTGCGGGTGCTCCGTAGGCCGGGCCAGGTGATGTAGCGGAACTTGTCCCAGGTTCCGGCGCCATCCAGGTCGGCGGCCTCGTACAGCTCACCGGGAATCGTCTGTAGCCCGGACAGCCAGATGACCATGTGGAAGCCGACCGCTTGCCACACCGACATGACAATGATCGCGGGCAGCGCGGTGCTGGTGTTGTTGAGCCAGTCGACGCGTACGACGTTGCCGGTGGCCCAGTGCAGCATGCTGTTGACCAGCCCGTCCTGCTGGTACATGAACCGCCACAGGATCGAGACGACGACGATGGACGTGACCACCGGGATGAAGTACAGCGTCCGGAAGATGTTGGTGCCGCGCATCTTCACGTTGACCAGCAACGCCAGCAGCAGGGCGAGCCCCGATTGAACGGGCACGACGACGGCGGCGAAGAACAGCGTGTTGCGCAACGACTTCCAGAACACCGGGTCGTCCAGGATCCGTTGGAAGTTGTCCAGGCCGATGAACTCCAGCGGCTTCGGGCTGATCAGGCGCGCGTCGGTGAAGGCCAGCGCGAACCCCAACGCGACCGGCACGAAGAAGAACAGGGCAAGCAGGACACCAGCAGGGGCGATCATGAGCAGCCCCACGCGTCGCTGATCCCGGCTCTGCCGGCGGTCGTGACGCCGCGGCGCCGGCTTCGCCGCGGCGGCGACCGGGGTCGGTGAGATGCTGACGGCCATCGTTTCTCTCCAAGGCGGTGCGCGCGGGGTGCGAGCCGCCGCCCGCACCCTGCGAACGGTCAGAAGCCGTAGTAGTTGTTGGACTTCAGGTCCTGGTCGATCTCGTTCGCGGCGCGGTCCAGGATCTGCTTAGGGTCTCCGCCCGCGACGATGTCCTGCGTCGCCTTCGCGAACGTGGTCGTCAGGTACGGGTAACCCGGGGTCGGCGGCCGGACGGTCGCCAGCTTTTTGGACTCGTCCAGGAAGAACCGCTTCTCTCCACCGGGCTGCCAGCCGGGAACCAGCGCGGCCGCCTCCTCGGTGGCGGGGATGACGTTCTGCTTTTCGGCGAACGCCGCGATGTTCTTGGCCGTGAGCGACGTGCGCAGGTACTCCATCGCGGTCGCCTTGTCCGCACAACTGCTACTGACCGCCCACTGCCACGACCCGCCACCAACCTTGGCGCCGCTGCCGAAGTCCGGCGGGGGCAGCACGACCCCGTCCTCGACCTTGCTCAACGAACCCGCGTTCCAGATGCCGGACCAGACCATCGCCGACTTGCCGTTGACGAAGTCGGCGAACGCGTCCTGGCTCGACTTCTGTGGTGAGTAGTCCTGCTCCACCAGATTCCGCAACCAGGTTGCCCAGGCCACCGCCTTGTCGCCGTTGAGCACACCGTTGGCGGTCTTGTAGGTGTTGCGGTCGATCAGGTCCCCGCCAAAGCTTTGTAGGAAGGGTGAGTAGGCGTAGGTCCACCACTCGGTCGTGGTGTCGCCGGTGCCCAGGTCGAAGGTGATCGGGTACTTCTTGCTCGCCTTGATCGCGCGCAGGGCCTGGTCGAACTCGGCGGCGGTCCACGGCTGCTCGAGCGTGGGGATCCGCACCCCGGCAGCCGTGAGCGCGGACCTGCGGGCGAACAGTCCCAGCGCCGCCTCGTAGTAACCGACGGAATAGGTCTTGCCCTGGTAGGTGCCCACCGTGCTGGGCAGCTGCTTGGCCAGCAGGTCGGCCGGAATCTCCAGCGGAGCCAGGTAGCCCGCGTACGCCCAGTTGGGCACGGCGGGCGCGTCGGTGTCCAGGATGCAGGGCAGCTTCTTCGCCGTCGCCGCCGCGACGACCGCCTCGTTGTACGCGGCCTGCGGGAAGGCCTGAACCGTGACCTTCTTGTCCGGATGGGCCGCGTTCCAATCAGCGACGATCTGCTCCACGACCGCCAGCTCCTGCGGGTTGCCGGCATTGTGCGTCCACAGGGTCAGGCCGCCGTCGGCGGACGTGCCCGCGCCCTCGCCCGACCCGCACGCGGCCACGCCGGCCAACACCACGGCCGCCAATCCGGTGGCCAACAAGCGTCGCTTCGAAGTGTTCATCGGTGCCTTCTCCTCTTTATTGGGCATGGCTTCGCCGCCGTCGCGGTGTGAGCGCGGCGGCCGTCACGAACCGGAAAGTCATCTCCTGCCTGCGGCCGTGCCACCGGCCAGGCAGTGTTACGCGGTCACAGCGTCGGCGGTGTGCCCACCGACTCGCGCCGAACGATCGGGCACGGCAGGAGCACGCGCTCCACCGGCGTCTGTGGATCGGTGATCCGGGCGATGAGCGCGTCGACCGCCCACGCCCCCATCGCGTAGTGCGGCAGCGCCACCGTGGTCAACCCCGGCAGCAGACCCTCGCTGATCTCCTCCTGGTCATCGAAGCCAACGATGGACACGTCGGCCGGGATGCGCAGACCAAGCGCCGCGGCCGCCTGGTAGGCGCCCATCGCGACCCGGTCGTTGAAACAGAACAGCCCTGTCGGGCGCTGCTCGGCGCCCAGCAGTCGCAACGTGGCGGCATAGCCTTCCCGGGCCACCGGCGGAACCGCTACCACCAGGTTCGGGTCGAACGGCACGCCAGCCTCCCGCAACCCGCGCTGGTAGCCGGCCAGCCGACCCCAGGTCGCCGGGATGTCACCGCTGTGGTTGACGAAACCGACACGGCGATGCCCGTGATCCAGCAACTCCTTCGTCGCCAGGTACGCGCCGTCCAGCTCGTCAGGCACCACGGACGGCACCTCGGCGGTGTCGTCCTCGGCGTCCAGCAGCACCGTCGGCACCGTGCGCAGCCGCTCCGGCACTCGCACCACCCGGTGGTACATCGTCGTGTACAGCACGCCGTCCACCCGCCCACGGAGGAACGCGGCGATCTCCTTGCGCTCCAACTCGGGGTCCTGGCCACTGTTGAGCAGCATCAGCAACCAGCCGTGCTTGCTCGCCGCTTCCTGCGCTCCCAGAACCATCCGCCCCGCGAACGGAGTGGTCGTCACCTCGTCACCCAGCAGACCCAACGCCTTGGTCCGCTGGGCGCGCAACTGCCGGGCGACTTCGTTCGGTACGTAGCCGAGGCGCTGTGCCGCGTCGTGGATCCGCTGCCGGGTCTCCGCGCTGACCCGGGCCCCGGCCACCTCGTTGAGTACGAGGGAGACCGTCGTGACAGACACGCCAGCGGCCTCGGCCACCGTGCGGATCTTCACCCTCGGCTTCGCCATCTCGACACCTGCCAAACCCTTTTACCACTGGAATGCAGAACACTTTGCTTCTGGTAAAACGGTTTGTCAACGAAGGTAAACCGACGTTACATACACGAAACATTCGGCGCCCGGTTTCAGCGATTTTGGGCGATCCTAAACGCTTTGGGACCACGAATTCCGACCCTTGGACGCCGGTAGGGCGCCTGCTGAAGGGCGCCTCACATCGGCGTAGATGGGGAGTCAGAGCGTGTCGGGCTGCGCAGAGTGGTGGGTGGGCTGTGCCGTCCGGGATTGGGTAGCTGCCCAGCTGGCGAGGAGTTTGAGTCGGTCTTCGGACGTGCTGCCGGGTTCGGCGGTGTAGATGACCAGGTCGTGCACGGCTCGGCCGGGCAGGGGTAGGTCGAGGGATTGGAAGGTCAGTTCCAGGTGGCCGACGTCGGGGTGCTGGAGCCGTTTGATGCCGTCGTGGCGGATCAGGACGTCGTGCGCCGCCCATCGGTTGCGGAACTCGGGGCTGAGCGTGGACAGCTCGCCGACGAGCTCGCGTAGTGGCCGGTCGCGGGGCTCGCGCCCGGCTTCGGCGCGTAGCAGGGCGGCGGTGGCGATGGTGGCGGCGTCCCAGTCGACGAAGAAGTGGTGTGCACCGGGGTCGAGGAAGATGTAGCGGGCGACGTTGGGGCGGCCGCGCTTGTCGACGGTGGCGCTGTCGAACATCGGCGTGAGGAGGGCTCGGGCCAGGGGGTTGCTGGCGACGACGTCCATGCGGCCGTTGCGTACGAACGCCGAGGACATCGTCATGGAGTCCAGCAGCCACTGGACCCGGGGCGGGACCTCGACGTCCCGGCGACGCGACGGCGTGCGACTGTCGGGCCGCGATGACCGGGCCAGGTCGAACAGGTAGGTGCGTTCGTCGTCGTCCAAGTGCAGGGCGCGAGCGACCGCGTCAAGGACGTCTTCGGACACGCCGCCGATGTGACCCTTCTCCAGCCGCGTGTACCACTCCGTGCTCACGCCGGCAAGGACGGCGACCTCCTCGCGCCGCAGCCCGGCGACCCGCCGACGGGCGCTGGTCGGCAGTCCGGCATCCGCCGGGGTGATCTTGGCGCGTCGGCTGGCAAGGAAGTCCCGGATTTCGCCGCGGTTTCCGGGCTGCTGGTCCATGTCATTCACGGTAGCCGCTGGTCACGGCGCGAGGGGGGGTTGAGGTTGTACCCCCGATAAACGCGACCTTCTCCGGCGCCGGCGATCGCGGTCTTCTGGGGGTCGAACGTTCCGTGGGCGTGCGTGACTCGGGCGGAGCTGTCGACTGGGCGTTCACGACAAGTTGCCGCGGCCGACGGACAAGCGATGGAGGTAGGGGACATGACGAGCAAGACGCTGACAGTGCCGGCGGTGGCGCTGGGCACGTGGGCCTGGGGAGACAGCGGCGAGGTGGGCGACGGCTATTTCGGCAGTCAGCTGACCGCGTCCGGCCTGCGAGAGGTCGTCGAAAAGGCGCAGTCGAACGGGTTCACGCTGTGGGACACGGCGGTGGTGTACGGCATGGGTCGCTCGGAGTCGGTCCTCGCTCAGGCGCTGAAGGGCTACGCCCGCAGCGAGTACCAGTTGTCGACGAAGTTCACCCCGCAGGCCGCGGGCGACGGCGACGATCCGGTCGCGGACATGCTCGAGCAGAGCCTCGACCGGATGGGTACGGACTATGTGGATCTGTACTGGATCCACAACCCTGCCGACGTGGCCCGGTGGACGCCGCTTCTGATCCCGCTGCTGCAAAGCGGCAGGATCAAGCATGTCGGTGTCTCGAACCACAACCTGAAGCAGATCGCTCTCGCCGATCAGATCCTCGGCGAGGCCGGCTTCCGCGTGGAGGCGGTCCAGAACCACTACAGTCTGCTGTACCGGGCCGCTGAGCGCGCGGGCATTCTTGATCACTGCCGCGAGCACGACGTGCCGTTCTTTTCCTACATGGTCCTCGAGCAGGGGGCGTTGAGCGGCAGGTACAGCCCGGCCCATCCGTTGCCGGAGGGCAGCAGCCGGGCGGCCACGTACAACGGCGTCCTGCCCCAGCTTCAGGCGCTGACGGACAGGATGGCGGCGATCGGCGAGGACCGAGGCGCGTCCGCCGCCGACGTCGCCACCGCCTGGGCCATCGCCAAGGGGACCACCCCGATCATCGGGGTCACGAAGGCGGGTTACATCGACGGGATGATCCGAGCTCGTGGCATCGAGCTCGCCGACGAGCAGATCGCGGAACTGGAGGCGCTGGCGGACGCCGCGGACGTCGACACGCGCGGCTGGTGGGAGCAGGAGATGTAGCAGTCGTCGGTGGACCGAAGCAGAGACCACGCGGGAAAGGAGGGGGAGATTCGTCCGCCATCTGACGGCCGAACTCTCTCTTGGCGCGCGACCATACCCCCATGGACTGGGGTGGCACCGAACCCCGACCCGGCGACGACCGCATCCTGCGCATCGAGTTCCGACCACGCTGAACGAGACCCGCCCCGGCGGCACCCAGGGCACGGAGGGCGCACACGTCCCGGTCTCATCGATCCGGGAGCGCGGCCGGGCCGAGGCTGCCGTTGGGGAGGCGCCGGTAGTGGGCCAGGAAGTCGTCCCATAGCTTGAAGCCCAGGTTTTTGGGCCAGAAGTGGCCGATGTCGCCGTTGACGGTCCAGCGATACTCGGCGGCGCCGTCGTGGTAGATGTCGGTGGTGTATCTGCCGTCGACCTCGACGGTTGGTGGTGCGGTGTTCTTGTTGACGGTTTCCCGCCAGAAGACTCTCGCGGTGGCTTCGCCGGCGGTGCCGCCAGGGTAGTCGGTGGGTACCTCGTTGACGCCGCGGCATTGCCACACGGGTAGGGGTACGTCGGTGCGCACGATGGGGTCGCTGTAGCTGGCTGCGTTGAGATGTCCGGAGTAGCAGGGTGCGATCGCGGCGAACAGCTGGGGGTATTGCACGGCGAGTCGGTTGGTGAAGGCCGCACCTTGGGAGACGCCGGTGACGATGACTCTGGTGGTGTCAACGGCGAAGCGGGCGGAGAGGTCGGCGAGGACGTCGAGGGTGAAGGAGACGTCGGGGTTGGCCGCGTCGATGCTTCCGCTGAAGCCGATGTTGGGTCCGGTGGCTGGTTCGGCTTGCGGGTAGACGACGATGAAGCCGCGCGCTTCGCCGACCTGGTGCCAGCCGGTTTGCTGGGCCATGTAGCGGCCGGATCCGTTGCGGCCATGGAAGGCGAGCACAAGGGGGAGTTTGCGGCCATGGTTGGTCAGCTTGCGGTAGTTGGTGGGAAGGTAGACCAGCCAGCGGCGGGTTTGGCCGGCGATGCTGGCGGTGTGCTCGGTCAGCCGCATCTGTCTGGCGGTCTGGAACGGGACGAGGCGTCCGTTGGTGGAGTCCTGGTCGGTGAAGCGCAGGGTCGGGTGGAACATGCCGCGCCATACCGCTCGCGCCACGCTGGTGCCGCCGAGCGCGGACGGGCTGCGTAGGTAGGAGACGCGGACCTGGGCCAGCGGATTGTTGGGGTTGCGGTAGATGGTGGTGCTGAAGTCTCTCCCGTGTTCGTGTTGAGGCCGTGGGTTGACCTTGTTGGCGTGTTTCCAGTACTCGATCTGCCGGTGTTCGTCACCGCTGAGGCGACCGTTGACGAATGTCCAGCTCGCCATCGTGGTATTTCGCAGGCGGGTGCTGGCGGTCTGGTAGAAGTCGGCGGGCGCGCCGCCGGTGAGGCTGGCGACGGCGACGTACTTGGGTGAGTTGATGGCGGCGACCTCGTTGGCGACGGCCGCGCCGGTGCCTTCGCCGACGATGTACACGTTGACGGAGCTGCCTTGGTAGGCGCCGCGGACAGCGTCTGTTACGGCGGTGACGAAACCGATGTCGTCGGGCCGGCCCGGGTCCAGGTGGGCGTTCCACGTGCCGTTCTGGGCGGTGGGGAAGGCGGCGATGAAGCCTTCCTCCTCGGCGACCCGTGACCACTGGGTGCGCAGCGCGTATTCATGGGCGGTTTCGCCGTCCGGGTGCAGGATCACCACGATCGGGTTGTCCTTGGGGTCCGCGACACGGTAAACGGGCTGTTGGCTCGGGACGTACACGGCGTACTGCCTGGTGATGCCGTCGACCACCAGCGTTTGGTCCAGCAGCGGTCGCAGGCCCGGCTCGGTGGGAGGGGCGGACGACGCGGCGGAGGGGGCGGCGAAGGTAAGCCCGGTCAGACAGGCGACGGCCACCACGGCGGTGCCTATTCGTTTCACAGTGTCGTCTCCTCGTTAGCGGTCGAGGGTGCTCTCGACCGCCTGCATCAGGGCGCGCAGGTAGCCGTATCCGTGGGCGTACGCCTGTTTGCCGCCTGGGTCGTCCGGGTGGTCGGGAACGTGGTCCGGGTCCACGTTGTACGCGTAGCCTTCCTCGGCCAGGATGCGGATGACGCGGGCGTGGTCGATGTCGCCTTCGTCCGGCCACACCTCCATGAAGTCGTCGCGGCGGCCCTTGATGTTGCGCAGATGGATGTTGAACAGCCGCTTGGTCCGGGCCAGCCGGCGCACGATGTCGTAGATCTCTCGCTGGGGGTTCCACAGCATCTCGGCCAGGGTGCCGACACAGAGGTTGAGTCCGTGGTAGGGGCTTTTGTGGAGGGACAGGAAGGTGAACAGGCCCTTGCCGCCGGGGACGCTCAGGACGTTGGTGATGCCGCGGTAGCCGCCGGGCGGCGTTCCTGGGTCCTGTGGGTGGCATGCCGCGCGCACCTTGAAGTGGTGGGCGACGGGGATCACCCGCTGGATGAAGTAGTCGATGCGTTCCCAGAAGGCGTCCGCGTCGACGACGCCGGCACGGGTCAGCGGCTCGTTCTTGGGAAGGTCGGCGGCCCGGAACTGCCCGTACAAGGATCCGCCGCGGCCGGGGACCTCGCCGGTGCGCAGAACCCCCAGAAGGCTCATGTTGTATTTGAAGGCCGGCACGCCGGCGATCGCGCACGCCTCGATCATCCGGTGGATGTCGTCGATGTCCTTGTCACGTTCGGGACTTTTCGCGAGCATGATCGCTGGCCGCGGGTCGCGGTCGATGTGCGACGAGGTCAGCATCGGTAGGGCAACCATGTCGAGGGTGACGCCGTTCTGCTCGGCGAATTCGCGGGTCTGCTCGACCTCGGACGGCAGCCAGTAGCCACGGCCCTCTGCCAGGGGAGGGGCGGGCGGGTAGCCGACCCAGTGGGTCACGCCGTGCCGGGTGAATTCGCGCAGTACGGCCGGTGTCGAGGCGCGGCGCTGGGTACCGACGTACATCTTGAGCCTGCGGGGTGGCCGGTGGCGGTCTCCGCCAGCTGCCTGTGCGGGGGACGGCGGGCCAAGCAGTCCCCCCGTCCCCGCGCCGGCCGCGGCCACCCCACCTAGCTGGATCAATGCCCTGCGGTTGATCGACTCCTGACCCATGGGGACCTCCAAACGAGAAACCAAGATCATTCACGCGTTGTGCGCACAGAAACGCGTTCCGGCGCGCGACGTCGGTGGTCGGGTCGGGGTGGCGTTGCCCGTGACCCTCGAGTTGACTGGCCAAGCCGCCCGCCTGATGCGGATTCCTGCAAGGCCGACGGCACGCTCGCGGATGCCGCCCGGGTAACCGTGATACGTCCGGACCAATCGATGGCCGAACTCTGTTTCGAACTGGTGACCGGTACGTTAAGCGTGGTCTGTCATGCCGATCAAACACAGGTTTGGTATCGACCGATACCTCATTGGCATGTGCCTATTTCTCGTTCGCTACCCGCTCCAGGAGCGCTGTCAGCGCCGGATTCTCGTGCGTGGTACGCCAGACGCAGTGCAGCGTCACGGTGTCGTCCGGAAGGTCTTCGACTTCCAGGAAGGTGAGGTTCTGCAACCGGAGCGCGGAGGCCGACCGTGGCACGAGAGCCACACCGAGCCCGGCGTTCACGACGGCCAGGACGGTGTGGATCTGGCTGATGTGCTGCACGTACCGGGGCCTGAGTTGAGCACGGTGGAAGGCCGCGACGACGAGTTCGTAGAAGTACCACGCCTCGGACGGCGAGTATGTCACCACGTCATGGTGTGCGATGTCGGCGAGGCGAGGTGGTCGGCCGAGGGCGGTGAGCGGGTGTCCGCGGGGCGCCGCCAGCACGAGCGAGTCGGTGTGGGCCAGTCGGGACGAGAGCACCTCGGACTGCGGCACCTGGCGCACCAGTCCCACCTCGATCTCGCCGGCCAGGATGGCGTCGAGTTGAGCGTGGGTGACCATCTCGTGCAGGACCAGGTCGACTTCGGGTAGATGCTTCGCGGCTACGGCGATCCAATGTCCGAGCACGGTCAGCGCTGAGACGGCAGTGAACCCGATCCGGATGGTTCCGGCCGTCCCGGCGGCCACTCGCCGGGCGAGGAGAGGTGCGGCCGCCGCGAGGTGTAGCACGCGGCGTGCCTCGTCGAGAAACACGCGACCCGCGGGGGTGAGCGTCACGCCGGTGGGGGTGCGGTCGAACAGCACGATGCCGATGCCGCGCTCGAGCCGCTGTATCTGACGGCTCAGCGGCGGCTGCGTCATCTGGAGTCGGGTGGCCGCCCGCCCGACGTGCCCCTCCTCGGCGACGGCTACGAAACCCCGAAGTTGATCAAGCGTGTACATCGACGCCCCCAGCATGATGCCTGAAAGGTATTGGGCGATGCCAAATCTGTGTTGGATCGGTATGGCCTTGTCCGCTTAACGTACCGGTCACCTCATCGAAACGGAGTTCGACGTCATGACGCGATACGCCCCGGAAGAGATCCGGCACGCGCTGGGTACCGGGCTGTTGTCTTTCCCGGTCACCCACTTCACGGCCGAACTGGATTTCGACGAGGCGTCTTACCGCGACAACCTGGGCTGGCTGTCGTCCCATCCGGCGGCTGGCCTGTTCGTCGCGGGTGGCACCGGTGAGTTCTTCTCGTTGACGATCGGCGAGGTGGGGCGGGTGTTGCGCGCCGCCGTCCAGGAGACCGCGGGGACGGTCCCGATCATCGGTCCCGCCGGGTACGGCACGGCTCAGGCGGTCGAGATGGCCCGCGACGCCGAGGCGGCCGGTGCGGATGCGATCCTGCTGTTCCCGCCGTACCTGACCGAGGCGAGCCAGGACGGGTTGGCCGCGCATGTGGAGGCGATCTGTGCGGCCACCTCGCTGGGCGTGATCGTCTACCACCGCGCCAACGCCGCGTTCAGTGTGCCGACCATCGAGAGGCTCGTCGGCACCTGCCCCAACCTGGTGGGGTTCAAGGACGGCGTGGGTGATATCGAGCTGATGACGCGCCTGTACGCGACGGTGGGTGACCGGTTGCTCTACATCGGGGGCTTGCCGACCGCCGAGACGTTCGCCCTGCCGTACCTGGAACTCGGGGTGACCACGTACTCCTCAGCGATCTTCAATTTCGTGCCGAAGTTCGCGCTCGAGTTCTACGACGCGGTGCGGGCCCGGGATCGGGCGGGCGTCTATGGCCGGCTCAACGACTTCGTACTGCCGCTGGTGGAGATCAGGAACAGGCGGCCGGGCTACGCGGTGTCGATCGTTAAGGCGGGTATGCGCGCGATCGGCCGACCCGCCGGACCGGTCCGACCGCCGCTGACGGATCTGACCGACGAAGAGATGATCAAGCTGACGGCCCTGATCGAGAAGCTGGGGTGATACCTGTGACCAGCGTTCTGACCGGCGCGATGCTGATCGGTGGCAGCGAGATCCGCGGCGGCAAGGGCGAGGTCCGGGCGGTCGACCCGCGCACCGGGCAGGCGATGGAACCGGCATACGGGCTGGGCGGCACCGAGGAGGTCGACCGTGCGGCGGAGCTGGCCTGGGCGGCGTTCGCCGGCTACCGCGACAGCGACCTGCCGCGGCGGGCCGCGTTCCTGGACACGATCGCGGCGAACATCGAAGCGCTCGGCAACGACCTGATCGACCGGGTGCGCCGCGAGACCGGACTCCCGCAGGCCCGGGTGGAGTCCGAGCGCGCCCGCACGTGCGGGCAGCTGCGGCTGTTCGCCGAGCTCGTACGCGAAGGCAGCTGGCAAGGCGTACGGATCGACCCGGCCCGACCCGACCGGATCCCGCTGCCACGGCCAGACATCAGGCAGCGGCGCGTTCCCCTGGGCCCGGTGGCGGTCTTCGGCGCGAGCAACTTCCCGCTGGCCTTCTCGGTGGCCGGCGGAGACACCGCGTCGGCGCTCGCGGCCGGCGCACCCGTGATCGTCAAGGCACACAGCGCGCACCCCGGCACGTCCGAGCTGGTCGGCCGCGCGGTCAAGGCCGCGGTCGAGGAGCACGAACTGCCCGAAGGCACCTTTTCGCTGCTGTTCGGTGACGGCCCCGGGCTCGGCACCGACCTGGTCACCCATCCACGCGTCCAAGCGGTCGGGTTCACCGGGTCCCGCGCCGGCGGCCTCGCCCTGGTCGCGGCGGCAGCCGCCCGCCCCCAACCCATCCCCGTCTACGCCGAAATGTCGAGCGTCAATCCGGTATTCGTACTGCCGGGCGCGTTGGCCGAGCGCGGTGCGGCGCTCGGCTTGGCGCTGGTCGGCTCGCTCACCACGGGCGCCGGCCAGCTTTGCACCTGCCCCGGCCTGGTTTTCGTCCCGGACGGCGACGGCTTCAGCGAGTTCCTGGCCGCGGCCAGCGACGCGGTGCGAGCCACCCCGGCGGCGCCGATGCTGAGCGCGAGCATCCACGCCGCGTTCGCCGACGGCGTCGAGCGGCTCCGCACCGCCAGTGGGGTGACCGTCGCCGCCGAAGGCGAAGACGACGACACGATTGCCGCCGCCGGCCGCGCCGGCTTGTTCGTCACCGACGGCGCCACGTTCCTGGCCAACCCGATGCTGCACGAGGAGGTCTTCGGAGCGGCGGCGCTGATCGTGCGGGTCGCCTCCAGCGGCCAGCTATGCCAGATCCTGGACCGGCTTGAGGGGCAGCTCACCGCCACCGTGCACGCGACCGCCGAGGATCACGAGCAGGCGCGAAGTCTGCTTCCGCTACTGGAGCTGATCGCCGGCCGCATCGTGTTCAACGGCTGGCCTACCGGTGTCGAGGTCGGGCATGCCATCGTCCACGGTGGACCGTTCCCCGCGACCTCCGATGCCCGCACCACCTCGGTCGGCACGCTCGCGATCGACCGGTTCCTGCGGCCGGTCAGCTACCAGAACGTTCCCGCGGAACTGCTGCCGCCGGCGGTGACCGACGACAACCCGTCAGGGCTGTGGCGGCGCGTCGAGGGCCGGCTTGAAAGGTGACCGCCATGCCTGCTGACCATGCCGTACCGGTCGTGACCGACATGCGAGTCGTGCCGGTCGCCGGGTACGACTCGATGCTGCTCAACCTCAGCGGTGCGCACGGCCCGTTCTTCACCCGCAACCTGGTCATCCTCACCGACACGACCGGGCATGTCGGCGTGGGCGAGGTGCCCGGCGGGGCGGCCATCACCCAGACCCTCCGAGACGGCCGCGACCTGGTGGTCGGCCGCCCGATCGGCCAGCATCACGCTGTTCTCGGTGAGGTACGGAGCCGGTTCGCCGACCGCGACGGGAGCGGGCGCGGCCAGCAGACCTACGACCTTCGCACCACCATCCACGCCGTTACCGCCCTGGAGGCGGCGTTGCTGGACCTGCTCGGGCAGTTCCTGGAGGTGCCCGTCGCCGCGCTGCTCGGCGACGGGCAACAGCGGACCTCAGTACCGACCCTGGGATATCTGTTCTTCGTCGGCGACCGCACCCGGACCGATCTGCCGTACCGCTCCGCCGCGGACACCGCCGACCCCTGGCTGCGACTGCGTGACGAACCGGCCCTGACACCGCAGGCCATCGTCGCCCAAGCCGAGGCCGCCCAGAACCGCTACGGATTTTCCGACTTCAAACTCAAAGGCGGGGTGCTGCCCGGCCCGCTGGAGGCAGAAGCGGTGGCCGCCCTGGCCGCCCGCTTCCCGGACGCTCGTATCACCGTCGACCCGAACGGCGGCTGGCTGCTGCGCGACGCGATCGCGCTGTGCCGAGGCTTGGACGGAGTGCTCGCGTACGCCGAAGATCCCTGTGGCGCCGAGGGTGTCTACTCCGCCCGCGAGACGATGGCCGAGTTCCGGCGCGCCACCGGACTGCGTACCGCCACCAACATGGTCGCCACCGACTGGCGGGAGCTGGGACACGCCGTCCGCGCCAACGCGGTGGACATCCCGCTCGCCGACCCGCACTTCTGGACCATGAGCGGGGCGGTGCGCGTCGCCCAGGTCTGCGACGCATGGGGCCTGACCTGGGGATCCCACTCCAACAACCACTTCGACGTGTCGCTGGCCATGTTCACACACGTCGCCGCGGCGGCGCCCGGCGACATCACGGCCATCGACACGCACTGGATCTGGCAGGACGGCCAGCGGCTCACCAAGAACCCGCTGTCCATTCGCGACGGCGCCATCGCGGTGCCGACCGCACCGGGACTCGGCGTCGACCTCGACCTGGAGAGGGTGGAGGCGGCGCACGAGCTGTACCTGAAGCAGGGCCTCGGCGCCCGTGACGACGCCGTCGCCATGCAGTACCTCATCCCGAACTGGACGTTCGACCCCAAGCGACCCTGTCTGTCCGCTCTCTTCTAGGAGTCGTCATGAGTGAGTCCTATACCCGCCGCCGCGTCCTGGCCGCCCTCGCAGCGGTGTCCATCCTGCCCGTCGCCGCCTGCGGCGGTGTCAAGGGTGGTAGCGACGACGCCGGCAGTGACTACCCCACGCGGGCCGTCAACTTCACCGTGCCGTTCGCGGCCGGCGGCAGCGGCGACCTGATCAGCCGCGCCGTCGCGAAGGCCGCCGAGAAGCCGCTCGGGCAGTCGATCGTCATCGCCAACAAACCCGGTGCCAACGGTGCGGTAGGCGGCAAGGAGGTGCTGGCCTCGTCGCCGGACGGTTACAACATCGCGCTGGCGGTCAAGTCACTGTTCGCGATCACGCCGCTGGTCGTCAAGGATCCCACCGCGATCCAGCCTGACAAGATGGAGATCGTCACGACGCTGGTCCAGGAGGACTACGTCCTGGTCGTCAACGCGCAATCGCCGCACCAGACGGTCGAGGACCTGGTGAAGGCGCCATCGGTGAAGTACGCGACCCCGGGCGTGGGCACCGGCGGCCAGCTGTCCCAGGCGCTGCTGTTCAAGGGTGCCGGCACCAAGGCGACCGACGTGCCGTTCGACGGCGGCGCGCCCGCGGTGACGGCACTGCTGGGCAAGCAGGTCGACGCCATGTCCGGCTCCCTCGCCGAGACGATGGAGCACATCAAGGCCGGCAAGCTGCGGCCGCTGGCCATCTTCTCCACCGAGCGCAGCGAGTTCCTGCCCGAGGTGCCCACCGCCACGGAGAAGGGCTACGACGTCGTGGTCGACCAGCGACGGTTCATCATCGCCCCGGTCGGCTTGCCCGAGGCCGTCTCCACCAAGCTGGAGCAGTCGTTCGCCGAGGCCCGCAAGGACCCCGCCTACGAGACGTTCCTGAAGGACAACTACATGGCGCGCTGGGAGGTCTCCGACCAAGAGGCGCGCCAGCACCTGACGGACTCCGCCGCGCAGTTCGCGTCCCTGACGCAGAAGTTCGGCCTCACCTTCAAGTCATGACCGTCGAGCAGTCCACGCCAACCGAGGCGTCCGACGAGGCCGGGCCCCCGACCGGGGGCCCGGCCCTGTCCGCCATCGCCGGCGCGATCCCCGTCGCGCTCGGCCTGGCCACCCTGTGGTACGCCCGCGCTCTCGGCTTCGGCGCCCTCGCCGACCCCGGACCAGGGCTGTGGCCGAGCATCGTCGCGGTGCTGCTGATCGGCGCCGGCGCCACCATCGCGGTCCGGGCCCGCGCGGCACGCGACACCGAAGCCTTCACCCGCGGTACCACGGCCGTCGTCATCGGTGCGGCCAGCCTGGCGATCTACGCCTACCTGTTCGAACTGATCGGCTTCGAGATACCCACCGTGCTGCTGCTGGCACTGTGGCTGCGGTTTCTGGGCGGGGAGAGTTGGCGGGTCACCGCCGTGGTGTCGGTGCTGGCCACCGTGGCCGCGTACCTGCTGTTCATCACCGGGCTCGGCGTGCCGCTGCCGCACCTGATCGGGAGCTGACATGGACTTCGGTTCCGTGCTGTCCGGGTTCGAGGTCGTGTTCGAGCCGCAGAACATCCTGTACTGCGTGATCGGCGTGACCCTGGGCATGCTGGTGGGCGTGCTGCCCGGCCTCGGCCCGGCCGCCACCATCGCGATCCTGCTGCCCATCACCTACAACATCGAGCCGGCGCCAGCCGTCATCATGCTCGCCGGCATCTTCTACGGCGCCCAGTACGGCGGCACCATCACCTCGGTCCTGCTCAAGCTTCCCGGCGAAGCGTCCACTGTGGTCACCGCGCTGGACGGGCATCAGATGGCCCGCCAGGGCAAGGCCGGCTCCGCGCTCGGGATCGCGGCGATCGGCTCGTTCATCGGCGGGACCGCCTCGATCGTTTTGCTGACGTTCATCGCCCCGCTCGTCGCCGACGCCGCACTGGAGTTCGGGCCAGCCGAATACACCGTCCTGGCGCTGATCGGCATCTTCCTGGTCGCCACCCTCGGAAACGGCGCGCTCATCAAGAGTGTCGCGGCCGCCGGCGTCGGGCTCCTGCTCGCCACGGTGGGCCTGGACCCGCTCGTGGGCACTCCGCGGTTCACGTTCGGCAGCGACCAACTGTCCGACGGCATCGACTTCGTCATCGTCGCGATGGGCGTATTCGGCGTCGGCGAGATCCTCTACAACCTCGAACACCGGCTGCGGCCACAACCGGCGGTGCTCTCCTTCGGCCGCGCCATCCCGCGACGACTGGAGTGGCTCCAGTCCCGGATGGCGATCCTGCGCGGCTCGATCGTCGGTTTCGTCCTCGGCGTGCTGCCCGGCGGCGGCGCCACGATGTCCTCGCTCGTGGCGTACGCCGTGGAGAAGCGCTCCGCCAAAGACCCGTCCCGGTTTGGCAAGGGCGCGATCGAGGGGGTCGCCGGTCCGGAAAGCGCCAACAACGCCGCGGCGACGTCCTCGTTCATTCCCCTGTTGACGCTCGGCATCCCCGCCAACGCCACCATGGCCGTCCTCTTTGGAGCCCTGCTGTTGCAGGGCATCCCGCCCGGACCACAGCTGATCGTCGACCATCCCGACGTGTTCTGGGGCGTCGTCAACTCCATGTACCTGGGCAACATCATCCTGCTGCTGCTCAGCATCCCACTCATCGGCGTGTTCGTGCGGCTGCTGAGGGTCCGCGCGGGCATCCTGGCGCCGCTGACCGTGCTGGTCACGATGATCGGCGTCTACAGCATCAGAAACAACGCCTTCGACATGTTCCTCGTCGTCGCGCTCGGCATCCTCGGCTACGGCATGAAGAAGCTCGGCTTCGAACCCGGACCCTTCGTGCTCGCCTTCGTGCTCGGCAAGCTCCTCGAAGCATCATTCCGCCGGTCGATGCGCCTGTTCGACGGCGATGTCCTCGGATTCTTCCAGCGTCCGGTGTCGGCCGTCCTTGTCGCCGTGCTGGTGCTGACCGTCGTCGTCATCCCGCTCCTGCGCATGGTCCGCAACCGCCAGGCGGCCCGAATCGCCCGTGAAACAAGGCAGGTATAGCCCGGCCTCCAGCACTTCGACGGAACGGAACCCATGACGACCCACAGCACTCAGCCGTTCCAGCCGGCGCCTACGCCAGCAGGCGGCACCGACCGCATCGACCGCATCCGACTCAGCCTTGTCCGGCTGCCCCTCAAGACGGCGATCAGCGACGCCAAGGTGCTCACCGGCAGGCAGAAGCCACTGACCGAGGTCGCCGTGCTGGTCGCCGAGATCGGCACGTCGGACGGACACCAGGGCCTGGGGTTCAGCTACTCCAAACGCGCTGGCGGCCCGGGCCTGTATGCCCACGCCCGCGAGGTCGCGCCGGAGCTCATCGGCGAAGACCCCAACGACATCGCTCGACTGTGGACGAAGCTGGTATGGGCCGGCGCATCCGTCGGACGCAGCGGCCTGGCCACCCAGGCGATCGCCGCGACCGACATCGCGTTGTGGGACCTCAAGGCCAAACGCGCCGGCCTGCCACTGGCCAAGCTGCTCGGTGCCCACCGTGACGCCGTGCGCTGCTACAACACCTCCGGCGGTTTCCTGTCCACACCGTTGGACGAACTGCTCGACAACGCAGAACAGGCGCTGTCCCGCGGCATCGGCGGCATCAAGATCAAAGTCGGTCAGCCCGACGCGAAAGCCGATCTGCGACGGCTGGCGGCCGTACGGGAGCGGCTCGGCGACGATGTGACGCTGATGGTCGACGCCAACCAGCAGTGGGACCGCGCGACCGCCCGACGCATCGGCCGCACCCTGGAACAGTTCAATCTGGAGTGGATCGAGGAGCCGCTGGACGCGTACGACGCCCAGGGCCACGCCGCCCTCGCCGCCTCGCTGGACACACCCATCGCCACCGGGGAGATGCTCACCAGCGTCGCCGAGCATTGGACACTGATCCAGGCGGGCGCGGCGGACTTCGTCCAACCCGACGCGCCACGTGTCGGAGGCATCACCCCCTTCCTGCGCGTCGCGGCCCTCGCCGACCACGCGGGACTGCGCATGGCGCCCCACTTCGCGATGGAAATCCACCTGCACCTGGCCGCGGCTTACCCGCACCAGCCGTGGGTCGAACACTTCGAGTGGCTCGAACCCCTCTGGAACGAACGTCTCGAACTGCGCGACGGCCACATGCTCGTACCCCACCGCCCAGGACTCGGTCTGAGCCTCAGCGACTTCGCCGCGGTTCACCGTATCGACGGGGTGGAGATCACCTCCTGACGCAGAAAGGACCCCGATGAGCGTGCTGCTTGGCTACCTGCCCACCCCGGAGGGAAACGCGGCTTTCGCGTACGCGCTCGCGGAGGCGGCAAGACGGTCCACCGGCCTCGTCATCGTCAACTCAGCCCGCGCCGGCGCCCAGGTCGATGCGGCCCTCGCGAGCCAAGCCGACCTGGACCGGCTCCGTGCGGACAGCGCCGCGGCGGCCGTGGAGGTCGAAATCCGGCAACCGGTCGACGGGCATTCCGCCGCCGATGACCTCATCGACGCCTCCAGCGAACCCGGCGTCGAAGTAACTGTCATCGGGCTGCGGCGGCGGACCGCCGTCGGCAAGTTCGTCCTCGGCAGCAGCGCCCAACGCGTGCTCATGGAGGCACACACGCCCGTGCTCGCCGTCAAAGCGTGATCCTGCGACACCAGCCCAACCCATCCTGCACGCACGCGCGGGAGGCACTAACATCGTCGGGCAAAGGAATCAGCGCCGGCGCCGCGGTGAGGCGGACGGTTCATGCGGTTGTCCAAGATCAGTGACACGTCGGAAACCGCCGGTCCTTACCGTCCGGGCATGTTGATCACGACAAGGTCGGGCACCCCACCCGCGGACGGCCCCCCGGACGGTCCAGCAAACACGGCGGTCGTCGACGACTGCGGCCGCCCGTTGCCGGCCCACGGGCTCGGGCGCCGTACTCTGCTCGTCTCGGTCGGGGCGGCGGCCGCCGCTCCACTCGCCGCCGCACCGACCGCCGCCGCGGGTTCGCGCAAGCCGGACCTTGTTGGCGCCCGCAAGCCCGGCGAACGCCCCGGACGCGGCCACTACCTCATCAAGGGCGCCGCCCTGGTGTCCGTCGACCCTTTGATCGGCAACCGGGCCGTGGCCGACATCGAGGTCCGCGACGGCCGGATCATCCAGGTCGGCCGCCACCTGCGGGTCCGCGGCGCCCAGGTCATCGACGCGTCCCGAATGATCGCCATGCCGGGCTTCGTGGAAACGCACTACCACATGTGGAGCGCCTTAGGCCGCAACTTCGTCTCCACCGGGTTCGAGTACTTCGCCGCTAAATCGGCGACCGTCGCCGCGTACACACCGGACGACTTCTACCACAGCGTCCTGCTTGGACTCGTCGAATGCGCCAGCGCCGGCATCACCACGGTCAACAACTGGGCGCACAACGTACGCGGGCCCGAGTACGCCGACGCCGAGCTCCACGCCCACGCCGACGGTCTGGTCCGGGCCCGCTACTCGTACGGGCACCGCGACGGCCAACCGGCCACCCAGCCAATAGACTTCGCCGACATCGACCGGGTACGGGCCACCTGGTTCGGCCCAAAGTCACCCTTCGACGGACTGGTACACCTCGGCGTCAACCTGCGCGGCCCCGGCCAGCTGCAAAACTTCCTCGTCGAGATGACCGAGGTCAAGAAACGCCAGCTGCCCATCTCTGTGCATTCAGGTCAGGGACCGACCACGGCGGTACGCGCGGCGGACCTCGAGCGGATGGGCTTTCTCGGACCGGACTTCCTGCTGTGCCACGCCCTGCCGTTCGACGAGGCGGATCGGCAGGCGATGCTGCGGACCAAGGCGCCCGTGAGCTTCTCGGTCCACTCCGAACTGCGGCTGGGCACGGCCGGCGGCTTCCACGGTCAACTGCTGCGCATGCTGGCCGCCGGCATTACCGTCTCGCTTTCCTTCGACGCCAGCTCCCTCGCGCCGATCAACATGTTCGAGTCCATGAACGTGGCGTGGAACCTCGGCATCCCGTACCTCGGGACGGACACCGCCAACCTGCCGGCCGTCGTCTTCCATCAGGTCATCGAGATGGCCACCATCAACGGAGCACGCGCTCTCGGCCTCGATGCGACGACCGGCTCTATAACGCCCGGCAAGCGCGCGGACATCCTCCTGATCCGCGCCGACGACATCAACATCGCACCGATCGGCGACCTGGAATCCACCCTCGTCCGCTCCGCGACCCCGGCGAACATCGACACCGTCCTCATCGACGGCCGGATCGTCAAACGGAACCGGGAGATGGTCAGCCACGACGTCGACAAGGTGGTCCGCGACGCCGCACGAGCGGCACACGCGGTCCGCACCCGAGCCGGCGGCATCCTCACACCGACCAGCCCCACGCCGCCCGCCTTCTGATCCAAGCCGTCATCTACGCCAAGGCGTTGGCACAGCGGAGGATGTGAGGACGCAGCAAAGTGGACGGTTCGCGTAGGCTCGCCGATGTATGTACGAAGAAGCCGTGGGTTTCACCGGCCGTCAGCGAGATGAGCATGTCGTCGACGACCGCGTCGGGGGCCACCTTGTCGGCCAGCAGGGCGAGATCCCGGACGTACGAGGTGGCCCGTACGTCGACCCGGTAGCCGCGTGCCACAGGTGTGACCGTGGCCGTGAACGGCGCCGGGAGATACGCGAGGTCGCGGTCCTCGGCGAACAAATGGTGGGCACGGGCATCCCCAGCGGTCGCGACCAGCACCTCGCTTCGCACGTCGACGGGCTTGAGCAAGTCGTCGGCCAGATCCAGCAGGGCGGTTGACCTGGCCGGCACGCTGAGCGGCAGCTCAGCCGTGGCGAGCACGTCGCCGGCGAAGGTCTGTCGCGTCGCGAGGACCGTCCCCGTCCAGGGGCGGTCGTGGTCGTTGACCGCGACCAGGGTGGGCCTTCCGTCACGGGGCTGTACGGTCAGCAGGCGTGGCGCGAACGCATGCTTGATCGCGTAGTGGAGCGGCTTGGGTCGTCCGTCACTGTCCACAGCGGACCATGAGGTGACCGGCCAGCAGTCGTTGAGCTGCCAGACGAGGGCCCCCGCGGTCTGTGGCCACCACGAGCGAAAGTGTTCGATGCCGAAGGCCACCGCGCGGGCCTGGTTGAGCTGGGTCGCCCAGTGCCACTGCTCGAAGTCGTCCGGGACCGGCAGGTGGGGGGCGAGGCCGCGGTGCAGTTTGCCGTTGCCGTCATCGGCCTTCTGGTGGAGCAGGAACGCCGGTGAGGTGGGCGTCAGCGGCTGATCGTGGACCCATCGGGTAAGGGTGGCCCAGGTGGGTGGCCCCTGGAAGCCGAACTCGGCGCAGAACCGCGGGATGTGGTCGCGGTAGTGGGTGTAGTCCACCCGGTTCCAGACGTCCCATTCGTGGCGGGTGCCGTGGTAGGCGTCGTTGGGTGGCAGGTCGCCGGGGCTGTACGGGCTGCCGGGCGCGTACGGGCGGGTGGGGTCCAGCTCGGCGACGAGCTTGGGTAGCAGCTCGGTGTAGTAGCCGACGCCCCAGCTGCGCCCGTCCAGGCTGTCCTGCCAGCCCCAGTCGGTGTAGGCGACGAGGTTCTCGTTGTTGCCGTTCCACAACACGAGCGACGGGTGGGCAACGAGCCGCGTGATGTTCTCCCGGGCCTCGGCCTCGACCTCGCCGCGCAGCGGCTCCTCTTCGGCGTAGAACGCGCAGGCGAAGGGAAAGTCCTGCCAGACCAGCACGCCGCGTTCGTCGCAGGCGTCGTAGAAGTCGTCGGTTTCGTAGATGCCGCCGCCCCAGACCCGCAGCATGTTCATGTTCGCCTCGACGGCCTGGTCGATCCGGCGGGCCAGCCGCTCCGGGGTGATCCGGCTGAGGAAGTGGTCGTCGGGGATCCAGTTGGCGCCCTTGGCGAAGACGCGTTTGCCGTTGACGACGAAGGTGAACGGCGTACCGATCTCGTCCGGCTCGGTGTCCACGGTGACCGTGCGGAACCCGATCCGGCGCCGGTCGGTGTCCACCGGCTCGCCGTCGGCCAGGAGCGTGACGGTCAGCTCGTACAGCGGCTGGTCGCCGTAGCCGACCGGCCACCACAGCCGTGCGTCGGGCACGAGGACGGTGACGTGCGCGGCGTCGCCGGAGACCGTCACCCGTTCCGCGTGGTCGCCGACGGCCACGACCGCGGTGTAGTCGCGGTCGGAGGCGCGGTCCAGTTCCAGGTGTACGTCGACGCGGCCGGTGCCGCCGGCCTCGACGGTGACCAGGGGACGCACCTGGGCCAGGCGGGCGGTGTCCCAACGCTCCAGCCGTACGGGTTTCCACAGGCCGGCGGTCTGAAGGTCTGGTCCCCAGTCCCAGCCGAACGAGCAGGCCATCTTGCGGATGGCGTTGTACGGGTGGGGGTAGGCCCGCTGCCGCCAGCCGAGTCCCTGCTCCATCTGCTCGGCGTGGGTGAGCGCGGATCTCAGCGTAACGGTCAGGTCGTTGCCGCCGTCCCGCAGCGACTCCCGGACGTCGAACCGGTAGCCGCGGTGCATGTTGGCGGTGCGGCCGAGCACGTCGCCGTTCAGCTCGACGGTGGCGATCGTGTCGATGCCGTCGAAGACCAGCTCCACCCGCTCACCGGAGCGGGGCGCCTGCGCCGGGAACGCCGTCGTGTACTGCCAGTCGACGCGGTGCATCCAGGTCAGCGTCGCCTCGTTGCGGTCCAGGTAGGGGTCCGGGATGAGGCCGGCGGCCATCAGGTCGAGGTGGGTGCTGCCGGGCACTCGAGCAGGCACGTCCCGTCCCGCGAGCACGTCGGGCACCGGCCCTTCCACGGCGCGCAGGCGCCAACCATCGTGCAAGGTCTTGCGCATCATCCGCCCTCTCTTCGACGGTCGGCGGCAGTGGACGCGGGGTGACCCGAATCCTTACGCAGGCAAGTTAAGTAAGTCAACAGCCCTCGATCTCCGCCAGTTCTGCCGGAGCGCCAACGAACGCCGGACTCCTGCAAGTGCAGGTATTGACGACTTTCTTAGCCAACTTGATAATGGCCGCAGCGCGGGCTCCATGTCGTAGCACATCCCAGGAACACCGCACGTCGGGAGGACTTCGCGATGTTGTCGATGAAACGCGGCGCGAGCACGCGCGCCGCCGTGATACTGGCCGCCGCGGCGGCCGTTGCCGCAGGCTGCGGATCGTCGGGTACGTCAGCCCAGGGCGAGAGCCCGACGCTGGTCGCGTACACCGGCCAGTCCACCGACTATCAGATCAACTTCAACCCATTCGCGCCGACGGCCATCGGCGGGACGGGGACGATCTTCCAAACCCTGTTCTTCTACAACATCGTCCGCGACGACGAGCCAACACCGCGGCTGGGCACCCAGTTCGCCTGGAACGCCGACGGCACGCAGCTCTCGATCACGCTCCGGGACGGCGTCACCTGGTCCGACGGCGAGAGGTTCACCGCCGACGACGTGGTGTTCACGCTCGACATGATCAGCAAGCACAAGGGGATGAACAGCACCGGCTACGCCGGGCGGGCCACCGCGGTCGACGACACGCATGTGACCATCGCGTTCGACCAACCGTCGTTCGTGGACGGCCCATCGGTCCTGGGCAAGACGTACATGGTGCCGGAGCACAAGTGGAAGGACATCGCCGATCCGGCCGTCGCCGTGGTCGAGGATCCGGTCGGCACCGGTCCGTACCAGCTGGAGGAGTTCAAGCCGCAGGCGTACACGCTGAAGGCGAACCCGACCTACTGGGGCGGCGAGCCGGCGGTGAAGAAGATCCGCTACCTGGCGCTGTCCGGCAACCAGTCCGGAGCCACCGCACTCAAGGCCGGCCAGATCGACTGGCAGACCGGGCCGGTGCCGGACGTCAAGGACGTGGAGAAGCGCTATCCCGGCTACAAGGCCGTCATCACCCCGGTGAACCAGATCGTGCTGGTGACGTGCAGCAGCGCCGCCCTGGGCTGCCAGGGCCCGCAGACCGATCCGGCCGTGCGTCAGGCGATCTACCAGGCCATCGACCGCACCCAGCTCAACGCGCTGGCGTTCGAAGGCACCGGCCGCGACGTCTCACCCAGCTTCCTGCTGCCGGACCGGGACGGTGAGCTCATCTCCGGCAAGCTGCGGCAGCGGACCGCCCCGATGCAGCCGGATCCGGCCAGGGCGCAGCAGATCCTGGAGGGCGCCGGCTACGCCAAAGGCTCCGACGGCTTCTACGCCAAGGGCGGCAAGCCGCTGTCGCTGACGCTGAAGACGGTTTCCGGCTGGACCGACTACATCACCGCGGTGAACACCATCGGCCAGCAGCTCAAGCAGGCCGGCATCAAGCTCACCGCGCAGCAGCTGTCCTGGAACGAGTTCGTCGACGTCAAGGACCGCGGCCAGTACCAGCTGGTCATCGACTCGCTCTACCAGGGCCCGGCGCCGGACCCGTTCTACGTCTACAACTACTTCTTCAGCACCGCGCAGACCGCCAAGGTCGGCGCCAAGCCGGGCCCGAACGTCAGCCGCTTCTCCGACCCGCAGGTCGACCAGGCCCTCGAGGCGCTCAAGCGCATCAACCCCGCCGACGCCGCCGCGCGGCAGCCCCACCTGGAGACGATCCAGACCCGCATCGAGCAGGCGATGCCGTACATCCCGGTCCTCACCCAGGGCACGATCAACGTCTACCACGACGCCAAGTTCACCGGCTGGCCGACCGACGGCGACCTGTACGCCTTCCCGGCGGTCTGGGCGCATCCCGACAACGCGGAGGTCTACCTGCGGCTCAAGCCAGCCGGCAAGTAAGTCCGGGCCGATGCGGTACTACCTGCGCAAGCTCGCCTTCTACCTGGTCGCACTCTGGGCCGCGGTGACGTTGAACTTCTTCATCCCGCGGATGATGCCGGGCGACCCGGTGGACATCCTCATGGCAAAGCTCCAGCAGCGCGGCGGCGGCGTCGACCCGTCCGCCCGCCGGGCGTACGAGCTGCTGCTCGGCACCGACTCGGACGAGCCGCTGTTCCGGCAGTACCTGTCGTACCTGGGCAACCTGGTGCGCGGTGACTTCGGGATCTCGGTGAGCGACTTCCCGACGCCGGTCTCGACGGTCATCGCCACCTCGCTGCCGTGGACCGTCGCGCTGGTGGGGATCGCGACGGTCCTGGCGGTCCTGTTCGGGATCGTGCTGGGCGTTTTCGTGGGGTGGCGGCGCGGCACCTGGCTGGACTCGCTGGTGCCCGCCACCACCGTGCTCTCCGCGGTGCCCTACTTCTGGCTGGCGCTCATCCTGGTCGCCGTGCTCGGGTCCGCGCTGGGCTGGTTTCCCCTCCTCGGCGGGTACGACGTCGTCCTCACCCCGGGCTGGAACGCCGACTTCCTCGGCTCCGCCCTCTACCACGGCGTCCTGCCCGCACTGACGATCGTGATCTCCTCGGTCGGCGGCTGGCTGCTGGGCACCCGAAACATGATGGTCTCCACCATGGCCGAGGACTACGTGCTCACCGCCCGCGCGAAAGGCCTGCGCGAGGGGCGCATCATGATCTGGTACGCGGCGCGCAACGCGGTCCTGCCGTCGGTCGCCGGGTTCGCCATCTCTCTCGGCTTCGTCGTGGCGGGGTCGATCGTCACCGAGCAGGTCTTCGCCTACCCCGGCATCGGTTCGAAGCTGCTGCAAGCGGTGCAGAACAACGACTACGCGCTCATGCAGGCCATCTTCCTGGTCATCACGGTCGCGGTGCTGGCCGCCAACCTCGCCGTCGACCTGCTCTACGGCATCCTCGACCCCCGCACCCGGACCGGCGGTTGAGGATGACCAACCTCAGTCCCGACCTGCTGGAGCCGCGACCGAGCGCCGGCTGGCGCAACCTCGTGCCCCGCTGGTCTCCCAAGCTCGCCGTCGGATCCGCGCTCATCCTCGCGATCACCGTTTTCGGTCTCGTCGGGCCGCTGCTGGTCGGCGACCCGGACCGGATCGACAACATCGGCCTGACGCCACCGGGCGGCGGGCACCTGCTCGGCACCACCCAGACCGGTCAGGACGTGCTCGCCCAGATCGCCTATGCCACCCGGGGATCGCTCTACATCGGCTTCCTCGTCGGCGTCATGGCCACATTCCTGTCCGCGCTGTTCGGCATCGTGGGCGCCTACGTCGGGGGAGTGGTCGACGAGGCGTTCTCGCTGTTCTCCAACGTGATGCTGGTGATTCCCGGCCTGCCCCTGGTGATTGTGATCTCCGCGTTCGTGCCGCCGGAGCAGCGCGGTGCGTGGACCATCGCGCTGGTACTGGCGATCACCGGCTGGGCGGCCTCGGCCCGGGTGCTGCGCGCTCAGACCCTGTCCCTGCGCGGTCGGGACTATGTGCTGGCCGCCCGCGTCGCCGGGGAGCGACCCTGGCGGGTCATCGGCGTCGAGATCCTGCCGAACCTGTTGCCGCTGCTCGCGTCCCAGTTCGTCTTCGCGGTCATCGCCGCGATCCTCAGCGAGGCCGGCCTGTCGTTCCTGGGCCTGGGCGCCTCGTCATCCTCGACGCTCGGCACGATGCTCTACTACGCGCAGAACGGCTTCGCCCTGCAACGCGGCGCCTGGTGGTGGTTCGTGCCGCCCGGTCTCGTCATCGCCCTGTTCGGCTGCGGTCTGGCCCTGGTCAACTTCAGCATCGACGAGATCATCAATCCGAAGCTGCGGGACCTGCGCCGGCGCGTCGGCACCGTGGCCCGGCAGACCACCGTCCCTGTGCCGAGCCCCAGTGCCGACGAGGTGCTCACCTTGACCGGCCTATCCGTGACGTACCAGGGCGAACGCCCGGTGCACGCGGTGCGGGACGTCTCTCTGACGCTGCGCCGCGGCGAGATCTTCGGCCTGGCCGGCGAGTCGGGCTGCGGCAAGACCACCCTCGCGTACGCGGTCAACCGGTTGCACCGCCCGCCCGCTGAAGTCACCGCCGGATCCGTGACCTTCCACGACCGCGCGGACGGCGACCTCGACGTACTCGCCTTGACGCCGCGGCAGCTGCGCACCTTCCGGTGGTCGAAGCTGTCCATGGTCTTCCAGGGCGCCATGAACGCGCTCAACCCGGTCCTCACCATCCGGGCGCAGATGGAGGACGTGCTCACCACCCATCGGCCGGCGATGTCCCGCGCGGCGCGGCGGGCCCGCTGCGCCGAGCTACTCGCGCTGGTCGGCGTCGACCCGCGGCGGTTGCGCTCCTACCCGCACGAGCTGTCCGGCGGGATGCGGCAACGGGTGATGATCGCCATGGCGTTGCTACTCGACCCGCAGGTCGTGATCCTCGACGAGCCGACCACCGCGCTGGACGTGGTCGTGCAACGCGGCATCCTCCGGGAGATCATGCGGCTTCGCGGGGAGCTCGGCTTCGCCGTCCTGTTCATCACCCACGACCTGCCGCTGTTGCTGGAAGTCGCCGACCGGATCGCCATCATGCTCGACGGCGAGATCGTGGAGTACGCGCCCGCCGAGGACATTCGGGACCGGCCACGGCACGCGTACACCCGGCGGCTGCTCGACTCCTTCCCCAGCCTCACCGGCGAGCGCGGGGGCTTCGTGCGATCCGGGGGTGCGCCGTGACGACGCTGGAGGTGGCGGATCTGGTCAAGGACTTCCGCATTCGCGGCGGTCTGCGCCGCGCCCGGCTGCGGGCCGTGGACCACGTCTCGTTCACCCTCACCCCGGGCCGCACGGTAGCGCTGGTCGGCGAGTCAGGATCGGGCAAGTCCACGATCGCCCGGATCATCGCCCGCCTGGAACGGCCCACGAGCGGCCGGGTCATCCTGCGGGGGCCCGGCGGCGCAGCGGTGCCCAACCGCGGCTACCGGCACCACGTGCAGATGGTGTTCCAGGACCCGTTCGCCTCGCTGAACCCGTTCCACAGCATCGCCCACCACCTGGCCCGCCCTCTGCGGCTGCACGGCCACACTCACACACGAGCGCAGACCTGGTCGGCGGTGGTAGAGCTGCTGGAGCGGGTCAACCTCCCAGCCAGGGACATCGCGCACCGCCGGCCGCACGAGCTGTCCGGCGGCCAGCGCCAGCGGGTCGCGATCGCCCGCGCGTTGGCACCTGGCGCGACCGTCATGGTGGCGGACGAACCGGTGTCCATGTTGGACGTCTCGATCCGGCTGGGCGTGCTCAACCTCCTGGCCCGCCTGCAACGCGAGCAGGACCTCGCCGTCCTCTACATCACCCACGACCTGGCGACCGCGCGGCACTTCGCCGACGACATCCTGGTCCTCTACCGCGGGCGGGTGGTCGAGCGGGGCCCGGCCGACGAGGTCATCCTCAACCCGCGACACCCCTACACCAAGCTGCTGGCCGCGGCGTCGCCCGATCCGGCCGCGCGAGGCCGGTCCTTCGACGTCGACCCGGCCGAGGTGGTCACGGCCGGCAGCGCACCGCCGTACGAGCACAGGTAGAGGTCAGGATGCGGGCACCGGGCGTGCGTCCTCTGGCCGCGGATTGCCGAGGGTCAGCTCACTTTGCAAGACGAGGACCGCCCCGCCGATCGCCGCCGCGTCAGACCCGTTGACCGACGGCACGACCCGCACCCGGTGCGCCCGCCGCGCGAACATGCGGCGGTCCACCTCCTGCTGGATCACCGACTGGTAGATCGAGCCCGCGACCGCGAAGCTCGGCCCGGCCAGCACGATCGTGTCCACGTCGAACAGGCTCGTCATGGTGACGGCGGCAGCGCCCAGATAGCGGGCCGACTGCTCGACCAGGCCCCGGGCCTCGGCATCGCCGGTGTTCGCGGCGGCCGCGATCCGCGCGAACTCGGTGAGGAAGTCTGCCCCGGCCGGGTCGAGCGCCAGCCGCTGGGCCAGCCCCGGCGTCGCTACGGCCTGCCGGACCAGAGCCGACGGGCCGGCGTAGTTTTCCAGGCAGCCGACGTTGCCGCACGGGCACTCCTCGCCGTGGACGTCGATCGAAATGTGGCCGATCTCCACGCTGTTGGAGGAGCTGCCCCGATAGACCTCGCCGGCCACCACGACGCCACCGCCGATCCCGGTGGCCATGTAGATGCAGCCATAGGTGCTGCGCGGGTCCACCGCTCCCATCCAGTACTCGCCGATGGCCGCCGCCGCGGCGTCGTTGTCGAGCACGACGGGCAATCCGACGCTCTCCGCGAGCCGCCGCGCGACCGGGTAGTCGAGCCAGTCTTCGGTGGGCTGCGGGGTCAACAGCACACCCGCGCGCCGGTCCTGCGGGCCGTAGCTGACCAGGCCGATCCCGAGTACCTTGTCGCGGTCGACGGCCGCCGTGGCCAGCAGTGCCTCCACCTGCGAGGCCACCAGCGACAGCGCCTGCTCCGGCGGCGACAGCGCCGCGCCCTGGAACGAGGTCCGGGCGACCTGCCGGCCGGCCAGGTCGACGACGACGATGACGCACGTGTTGCGCTCGAGCTGGACACCGACGCTGTAGCGGGCCAGCGGGTTGAGCTGGACCATCGTGCGTGGCTTGCCACCTGTCGGCGCACCCCGGCCGACCTCGACGACCAGGCCGTCGCCCATGAGCTCGCGCACGACCTCGGAGATCGTCGCGCCGGTGAGCCCGGTCGCCGTCGCGAGCTCCACCCGGCTGATCGTGCGCGCCGCCCTGATCAGATCCAGGACCAGGCCACGGGTCTTCGGCCGGCTGGCCCAGATCGGGCTGCTCGCCACGTCCCCTCCCCTACGCGTCGGCTTTGCCAGGCTACTTTACTTACCGCGTTGCGCGATTGCCTGAGCCCGGCTGCCCTGCCGTGCCACACCCGACTATGCGGTGGGTTGACTTTCGTAATCAACATAATAAAGATGGCAGCAGCGCTCCCATCGATCTCTCGCGATACCTAGGGAGATCAGATGAAACATCGTCATGCACTGCTGGCCGTCGGCGCTGCCGGCGCGCTGGCACTGGGTGGCATGGCAACGGCTACCCTTCCCGCCTCGGCGGCCGCGTCCGGCTGTTCGGTCACGTACACGGTGCAGAGCCAGTGGCCGAGCGGGTTCACCGCGAATGTGGCCATCACCAACCTCGGCTCGGCCGTGACGAGCTGGACGCTCGGCTTCGACTTCCCCAACGCCAGCCAGCGCGTCACGCAGGGCTGGAGCGCGACCTGGACACAGTCCGGCGCCCGGGTATCCGCGGCCAGCATGGGCTGGAACGGGTCACTGGGCACCGGCGCGTCCACCTCGGTCGGGTTCGTCGGCTCGTGGAGCGGCGCCAACCCGGTCCCGGCGTCGTTCGCGCTCAACGGCACCACTTGCACCGGGTCGGTGACCACGCCGACCGCCAGCCCGACCACCGCCAGCCCCTCACCGACCGCTACCACGCCCCCGCCGAGCGGTCCGGCGCCGAAGCTGCGCGTGTCCGGCAACAGGATCCTCGCGGACGGCAAGCCGTACCGGCTGCTGGGCGTGTCCCGGTCCAGCGGCGAGTTCGCCTGCGTGCAGGGCAAGGGCATGTGGGACTCCGGGCCGGTCGACCAGGCCTCCGTGGATGCGATGAAGACCTGGAACATCCACGCCGTCCGCATCCCGCTGAACGAAGAGTGCTGGCTGGGCGTCAACGGCTCTCCCAGCGGCGCCACCTACCAGCAGGGCGTCAAAGAGTACGTCAACCTGCTGGTCGCCAACGGCATCAACGTCATCCTCGACCTGCACTGGAACTGGGGCGCCTATACCAACAGCCCGGACTGGCACTGCAAGGACGCGGCCGCCGTCTGCCAGAAGCCGATGCCGGACGCGCGGTACGCCCCGCAGTTCTGGACCGGCGTCGCGAACGCCTTCAAGGGCAACGACGCCGTCGTCTTCGACCTGTTCAACGAGCCCTACCCGGACATGCCCGCCGAATGGAACAAGACCCTGGGCTGGCAGTGCCTTCGTGATGGCGGCACCTGCACCGGCCTCCCGTACGAGGCGGCCGGCATGCAGGACCTGGTCGACGCGGTCCGGGCCACCGGCGCCACCAACCTGCTCATGGTCAGCGGTCTGGAGTGGACCAACGACATGCGGGAGTGGCTGGCATACAAGCCGAACGACCCGCTGAACAACATCGCCGCGTCCTGGCACGCCTACAGCTTCAACGCGTGCGCCAGCGAATCCTGCTGGGACACCCAGATCGCCCCGCTCGCCCAGCAGGTACCGGTCGTGCTCGGTGAGTTCGGCCAGGACAACTGCGGCTTCGACTACATGCAACGCCTGGTCACCTGGGCCGACGCACACGACCTCAGCTACCTGGCCTGGACCTGGAACCCATGGGGATGCACCAGCGGCGCGGTGCTCATCAAAGACTGGACCGGCACCCCAGAGGCCGGTGTCGGCGAGGGCTTCAAGGCCCACTTGCTGACCCAGAACCCGTACGCGTAGCACGCACCGGCGGTGGCCTCTGCCGGTCGGGCATCGGCCGAGGCCACCCTCCAAAAGGAGACCCTCATGCGCAAGAAGCTCGCCGGCGCGCTATCAGTCGCGTTGGCCGCGGGCGCGACGGCGGTCGCTCTGGTCACGATGAATGCCCCGAGCGCCAGCGCAGCCACGTCCGTGCCGTACTCCTGGAGAAACGTCCGCCTCGACGCAGGCGGATTCGTCTCCGGCATCGTCTTCAACCCGACCGAGCAGAACCTCATCTACGCGCGCACCGACGTCGGCGGCGCGTACCGGTGGAACCAGAGCACGAGCAGCTGGACGCCCATGCTGGACTGGGTCGGCTGGGACCGCTGGGGCTGGAACGGCGTGCTGAGCCTGGCCAGCGACCCGGTCAACCCGGCCCGGGTGTACGCCGCCGCGGGCATGTACCTCAACAGCTGGGATCCCAACAACGGCGCGATACTGCGCTCCGCCGACCGGGGCGCCACGTGGCAGGTCACCGAGCTGCCGTTCAAGGTGGGCGGCAACATGCCCGGACGGGGGATGGGTGAACGCCTGGCCGTGGACCCGAACAACAACAACGTGCTGTACTTCGGCGCCGAGGCCGGTCAGGGCCTGTGGCGCAGCACCAACGCCGGCGTGACCTGGTCGCGGGTCACGAATTTCCCCAACGCCGGCACCTACGTGCAGGACGCGGCCGACCCCAACCAGTACCTGACGTTCAACCAGGGCGTGGTGTGGGTCGCGTTCGACAAGGCCAGCGGGACCTCCGGCAGCACGACGCCCGGCATCTACGTGGGCGTGGCCGACCTCCAGAACACTGTGTACCGCTCCACCAACGGTGGGTCCACATGGGAGCGGGTCGCCGGCCAGCCGACCGGCGCGTTCGCCCACCAGGGCGAGGTCGCCGGCGGCGCGCTGTACATCGCGACCAGCGACAAGGGCGGCCCGTACGACGGCGGCACCGGCGCGGTGTCGAGGTACCAGATCTCCACCGGCACCTGGACGGACATCACCCCGCCCACGCCGGGTGGCGGCGACAACTGGTACGGCTTCTCCGGCCTGTCCGTCGACAAGCGGGCCACCAACACCGTCATGGTCACCGGCTACAGCTCGTGGTGGCCGGACACGTTCATCTTCCGCAGCACCGACGCCGGCGCGACGTGGCGATCCTTCTACGACTTCGCGGGCTCGAACCGCACCAACCACTACAACCTCGACATCAGCTCGGTGCCGTGGCTGACGTACGCCGCCCAGCCCTCGCCGCCGGAGCAGGCACCGAAGCTCGGCTGGATGACCGAGGCGCTGGAGATCGACCCGTTCAACTCCAACCGGATGATGTACGGCGGCGCCTCGGTCTACGGCACGACGAACCTGACGGCGCTGGACACCGGCGGCACGGTCAACCTCGCGCCGATGGTGCGAGGCATGGAGTCGAGCGTCGTCACCGATCTGGTGAGCCACCCGAGCGGACCGCTGTTCTCCGGCCTGCTCGACATCGGCGGGTTCCGGCACACGAACCTCGACGCCGTGCCGGCCCTGATGTACACGCCGTTCATGAGCGCGGTCACCAGCCTCGACTACGCCGAGAGCAATCCGATGTGGATGGTCCGCGTCGGCCAGACCGACCGTACGAACTCGGCGAACATCGCGTACTCCACCGACGCGGGAGCGAACTGGTTTCAGGGCAGCGTGCCCAACGGCGCGCAACGCGGCCATGTGGCCATGAACGCCAACGCCAGCCGCGTCGTGTGGAGCAGCGAAAACGCGGGCGTGTTCTTCTCGACCAGCGTGGGCGGCTCGTTCAGCCAGTCCAGCGGCTTGCCGAACCAGGCTCGGGTCGAGGCCGACCGGGTCAACGCGAACAAGTTCTACGGGTTCTCGGGCGGCACGTTCTACGTGAGCACCAACGGCGGGCAGAGCTTCACCGCGGCCGCGACCGGCCTCGGCTCGACCGGCCAGTTCAAAACCACGCCCGGCGTCGAGGGCGACATCTGGCTCGCCAGCGACACGGGTCTCTACCACTCGACCAACTCCGGCTCGACCTTCGGCAAAATCGCGGCGAGCTCGAGCGCGGTCAGCATCGGATTCGGCGCGCCGGCTCCCGGCCGCACCGACCCGGCGCTGTACACGATGGCCACGATCGACGGTGTCCGGGGCGCGTACCGGTCCAACGACACCGGGGTCAGCTGGGTGCGGATCAACGACGACCAGCACCAGTACGGCAACGCCGGCCAGGCCATCACCGGTGACCCAAGTGTCTACGGCCGGGTGTATCTCGGCACCGACGGGCGCGGCGTACTCGTGGCCGATCCCAACGGTCCGCCGACAAGCAGCACGACATCGCGTCCGCCGACGACCACCATGTCCCCACCGCCCACGACAACGTCGCCGCCGCCTACGGGCACGGATGGCTGCTCGGCCACGTTTGTACGGATGGGCCAGTGGGGGACCGGCAGCGGCGGCTTCCAGGGCGAGGTCCGGGTCGCGAACACCGGAACGACCGGCACCACGAGCTGGACGGTGACCATGGCCTTCGCCAACGGCCAGACCCTGTCCCAGATCTGGGGCGGCCGGACCACGATCCCCGGCAGCAGTCCGTACACCGTACTCAACGAAGGCTGGAACGGCGCGCTGTCACCCGGCCAGACGGCGACGTTCGGGTTTGTGGGCAACTGGAACGGAGCCAACAACCCACCCACGGTGACCTGCGCCCGCAAGCCGTAGGGGGCGCCCTTGACCCCGGTGGCGGCGATGCTGTTCAGGGTGCGTGCCCACGGAAGCCGGTTCTGCCTCCGGCACCCGTGGGCACGGGTCCGATCCGCCCGCGTCACCGCCTTCCGTGTGGGGTCGACCGCCGGCTGAGGCCGGCCGGGGAGGTGGCGGCTGGCTGACCGGCCGCCCGAACTGGAATCGAACGGTGCGCCGTGGTGCGTCGCCATCGCACCATGGCGCCCCGCCCGCCGTTTGCCTGAATCCCTTTGCCCAAACGTTTTGGCTTCGTGCTTAGGTTGACTTTGCTCTCCGACTGCGACGAAGTCAAGAGCCTGTTACGCGCTCGTTGTGGTGACCCCGAAGTTACGTCCATTCTGGACGGCCGGTGCCTCAGCCGTAGGCGGGGTTCATCTGCCATACCTTGAGGTTCTTCACGGTCACGTTCGCCTCGGCCCATAGTTGCAGGCCCAGGGAGTCGCCTCGGAACGGGTAGACGCGGCTGGTGATGGCGCGGCGTCCGTTGGCGTATGCCTCGATCATCGACTTGTCGAGGTAGATGTCGAGTTTGAGGTTCTGTCCGGCCAGGTTCAGCGGCCCGCCCTGGACGCCGAGGTTGCCGAAGAGGCTGGAGTTGTTGCCGGACCTGGTGCGGTCGATGGAGAGGGTTCTGGTCGCGGTGTCGTAGAACAGCAGGGTCTCTTCCTCGCCGCCGGGGCTTCGGCGCAGTTTGACCCCGTAGCGGCCGGTGCCGCCCGCGGCGAGCTCGAGGCTCAGGTGCAGCATGTCACCGCGGACGCCGGCCAGTTGCTGGTTGGCGGCCTCGATGGAGGTGTCGGACGTGATGGACACCGGCGGGTTGGTTGTCGTGTGCAGGGTGGTCAGCTCGGGCAGTGGCTGGACGGCGACGTCGCCGTCCGGGCCGAGGGACAGCACGATGGGCAGGCCGGCGTTGTGCGCCCATCCCGAGTCGTAGTGGGCGCGCTCGGTGCGCTTGTCCTGGGCGATGGAGAACACGACGGAGCGGCCCTGCTGGTCGACGAAGCCGCTGGGGCCGGTGAAGTGTTCGCCGTAGTCGAAAAGGCGCGGGGCGGTGCTGTCCGGGGTGAAAGTGCGGGTGGTCGGGTTCCAGGCGCCGATCCAGTACCACACGTACTTGACGTTGTGTTCGGTGCCGTAGCTCCACATCGGATTGGTCAGCAGGATGTGCTTGCCGCCGCCGAGGGGCAGGAACACGGGCAGCTCCCACACCTGGCCGGTTCTGGGGTAGGCGTTGACGTCGCCGACCATCAGCGGGCCGGAGTAGGTCCAGTTTCTGGCGTCGGCGGAGGTGTAGAGCAGGGCGGTGCCCCCGACGTCGCCGCCCGAGCTGGTCTGCACGCCGGAGCCGACGAGCTGAAACCAGGTGTTGCCTTCCCGCCAGACGAACGGGTCGCGAAAGTCGCCGTAGCGGACCTTGCGGCCGGCGCCGACGTCCAATGTGGGGGACTGCACGGTGACCGGCGCGGGGTCCATGGTCCAGGTGTTCAGGTCGGTGTCGCCGGGTCCGCCGCTGCCGCGGGCGACGCCGGTGCGCTGGTTGGGGAAGACCGAGTCGTCGCCGGCCGTGATGAACAGCAGCGGCCTGCCCGAGGCGTCGACGGCGGCGCTGCCGGTCCACACGCCGTCCGGTGCTACCGACCCGGCGGTGGGTACCAGTGCGACCGGGGTGTCGCGCCAGTGCACCATGTCCGGGCTGACGCCGTGTCCCCAGCTGATGTTGTGCCAGTAGGGGCCGTGCTGGTTGTGCTGGTAGAACAGGTGGTACTGCCCGCCGGCGTACACCGGGGCGTGCGGCTCGTTCATCCAGTGTTCGGGCGGCATGAAGTGGTACTGGGGACGATAGATGTCCCCGTCGTAGCGGCTGCGGCGCATCGCCAGGTCGGGGGTCGGCGCGGCCGGCACCGCCTGGTAGGCGGCGGTCACCTCCGCCGGGCCGAGCGCCCGCCGGCGCAGGCTCACCTCGTCGATGAGCCCGGCGAACATGTTCACGGTGAAGGTGCCGTTGATGACCACGCCCTGGTTGTGCCGTCCGATCTGAAGGTTGCCGGGATACGGGGTGATGCCGCCGGCTGGTGTGCCGAGACTCCCGGCCGGCGTCCCGTCGAGGTAGAGCCGCATCGTGCGGGTCGCGGCGTCGAAGGTGGCGACCAGGTGGTGCCATCGATCGCGGCGCAATGGCTTGGCGGAGTCGGCCCACAGCGACTGCCAGGTCCCGGCGATGCCGGCCTGGAACGACCAGGCGCCGTGCCGGCCCACGCCCAGGATGAAACCCTGTCGAGCGGCCTCGTCGTGCTGGTCGACGATCGCGGACAGCTTGCGGTCGTCGCCCCACTCGAAGGCACGCGGCGCGACCCACGCCTGCACGGTCAGCGCCTGCGTCGGGGTGTCCAGCCCGGAACGGGTCAGCCAGGTGGAGTACCCGTCGAACAGCAGTGCATTGGATACCACGCCCGGGCGTCGCTGCGGCGGCGAGGAGGGCTTGTAGACGGCGTTGTTGAATACGTAGTTGATCGGATCGTCCCGGCCGGCGACGCTGTCCCGGGCCACCGCGCCGCCCGGCTCGTCAAACGACCAGTGCGCGACCAGGTCGCCCGGTGCGGGCTCGTCCAGGCGCACGTCGTCGAGGTTGAGGTGGCCCCAGCCGCCGGTGGCGGTGTCGACCGCGCGTAGGTAGAGGGTCTGTCCGATGTGGGCGGAGGCGTCCCAGGTGACGCGGTGGTAGTTCTCTTCGTTGCGGCCGGTGGCGCGGAACAGGATCGCGCCGTCACCGGCCCGTACGAGTGCCAGGTAGAGGTTGGTGGTGTCGTTGCCGCCGCCGAGCAGGAAGCTGACCTGCCCGGAGCCGCCCAGCTCGAACTGACTGGATGTCAGCGTCCCGGTGGCCGCGTCTCCGGCGGTGCGGTGACCCCAGACATGGGATGCGCCTTGCTGGCCGAAGCAGCACCCCCAACCCCAGCCGGTGTCCTTCGTGACCGCGTGCGTGAAGGTGGTCCCGGTGGCGGTCCAGCCGGACAGGTCGCCGGTCTCGAAGTCGGCGTTGACGATGTCGGCTGCGGCCGCGGATGCCGGTGCGGGCAGCGCGACTGGGTGGAGCAGGAGCAGGACAGCGACGGCGGCGCCGGTCAACCGTCTCATCACGACCGTCCTTTCCGAGAAGGGAAATGTGTCGGTCATGTGAGCGTGCCGTTGCCAAAACGTTTAATCAAGGCCTGGAAACGTACATTCCCTGCCAAAATCGTTTGGCAGGGAATGCGCCTCGCGGAAACACGCAAGCCGGCATCGGCGCCAGCGCATGGTGCGCCGGTGCCGATGCCGGCCTGGAGATCGTCCGCGTTACGGGGTCGGGCGGAGGGTGTAGTTGGTGGTGAACGCGAGGATCTGCGCGGCGGTGCCGCTGTCGAGGATCTTCGTGTTGGTCGTGCCGGCATCCAAGACGACGTGGTTTGTTTCGGTGTTCGTGACGAAGTGGTTGTTGCTGATGAAGTTCGCGTCGCCGGCAGCGACCAGGACCATGGTCGGGGTGGCGCCGGACGGCGTGATAGCCGAAGGCGGCACGTCGAAGCTGACGATGTTGGTGGACACCATGTTGTTGTCGCCGACGAGGTGGATCAGGCCGTACAGGTCGTCCTTGCCGTTGTCGAAGGCCTGCAAGGGCGGGAAACCTTCCGGCACGCGCCGGAAGTGGTTGCCGACGATCAGATTCTCCTTGTTGACCCCCTCGAAGTCGATCATGCCGGGGTAGAAGGCTTGGAACCGGTTGCCGGTGATCGAGCAGCGGTTGCTGGTCTTCAGGTGCACCATGCTGCGCCCGCGCGGGAAGATGTTGTTTCCCTGCACGAGCAGGCCCTCGGCGTTCTCGGCGAAGATGGAGAAGCCGACGAAGCCGGCGCCGATGAGGTTGTTGGTGATCTTGCTGGCTTGGGAGGCGCCGGTCAGCTCGACGCAGCTGCCGCATTCGGCGATGAAGTTGTCGGTGACGTTGAACGCGTCGGCGCCGTTGTTGACCAGGGCGCGTTCGAGGTAGACGAAGCCCATGCCGGCGACTTTGAGCGCGTCGTTGTCGGAGGCGATGCGGATGCCGGTCTTGCCGTTGGTGTAGGAGTTCTGGGTCGGGGTGAAGCTGAGCCCGTCGATGCAGAAGTCGCGGAACTCGATGGAGCTGAGCCGGGGTGCCCCGCCGCGGGTGACCAGAAAGGCTTCGGCGTGTCCGTCGGTGTTTTCCACCTTGACGTGGCTGGCCCCGGGCCACAGCTCGTGCCAGCTGGAGGTGTCGCCGGCGTTGTAACGGATGCTCGACGAGGCGAAGCCGTGGCCGGATCCCTTGATTTGCAGGTAGCTGACGTCGATGACGACGCGGGTCTTGAGCGAGTAGTCACCTGGCGGGATGTAGATGACCGCACCGGGCTTGGACGCCTGGTTGGGTTGCCGGGCCTTGACGTCGGCGATGATGCTGTTGATGACCGCCCCTATGTCGTGCTTCGCGGTCACCCCGGGCTGTCCGGGTATCGTCCAGCGGGTCACGTCGTACACAGTGGACATGGTCCACCGTCCTTCCTGAGAAAGTCGTGGCAGGGCAGGCGATTGCGGCGTCACAGGACGCCGATGAGGGTCTCGTGCGCCAGGACCGGCGCGCCGGACGGTCGGCGCGGCGTGCGGCTGTGCGGTTGACCGGTGGGCTCGCCGCGGCCGGTTGAGCCGGCGGTCAGTGGACTTGCCAGGACCGGTGCGGCGGCCAGCGCTTTGAGCACCGAGCGCCGGCCGACTGGATTGACGTAGGCAGGCATGAGCCACTCCTCGAAAGTGGGTAGCGGCGATTGGTGTGGGAGCCGGAAACGACACGGCCGGGGCAGACCGACGCGTCCTCGGGCGGGCCGGCGACGCCACGCCAAGAGGAGCGAGCTCGTGTCAGCGACGTTCCTAGCACCGTGACGGCGGCAGCGTCAACCATCCGCCTCGCGGGCAGGCGATGGCTGATGGCCGCCGCAACACAGCCGACACTTGACGGCTACACGAGCCGCGATCTATCGTTGCCAAAACCATTTGGCGAAACGTTTTGGCACGTGGCCGGCGGCGGGATCTTCGCTGGTCATGGGCGATATAGCGCTGCACGCCGAGCTGTCGGCGCGGGCGGCGCGGTCGTGCCGTCCCGCGCGTCCCGGCGCTCGACGGTCGTTGGCGCGATTGAAGGAGCGAGATCGTGTTTTCTGCACGTGGCGGTGCCGGCTCCGCGGCCCGCGGTGACTGGCCGGCGGCCGGCGGCGGTGCGTCCAGCCTGACTCGGCGGCGACTGCTCGGCCTCTCCGCGGGTGCGGGTGTGGCCCTGCTCGCGAACGCCTGTGGCGCCGGCGGCGACAGCGGCTCTGGCTCGGGTGGTGCGAAGACGCTGTCGCTGGTGTGCGAGGGCGGCGGCAAGATCGAGTTGCAGCCGATCGTGGACAAGTTCCAGCGGGAGACCGGCGCCACCGTCACCTTGATCGAGCTGCCGTACGAAGGCTTGTTCAACCGGTTGACCAGCGAGCTGGGTGGCGGCAACGCGAGCTTTGACCTGTGCGCCGTGGACGCGGTCTGGCTTCCGTTGTTCGCCGGCAAACTGGCCCCGATCGACGACCTGTTCACCTCGGCGGTGCAGGCCGACCTGTTCCCGGCACTGGTGAAGGAGCCGAAGGTCGGTGGTCACGTCGTCGGCATGCCGGTGTGGACGAACGCCGAGGTGTTGCTGTACCGCACGGACCTGTTCGAGGACGCCAAGGAGAAGACGGCGTTCCAGGCCAAGTACGGCTACGAGCTGGCGCCGCCGACCACCTGGCAGCAGTTCACCGACGTCGCGCAGTTCTTCACCCGCCCGGCGCAGAAGCTGTACGGCACGGACGTCAAGGGCAAGGTCGAGACCGAATGGCTGGCGCACGTGCTTCAGGCCGGCTCGCCCGGCGTGATCCTGGACGACGGCGGCGCGGTAAACGTGGACAATCCGCAACACCTGGCGGCCCTGACGTTCTACGCGGACCTGCAAAACAAGTACAAGGTGAGCCCGGCCGGGGCGGCGCAGACCGACTGGAACGCCGCGCAAACCCTTTTCAACCAGGGCAGCACGGCGATGACCCGGTTCTGGGCGCACGCGTACCGGCAGATCCCGGCCGACGCCGCGGTCGCCGGCAAGGTCGGCGTGGCGCCGATGATCGGTGGCTCGGCCGGCGTCGCCGGCATTCCGGGCCCGTGGTACCTGTCGGTCCCGCAGTCGTCGACGAAGCAGGACCTGGCCAAGCAGTTCATCCAGTTCTGCTACGACAACAACGCGCTGAGTCTGGAGACCACGCTCGGCCTGGCCGCGCGCAAGTCGGCATACCAGCAGTACGCCGACAAGAAGGGATTCGAAGCGTTCAGCCCGCTGCTGACCACTTTGGACGCACCGGCGACCACGTCGAGGCCGGCACACCCGAAGTGGCAGCAGATCGTGGACAGCGCGCTGATCCCCATGTTGCAGAAGGCCGTCGCACCGGGCGCTGACTACGCCGCACTGCTGGCGGCGACCCGTACGCAGATCGAAGGCATCATCAAGTGACCCGTACGCCGCTGGCCACCGCGCAGCGCCCCGCGTTGCGCGGTGCGGCCGCCAGCACGCACCGGCGACGCCGCCGGAGCCTCAGCGACAACAGCTACGCGCTGCTGCTGATCGCTCCGGCGGCGCTGGTACTGCTCGCCCTGGTCGCCTGGCCGCTGGTGAAGCTGGTCGTCGACAGCCTGTACAGCGGCTCCACATTCGACATTGGTGGCCGCCGGTTCGCCGGGTTGGCCAACTATCGCGAGATGTTCAGCGACCCGGCCGTGCGCGCGGCGTCCTGGCGGACCCTGGTGTACACGGTCGTGGTCGTGTTCGCCGAGTTGGTGCTGGGCCTGGCGATGGCGTTGCTGTTCTACGCGCTCGGCCCCCGGTCGCAGATACTGCGGACGGTCTTTCTCTATCCGCTGATGATCGCGCCGCTGGTGGCCGGCCTGCTGTGGCGGTTCATGCTGATCGACAACTTCGGCATCGTCAACGAACTGCTGGCCCGGGTCGGCGCGATCGACAGCACGGGAGACATCGCCTGGCTCAGCGACCCGGACCTCGTGCTGTTCTCGGTCGCCATCCCGGACGTGTGGCTGACCACCTCGTTCATGACGCTGATGCTTTTCGCCGGGTTGCAGTCCATCCCGCCGGAGCTGATGGAGTCGGCGCGCCTGGACGGCGCTCGAGGGCTGCGGCTGCTGGGCTCGATCCTGCTGCCGTTGCTGCGGCCGGTGATCGCGGTGGCTTTGATCATCCGCGGGGTCGACGCCGCCCGCGCGTTCGACGTGATCCTGATCCAGACCGGCGGCGGGCCGCAGTCCGCGTCGGAGACGCTCAGCCTGCACATCTACAAGACGATGGTCACCTACAGCGACCCTGGCTCGGCCGCCGCGATCAGCACCGTGTTCATGACGGTGATGATGGTGGTCGCGCTGATCGCGGTGATGACCATCTGGCGTCCCGGCCGGGGGTCGTGATGAGCCGTCGTGACCGTGCCCGCCGGATCCGCCGCGCGGCGCTGTGGCTGCTGGCCGCCGCGGTCGTCGTGGCCTACGCGTTCCCGTTCGTCTACCTGCTGCTGACCTCGTTCAAGCCGGCCAGCGACGCGATCGCGGTGCCGCCGACGGTCCTGCCGCAGCGGTTCACATTGGACAACTACGTCACCGCCCTCAACCGCGAAGGCGTGCGCGCCTCGTTCGTCAACAGCGTGACCACCGCGACGCTTGCCACGGTCATCTCGCTGGCGCTGGCCATCCCGGCGGCCTGGGGCATCACCCGATATCGCACCCGAGCGGGGCGGATCATGCTGGCCGGCTCGCTGCTGGTCCGGATGACCCCGGCGGTCGCGATCGGCGTGCCGCTGGTCGGCATCTTCAGCGCGGTCCACCTGACCGACACGCCCACCGGGCTCGCGCTGGCCCAGACCACCGTCGCGCTGCCGCTGTCGATCTGGCTGCTGGCCAGCTTCTTCGAGTCGGTGCCCCGGGAGATCGAAGAAGCCGCCCTGGTCGACGGCTGCTCCCGACCGCGAGCGCTGGTCTCGGTCATCCTGCCCGTCGTGGGCGGCGGCACCGCGGTGACGGCGATCTTCGCGTTCCTCGCCTCGTGGAACGAGTTCCTGTTCGCGCTGCTGCTGACCTCGGTCAAGGCGCAGACCACGCCGCTGGCCATCGCGAACCTGCAAAGCCAGTTCGGGCTCGACTGGGGTCCGATGACCGCCCTCGCAGCCCTGTACTCCCTGCCCGCCGTGGTGCTCACGCTGCTGCTTCAGCGGCGCATCGTGGCCGGCCTCAGCCTCGGCGCGGTCAAAGGCTGACCCGCCGCACAGCACGAAAGGCAAACCACTGTGACGTTCTGGCAAGCCAGCAGCCCGCTCGGCGGACTTCCGAAAATCAAGTCCGCCCGGTCCCGGCGCGAGTCGAGTTGGGACCGCACCGGCGGCAACCACGACTTCGTGGTCGTCCCGGCCGGCGGCACGCACGTGCTGGCCGACCTGACCGGCGCGGGCATCATTACCCACATCTGGCTCACCACGCGCTGCTACTCCCCGCAGTACCTGCGCAAGCTGGTGCTGGAGATGTACTGGGACGGCGAGGACACCCCGAGCGTGCGCAGCCCGCTCGGTGACTTCTTCGGCGTCGGGCACGCCACCTGCACCCACTACGTGTCGCTGCCGCTGAGCATGGTCTTCGGCGCCCGGCGCGGGCCGAAGGGGCCGTTCGCGGCGGCGATGAACTGCTACTTCCCGATGCCGTTCGGCTCCGCGGCCCGGATCGTCCTGCGCAACGAGAGCGACCAGCCGATCGAGAACCTGTTCTACTACGTCGACTACGACCTCACCGACGAGCCGGTACCCGACGACATCGGCCGCTTCCACGCGCTCTACCACCAGGAGAAGCCGACCCAGAAGGTGGTCCACCCGGCCACCGAGGAGAAGCCGGCACCGTGGGACCTGCCCGGCACCAACCTCACCGGCGCCGACAACTACGTCATCCTCGACGCCGAAGGCACCGGCCACTACGTCGGCTGCGTGCTGAGCATCGACAACTTCGACGCCTCCAACCAGGTCTTCACCTGGCCCGGCGAAGGCGACGACATGATCTTCATCGACGGTGAACAGTGGCCGCCGTCGCTGCACGGCACCGGCACCGAGGACTACTTCGGCGCGGCCTGGGGCTTTCCCAGCGGCGCGTACGCCGGCCCGTACCACGGCATCACGCTGGCCAGCAGCGTGCAGGAACACTTCGGACTGTGGAGCATGTACCGGTTCCACATCGAAGACCCGGTGCGGTTCAGCACCTCGATCCGGGTCACCATCGAGCACGGGCACGCCAACGACCAGGGCAACGACTATTCGAGCGTCGCCTTCTGGTACCAGCACCTGCCGCACCGGCCCACACCGCGGCTGCCGCCGGTCGAGCAGCGGCTGCCGCGCCGCTGGCCGGAGCACGGGCTGTGGGATGAGTAGCGGCTGGATTAGCGTGGTGCCGGCACGGCCAGCCGCGGCGGCACCCGGGTGGACATCAAAACGGCATAGGTTGGGCGATGGGACGGAACATAAGCATCCGGGATGTAGCCAGCGCGGCGGGCGTGTCGGTGACGACGGTCTCGCACGTGCTCAACAACACCACCGGAGCACGCGTCAGCGAAGAGACCCGCGAACGCGTGTCCACGGTCGCCGCACGGCTCGGCTACGCCCCGAACAAGCTCGCCCAAGGCCTGCGGCTCCAGCGCACCCAGATCCTCGCCCTGCTGTCGGACCAGATCGCCACCACCCCGCACGCGGGACGCATCATCCTCGGCGCGCAGGAGGCGGCCTCGGCGAAGGGCTGGGTCGTCATGCTGCTCAACAGCGGCGGCGACCCCGACCTGGAGGACCGGGAGATCAACGCCTTGCTCCAGCACCAGGTCGACGGCGTGCTCTACGCGACCATGTACCACCGGCAGGTCACCGTCCCGGACCGGCTGACCGGCGTCCCGGTCGTGCTGCTGGACGCCAGCTGCACCGACCCGCGATACCCGTCGGTGGTGCCGGACGAGGTCGGCGGCGGCCGTGCGGCCGTACGGGAGCTTGTCGCGGCCGGGCATCGCCGGATCGGGTTCACCACCAACATCGACGACATCCCGGCCACCCACGGCCGGCTCGTCGGCTACCGGCAGGCACTCGCCGACGCGGGCATCCCGTTCACGCCCGAACTGGTGGTGGTCGAGGAGTCCGACACCCCCGGCGGCTACCGCGCCGCGTTGGAGCTGCTGCGCCGCCCAGACCGGCCGACCGGCCTGTTCTGCTTCAACGACCGCATGGCCATGGGTGCCTACCGGGCCGCGCACGAGCTGGGGCTGCGGATACCCGACGACGTGTCAGTGGTCGGCTTCGACAACCAGGAACTCATCGCCGACGGCCTGTACCCAGGGCTGACCACCGTCGCCCTGCCGCACTACGAGATGGGCGCCTGGGCGGTCAACACCATGATCGACATGTTGGACGAGACACAGCCGGCCCGTCGCCGGCGCCGCCGGTCCTCCCAAACGACCATGGAATGTCCGATCGTCCGGCGGGACTCCGTGGCGGCACCCGCCACCGCCTGACCCGCACGCGTACCCCGTCACCCCGGTACCGCGCACGACGCGGCACCGGCGTTCACCCTGCACCCAAAGGACTTCTCTGTGTTCAAACCCGCTAACGCCTGGTCGTGGGACTTCTGGCTGGCCCGCGAGGGCGGCAGCTACCACCTGTTCTTCCTCCAGGCATCCCGGGCGCTGCGCGACCCAGACCGCCGGCACTACCGGGCCAGCATCGGCCACGCCGTCTCGACCGACCTGCGCCGGTGGACCCAGGTCGACGACGCGCTGGTCCACGACGACCGGCCAGCCTTCGACGACATCGCCACCTGGACCGGGTCGGCAATCCGCGGCCCGGACGGGCTGTGGCGCATGTTCTACACCGGCGTCGGCAGCCCCCACGACGGCCTTGTGCAACGCATCGGACTGGCCACCTCCGCCGACCTGACCACGTGGACTCGACACCCGGGCGGACCCGTTCTCCAGGCCGACCCGCGCTGGTACGAACGGCTGGGCGAGTCGTCCTGGCCGAACGAGGCATGGCGGGACCCATGGGTGTTCGCCGACCCCGACGGCGACGGCTGGCACATGCTCGTCACCGCACGGGCCAACCACGGCCCCGCCGACGACCGCGGCGTCATCGGCCACGCCCGCTCCGCGGACCTGCTGCACTGGGAAGCACAGCCGCCGCTGACCGAGCCCGGCAGCGGGTTCGGCCAGCTGGAGGTGCCGCAGGTCGAGGTCGTCGACGGCCAGCCGGTGCTGCTGTTCTCCTGCCTGCGACCCGAGCTTTCCGCCGCCCGCCGCGAAGACGGCGAGACCGGCGGCGTCTGGGCCGTCACCGGCGACAGCCTCCTCGGCCCGTTCGACACAGCCAAAGCCCGACCGGTCACCGACGAAAGCCTGTACGCCGGCCGCCTCGTCAAGGACCCGGCCGAGCGGTGGCAGCTGCTCACCTTCCACAACACCGACGCCGACGGCCGGTTCGTCGGTGGACTCAGCGACCCCATGCCGGTTTGGCTGGCCGGCGGCACCCTGACGGCCGACACCACCACGGTGGCAGCGTGCTGACCGTCCTCGGCGAAGCCGTCGTCGACCTGCTGCCCACCGACCCGGACGGCGGCTATCGCGCCCACCCCGGCGGCAGCCCACTCAACGTGGCAGTCGCCCACGCCCGCCTCGGCGAGCCGACCGCGCTGCTGGCGCGGACGTCCGGATCCGCGTTCGGACAACTGCTGCACGCGCACGCCCACCGCAACGGAGTCACCGTCACCGGCCCGGCCGACCAACCCGAGCCGGCGTCCCTGGCCGTGGTCACCCTCGACAGCGACGGCGTGGCCGGATACGACTTCTACCTCGACGGCACAGTCGACTGGCAATGGCGTCCGGCCGAGCTCGCCGTGCCGGCCGGCACCACGATCCTGCACACCGGATCGCTCGCGTGCTACCGGCCGCCGGGCGCCGACGCGGTGAGCAACCTGCTGACCCGCCTGCGCGGGGAGGGAGAAATCCTGCTCAGCCTCGATCCGAACATCCGCCCGACTGTGGTGGGTGACCTGGCCGAGGCCCGGCTTCGGACCACCCGGCTGGTCTCCACCGCGCACGTGGTCAAGGCCAGCAGCGAGGACATCCAGACCCTCTACCCGGACCAGCCGGTGACGGCCGTCGCCCGCCACTGGGCCACCCTCGGCCCAAGCCTCGTCGTAGTCACCCTCGGCGGCGAGGGCGCCTACGCCGTGCACGCCGACCTGGAAGTACGCCGCACCGCGCCGACGATCGACGTCGTGGACACCGTCGGCGCCGGCGACGCCTTCACCGCGGGCCTGCTGTCCGCACTGCGCTCAACCGGACACGGCACGCCGGCGACGAACCGCGACCTCGACCGCGAACAACTCGTCGCGGTGATCGACCAGGCCATCAACGTCGCGTCCGTCACCTGCACCCGCGCCGGCGCCGACACCCCACGGCGCGCGGACCTGTAGCCGGGATCTACCGATACGACGCGCCGTGTGGAAGGTGGCCCAGCCGAGCGGTCCGTCCAATACGGATCCGGGCTCAGTGGATCGGGCCCGGAGGTGACTGGATGTACCACATCTGGTTGTAGGAGTTCCATTGGACGCCGGACGTGACGCAATCCCATTGTTGCAGCCGTGCTTGCTGGCCTGGCTGGCCGGAGGAGGAAGGCGCTTCCAGACACCTTCCGGTTTGGCGGTTTACGATGGTCCTTTTCCACTCGGCAGCCCAGACGCCGTGCGCGGGGATCTCCACCCACCGGATGTACCACTCCGCCGGCGCGTAGCCGGCATCGCAATACGGGTACTGGATGATCGGCGTGCCGTTGACGTAGGACCCCGACCGCCAGTCGAGCATGAGGCATTGGTTCGAATGCCGCGCCCTGATGCGGAAGAAACCGTTCCCGCTGTCCAGCAGGTCGAACTCCTGCGAGGCGCTGGTGTTGTTCGGCCACAGGAAAACGCCTGTGTAGGGGTCGACGGACGCCCACATGACGTCGGCCCGAAGGCCGTTGCCGACCATCGCGATCTCCTGTCTGAGCGTGTCAGCCGCGTACGCCGGTGTCGGTGTGATCGCTGCCGAGAGGGTGATCGCCAGAGCCGCGGCCAAGCTGAGAGGTGCGACCCTCCTGAAACGTTTTCTCATCCTCTCTCCCTTTCAGTCGGAATAGCCCGTGACCCGCCATTGGTCAAGACTCCTTCTGCCGGAACACGGCTACCTCGGTGAGCGTGGCTATGACGCGGATAGTTGAGCGTCGGCCGGCGGCCCAGAAAAGCAGTCCCGGAGGCTGGCACGGTTGCTTCGGTACTCCTGGTGGTTGGTAACAAGTCAGGGGAGCAAGCGCGTGGCCAGATACACCCGATCCGGGGATCGACACGGCGGCGGAGTGCTCTGATGGTGGACGTATCCGGGCGACCTCCCACGTCCCCTTGGATTTCAACACCGTGTTCACAAATCGCTGGAGTTGACGATGAACGACGCCCACCGCAAGAGCGGCTACGAGGTCGCCACCAATGGCGAGGCGCGCCCCGGTATCTACCAGCTGTATGGCGAGAAGAGCGGGCACGGACGCTGCGACGCCGCATGGATGCCAGTCGATCGTGCCGAGTTGGGAGACCCGCCCGCTCGGCGCCCGGCGCGCCGGCGAGCGGTGGTCGCCCTGCTGGACAGCGGCGTACGTGAGCATCCCTGGCTGCTTGAGCGGGGCGGGGAAGACTTCGTCCTCGACGCTCCCGGGTGGGAGGAGGCGCGCCCGAACGCCATGCCAAAGTTGGCCAAGGTAGGCGATCAGGAGAACTTCGGGAGCCACCTGGGCCACGCCACCTTTATCGCCGGCATCATCCGTCGGGTCGCGCCCGATGCCCAGGTGTTGTCGATGAAGGTGATGGACGATCAGGGCAAGGTCGACGAGAAAAACGTGGTAGCCGCCCTAGAATGGCTGGTCAAGTATCCGGGGACAGTTGACGTCGCGCTGCTGGCCTTCGGCCGCCGGATCGAAGATGGGGACGATACGACCGCCGAGGCCGAACAGACCAGGGAAGGTATCGACAACTTGGTCCGACGTGGTGTCCGGATGGTGATCTCGGCTGGTAACGGCGGCACCGATGAGCCGGTCTTCCCGGCCAGCTACGCGCGGGTGGCCGGGCACTCCACCGGCATGGTCGTGAGCGTCGGCGCGGGCCTATCGGCCACCTTCCCGGAGGATTACAGCAGCCGGGGAGGGTGGGTCACCGACTGGCGACTCGCCGGCGACATCGTCAGCACCATCCCCCTGACGCCGGGCTCCAAGGAGGAAACACAGGGCAAATCGACCGGGGAAGGCTACGGGAAATGGAGCGGCACCTCCTTCGCCGCCGCCATCGTCGCCGGCGAATTCGCCGCGCAGGTGGAAACCGTCGTGTAGGCCACCAGCGGCCCGTACCATTTGGCCCATGTCCACGGTGAACCGGGCCGACCGCACCGCATGGCTTGCCGCCTGCCTGGATCGCGCCCGCGTGGGGGATCAGACAGCGCTCAACGACATCGTGATGGTGCTCAATCCGTTGTTGTGGCGTGTGGTCCGAGATCAGGGGCTCGGCGTCGAAGAGGCGGCCGACGTCGTGCAGACGACGTGGATGGAGTTTCTGCGCCGGATGGACGAGATCCGGTCGCCGCAGGCACTTGCGGCCTGGCTGGTCACAGCGGCCCGACGGGAGGCGTGGCACGTGCGGGGCCGGGCACGACGCGAGATGGCCGACCCGCATACGGTTCTCGACGAGGTGCCCGACCCGCAGCTCCCGCTGGACGAGCGGCTGCTGTCCGACGAGCGTGACCGGAGCCTATGGCGACACTTGCAGCAGCTAACCCCCCGCTGCCGTGAGCTTCTGCGCATCGTCGCCCACGTCGAGCGGCCCAACTACGACGCGGTGGCCGAAGCGTTGGCGATGCCACGGGGAAGCATCGGCCCGACCCGGGGCCGTTGCCTGGCCAAGCTGCGAGAGCTTCTGCTGGCCGATCCTCTGTGGAGAGAACGATGACCGATCCAGCCGCCCCGCTAGACGAGGTCGACTTGTCCATTCTGGACCACATCGCGGCCGTACACGGCAAGCTCGACCCACCGCCCGCCGACCTCGACGCACGCGTACGGTTCGCCCTTTCGCGGCCGGATCCAGACGTGTCCGAGTCGGTCTGGGAGTTCGAGGTTGCCCGACTCGTCGAGGAGGTGCCGGTCGGCTCCGGCGCCCGGGCCTCGGAACGGACCCGGACAATTACATTCGAAGCGGACAGTCGCACCGTCATGATCACCATCGTCGGGCGGCTGGACGGGTCGGTCCGGCTGGAGGGTTGGCTGGCGCCAGCCGCGCCCTTGCGGGTCGAGTTGCGCCTCCCCGAGCCTGCCCCGGCCCAGACGGCGCAGGCCGACGAGGTCGGCCGGTTTGTCTTCGACGAGGTGGCGCGAGGGTTAGCGCAGTTGCTGGTCCATCCGCCGGATGACACGGTTCCGCGCGTCGTCACGCCATCGCTGGCCCTGTGAGCTGATGGCGCTCGCCAGTCACGTATCGGCGACGGCACAGCGGATCGAGAAGGCACGTCGGCTGCATGCCGCCGCCATGACGTCGAGCGACCACGGGCGGCCGGCCACCGCGATCCGCCAGCTTCGCACCGGCCTCGCCCTGCTCGCCGGCGGCGACGGCGGTACCGCGGACGAGATCCGGGCCCGGCTGCTGTTGAGCCTTGCCTGGGCCGAGTCCGAGCGAGGGCGGGTCGAGCTCGGACTGCGGCTGCTCGACGAGGCTGAGGTGGTGATGGTCCGGTCCCAACGACCGATCCTGCTGGCCCAGCGGGCGCTTCTGCTGAAACGGCGCGGCCGCAACGACCTGGCCCTGCGCCACTACGACGATGCGGTGGCGCTGCTGCGCGAGCGCGACCACCCGCTCGACCTGGTCAAAGTGCTCAACAACCGCAGCCTCGTACACCTCGAGGCCGGCCGGGTGACGCAGGCCCGGGCCGACCTGCGCCGCTGCGGGCAGATCGCGGCCCGCCATGGGCTCGCCTTACACCTGACGATGAGCCGGGTCAACCTCGGTTGCATCGACATCGCGGCCGGAGACCTGCTCTCGGCACTGCGCCGCTTCGCCGAGTGCCGCGCCGACTACGAGACGATCGCGCCCGGCCGGCTGCCGATCCTGGCCGTCGAAAACGCCCGTGCGCTCGTGGCAGCAGGGCTGTTCCGCGAGGCCGACGGGGAGCTGGCCTGGGCGATCGAGGCCGCCGCGCGCCAGCGGCTCAGCCATACCTATGCCGATGCGATGCACGCGCGCGCCGAAGCCGCGCTGCTGGCCGATCGGCCCGTGGAGGCGGCGGCGTTGGCCGAACGGGCCCGTGCGCTGTTTCTGAGCCGGGCCAACGCGCGCCGGGCCGGCCTGCTCTCGTTGCTGCGGCTTCGGGCCGAGGCGGCCACGACAAACAGCGCCGTCGGGCACGCCGCGCTGGCCGCACGGGCGCAACGGCTGGCGCGCCGGCTCCGGCCGCTCGGGTTGGTGGAGGACGCCCGCGTCGCAGACCTCGTCGCCGTGCGCGCTCTTGTCGCGGCGAGGCAGCCGGCTCGTGGCGCGCGGCTGGCCCAGCGACTCGGAAGGCCGGGTCGGGCCGAACGTCTCGACACCCGCCTCGTGCGGCGCCTCGCGCTGGCCGAGCTGGCCCAGGCCGCCGGGCGCCCCGGCGAGGCGAGCAGGCAGCTGCGTGCCGGGCTGACCGCCGTGCACCGGCACCGCACCCAGTTCGGCTCCTTCGATTTGCAAACCGGAGCCTCCGTACACGGTCGCGACCTCGCACGGGCCGGCCTGGCCCAGGCACTGGCGCAAGGGTCGGTGCCGGCGATCTACCGATGGTCCGAGCGGGCGAGGGCGCAGGCACTGTTGCTGCCACCGGTGCGGCCGCCCGCCGACCCTATGGCCGCGGCCGCCCTGGAAGAACTTCGCCAGCTCCGGTACACACTGCGGGACACTGAACTGGCCGGCCGGCCGACCAGCGGCCTACGGACACGGATTGACGCTCTACAACGGACGATCCGGGAACGGAGCTGGTTAGCCCCCGGAACCCGGTCCGGCGCCGGGCCGGCACTAGCCTCGCTTGGCGAACTCAAAGATCAGCTCAGCGACGTGGCGCTGGTGATCTACCTGCAAGACGGCCAGGCACTGCGCGCCCTCGTTCTCACCACCGGCACGGCCACGGTGATCAACCTCGGCAGCTACAACGCGGTGGCGGAGACGGTCGCGCGGCTCCGGGCAGACCTCGACGCCCAAGCCGGACGCGCCCTACCAGCACGCATGGCCACGGCACTGGCCACCGCCACTCGCTACGACGCCGCCCGCCTCAGCGCCGCGATCCTCGACCCGCTCCTGCCCCACATCGCAGACCGGGCACTTGTCGTGGTACCGACTGGGGCGCTTGCGACGGCCGCCTGGTCGGCTCTGCCAGCCGGGACCGGCCGGCCAGTCACCGTCGCAGCATCGGCCACCGCCTGGCATACGGCCCGGCAACGCCGACGTCGCATCCAGCGCGACGCCCGGGTGCTGCTCGTGGCCGGCCCCGGCAACGACCGTGGCGAAGCAGAGGTAGACGCAATCGCCGCACTGTATCCCGATGCGACCGTCCTCAAAGGAGACTCAGGCACGCCGGCCGCCACCATGGCCGGCCTCGGCCACGCCTCGCTCGCGCACCTGACAGCTCACGGCCACCATCACCCCGAAAACGCCCTCTTCTCCAGCCTCGACCTCGCCGGGGGGCCACTGTTCGGCTACGACCTCCACGACGGCTTCGCTACCCCAGACACCGTCGTCCTGTCCTCCTGCGATCTGGGCTTAGCCGAACTCAGACCCGGCGACGAGCCACTCGGCCTGGCGACAGCCCTGCTCGCCGCGGGGACCGCGACCGTGGTGGCCAGCGTCGCCCGGGTCGCCGACCACACGGCGATGGAAGTGATGGTGCGCTACCACCAGCGAGCGGCAACGGGACAAACGCCCGCGGACGCCCTCGCGGCCGCCAACCTCGCTACTGGGTTCATCTGCCTTGGCGCCGGTTGAGGCAATCGGCGCGGCGGCGGGCGATCCGTGAAACGCGACCGCCCACCGCCGATATCAGCCGCAGCTCAGATCAGCCGCCAGTGCTGCTGCGGAACTCCGTCACATGTCCATTGCTTGACGTTGGCGCCGTTGTGCGTGTAGGCGTTGTCCACGTCCAGACACTTGCCGCTGTGCTGAGCGCGCAGCTGGTAGAAGCCACCCCCCACAGCCTCCAGCGCCCAGCGCTGCTGCGGAACCCCGACGCAGTCCCACTGCTTGACGTTGGCGCCGTTGTACGTGTAGGCGTTGTCCACGTCCAGACACTTGCCGCTGTGCTGAGCGCGCAGCTCGTAGAAGCCGCCACCCATGTAGGCCAGCATCCAGCGCTGCTGCGGAACCCCGACGCAGTCCCACTGCTTGACGTTGGCGCCGTTGTACGTGTAGCCGTTGTCCACGTCCAGACATTTGTCGCTGTGCTGCGCACGTACCTCGAAGTACGGCGCTGCGACCGCTGGTGCTGCCGGAGCGACTGCGAGCAGCCCAACGACCAACGCTGTAACCAGCGCCCACCGGCCTGCTCTACCTGAAATCCGCACGAGACCCCCTCGATCCACCATCGACCGTCCGCCTCTCCGGTGGCTACCGGCGGCGTCGGTCCGCTACCGCACAAGGGATCGCAACCAACCGCGAGATACATGCCAGAACGTTGGCCCTGCATCTTCCCAGCTGCGATGGCGTACTCCCGTTCCACGAGCTGGGCGAAGTCTTCGGCGTGAGCAGCGAGTGGGTCAGACGCAGGTCGAGTGAGCCGAAATATTGGCGGGATCGGGTGGCCCGCCGGGGACTGCGTGCACGTAGAGAACATTCGTTAACTTCGATGCATTTGGGACCTGAGCCTGGCGTGTCCCCATAGGACTGTTCTACCGTCGCGGCATGGTCTCGCGTCGATCGGTTCTCGGGGCGCTCCCGCTCGCGGCCGCTGCCCTTACCGCCGCCCCAGGTCATCCCCGCCGGATCGGCGGATCGTCCACGGCGACGGACCCGCTACGCGTTCCGCCCGATCCGGCCACGACGCAGGCGGCCGCGACCGCGGTACGCGGCTTCACGGCCGACCTCTACCGCAAGCTGGCGTCCACCCGTGCGGGCGGCAACGTGGTGTGCGCGCCGTACTCGGTGGGACTCGCGCTCGCGATGACCCGGGCGGGCGCCGGCTCGACGACGGCGGACGAGATGGATGCCGTGCTCCACGCGCCGTATCCGCGGCCGGGTGCGCTCGACAGCGGGTTGAACACCGTCGATCAGGTGCTCGCCGGCCGATACCAGGACGGCGACGGGATCAAGCAGCCGCGGCTGACCACGGCCAACGCTCTGTGGACACGGCTCGATCTGGGCCTGCGCGCCGGGTTCCGGGACACCCTGGCCGGCTACTACGGTGCCGCGCCGCGCCCGGTCGACTTCCGCGGCGCGCCGGAGGTGGCCCGCCACGAGATCAACACCTGGGTGTCCGACCGGACCAACGCGAAGATCCCGGAGCTGTTGCAGGCCGGCGTCCTGAGCCCCGACACCAGCCTGATACTGACCAACACGATCTACCTCGTCGCGGCCTGGAAGTACCCATTCAAGGCGACGGCCACGGCGGTCGGGGCGTTCACCCGGGATGACGGCAGCGTCGTCGACGTCCCGATCATGCGCGGGCCCTTCGACAGGATGGGCTACCTCGAGGGGGACGGCTGGCGCGCGGTCGACGTGCCGTACGCGGGCGACGGGCTGGCCATGGCCATCGTCATGCCGACCCGGGACAATCTCGCCGCGGTCGAGGCGAGTCTCGACGCCACGTGGCTGGGCGCGCTGCTGACCGGGTTCCAGGTGACCGACGTCCAGCTGCGCCTGCCACGGTGGACGTTCCGCCTCCCGGCCGAGCTGGGTGCCGCGCTGGCCAGCCTCGGCATGCCTACGGCCTTCACGTCACGGGCCGACTTCACCGGCATGAGCACCGATCCGGCCTTGTGCATCGACGACGTTGTGCACGAGACGTTCATCGCGGTGGACGAGAAGGGCACCGAGGCGGCAGCCGCGTCGGCCGTCATCGTCCGACCGCCGTCGATCCCGCAGGGCCCGCAGTTCTTCGTCGACCGACCGTTCCTGTATGTCATCCACGACCGGTTCACCGGCGTACCGCTGTTTATCGGCCGGGTTCACGACCCGCTGGTCACCGGCGCGGCCTGACCGCACCGCGATCAGCCGCTCCAAAGATCTCCGGACGTGTGTCGGGATGGCTGTGCTTCCGATTCGTGATCGTGTGGGCAACACCTTGGTCGACTTCCGGTTCCTCGCGGAGAAGGACCTGGGGCAGGTGCCCATGCCAGCGTCGTTGGTGGTTGCCACTTACGCGAATGCCGTCCTAATGATCTTCGATAGCTGGCGAAAGCAGTGGGAGCTGCCGGGCGGACGGCGTGAGCCAGGTGAGACGGCACGCCAGACCGCCGTACGGGAACTGCGCGAGGAGACCGGCATCGACCTGCCGAGCCTTACCTTCGCCGGCGTGGCCGAGTTCGTTCTGGCGAGGCCGAAGCGCCGGGAACTCCTCGCTGTCTACCAGGTTCACCTTGAGCTCATGCCCCGGCTGACCGTGAACGAGGAGGCTCTGGCCTTCAGGTGGTGGCCTCCATCGGAGCTCCTGAGCCACGACATGAGCCCACTGGACGCGGAGATCGCGCGACGCGTCGTCCACTTTCGCCCACCTCACAGCTGACCGCAGCAGCTCCCAACGCCCTTGGGATGAGAAAGTCATCGCGCGCGGCGGTACCAGGAAAGCGGCGACGGAGGCCACGCCGACGTAGGACAGAAAGCCGACGGTGCGTGCCCTTTCGGTGGGCGTAGCTTCCGATCACGGCGGCGAGGTAAGAGGATTGCCTACGTCGGGTCGGAAAGCAGAGCGCCAGCGGGCGGCCCAACAAACCGGCGCCGGAGGAGGCAGGCCGTGGACCAACGACAGTCCTGGATGGACGGGCCCACGTACGACTACCGTGGTCGGCTCCCGGCACGGCCGGTAGGCACGGCGACCGTACCCGTGCCTGGGCTATGGCTTCCCGCCGGCATCCGGCCACCAAATCTGCGTACACCGACAAGTGTGTACCGGCGCCCGCACCGACCGGGGCGTGCAGCGTGAACCGACCTACGGCACGGTGAAGGACACCGACGTGCCTCTCCCGCCGCCAACCGCCGCGTCATCTGTCCACTGTGGGCGGCCACGATCGCGAGCCGAGCTCACCTCGCGGCCGCCTCGAGAAGTTGTAGGGCGAGCGCCTGGAGTTCCGGTCCAGCCTTGTCGGGGCTGCCGGTGTCGAAGGGTGGCGCGGGGTCGTACTCGACCGCCAGTTGTAGTGCCTGGGCCACCCGATCGCCGGCCAGTTTCGCGGCCAGGTGCAGGGCCATGTCGATGCCGGCGGACACTCCGGCCGCGGTGATGATTTTCCCGGACTCGACGAAGCGGCCTTCGGTGAGGACGGCTCCGAAGGTGTCGCGCAGGTACGTGCGGGAGGCCCAGTAGGTGGTGGCGGGTACGCCGGTGAGCAGGCCGGCGGCGCCCAGGATCAGGGCTCCGGTGCACACCGAGGTGGTCCAGGTGGTGCGCCGGTGGATCCGCCGTACCCAGTCGAGGGTCTCGGCGTCGTCCATGGCGGCGATGACACCCCGGTTTCCGGCGCCGGGGATCAGCAGGACGTCGGCGTGCCCTACCTGGCGCAGGGAGCGGTCCGCGACCAGTCCGAGCACGCCGGTGTCGGTGCGTAGCTGCCCGGCCCGTTTGGCCACGGTGAACACGGACGCGTCCGGTACCCGGGAGAGCACCTCGTATGGGCCGACGGCGTCGAGCGCGGTGAGGCCGTCGTAGAGCAGGATCGCGATCCGCGGACCCCGTCCGGTGGCGGCCGCTGCCGGGGTCGCCGCGGACAGTCCTAACCCGACACCGCCCAGCGCCGCCGCGCGCAGGACCGTACGCCGTTCACTCATGCTGGTTCCTCCCGAGAAATCGACTGGATGGACAAGCGGGTCTACCCGCGGGCAACGGCTGCCCGGCGGGTGATGAGGGTGGCGGCGACCGCGGCCGCGGCGACGAGGATGGCGAGGGCGAGGGCTGCCTGTGGGAGGCTGGCGGCGCCGGTGTCCGTCGGCGCGGCGGGCGCTCGCGCCGCCGCTCCGGGCTGGGGAGCGAGGATCGCTCCCGTGGCGATCAGGCTCGGTGCCGGATGCTCGTCGCCGGGTTGCGGGTCGGTCCACTGGTACTGCTCTTTGTTGGCGCAGCGTTGCACGGTGGGGAAGCGCAGTGGCTGGCCGATCGTGCCGGTGAGCCGGGTGACAAGGGAGAACGCGGCTTCGGCGCCGGCCTTGAGCCCAGGGCCGGTCCAGGCGATGCGACCGGGCTCGGTGGTCGCCTTCCAACCCGCGGGTTGTTCGGTGCGGGACGGCGGCGTCGCGCCGGCGGGAAGCGAGACGATCAGTTCGGTGGTGGGTGAGTCGCCGCAGCCGTGATCGAAGGTGAAGGTGAGCGTGGTGCTGCCGTCGCCGTTGGGTTGTGCCTTGGCGAGCAGGACGTGCGCGGCCGCGGGGGAGCCGGCGAACAGCAGGGCGGCCACCGCGGCCGCCGCGATGACGGTCAGTCGTCCGGTCCGGCGCTTCACGAGATCTCCACAGGGATCTGGGCGATCGGGTTCTCGTACTTGGACGTGCGCACGCTGACCTCGATGATCCATCGGCCGGGTAGCGGGAACTCGGCGACCGCCTCGTAGCGTCCCGGGGCGGTACGCGAGACCGGGCGTTCGAGCGGTCCGACGTCTCGTGCGGGCAGGCTGAAGCTGAGCTCGGGGGCCGCGATCGGTTCGATCGGGCGTTTGCCGGCGTCGAGGATGTTGAGCTGGAGCGAGTTGACGCCGGTGGTGCCGGGGGTGAGCACGACGACCGCGCTGTGGTCGCCGAGCTGCGCGGTGAGTTCCACCGATGCCGGGCGGTCCGGCGGTGTGGACGGGTCGGTGCTTTCCTGGACAGGGCTTTGGGTGACCAGGACGCCGGTGGTGGCCAGGACGGCGGCGAGCAGGCCGGCCTCGGCCCGTACGGTGCGGCGCAGCGCCGGCCATGCCGGGCCGGTGCTCTGCTGCGGCGTGATGCGCGGAACGAGGCGATAGCGGTTCCACGCGGCGATGCCGAGGATCACGGCGACGAGACCGACCTTCACCAACAGGGCGGCGCCGTAGGTGGTGCCGAACAGGGCGGACCAGGAGCGGATGATCCGCCAGCCGAGCAGGACGCCGGTCAGGGCGAGGCCGGCGACCAGCCACGCGGCGATCCGGGAGAACCCGGCGACCACCGTCGCGGCCGCGCCCGCGGTCGCCTCGGACGAGGGCAGCAGCAGTAGGGTCAGGCCGATCAGCCCGCCGAGCCAGAGGGCCGCGTTGGTGACGTGAAGCAGGTCGGCGGAGAGCACCAGAGCGGCCGGGCCGAAGGTGCGGGTGTGCCCGGCCAATGCCAGCGATCCGACGGCCAGCGCGGCGGCGGCCGCGCCCCCGGCCGGCGTGTACCGGGGATGGGTGTCCGCCCGGGCGACGCGGACGGCGAGGAACGTCACGGCAAGGCCCACGGCGGCCAGTAGGGCGGTCAGCGTGGTGTCGCTGCTCAGGGCCGTCCGCCAGGTCCCCGGCTCGGCGAGCGCGTCCAAACCTCTGCCGTCCTGCCAGGCGACCACCACCGGCAGCGCCACGACGAGGACGGCCAGGGTGGCCGGTACCGACCAGCGCAGGACGGCGTAGACGCGGCGGCGTACCAGGACGGTGCCGGAGGAGCCACCCGCCCGGGGCAGCAGCAGCAGCGCGAAGGCGGCCAGGCCGGCAGTGCCGAGCACGCCGGCGTAGCCGAGCGCCTCGGTGACCTGCCTGGTCAGGCGGACACCGCGGCTGGGTTCCGGGACGGTCGCGACGTCGATGCCGGTCGCGGTGGGGGCACCGATGGCGAACGTGAGACCGCCGGCGACCGGGTGGCTGTCCGCGGAGATCACCCGCCAGGTGATCACGTAGCTGCCGTCGCCGAGTCCGGGCGGCACGGTGAGCACGATGCGGGTGTCCACGGTGCGTACTTCCGCCGGCTGTTCGGTGCCGGCGGCGTTCAGCAGCCGGACCGCACCGGTGCGGACCTGGACCGGTTCGTTGAAGGTCAGCGTGACCTCGGCCGGCGCGTCCGGCAGGACCGCACCGTCCGCCGGGTCGGTGCCGAGCAGGGCGGCGTGCGCTCGGGCCGGGGCCGCCGGCCCGAGCGCCACCAGCAGGCCGCAGAGCACGGCACCGGCCAGGCCCACCAGCCGGGCCAGCGGGCGTCGGGCAGCGACCGGCATCAGGCCGTCGTGTCGCGGGACTTGGTGAGGGTCGGGCGCAGGACCGCGAACCCGCCGAGCAGCAGACCGAGAATGCCGACGGCGAGCGCGATCCAGCTCACTGTGCTGGTGCCGCCGCTGTCATTGTCACCGGTGTCGCTCTGGGCGCTGGTCAGTGCCGTGTTGGCGTTCACGGCGGCCTCGTCGCCCTCCTTGGCCGCCTCGGTGACCTTGAAGCCGGGAGCCGGGTGCTCGAGGTCGTCCGGGTTCTGCCCGGTGGCCGGCACCTGTACCCAGGCGGTCTCGCCCTTCTCACAGGTCTGCACGGACGGGAACACCAGCGTCTCGCCCGGCGTGTCCGGCAGCTTCAGCGACAGCTCGAACTTGTCCCGCATGTCGTCGGGCAACGGTGCCTTCGCGGTGTAGACGACCTCGGAGACGCGTTGGGTGACCTCGTTACCGTGGCTGTCCTTGACCGGCGGGTTCAGGTCAGCCATCACCTTCCGCACCGACCAGTTGGTGTTGACCGTCGGCGTCACCGCGATGATCTTCTCGGGGATCTTGATGGCCACCTTGGTCGTGCCGGCGCCGTCGCAGCCGTGCGGCACCGATACGGTCAGCACCGTGTACGACCCGGCCGCGGTAACCGTCGGGCTGACGGTGACATGGGCGGCGGCCGGCCCGGCGGTCAGCAACACGACACCACCAACGAAAAGGCCGGCCGCACCGGCCTGCACGGTACGCCGCAACGCGGTCCTCATGACATTCAATCCTTCCGCCGGGGAGATGGGGATCCGGCTCTCGTAGTAGTCGGCACCGAGCCCGGAAAAGTTCCGACCGCCTCGACGCAGTCCCGGCGGGGCGATTTAGAAATGTCGATGAGTCGCGGGAACTGGACCGGTGTCGCCGCCGACTACTTCCCTGTGGCGCGGTGACGGCCGGGAAAGGGTGATGGTGTGGAGCGCAGGAGCTTCGTGGCAGGGGCGGGTGCGCTGGCCGCCGGTGCTGGTGCGGCCGTGCCGGGGACGGCGCGGGCGGCGTCGGGGCCGCTGCGGGTGCAGATCGTGATGTTCGACGGCGCGGAGGAGCAGGACTTCGCCGGCCCTTTCGAGGTGTTCTCGTTGGCCGGGCGGCTGTCCGGCGGCGCGCTCGCGGTGTCCTGTGTGACCGGTGGGCGTCCGCGAGTGGTGACGCTCGCGTTCGGCACGAAGGTCAGGGTTGAGCAGGGTTGGTCCCCCCACTCCGCCGACGTGATCGTGGTGCCGGGTGGCGGGTTCGCCCGGCCGAACGAGCCGGGCATCTGGCCTGAGATCAACAAGGGCGACCTGCCGCGCAAGCTAGCCGCCGCGCGCCGCCCCGGCCTGACGATCGCGTCGCTGTGCACCGGGGCCATCATCCTGGCCGCCGCTGGGCTGACCAACGGCCGGCCGTGCACCACGCACACCGGGGCGAAGGCCGAGCTGACCGCCCGCGGTGGCCTGGTCAAGAACGCCCGGGTGGTCGACGACGGCGACCTGGTCACCGCCGCCGGCATCACCTCCGGCCTGGAGCTTGCCCTTCACCTGGTCCGTCGCGAGGTCAGCGCCGACGTGGCCACCCGAACCGAGGGTGTGCTGGAGTACGAGGCCCGCGGCACCGTCTGGACTCCCTGACACCTCAGTAGGCACACCTTTGTCCACCAAGGACAGTTGCGGTGACGGGGAGAATCCGAGACCTTTCGGAGTCGGGGTGGCTTCGACCCCCCTATTTGGACAGAGATTTGAGCTACCGCGATGTCCGTCGTGGTCCAGACCGTTGCTCCCGCGGCCTCACCCGTCCGCCGTTGGTCGCGCCGGTGGTCGACGTTTGTCCACAATGTCTGTTCCCGGATCGGCGATCCGGGAAAGCAACGGGGAAGTCTGGTCCGTTTGGCTGGTTACGTTGCGTCAGGGTGGTGCAGGTGGGGCCGCGTAGACCCGCTCGGGCTTGTCTCGCGGAGCTGGCAGTGGACGGCCGGGGGGTTCGGCGAGCGCTGCGATCCGTGCGTGCGGGTGTAGGTGGCCGGCAGCCGGTCCGGGCGGGGTCGTCGGCGACCCACGACGAGCCGTGGTGCGGGCGGATCGACAAGTGGCCCGACGATGACCCGATCGCTGCGTCGATCATGCGTTGGGACGTCCGGGCCGGGCCGATGGTTCGGGGTGCGGTGGAGCGGGTCGTGCGGCCTGAAGTGGGGGGCGGATGCTTCTCAGGTCCAGAGTTCTGGGCATGACCAGGCTTACCGCCAGCGCGCCGGCGACGGCGAAGATGGCGCCGGCCAGGTAGGCGCCGCGGTAGCCCAGGCTTGACGCGATCAGCGCTAGGTACGTGGCTACCGCGGTGGCCCCGCCGATGTGTGTCGCGGCCTCGAAGATGCCGGCTCGGGTGCCCCGGTCGGCGTCGCCGACGCCTCCGATGGTGGCCTGGGTGAGGGCGAGGTAGATCCAGCCGCCGCCGATGCCTTGCAGAATCAGCCAGGGCAGGACGGCGGTGGCATAGCTGGGGCTGCCGGCGTTGACCGCCAGCAGGGTGAGGGCGACAGCGTCGAGTGCGAGGCCGGCCGCGGCCACCGGGCGCGCACCGGTCCAGGCGACGAGCCGGGCGCCGAGCGGTCCGCTGGCGGTGGCTGCTATCAGGGCGGGGGTAAGTGCCAGGCCGGCGGCGGCCGGGGATAGCCGGTGGGCGTCTTGCAGGTGCAGGCTGCCCACCACGACGATCACCGAGTGGACCGCCGAGTGCGCCGCGATACCCAGGCTGCCGCCGGTGAGGCGGCGAGACCGCAACAGATTCAGCCGCATCAGAGGGTTGGCGGTGCGCCGCTCCACCGCCGCGAAGCAGGCGAGCAGCGCGGCACCGGCCGCGACAGCGCCGAGTGCGTCGGCGTGCCACGGGCCGGACTCTCCTATCCGGCCGAGCCCGAAGATGACGACGACCAGACCGGCGGTGACCAGTGCCGCCCCGACCAGGTCGAGTCGCCGGCGCCGGTCGGCCCGGGCCGGATCGAGCGGCAGTACCCGTATCGCGGCGACCATCACCGCCAGATTGACCGGGAGGGTGACCAGGAAAATCGATCGCCAGCCGAAGGCGGAGGTGAGCATGCCGCCACAGATGGCACCGGCCAGACCGGCGGTGCCGCCGAAGACAGCAGCCACGGTGAACGCGCGGTTGCGCCATGGTTGCTCGGGAAACAGCGCCCCGGTCAAGGCCAGTGCGGTCGGCAGCGCGAAGGCGGAGGCCAGCCCTTGCAGCGCCCGCCCGGTCAGCAGCATCGGCATGCTCGTCGCGGTGCCCGCCACGAGGGAGCCCGCGGTTAACAGCGCCAGACTCGCCACCAGGATCCGGCGGCGCCCCCACAGGTCGGCGACCCGGCCGCCGAGCAGGAGCAGACCACCGATGATCAGGGAGGTGAGGTTGACGACCCAGCTCAGCTGGACCGGGCTCATCTGAAGTTGCGACCCGATCGACGGCAGCGCGGTCGCCACGGAGAGGCTGTCGAACACGACCAGGAATACGGCACCGCTGAGCACCAGTGCCGCGGTCCACCGGCGTGCGGCGGATGCGATGGGTGTCCGCGTCACCTTTCGTCGCTCCCGTTCTGCTGGCGCCTGTGGATGGTTCTACCCACTGGACGGTGTTCTCATGCCGTGGATTGGGATGCGGCTGTCCGGGCGATGCTGGCTCAAGACTTGGCGGCCATCCAGCCGACGGTGGTGTATGGCACGTCGATCTGATCCGTGAATCTTTCGCCCACCATCCGCTCGATCGCGTCGATAATATCCTCGAACGCGTCGCCGGCCTGACGCTGAAGAGTGCCGTGGGAGCGCCAGGCGTCTATCCAGTCGACAACCGGCACGCGGTGCACGATCTGTTCCTCCAGCTTGGTTACCGGCCCGTACCTGCCGCTTGCTTCGATCAGCGGTTGTTGGTTCTCCCGCCGGCTTCCGTAGGTGTAGTTCGGAATCTGTCGGTGGATGTAGGCCTCGATCTGGGCTTGCAGTGGGTCGTCGAGCCTGCGGTGGTTCCAGATGCAGGCGAACCAGCCGCCGGTGTGCAGGATCCGCGCGGTTTCCTGGAGGGCCTGGGGCCGGTCCGTGGTGCTGAATGCCGATCCGTAGGCGACGAGGTCGTAAGTGTCCGCGGGCAGGCCGTTGTCCTCGGCGATGCCGACGGACCAGCTGATGTGGGGACGTCCCGCTGTACGTCGTACGCCGATGTCCCGCATGGCCTGGTTGGGTTCGACGGCGTCGACGACGCAGCCGCGGTCCAGCAGATCCACCGTGAGATGGCCGTTTCCGGCGCCGATGTCGGCGGTGCGTGGATTGGGGCGCCCGCTGGCGGCGACGATTTGGTCGACGACGCCGGGCGCGTAGGGCGGCCGCATGGAGTAGGTGGCGGCGAGGTGTGTGTAGTCCCACTCCAGTTGGCCGGTCCTGCTGTTGTCGCCTTTCATGGTCTTCCTTTCGTTGTGGGTGGCCGGGTGGGTCGTGTCTGGGTACGGGGTCATCGCGCCCAAGCCACGCCGGCCTGATGCGCGGCGTTGGCGGTGGCGAGGTCGTCGGCGGTGTCTACTTCTATCCACTCGTCCGGCTGGGCGTAGAGCGGCGGTATCCGCAGCCGCTTGGCGAGCTCGCGGATCGCGAACACGTACCATGTATCCGTTGTGCCGGCGTCGACCATGTCACGCATGGTCTTCAGGAGCTGCAAACCGCTCGCCTTGCTCCATCGCGAAACGCCGAAGAACTCCCCTCCGATTTTGGCTGGCGGCATCTGCTTGGCAAGGTGCCATACCGCGCCGTCGCGCAGTTCGACAGCCATGTCTATGGTGTCGGGTTTCCGGGAGGTGTCGATGACCATGGTGTCTCCGGTGTCGCGGACGATCTGCTCGACGATCCGGGCGGAGACGAGCACGTCGGAATCGATGATGGCGATTTCTCGATCCCAGTACGGCGCCGTGGCGAGCAGCGACATGATGTTGTCCGCGCGGGCGTAGTGTGCATTGTGGACGAAGGCGACGGGTGGGCGCTTGGAGATCCGCTGGACGTGCTGCTTCAGTTTGGCGGCCTGGTGTCCGACGACGCAGACCACGTCGGTTGCTTGTGCGTCGTGCAGTTGGCCCAAGAGCCGTTCGATGATCGGTACGCCACCGACGGGGAGCATCGCCTTCGGCATGTCCGTGGTGTGCGGCAGTAGCCGGCGTCCCTGGCCCGCGGCGGGGATGATGACGCGCACGACGTGTCCTTTCTTAGAGCGCCTCGGTTTCTGTTAGACCAGGCTGTAGATGCGAGCCGAGACGGCGCCGTGGTCCAGGGGGACCGGGTTGTTTCCGGATCGGGTGGAGCCCAGCCCCGCGTCGACGAGGTGGCAGACGTCGGCGTGGCGTACGCCGTAGTCGCTCAGGCGATCGGGGAGGCCGGCACGGACCAGCAAAGATCTCACCGCCTGCGCCGGCGCCGAGCGCGGGTCAAGGCGTCGCAGGGCGGCTCGTACCGTGGACACCCGCGTCGCGGCCGGGGTGCGGTGTGCGATGCGTTCGCTGTTGTAGTCCACGAGCCAGAGCAGGTTGAGCAGGCACGCCACGCCGTGCGGTACCCCGAAGTGGGCGGTGAGGGGATAGGAGAAGGCGTGGGCCGCTGTGGTGCGGGTCAGGTCGATGGCCCGGCCGGCGGCGGTCGCGGCGGACGCCAAGGCGAGCCGCTCGTTGTCGCCGACGACTTCGAGGTCTCGGGCGAGGATCTCGATGGTCTGGCGCAGCGCTGGTAGTGCCAACGCGCGCGACGGGGCGGTCGAGCGTCGGCTCCAGTAGGACTCCAACGCGTGGCAGAGTGTGTCGAACGCGGCGCTGTACATCAGCGTGGTGGGGCACGTGCGCAGCAGTTCCGGATCCACGATCGCATGTTCTGGAAGGACGGTCGGATGGTCCAGGGAGGCTTTGACGTCGCCGACGTAGACGGTTGCGAACCGTGTCACCTCGCTTCCGGTGCCGGCCGTGGTGGGTACCGCGACCAGGGGCACCGGATGAGGCACGGGCGCCTCGTCGCCGGCGAGTACCCGCAAGGCCGTCTCTCGCCGCGGGGGCAGTGATCTGAGGAGCTTGGCGGTGTCGATGGCGCTTCCGCCGCCAATCGCGACAATGATGTCCGGCTGCCAATGCTCCCGCAGGGCGCTGCCCGCCAGGGTCTGCTCGATGCGAGGGTTGGGTGTGAAGGCGGTGAAGCGAATGAGGAAGCGGGCAGCGGTGCGGTCGAGCATGGCTCGCACGACGCCGGAGCCGGCTGTGCGCTCGCTGGCCACCACCATGACCCGATTGACGGCTCTGGCGGCCAGCACCGCGCGAAGCTGGTGGCGCGCACCGAGGGCGATCGACACCTGCGCGGGCGCCGCATCTGGGGCGAAGGCGGGGCTCTTCATGACCTCACCGAACTGTGGACTCGGGCGGCTCGCGCGAACCGGGCGTGGATCTGGGGAGCGGAGATCGCCGAGGTTGCCCGCGGCGGCGGGTCGCCGCGAAGGCTGGCGACGTCGGCCACGACCAGGTGCGGTCCAGGGGCATTCGAGGCGCCGGCGACCGCACGGGTGAGTTCTTCACGGCTGCGGCAGCGTACGGCGGTGCGGTATCCGGCGGCGAGGCCGACCTCGGCGAGTGAGGTGTGCTCGGAGGTTGTCTTCTGTCCACCGGTCGAGTCGTAGCTGCCGTTGTCGAAGACGACGTGGACGAGGCCTTCCGGCGCGGTCGCGCCGATGGTTGACAGCGTGCCGAGGTGCATGAGCGCGGCCCCGTCGCCGTCCAGAACGACCACTCTCGTGCCAGCCGTGAGGGCCACGCCAAGACCGAACGCGGACGCGTGACCCATGGAACCCTGCATGTAGAAGATCCGTTCGGAGTCCTCCAGGGCGAACAGCTCCCGAGAGGTGTAGCCGGTGGTCGACACGAAGAGTGCGTTGGGAATGCCGTCCAGGACCGTTCGTAGCGCCTCGACGCGGGTCATCCGCCACGGTTCGGCGGGCCGGCCGTCGACCGGGGGAGTTGGCGGCGGGGCTATCGCGCCCTTCTCCACCAGAACGAACGTCGGCCGTCCCGCGGTCATCTCCGCCACCGCCCGGTCGAGCACCTCGCTGATATCGCCGGCCGTCGCCGGCAGCGTCTGGTGCTTGACGCCCACGGCGTCCAGCAGTGCGTGGGTGGCCTCGCCCATGACCCGATGCTGCGGCTCGTCCCGGTTCGGATCGGGCCAACCGCGCAGGCTCATGAACACCAGCACTGGAAGGTGGTACGGGATGAGCAAGGAGGTGAGTGGGTTGAGCAGGTTGCCCAGTCCCGAGTTCTGCGCCCAGACGGCGGATCGGATGCCGGCCGCGGCCGCGCCGGCGGCTACCGCCGCGGCGGCACCTTCGTTCACCGCGGACACGTACCGCTTCTGTCCGGTCAGTTCGGCGATGGGGCCGGCGAGGTAGGAGCACGGCACGCCGGTGTGAAAGCCGAACTCACGCTCGTCCAGCGCCCGCAGGAGGCGATCGGTCGATATCACTCCTCCACCTCCAACCACTCATCGAGACGTTGCAGCGCGAAGATCTCGGACACTGACGCGATCTTGTCCTCCACCGGTGCGGAGTTGCCGTGCCGGCGAATCGTCTCCAGCACCTCGCGCACTGACCTGACCGTCGCTCTCAGCGACTGATTCGCGTATATGATCATGGATACGCCCGCGCGGTGCGCGTCACCGGCGTCCCAATTGGGGTACGTCGTGGGAACGATCACCACCGGCACCCTGCGGTCCCAGCCCGCAAGGAACTCCAGGATCGGCTCGTTCGACTTGGACTTCGAGTGCACGAGCACCGAGTCCGCGCCGGCCTCGGCGTAGCGTTCGCAGCGGTGCAGCGCCTCGTCGACGCTGTGGCCGTCGATCAGCGCCTCGGTGCGGGCGATGACGTGGAAGTCCGCTCCCTGCTGGACGCTCTTGGCCACCTCGATCTTCCGGCAGAAGGTCTCGACGTCGACGAGGGTGTGGTCGGTGGACACGAAGCTGTTCATCTTCGGGAAGACCTTGTCCTCGATGCAGACGGCGGTCACACCTTCGCGCTCGTACTCGCGGACCATGTGCGCCACGTTCATCGTGCCGCCGAACCCGGTGTCCACATCGGCCACGACCGGGATACCACATGCCTCCTGCATCTGGACGGCCGCCTGTAGGTAGTCCGTCATTGTCAGCAGGCTCGCGTCGGGCAGGCAACGCGCCGCGGAGATCTCGAAGCTCGAGGCCCAGACGGCGTCGAAGCCCGCATTCTCCACAAGAGACGCACCCAACGCGCTGTGCGCGCCAGCGGCGCGCACCAGGCCACCTTCCGCGAACAGCGCGTGCAGCGAACGCGGGCTCGCGGCCTCTGTCAACGAGGTCGTGTGCAAACTCATCATCAGATCCCCGGTCTGTGACGGCGATGCCAGCACGATCGTCGGCGTGGGCCGCAAAGCAACCCCAGCGCCTCCTCCGAGTGACACCTAGGCGTATGGAGAGTGAACGTTGGGCGGCTCGTACCCCGGTCCGCCGTGCTCAAACGAACTAATTCCGAGTCGCGAAAAATAGTCGAAGATCAATTCTCGGCGTGCCAACATCTCTTTCTGGCTGCTCCGATCAAGGTGGGGGAAAGCGCAATAACTGATCGGCCGATGAGTCGTCAAGGGCTATCGGGAGATCTGCCGGCGCGGGATTGTTCAGCATGTGATACATCCGTTGGCAAGATCCTTTTTGTCGTGGCGCAATCGGATGTTTACCACTCCGCCTCCCGGGTAGCGCCGGTGTTGTTCCGACGTCTCGAAGGTGCAGCAAATGATCTCCGTTGAACCGAGCAGGACAGCTACGGACACCGGCGGCCAGAAGTGGCATGCGTCAATGGGTCCGCGGGCATCGGTCATCTGGATCACCGGCCTTTCCGGAGCTGGAAAGACCACAGTGGCCCGTGAGCTGGTGCGACGTCTACATGCCGGCGGCTGCCGTCCGATCCTCCTTGACGGGGACGATCTGCGCTACGTCCTCGGCGTCACGGGAGCCTTCGACCTGGCCAGTCGCCGGCAACGTGCGTTTGTCTATGCGCGGCTATGTGAGTCGCTCGCCAACCAGGGCCACATCGTCGTTTGCGCGACGATCGCGATGTTCCACGACGTCCATTCGTGGAACCGCGCCCACCTGCCCGGATATGTCGAAGTGCTCTTGGACGTACCTATGCCCGAGCTCCACAGGCGTGATCCGAAAGGGATCTATGGCGCTGGTGGCGCAAATGGCGAGATCGTCGGCGCGGCCTTGCCGGCCGAGTTCCCGAACGCGCCGCACCTGGTCATCGCCAACCATCCGCCGGAAACACCGACGTCGGCCGCGGATCGCATTCATCGAGCCTGGACACAGGTAGTCCGGGCAACCCACCCTCCCACATCGACAAGCACGGACACCGCGACCTGAGAAAGGAATCATCGTGACCACACCGAACTCGTTCGACCCTCAGCGCGTTCCCGTCCCGTCCGACCTGCGGCGACAGCTGTCCGCCGGCGACACCGTCGACGTCGACGACGGCTGGCTCGCGGAGCTCGTCGAGAAGAACATCCAGCACGGAGCCGGCTATCTCGTCCTGACCGGACTGGATGGCGACGATGCCGTCCTGCGCGACGTGTGCCTGCGGCTGTCCTCGTCCATCGGCACGGTGCTCGCCCAGGATTCATCCGGCACACGGCTGCGTGAGGTCGCCGACCGCGGCACTCAGATCGGCGAGGGGGCCTCGGCGCGATACGCCGATTCCCGGCACGGCGGCAGCCTGCACACCGACGGCGCCGAGAGCCCCATGCCGGTCCCTGACTGTTTCGCTCTCCTGTGTGTACGGCAGGCGCCGGTCGGCGGTGCCCTGCGGCTCGTACATGTCGAAGAAGTCGTGCGCGGGATGTCGAGCAGAGCAGACCTCCTTGAAGAGCTGCGCCGCCCGTTCCATTTCGACCGGCGCGGCGACCAAGGCCCGGGCGAGTCACCCACCACGCAGAAGCCGGTTCTGTTCGAGGACGGCGACGGGCTTGGCGTCACTTACCTACGCGAGTACATCGAGGTCGGACACAGCCAGCCCGGGGTTCCACCCCTGACCGAGAAGCAGCGCGACGCCTTGGACCTGCTCGACCGCATCCTGAACCAGTCACCCAACGCCATCGAAGGAAAGCTGGCGCCCGGCGAGTTCGCGCTGTTCAACAACAAACGGCTTCTGCACGGACGGACCACGTTCCAGGACGACTCCGACCCGGGCGCGAAGCGGTTGCTGTTCCGGACCTGGATCCGGCGTACCCCATGAGGCGGCGATCTCTATAGCCCGGCGAGGAGCGGTACTGTGATCATCTGTGGCGCAAAGCTCACCCACGACGGAGCGGTGGCGCTGATCGACGGAAACCGTCTGGTATTCAGCGTCGAAACCGAGAAGATCGACAATAACCCGCGGCACTCGAACATCCACGACCTCGACCTCATCTTCCAACTGTTGAGAGAGCACGGATACGACCCTGGGCAGGTCGATCGGTTCGTGTTCGACGGTTGGTGGAAGACGGAACGGATCAAGCCGTGGGGAGACCAGCAGGTACGGATCGAGTTGGCGCCGTACCGGCGCGGGCTCCTGGATACCGATCTGCTGCGGTCCTATCACCTACGAACCTTGGATCTGGAGTACACCAGCTACCACCACTATGCCGGTCACCTGGCCAGCGGGCTGTGCACCAGCCCGGCCACGGCCCGCGGTGAAAGCAGCTATGTGCTGTGCTGGGACGGGGCGGCCTTTCCCTACCTGTACCACTACGACCTGCCGACCGGAAAAGTCCGCAGCCTCGGCCCGCTGCACTACATGATCGGCAACTGCTATCACAGCATCGCGATGGCGTACCCGCCGTTCGATCTGGACATCGAGTATCCGCAGACCATGTCCCTACCGGGCAAGATTATGGCGTACGTGGCCAACGGCAGCCCAGCGGACGCCGGCCGGAAAATGTTCGACGAGGCGTACCGCCACGCCATCCGGGTCGTCTTCGGTGACGGCGTGGTACACGACGAGCAGTGCAGTCACCGCAACGGCCAGCGGGTGTTGGGCACCATGCGTGAGGCATTGGACGATGTCGACGTCCATCCCGACGACATGCTCGCGTCCCTTCAGGCGTTCATGGGCGACAAACTGGTAGACGCGCTCGCCGCCGCGATCGCGGCAGACGGGCGACAGAGTCAAAACCTGACCCTGGTAGGCGGCTGCGCCCTGAACATCAAATGGAACCGGCAGATCCGTGACAGCGGCGTGTGCGCGGATGTATGGGTGCCGCCGTTCCCGAACGATGCCGGAAGCGCGATCGGCACCGCCTGCTGCGCCCTCATGGAAACCGGAAGAGCGCAGCTGGACTGGGACGTGTACGCCGGACCGGACCTCAAGCCCTCGGAACTGGACGACCGCTGGACGGCCAAGGCACACACCATCGAGGATCTAGCCCATTTCCTGCACCACACCGGTGAACCAGTGCTGTTCCTCCACGGCCGGGCTGAACTCGGGCCGCGGGCGCTGGGACATCGCAGCATCCTCGCACCCGCGGTCGACCCGGTCATGAAGGACCGCCTGAACGAGGCCAAGGGACGCGAGGCGTACCGGCCGGTCGCCCCGATCTGCCTGGAGCACCGCGCCGCGGACGTGTTCGACCCGGGCACGGCCGATCCATACATGCTCTTCGATCACGATGTGAGACCCGAATGGCGCAGCCGCGTACCGGCGATCTGCCACATCGACGGCACCGCACGCGTCCAGACGGTCAATCCCCGCCAAAGCCCCGAGATACACGCGCTACTCACCCACTACGCGGACCTGAGCGGAATCCCCCTCCTGTGCAACACCAGCGCGAACCGCGGCGGCGCCGGCTTCTTCCCGGACCTGCGCAGCGCCGCCGAGTGGGGCCGCGTTCCGTACATCTGGTCCGACGGCGTGCTTTACGAACGTAGCTGACCGCACCCGAAGGGAGTGTCCTCGTGGAACCGTCCGTCGCCGAGCGTCGGCGCCTGATCGGCGGTCCGCTCAAGGAAGAGAACCTGCACGTGCTCAGCGCCAACGACATCGTGCTCGCCAGCTACGGCGGCGCCGGCCAAGCCCTGGTCGGCAACGTACTGCTCAACCTTGGGCTCAACTACGTCGACCCGTACACCGAGAAGTTGCAGCCGGATGGAGGCTCTGCCGCCAGCGCCAAATACACCGAGTACCGCCGCCGGCTGGCCGCAACGCACCAGCACGATACGGCTGCCCCGGACACCCGACCCTTCCGACCGTGGCCGCGGTTCGTCAAGACGCACTTACCACTCGAACGTTTCCACGGGTGCACCTACGGAGGCGTATGGCTACTGGTCAGAGACCCGCGGGACGCGCTGTACTCGTGGCACAAATGGCGTCTCGGCTTCGCCGAGGATGTGTGGGACAAGGCGCCAGAGGAGTTCGAGCAGTTTCTGCGGGCACCCGACTACACCGGGCGATCGCCCATCGACGACTGGAGCTCGTTCTACGAGCACTGGTACGAAAGGCTGACCCAGATGAGGCGGGGCGTCGTCATCCGGTTCGAGGATCTCAAGGCAGACACCGCCGCAACGATGCGTTCGGCACTTGAATCCGTCGACATCCGCCCGACGGCGCCGCAGCTACAGGCGGCGGTCCAAGCTAGCAGCTACGAAACCATGCGCGCCCACGAAGATCTGATCAGCGGTACCGAGCTGCCGGCATCCGCCGGCCCGCAAGCCGTTCGTAGGAACGCGACCGCTGAACCCCGAATAATGCGGAAGGGCGAGCCAGGCGAATGGCGGCGGTGGATCACTCCGCCGCTGGCGCGGCTGTTCTCCACGCCTTCCACCGTCGCCGTCGCCGCCACCTTCGGCTACCAGATCGATCACAGCTAGCGCGCCGCCACCACAGACACCCACGTACGGATGACCTCAACGAGGAGAACTCATGCTGCCTGGCTCCGCGAACGGATCCGCGCCCAACGGTCGGGACCGACTCAACAAAAGCTTCATCACCAACGTGATCGCCGGCATCGAGGGTCTTTCCCTCGTCGCGTTGGCCTCGGCTCAACGCGCCCTACACGCGGCACGCGCCCGCGGCAGCCGGGTATACGTCGCCGGCAACGGCGGAAGCGCATCCACCGCGAGCCACCTCGTGTGCGATCTCACCAAGACGGCCGAACGAGCGACCGAACGGACGTTACGAGCGTTCGCGTTGGTCGACAACACCGCCACGCTCACCGCCTATTCGAACGATGTGAGCTACGACCAGGCGCTCGCCCGGCAGGTACGGGCACACCACGACCCCGGCGACATACTGATCGTCATCAGCGCCAGCGGAAACTCTCCCAACATCTTGGCCGCGATGCGATCCGCCCGAGCGTGCGGCATGTACACCATCGGGCTGCTCGGCCCGCGGCGCGCGCCCGCCACCGCGCTCGCCGACCTGGCCCTCAACGTCGAGTCCTCCGACGCAGGGGTCATCGAGACAGTCCACGTCGGCGTCGTCCACGCCCTTGCCCGTGCGCTCCGCGAACCCGACAGCGGAAGTACGCCACCGTGCGCCAGTGACGGCCACCACGTGACGCTGACACCGATCGGCCATATGTCGGCCGCGCGAGGAAAGAGCCGGCCGTGACGAAGGCTGGGCCGGTCGGTCGGAGCGCGGCCGGCGCCGCCGCTCACGTCGTCCTCGTCTCGGACCGCGGTCCGATCGAGTTCGCCGCCAAGGCCCGGACGCTTGAACCACGCCGCCGGCACGGCAGCGTCACCGCCTTGCTCGACGGCGTCGCCGGAAGCCTCGCCGCGCCGACAGAATGGATCGCGCCGTCGACGTCGCCGCAGGACCAGCGTGCGCAACAAGAAGGACGCTTCGACCAGCTGGAAACCGACCTGGGCTACCGACCAGTGACGGTGCACGTCGAGGCCGAGCGTTACCGGGCCTACTACGACGACGCGGGCGTGTGCGCGATCTGGAACATCTGGCACGGCGTTCACGACGACATTCCCATCCGGTGTGACCCCGCCGCCATCGCGGCGTACCGTCTCGTCAACCGCCACCTCGCCGAACGGGCCACGAGCACCGCGGCGGCCGGCGCCGTCGTCGCGATCCAGGACTACCAACTCCTGTTGATGCCCGCCATGGTCCGCGGCGCCCGGCCCGACGTGGCGATCGTGCACTTCAGCCATACTCCCTTCCCCGAGCCGGACACACTCGCCCTCCTACCCGCCGCGCTCCGCCTTGAGCTGCTGACCGGAATGCTCGGGGCGAACGTTCTCGGATTCCAAAGTAGACGCTGGGCTCATCGGTTCTTGCGGTCGTGTCACCGCTGGGGTATCGGGGCGGTCGACTACCAGCAGGCCTGCGTCGAGCGAGCCGGCCGGCGCACGTGGGTCCGCACGTATCCCGTGCCGGCGGACGTCGACAGCCTTCGCGCCGCGGCGCGCCAGCCACCAGCCACCCGATGGGCCGAACGAGTCCGGGCGGGCGACCGCCGGCAGCTCATCCTGCGCGTGGATCGTCTCGACCCAACGAAGAACGCCCTCCGCGGATTCGAGGCCTACAGCCTGCTGCTACACCGCCAGCCGGACCTGGCAGAGCGCACCCGGTTTGTCGCCTGCCTGATACCCTCCCGCGAGCGCATTCCCGCATACCGGAAGTATGCGGAAGCGGTCACCAGACAGATCGAACACATCAACGCAAGGTTTCCCGGCGCCATCGCCGTCCACCACGGCGAAGACCGCGCCCGCGCCCTCGGCATCATGCGTGAATACGACGTCCTACTCGTCAACGCCGTAGCCGACGGCATGAACCTTGTCGCACAGGAAGGGCCAGTGCTCAACACCCGGGACGGAGCACTCATCCTGTCATCGCAAACCGGCGCCAGCGACCTGCTTCCCGACGCCATGACACTGCGACATCCCAGACACGTGGAGGAGACAGCCGACCTCCTGGCCGCGGCACTGAGCGCATCCCCGCTCGAACGGGCCCGGCGGGCACGCACCATGCGGGCATCAGTGGAAAGCTCCGACCCCCACCGGTGGTTGGGGCGCCAGCTCGCCGACGCCTACGCAGCCCGCCGCGGCGGCCGTCTTGCCGCCGCCGCCGCGCGGTCGGTCCCGCCACAGCCAGGAGCCCACCCATGCCACACCCGCACCGGTTCAGCGCCGTACTCCTAGACTTCGACCGTACGCTCTTCGCCTTCGACGACAGCGTGCGATGGCCCCGCACAGCGCTGTCCACATTGCACCGCGACCTCCCGCCGGACGAGGTTCTTGCCCTGCACCATCGGCTGGAGCACGCACGACAGCACCCAGACATACGCGCACAACAAACCGGATGCCAACGCTCACCCGAACAACACCGACGCGCACACACTGCCTGGTTTCAACACGCCGGCATCGACCCACCGCTGGCCGAAGCCCTCTACAACCAGCTCACCGGCACTACCGCATGGATTCCCTACGCCGACACAGCCGATACGATCACGAGGCTTCACAAGCGCGGCATTCCCGTCGCGATCGTCAGCAACGTGGGCTGGAACATTCGCCCACTCTTCGAGTACCACGGCCTCGCCAGCCTCGTCGACTCATTCGTTCTGTCCTGCGAACACGGAACCGAGAAACCCGACACACAACTATTCAGCGTCGCCTGCGCCAACCTCGGCGTCCACACGGCCGAAACGTTGATGGTAGGCGACGACCCGGTCAACGACGGTGCCGCGACAGCCATCGGGATTTCAGTGGCCATCCTGCCCAGACGACCCATGGGCGCGGAGCGAGGACTGGGCACACCCCTGGCCCCTCTGTGATCATGTAACCCGCGGCCAAAGGTGGGGATTTTCGCCAGGACGGGTGCGGTCGCGGTGCGGGGCGGTGAGCCTATGCCGGTCCCGGCGCCGGGGCGGGAGCCTGCCCCGCCGGGGGCGGGTCGACGGCGGTCAGATCCATGATCTGGGTCAGTCCGAGTAGTTCAAGACGCCGCCACACCGTGTGGCTCGTCTTGATCGTCAGTCTGGTTTCCGCGTCGGCGGCACGCTGCCCGGCGTCGACGAGGGCGCTGGCGCCTTCGGAGGAGATGAACGGTACGGCGGTCAGGTCCAACACCACGCTGCCTGGGTAGCCGGCCAGGACCGCGCGTACCGCGGCGTCGAACGCGTCGTGGGTGCTGTGGTCGATCTCGCCAGTCACGATCAAATGCGTCCCATCCGCACGTTCCTCGACGTGGCACGACAACGGGTCCGGGACGGGCACGGGCCTCAGAATATCGAGCCGTCGGCGCCGTCGCCGGACGACCGAGGCAGCGGGGCTGTCACGGGCTGCCCAGCGGGCCGCTGCCATCACCGGTCGGCTGGGGCGCTGTCGGCCGACCGGCTTGGTCGGCGTCGTCAGCGGTGATCTCGGTGAGCCCGACGCTGTGCAGGCGCCGTGCGACCTGCGAGCTCGGGCGGATGGCCAGCGTGCTACCGCCGTTGACGGCGCGGTAGCCGGCATCGACCACGGCCGCGACGCCCTCCAGTGACAGGAATGTCACCGCGGTCAGGTCCAGGACCAGCATCGCCGGGCGGCCGGACAACACCGAATGTACGGTCTGGTCGAACACGTCGCGGGACTGGTGGTCCAGTTCGCCGACCGCGATCAGGTGTACCGCGTCGCCGCGCACCTGCACCTCGCATGACAACCCCGGCGACTGCGGCATGCCAACCACGGTAGCGACCGGCGAACCGGCGGTGGCCGACTACATCCGCCTTTGTCTACTCCGCGGACCCGCTACCAAACAACCTGTACGGGTGCTGACCTGTAAACCTCGTCGATACAAGGGTGTCGAGCAAGGAGGGGATCGAACATGCGAGCTACCCGAGTGGTCGTAGGATTGGCCACCATCATCACCGCCGCTCTCGGGCTGAGTGTGCTAACGGCCGGGCCCGCCGCAGCCGCGGAGAGCGGCACCTGGCGTGCTTAGGGCAACACAAACCCGATCAGCTCCAGCCCCAGCACATGGCGTTGCGACGACACCAGGCCGGTCGCCACCGATGTGGTCGCGCAAATCTGCTCGGTCAGGTCCGCAAGTGGAACCTCCGTGCAGGCGGCGGTGATCGTGCGCAATAACCGATCCAACCTCTATTCCGCAACAGCAACGATGGACATGTACACCCATGATGCCTATCTAGGCACGTGGGTATGTCCGTCCTCGGGAGTCGGGGCGAACTCGTGGTCAGTGTGCTTCGGACGCACCTGCTCTGGAACGAGGCTGTGTGGTTACGGCCGTTGATGCGGCGCCGGCGATGGCCGGTCTTGCCGGCCGACGACGCGCCGTTGAGGAAGACGACCTGTGCCATCCAGCCATCCTCGCAGCGAGATTCTCTCCACGGGAGCGTCCAGAGGACCGCCTGCCGGGTCGCGAGCGCCCTCGGCCGTTCCAGCAGCATTTTCCGCCCCGCCCACCTCTCGATCTCAGAGCCGGTCGCTGGCGACCATCGCGGCGAGCTTCGCGCGGGCGGTGATGTCCAGCTTGTCGAAGATCCGGGCCAGGTGACGTTCCACCGTCTTCACGCTCAGGAAAAGTTGGCCGCCGATCTGCCGGTTGGTGTGGCCCTCCGCCACCAACTCGGCGACCTGCCACTCACGCCGGGTCAGCCGCTCCATCGTTGCCATATGTCCCCCTCAACGTCCGCGGCGGAAAGGCCCCGCCGCCGCGTCCCGAGGATGCGGGCCGTGGGGCGCTGGGAGGTACCTTGGCGGCGCGAGTTGCCGGCAAGCTGCCGGTCGTCGCCGGGCCGGTGTCGGATCCACGACCGTACGAGCCACGCCGCACCGCATTTCCCGCGCCCGGTCGGCGGTGAGCGTGTTGAGTGGGATGGTCGAGGCGTGCACGGCCGAGACCGGTCTTCGGCCGGACCACCCATTCGGTCTGCGCCGCGGACGGGGCGTTGCGGTCACCGGCCATGCCGATCACACCGGTTATTGACCCAATGCTGCGCGCAGGGTTCGCAACGCGTAGTAGAGACGGCTTTTCACGGTACCCATCGGGATGCCCAATTCGGAGGCGAGCTCCTCATACGTGCGCTGGCGGAGATAAAACCCAGCAATGATGGTTCGATGGTCTACACTAATCCGGTCAAGGGCAGCGGCAAGCAACTCCCAGTCAAACAACTGGTTGAGGTCATGGTCAGGCGTAGGCAGCTGGCCCAGGTCGTGGTGGTCCAACAGTTGCCATGCCCGTCGTCTGCCCGCGCGCACCACGTCGATGACCGCGTTACGGGCGATCGCAAAAAGCCACGTACGCAAACTAGCAACACCGGGCTCGAAGCGGTGGCAGTGCCGCCAGGCCCGCATGAACACCTCTTGCACCACGTCTTCAGCCGCCGCGTAATCGCGCAGGGACCTGCGGCAAAACCCAAGCAGCTCACCGGCATGCACGGCATACGCCGAAGCCAAACCCGCTGACGTGCACAGCCGCGCACATTCCAGGCGGCACGCTCGTGGGATGAATGATCCTGACATGGTCGACTCGAGGTCCTGTTCGCCGGCCGCCGTTCCTGCCCAGTGCCAGGATCCACACACGGGCGGAGCTTCAAATCGGGGAAAACACCCAACCTCATCCCTTGAGTATCAGCCGTCCCCTGCGGCGCATATGAATAGTGGCCCGAGACGCTGCCAAGGAGGCTGTGCCCGGGCCTACCGTTGCTACGGTGCCGGAATCAGCCGCCACATCGCGTTTGCGCCAGCAGCAGCCGCGTCCTGCGGCGGAGCCAAAACCACTGACACCACCGCGGGTGGCGTCGCCGCGGCACTCATCGCCACCAGACCGGTGAGCGTGCTCGTCAACCTCGACGGCACAGGGTCCCGCGGTGCGGGCCCTGTCCATCCGGTGAAGTAGCCCGCGGAGGTGCAATCCAACAGTCGCAGCCGCTGCGGCCACTCATCCATCGGATCCGCCAGGCACAAGCCGGTGGCGACATTGGCGAATTGCCAGCCGCCGAAGGGATGACCAGCCGGAAGCTGTCGGCGGTGCCACCGCTGTAAGGAGCTAGACGACGACGCGGCGGGCGCGACGGTTACGGTTGCCGTGGCCGGGTCCGCCGTCAGTACCCAGGAGGCGCCTGTCGAGTCGGCCCGCGAGCTGACAATGTGGTAGCTGGCCGGTAGGCCGGCGTAGACGGGACTGACTACACCCATCGACAGAACAGCTGTCACCAGTGGCAGCACGAAACGGAAGTTCATGGCCCGGATACGTCGCAGCCGGCGTTGATGTTCAACGAGACGTTTCCTCGTGCCGGGGTTACCCGGATTGGTCAGCGACGGATCACCGCGGTGAGCGTGCACGTGGGTGTGGCCGACCGATTGCCGCCGCCGTACGCGTGCCGGCGTCAAGAGCGCGTCAATATTCGCCGCCGGTCCGTATGGATCCCGTCAAAGCCCCTGTCGCCGTGCCGTGGCCCGCGTTTGTATTTGCCCGGCGCGGTCGAACGGCGACCGCGGGCCAGGGTCAGGAGTAGGCAATGTCCGCTGAGGCGGGGCAGCAACGCGGCGGCTGGCGCTGCGCTGATGGTCGTCGCGGCGATGGCCGCCGCGACGCTGTTTCCGGACAGCGACGCGACCGGGCGACTGCTCGCGATCGTGCTCGCGGTCGGCGGGTATGCCGCGCTCGTGGCCGACACCTGGGCCGCGCTTGTCACGGCCGGACTCGGCTGCCTGCTGTTCGACGGGTTTCTGGTGAACCGCTTCGGCGACCTTACCTGGGACGGTACAACCAGCATGTGTGGATTTGACCGTTTTCCCTGGTGGTCGGGTTGGGCCTCGGGCGGCGGTGGATCCGCCGACTCCCGGACACACCGGGCCCTCGATGAAGAGCTCGACCAACGTGGTCGGGCATCCAAACAGGAGTACGAAGGAGAAGCACGGTGGCTGACGTGGCCCTGGTGCTGTTGACGGTGGGGCTCTTCGCGCTCCTCGCCCTGGTCGTACGGGCGGTGGAGCGGCTGTGAACGCCGTCAACCTGATCGGTCTGATCATTTCCGCCGGCCTGGCGATCTTCCTGGTCGCGGCCCTGCTCTTCCCGGAACGGTTCTGATGGGCCTCATCTTCGTCACCACCCTGATCGCCGCCCTCGCCGTGGCCTACCGCTTCCTGGGTGACTACATGTACCGGGTCGTCTCCGGCACGAAGCACTCCGCCGTCGAGCGGGGCATCTACCGCCTGGTCGGCGTCAACCCGAACGGCGAGCAGACCTGGGGCGTGTACGCCCGCAGCGTGCTGGCCTTCTCCGCGGTGAGCATCCTGTTCCTGTACGCGTTCCTGCGTCTACAGAGCTACCTGCCGCTGTCGCTGGGCTTCGACAACGTGATGACCCACGGCGCGTGGAACACCGCGGTGTCGTTCGTGACCAACACCAACTGGCAGTGGTACTCCGGTGAGTCCACGATGGGCCACCTGGTGCAGATGGCCGGCCTGGCGGTGCAGAACTTCGTCTCCGCCTCGGTCGGGATCGCGGTCGCGATCGCGCTGGTGCGCGGCTTCGCCCGCCACCGGACCGATCAACTGGGCAACTTCTGGGTCGACCTGACCCGGATCACCATCCGCGTCCTGCTGCCGATCAGTGTGCTCGCCGCGATCGCGCTGATCATCGGCGGTGCGGTGCAGAACCTGTCCGGTGGCACCGACGTCACCACGCTCGGCGGTGCGGCCCAGCACATCACCGGCGGCCCGGTCGCCTCGCAGGAGGCGATCAAAGAGCTGGGCACGAACGGCGGCGGCTTCTACAACACCAACTCGGCTCACCCCTTCGAGAACCCCACCACGTGGACGAACTGGATCGAGATTTTCCTCATCTTCGTGATCCCGTTCAGCCTGCCCCGGGTCTTTGGCCGGATGGTCGGTCAGAACCGGCAGGGCTACGCGATCCTCGCGGTGATGGCGAGCCTGGCGATCGCCAGCATCGCGCTGACCAACGCTTTCGAGCTCTCCGGCGACGGCACCGTCCCGCAGGCGGTGAGTGCCGCCATGGAGGGCAAGGACGTCCGGTTCGGCGTCTCCAACTCCGCGACGTTCGCCGCGGCCACGACCCTCACCTCGACCGGCGCGGTCAACTCCTTCCACGACTCGTACACGTCGCTGGGCGGCATGATGCCGATGATCAACATGATGCTCGGTGAGGTCGCGCCCGGCGGGGTCGGGGCCGGCCTGTACGGCATCCTCGTGCTCGCTGTGATCACCGTGTTCGTGGCCGGGCTGATGGTCGGTCGCACGCCGGAGTACCTGGGCAAGAAGATCGGCGCCCGCGAGATCAAGTTCGCGTCGCTGTACTTCCTGATCACCCCGACGCTGGTCCTGATCGGCACCGCGGCGGCGATGGCGACGAAGAACCACGAGACCGCGCTCAACGTGGGCCCGCACGGCTTCTCCGAGGTGCTCTATGCGTTCACCTCGGCGGCCAACAACAACGGCTCGGCGTTCGCCGGCATCACCGTCAACACCGCCTGGTGGAACACCGCCCTCGGGCTGGCGATGCTGCTGGGCCGGTTTCTGCCGATCGTCCTGGTGCTCGGCCTGGCCGGCTCCCTGGCCAGACAGCAGCCGGTACCCGAGTCGGCCGGGACGCTGCCCACGCACCGGCCGCTGTTCGTCGGCATGGTCGCCGGCGTGACCGTCATTCTCGTCGCGCTCACGTTCCTGCCCGCCCTCGCGCTCGGCCCGCTGGCCGAGGGTCTCTGAGATAAAGGAAAGTCTGAAATGACCGTCACGTCAGTGACAACCGAGGCGCCGGCGCCGGTCCAGCGGGCCAAGCCGGTGGGCGGTGGCCTGCTCGACCCCACGCAGCTGTGGCGCTCCACACCGGACGCTTTGCGCAAGCTCGACCCGCGCACGCTCTGGCGCAACCCGGTCATGTTGATCGTCGAGGTCGGCGCGGTGTTCACCACCGTCCTGGCGATCACCGACCCGTCCGTGTTCGGCTGGCTGATCACCGTGTGGCTGTGGCTCACCGTGGTCTTCGCCAACCTGGCCGAGGCTGTCGCCGAAGGCCGCGGCAAGGCCCAGGCCGCGAGCCTGCGCAAAGCCAAGCAGGACGCGGTCGCCCGCCGGCTGGTCGGGTGGGGGACCGACGGCGTCCGCGAGGAAAGCGTCGACGCCGTCGACCTCGCGCAGGGCGACATCGTGGTCTGTGAGGCCGGCGACGTGATCCCCGGAGACGGCGATGTCGTCGAGGGCATCGCCAGCGTCGACGAGTCGGCGATCACCGGCGAGTCGGCGCCGGTGATCCGGGAGTCCGGCGGCGACCGCAGCGCGGTCACCGGCGGCACGAAGGTGCTGTCCGACCGGATCGTCGTGAAGATCACCCAGAAACCGGGGGAGAGCTTTATCGACCGGATGATCGCCCTCGTCGAGGGCGCCAACCGGCAGAAGACGCCGAACGAGATCGCGCTGAACATCCTGCTCGCCGCGCTGACGATCATCTTCCTGCTGTCCGTGGTGACGCTACAGCCGATGGCCATCTTCGCGAAGGGCTTCCAGGCCGCCGCGCCGGACACCCAGGCGATCAACGGCGACGGCGTCACCGGCATCGTGCTCGCCTCGCTGCTGGTCTGCCTGATCCCCACGACGATCGGAGCGCTGCTGTCCGCGATCGGCATCGCCGGCATGGACCGCCTCGTCCAGCGCAACGTACTCGCCCTGAGCGGGCGCGCGGTCGAGGCCGCCGGCGACGTCAACACCCTGCTGCTGGACAAGACCGGCACGATCACGCTGGGCAACCGGCAGGCCAGCGAGTTTCTCCCGGTCGACGGGGTCACCGCCGCCGGCGTCGCGGACGCGGCGCAGCTGTCCAGCCTGGCCGACGAGACCCCCGAGGGCCGCTCGGTGGTCGTGCTGGCCAAGACTGCATACGGGCTGCGGGCCCGGGACGACGGGATCATCCCGCACGCGCAGTTCGTGCCGTTCACCGCGCAGACCCGGATGTCCGGTGTGGACCTGACCGAGGACGGCCGGATCCGCCGGATCCGCAAGGGCGCCGCGGCCGCGGTGATGAAATGGGTACGGGACAGCGGCGGCCACCCCACTGACGAGGTGGGTCCCATCGTCGACGGGATCTCCGCCACCGGCGGCACGCCGCTGGTGGTCGCTGAGTGCGTCACCGGCCCGAGCGGCACCACCGCGCGCACCCTCGGCGTGATCCACCTCAAGGACGTGGTCAAGGCCGGCATGCGCGAGCGCTTCGACGAGATGCGCCGGATGGGCATCCGCACCGTGATGATCACGGGTGACAACCCGCTCACCGCCAAGGCGATCGCCGACGAGGCCGGCGTGGACGACTTCCTCGCCGAGGCGAAGCCCGAAGACAAGATGGCCTTGATCCGCAAGGAGCAGGAGGGCGGCCGGCTGGTCGCGATGACAGGCGACGGCACCAACGACGCGCCCGCGCTGGCTCAGGCGGACGTGGGCGTGGCGATGAACACCGGCACGTCGGCCGCCAAGGAGGCCGGCAACATGGTCGACCTCGACTCCGACCCCACCAAGCTGATCGAGATCGTGGAGATCGGCAAGCAGCTGCTGATCACCCGCGGCGCGCTCACCACGTTCTCCATCGCCAACGACATCGCGAAGTACTTCGCGATCATCCCGGCGATGTTCGCGGCCGTGTACCCGTCGCTGGACGGCGTGAACGTGATGCGGCTGCACTCGCCGCCCTCGGCGATTTTGTCCGCGGTCATCTTCAACGCCCTCGTCATCATCGCGCTGATCCCGCTCGCCCTGCGCGGCGTGCGGTACCGGCCGTCCAGCGCATCGAAGCTGTTGACCCGCAACCTGTGGATCTACGGCCTCGGCGGCGTGATCGTCCCGTTCGTCGGCATCAAACTCATCGACCTTCTCATCCAGTTCGTCCCAGGGATCTCGTGATGCGCCTACCCGGCTGGCTCACCCAGCACATCGCCGCGCTCCGCGCGCTGCTCGTCTTCACCGTCCTGTTAGGACTCGCCTATCCGCTGGCCATGGTGGCGGTCGCGCAGCTGCCCGGGCTGCGGGACAACGCCAAGGGCTCGCTGGTCGAAAACGCCGCCGGCCAGAGGGTCGGCAGCAAGCTCATCGGCCAGGCGTTCACGGACGCGGACGGCAACCCCATCCCGGTGTACTTCCAGTCCCGGCCCTCGGCCGCCGGCGACGGCTACGACCCGACCGCGACGTCGGCCAGCAACCTCGGCCCGGAAAGCATCGTCGACACGCTCGCCGCCAACCCGGACGACGCGACGCAGAGCCTGCTGACCCAGGTCTGCGCGCGCAGCCTCGCCATCGGGCAACTGGAAGGCGTCGACGGCCGCCGGCCCTACTGCACCCCGGATGGAGTCGGCGCGGTGCTGGCCGTCTTCCACCGCGACGGGCTCACCGGCCCGATCACCCGCGTGGTCAGCGTCAACCAGACGGGCATGCCGTTCATCTCCGCCTACGAAGGGGTACCGGTGCAGAGCGCACAGGTCGGCATCGACTACCGCGCCGAAGGCGCCGTGATCGTCCCGGTCCGCGGCGACGCACCGAGCAAGCCCGCAGTTCCCGCCGACGCGGTCACCGCCAGCGGCAGCGGCCTCGACCCGCACATCAGCCTGGCGTACGCGCGGCTCCAGGCACCCAGGATCGCGCGCGAGCGGGGCACCGACACCGCAACCGTCCAGCGGCTGGTCGAGGAGTACACCGACGGGCGGGCGCTGGGCTTCATGGGCGAGCCGGGAGTCAACGTCCTGGAGCTCAACCTGGCCCTCGACCGCGAGTTCCCCCGGTAGCGGAGGAAGATCGAGTCATGGCACGTGGCCAGTTGCGCGTCTACCTCGGCGCCGCGCCCGGGGTGGGCAAGACCTTCACCATGCTGGAGGAGGCCCACCGCCGCAAGGGCCGGGGCACCGACGTCGTGGTCGGGTTCGTGGAGACGCACGGCCGCACGCACACCGCGCGGATGGTCGGCGACCTCGAGGTGGTACCGCGCAGGCAGGTGAGCTATCGGGGCACGACCTTCGAGGAGATGGACGTCGACGCGATCCTGGCCCGCCGCCCCGAGGTCGCGATCGTCGACGAGCTCGCGCACACCAACGTGCCCGGCTCCCGCAACACCAAGCGGTGGCAGGACGTCCAGGAGCTGCTCGCGGCCGGGATCACCGTGCTGTCCACCGTGAACATCCAGCACCTTGAGTCGCTCAACGACGTCGTTCAGCAGATCACCGGCGTCGTACAGCGGGAGACCGTGCCGGACGCGGTGGTGCGCGCTGCCGACCAGGTCGAGCTGGTCGACATGACGCCGGAGGCGCTGCGGCGGCGGATGGCGCACGGCAACGTGTACAAGCCGGAGAAGATCGACGCCGCGCTGGGCAACTACTTCCGGGTCGGCAACCTCACCGCGCTGCGCGAGCTGGCCCTGCTGTGGCTGGCCGACAAGGTCGACGAGCAGCTCGACCGGTACCGCGCCGACAACCGGATCGGCGGCACCTGGGAGACCCGGGAGCGGGTCGTGGTCGCGCTCACCGGCGGCCCGGAGGGCGACACGCTCGTGCGCCGGGCCGCGCGGATCGCCGCCCGCAGCAAGGGTGCCGAGCTGCTCGCCGTGCACGTGGCCCGCTCGGACGGGCTGGCCGGCGCCGACCCGGCGCTACTGGCGAAACAGCGGCTGCTGGTGGAGAGCCTGGGCGGCACCTACCACCAGGTGATCGGCGCCGACGTCCCGCAAGCCCTGCTGGACTTCGCCCGCGGCGTCAACGCCACCCAGCTCGTGCTCGGCGCCAGCCGCCGCGGCCGGCTCGCCCAGATCTTCGCCGCCGGCATCGGGGTGAGCACCACCGCCCGGTCCGGGCCGATCGACGTGCACCTGGTCACCCACGAGCAGATCGGCCAGGGCCGCCGCCGGCCGGTGCTCACCGGGCAGGCCGCACTGTCCCGGCCGCGGCGGATCGCGGGCTTCGCGCTCGCGGTCTTCGGGTTGCCGCTGCTGACGCTGATGCTTCACCTACTGCGCGGCGACCTCGCGCTCGCCAGCGACATCCTCTTCTACCTGGCCTGGGTCATCCTGGTCGCGCTGGTCGGCGGGATGTGGCCGGCGCTGCTCACGGCGCTGGCCGGGTCACTGCTGCTCAACTACTTCTTCACAGCTCCGATCCACCAGTTCACCATCGCCGAGACCGAAAACCTGCTGTCCCTGGTCGTCTTCCTGGTCGTCGCGGTCGCGGTCAGCGCTGTGGTGGATACCGCCGCCCGGCGTACCCGGGAAGCCGCCCAGGCCAGCGCGGACGCCTCCACCCTCGCTACCGTCGCCGGCAGCGTGCTGCGCGGCGACCGGCCCTTGCCCGCCCTGCTCGAACGGCTCCGCGAGACCTTCGGCCTGGAATCAGTCACCCTGCTCGAACGCCGCCCCGACGCACCACCCAGCCCGGACCGGCCGCACGACCCGCAGTCCTGGCGCATCGCGGCCACCGTCGGCGGCAAGCCCTGCGCCGCACCCGGCGAAGGCGGCACCGACGTACCCATCGACGACGACCTGGCCCTCGTGCTGCGCGGGCATCCGCTGCCCGCCGCCGACCGGCGCGTCGTCGAGGCGTTCGCCGCCCAGGCCGCCCTCGCGCTGCGCCAGGAACGCCTCGCCCAGGAGGCTGCCAGCGCCCGGCCCCTCGCGGAGGCGGACAAGATGCGCACCGCGCTGCTCGCCGCCGTCAGCCACGACCTGCGTACCCCGCTCGCCTCCGCCAAGGCGGCCGTGACAAGCCTGCGCAGCCACGACGTCGCCTTCTCCGACGACGACCGCGACGAGCTGCTCGCCACCGCCGACGAGTCCCTGGACAAGCTCGGGCGCCTCGTCGCCAACCTGCTGGACATGAGCCGCCTCCAGGCCGGCGTTCTCGGCCTCGCGCTCACCGAGATCGGCGTCGAGGAGGCCGTGCCCCGGGCGCTGGACGAGCTCGGCCCGCACGCCCGTGCCGTCCGCGTACGCATCCCACCCGAGCTGCCCGCGGTCCACGTCGACCCGGCACTACTCGAACGCGTCCTGGTCAACGTCATCGGCAACGCCCTGCGGTTCAGCCCACCCGATGACCCCCCGCAGATCACCGCCAGCGAACACGCCGGGACGGTGCAGCTACGCGTCATCGACCATGGTCCCGGCATCCCCGAAGGCGCCCGCGAGCACATGTTCCAGCCGTTCCAACGACTCGGCGACCGGGACAACCACAGCGGCGTCGGCCTCGGTCTGGCCCTGTCCCGCGGCCTGGCCGAGGCGATGGGCGGCACCCTGGCGCCCGACACCACGCCCGGCGGCGGCCTCACCATGATCCTCACCCTGCCGTCAGCCGAGGCTAGCGGGAACACAGCCGGCGACGCGGCCACCGAGGCCGAAGCGGCCGAGGTCGCCGACCGGGCGATTGTCGAACGCCTGCGCCGGCGGCCCGCGACCGAACAGGAGAACCTGCGATGACCCGGATCCCGGTCCGGGCATGGGCTACCGCCTGCACCTCGCGGCGCGGCCGGCCCAACAGGAGCCCTGACCGCGTAGGCCGCGGCTCAGCGGTCAGCGCGCGGTGTTGCGGTTGTACAGCCTCTTGGCCCACCAGAAGGCGACCACAGTGATGGCGGTGCACCACGCGGCCGCGGCGATGGCGTTGTTGCCGATGCCGGTGCCGAGCAGCAGCCCGCGCAGGGTTTCCATGATCGGGGTGAACGGCTGGTACTCGGCGAACCAGCGCACCGCGGTGGGCATCGAGTCGGTGGGCACGAAGCCGCTGCCGAGGAACGGCAGGAGCACCAGCGGCATGGGCAGGTTGCTGGCCGACTCGACGGTCTTGGCGAACAGGCCCAGAGCGACGGACAGCCAGGTGAGCGCGAACGCGATCATGGCCAGCACGGCGGCCGCGGCGAGCCACTCGATCGGGTTGGCGTCGGGGCGGAAGCCGACCAGCAGCGCGACGCCGACGACGATCGCCAGGCCGAGCATGGTCTGGATGACGGCGCCGAGGACGTGGCCGGTCAGCACCGACGGGCGGAAGATCGCCATCGTACGGAACCGGGCGATGATGCCCTCGGTCATGTCCATGGCGACTGTTATCGCGGTGCCCTGCGCCGTCCCGGCCACCGCCATCAACAGGATGCCGGGCACGACGTAGTTGGCGTAAGCCTCGCGGCCCCCGGAGGCTCCGCCGAGCCCGTTGCCGAGCGTGCCGCCGAAGACGTAGACGAACAGCAACAGGAACACGACCGGCATGCCGACCAACATGAACGTCAGGGACGGGTAGCGGCGCATGTGCCGGAGGTTGCGCCGCAGCATGGTGCCGGAGTCGCGGACGGCGAGCGTGAGGGTGGTCATCGCACGGTGGTCCTTTCACGGTCGGGCTGGCCGGTGAGGGCGAGGAATACGTCGTCGAGGTCGGGCTGGTGCACCGACAGGCTGACGGCTTCGACGGATGCGTGGTCGAGCTGGTCGAGCAGAGCGCGCAGGGACCGCACGCTGCCGTCGTGGGGCACCTGGATGGCCAGGGCCGCCTCGTCCCGTACCGGTGCGTCGAGGGCCTGGGACGCGAACTGGAACTCGTCGGCGTCCGCGAACTGGAGGCGGACGTGGCCGCCGGGGACCCGGCGCTTGAGCTCGTCGGGGGTGCCCTGGGCCACCAGACGTCCGTGGTCGAGGAGCGCGATGTGGTCGGCGAGCTGGTCGGCCTCTTCCAGGTACTGCGTGGTGAGGAAGATGGTGATGCCGGCGGCGGCCAGGTCACGGATGACGTCCCACATGCCGCGGCGGCTGCGCGGGTCGAGCCCGGTCGTCGGCTCGTCGAGGAAGATGACGCGTGGATCGCCGACCAGGGTCATGGCGAGGTCGAGCCGCCGGCGCAGGCCGCCGGAGTAGGTCGACACCGGCTTGCCGGCCTCCCGTGTCAGGTCGAACCGCTGGAGCAGCTCGGCGGTGCGCCGGCGGCGGGTCGGCTTGTCCAGGTGGTGCAGGTCGGCCATGAGGTTGAGGTTTTCCTGGCCGGTGAGCAGGTTGTCGACCGCGGAGAACTGGCCGGTGACACCGATCAGGGCGCGTACCGCGTCGGGTTCGCGGGCCACGTCGCGGCCCAGGATGCGGGCTTCGCCGCCGTCGGCGCCGATCAGCGTGGACAGGATCTGCACGGTGGTGGTCTTGCCGGCGCCGTTGGGGCCGAGCAGGGCGAAGATGGTGCCTTCGGCGATTCGCAGGTCGATGCCGGCGAGCACCACCTTGTCGCGGTAGGACTTGTGCAGCCCGGTGACGGTGATCATGGGTTCCTCGTTTCCTCGAACGGGTTTACGCGGCGCGGCGGATCATGATGTCGCCCCAGTTGGAGCTGGCCCGGACCTCGACGGTGTCGTCGCCCTGGGCCGGCCCGTCGGTGGTCTCGAGCGCGTTGTGCACCCGGCCGTGGCGGGAGCTGAGCTCGAGCCACGCGGCGGTGCCGGGGCGCACACCGATCTCGATACCGCCGTAGCCGGTCTGCACGTCTACCGATCCCCGCGTGACCTCACCGATCCGGACGCTGCCGTGGTTGCTGCGCGCGGTCACCGAGGCCAGCGCCCGGTCGACGGTGACGTCGCCGTACGCGGTCTTGACCCGGACGTCCCCGGTGCTCTGGCCGATCCAGCAGTCGCCGGACGAGTTCTTGATCTCGACGGTGCCGTCGACCTCGCCGAGGCGCACCTTGCCGGAGGAGGCCGTGACCCGGGCTGCGCCGCTGACCTGCTGCACCACGACCTCGCCGTGGCTGCTGTCGACCTCCAGCGGTCCGGTCTGGTCAAGCCGAACGGCGCTTCCGCTCTTGAACCGGCACTCGCCGAGCCGCCCCTCGCAGCGAAACGACGCCCACGACGCCTCGGCCTGGATGCGCGATCCGCTGGGCAGCTCGATCACGACGTCGACCGACGGGCTGTTGCCGGGAGCGAATCGGCGCCAGGACTTCGGTGCCCTGATCGTCAGCTGGCCCGCCGCGTACTCGACGGCCGTCTGCTCCGCGGCGTTGACGTCGGCCTTGTTCGACGCTTTGCGCGGACGCACTTCCACCACGGTGTCGGTACGGTCGGACGCGGTGATCCACGCGTCTCCGATCGGCAAGTCGATCTGGACGGCAATCGGTTCTGGCGTGTCGAAAACAGGCATGGTGGTCTCCCGAAATGTGCCTGATGGATGTCGTTGCTGGTCAGATGGATACGGCGAGGGGTGTGCGGTCAGCGTGCCCAGCCGGTGAAGTGCTGGCCGGAGCCCGGCTCGGCACGCCGCGGCGGCCGTCGCCGCGGGTCGCCGGCCTCGACCGCCGCGGCGGCGGCCCGCACGAGCCACGCGTTGACGGACAGCCCGGCCCGGCCGGCGGCCTGCTCGATGCTGGCCTTGAGGTGGTCGGGCAGGCGCAGGTTGATCCTCGAGGTGCCCCCGTCCTCGCCCTCCGCCACCGCCACCAGGGCCGGTGACGCGGCCGGATCCTCGTCCGGCGGGGAGGGCAGTGCCACCACGAACGTGGGCTCCCGACCCCGTAGTCGCACGTGGACCGACCCGGGGGCCAGCTCGCGGGTGATCTCGTCGGCCGCGTCGGACAGCGCCTCCAGCAACGTCAACTGGGTCGCCGCCTCCAACTGCGTGACCAGCCGCTCGGCCAATGCCCGGCCTTCGGGGTCGGCGCCCTCCGCGGCCACGGCGAACTCGGTACGCAGCTGGTCGATGTACGGCCTCAAGTCCATGGCGCCATAGTGGCACCACAATGGCATCATCGCAACCCGATCTGGCTCACGGCTGGCGCCATCGCGAGCGAGCGGGTGGTGGTCCGCTCGATGTCCGAATGATCCGCGCCGACCTGGACGAGCCGCCTGGGTCAGTGTCCGAACGCCCAAGCCACCATCAGCGGGAACTCGTGTTTCCAGAAGGCGTCGCCGTGCGAGCCGGCCCGTTCGGTCATGACAACGTCTCCACCGACCTCGCGTAACGCGTCTGCCCACCGGGTGGCGTTCGTGAGGAAGAACGGTTCGTCGGTGCCGGCGACGAGGTAGGTACGCGGAAGCCGGCCGGGTAGCGCGGCGGGCGGTCGGTAGCCTGCCCCGGGTGAGGCGCAGAAGACCGTGCCGTAGATGTCGGGATGGCGTAGCCCCATGGCCAGCGCGAGTTCCGCACCGACGGAGACACCGAACACCGCGGTTCGGCTGGCTGGCAGGCTGACGGCCAGGCGGGTCGCCGCCCATCGCCGGACGTCTTGGACGAAAAACTTCTCGTGGGCCGCGAACCGTTGCGGATCGAAGGCGAATTCGGCCGTGGTACGGCCCGGTGAGTACTCGTGCAGCCGCAGTGTTTCGTCCTCGATGCGGTGGGCGCCGATGATCATCGTGGGCGGCAGATCGGCAGCCGCCAAATCCTTGCCCCACGACGTGATCAGTTCTCCGTCGCCAGCGAAGACGACCGCCTCGGCCGCTGCCGCCGGTACGTAGGCGGTGACCTGCCGCCCACCGTCGTACTCCAACGACTCGGTAATGAGCTCGCCCGCTGTGGACGACATCGGCATGGGCTCCCTTACAGGCGTGGGACAGCGGACAACGCCGGCATCCTCAGCCGCTCGGCGACGATCGAGGAGAGCGCCCCCCGGAGAGTTTCCGGCACGTGCTCGACGTCAACCTCACCGGGTGCCGTTGCTGCGCCGCGCCGGCGGCGGCGCCCCGGACCTCGCCCCGCACCTACAAGATCCATCAGATGGGCTTTAGTCCGCTGGCGATGCAGCGTCGATCGCCTTCAGCGCGTTGTCGTGTGTTGCCCGGTGGGCACGGGCCAGCTCGGCGAACCGAGCGCCGTTCTCGTCGATGAATCCCTGCTGTATGTCGGTCTCTACCGCGACCCAGATCCGCACGAGGTCCACCCTGTTCTTGCATCCGGCGTCGGCCAGCGCGGTGGCGAACTCCTCTTCGGACACATATGGTGCGTCGAGGTCCCATCGGGGGTCACTGACGGCGTCGTACGGGTCCTCGTAACGGTGTCCGCGTTCGCTCATGCACCGTCGCCAGAACGCGACCGCAGCGATGACTCTCGGATCGACTTCAGATTGGTCGAGAGACCTGAAGTCGAATTCGGTGAGAATGTTGGTGTCCACCTCCGGCACGCCGCGTGAGAGCGCCGCGACGGCGTCGTCCAGACAACCGGGGCGCGTGGCGGTGCCATACAGCGCCGCTTTTTCGGCGCCGCCCAGGCTGGACAGCCAGGCGTCCAGATGTGCGGCCCTCGCGTCGGAGTCTCGATCTGCGGGGAAGTGGTATCCGAACCGGCGCGCCGTGCGCTCGCCGACGATGCCGTATCGGCGGATGTTGTCCGGCATCGCCTCGACGGCTCCGATCAGGCTGGCCGGCACGGCGATGTCCGGACGGCCCCGTGCATGCAAGCATCGGTCTACCAGGATGTGCGTCGCGCGGTTGACGACGTTCTGCTCCGCGGCGGTGGGGCGGTATTGGTCGAACGGCAGGACGATGCGTTCGGCGTCCGACCAAATGTCGTCAGTGTCGCGGCCTTTCGCGTCTGTCCGGGCTAGCCCGACGATTAGCAGGGCGGCCACGGAAAGTCCGGCGAATTTGAGCGCTTTCCACATCGCGTCGCCCCTTGATGTCGACGGACTAAAGGGTCGGTCCGACCGCGGAGCCGGCCGTCTGATGTCGGCTCCGCGGCCGCACCCTGGTGCTCAGCAGAAGATCCTGAGTGAGCTTCCTCGGTTGTCGCCAATGTCCCGGCTGCTCAGGCTGGAGAATGCCCCACCGTGCGCGATGCTTGTCCGAGCCCCGCTGTAGTCGGCGTGCTGGTACAGCGCGGCGGTGCAGCCACGGTCGTTCCTCATGGAACTCGTTTCGTCGTTCATGCCGTCACCGGTCGCCACGTGGTTTTCGTCCAGCCACTCGTTGTTGTTGAAGGACGAGTCGCTGGTCAGGAAGTTCATCCAGTGCTCGGCACTGCCCTCGTTCCGGTTGTAGTTGGTGTTCTCGTACAGGCAGACACGGCCACTGTTGCAGAACCCGCCCGGGTCGGCCGAAGCCGGTTGTGCCGCGACGGCGATGCCGGCAACGGGAAGCAGTGCCATCGCCACCGCAATGATCAAGCGCCTCATGGTGAAACCTTTCTGAATGGGAATGGCCATGGCGGTCAACGGGCCATGTGCCAAGACGACCCGAACATGATTACGTCGCGGCCGGGATTGGAAGCAGGTCGATCAACGGCAATGCCGGGAAGGCACCAAAATCCTGCAAGATCGCGAAGGATGCGATGCAGTAAGCGGAAAGAGATCTTTTCTCGTCAGGAGCCGCATTCGGATCTTGCAGGATCTTGCATCATGAAGGCGCGATTCGATAACAGCGGCACCGCCGTCGCCGATGATCTGGTTGTATTTCCGGCACGGGGGAGGTGACGGCAATGTCTCAGCCCATGGGGGCGGCTGCGGGTGGATCTATCCCGTCACTGGTCAGCTTCGGTTGTTCGCCAGATGCCGATCTGATCTACAGGTACATCGTCCGTTACGGGCCTCGGCCACCCGGCGCGATTCAACACGACCTGGGGATGCCACGTCGCCGGGTGGCCACCGCCCTCGACGAGCTCGCGTCGGTCCAGGCGGCTACGGCCTTCTTCCCCTCCGTGGCGAAGGAGCCGGTCTGGCGGGCCAGCCCACCGGCCAAGGTCAACGAGACGCTGCGGCGCATGCGTGTCCGGCATGTCATGGCGAACGCTGGGATCCGCCGCCCGAGCAGCCCTCTCGCGCTCCTGACGGACGTGCCGACAGCGCTCGGCGACGACCTGCGTCACCTGCCCAGCCGGGCGGTCGCGCGCGCCCGGCTGGCGAGACTGGCCGAGGTGGCCCACCAGGAGCAGCTCGCCATGCATCCCGAGCCGACCTTCGACGCGGAGACGCGCCGGGCGGCCGCGCCGATGGACCGGACCCTGCTCGAACGCGGAGTCCAGATGCGTGTCCTGGGCGTGCAGCCGGTGGACCCGGACGGCTTTCCGAGCGTTCCGGCAGCGCCCCAGCCCGCCTACCGGATGAGCCGTCGGGTGCCGGCCAAGCTGATCATCGTCGACCGCAAGGTGGCCGTGTTTCCGGTCGCCCCGGACAACCCGGAGCGCGGCTACCTGGAGGTGGCGCAGGAAACCATGGTGTCGGCGCTGGTGGCGATGTTCGAGCGGGAATGGCATCGGGCCGATGACCCGCCGACGCTTCCCGCGCGGCTGACGCTCCATCCACGAGAGCGTGCCGTGGTGGCCCGGCTCGCCGAGGGACACACCGATGCAAGCGCCGCGCGAGACATGCTGATCAGCCCGCGGACCGTGGCCAACATCCTGCGCCGCCTGATGGACCGGCTTGGTGTGGAAAACCGGTTCCAGCTTGGCCTGGCTCTCGGCGCCGCGCACGCCGTCGCCCTGCCCCAGCCAGACCACGAGGGGGAGCTATGACGCGTGATCACCGCCTGCGTCGATTGCTCTTGGCGTCGCTCGCCGTCGTGGCGGTGCTGGCGGCTCAGCTCGCCGTTCCCGCGGGAGTCACCAACGCAGCCACCCGCCCACCCGTCGACGGTCTCCCACCCGGGCTGGTGTGGTCGTCCTGTGCCACCGGAGCGATCACCGAGTACTCGGTCACCGTGGAGCCGGGCCCGCCCACCCACACTCGCATAGCGATTTCTGGCTGGGCCCAGCCCTGCGCCGGCACGTCGCCGAATACATTCGCCATCGTGAAATACGGCATGTACGCCACCCTCTCGCCGGCAGGGCTCCGGAGGTACGAGTCGTTGACGGCACCCACCGCGTTCCGCGTGTTCGCGGACTACTGGGGTACGTCGAGCGACGCGTTTCCATCGGGCACGGGCATCTGCCTGCACCGCACCCTTGACGGCCGGCTCGCCTGCCTCGCGGTGGGGGTCCTCGGCGACACCGGCCAGTTGGTCGCGTCGCTGGTGCCGCCGGCCGAGATACCGGCGCGTCCGCTCGTCGTGTACTCCGATCCCGACCCGAACTGCGGCATGTGCCTATGAACGGGCGCTACGCGAGCACGCCGTCGACGTCGACGATCGTGTAGGCGTCGCCCTACTCGGCCACGTCGAAAACACTGACGCACTCCGTGAGGTGAGTAGATTTGTGAAACAGTTGCCGCCGAGGGAAGCCGAGGCAGCGGCTTCGTGGCTCTCTGGGCGAGCAGACTGCCGTGATCCCGCGGGCGACGGATCTGCTGCCGCGGAAATCTGAGACCATGTCGCGATGGTTGTCCTCGTGCAACTACCGGACCCCAAGACGTGGCTGGGTGCCGTCGGCTACAGCAGCCTGCTGTACGCGACTCTCGACATCGCCACCCCGCTGGTGTTCCTGCTTCTGGAACCCTCCGCGCTCTGGTGGTACCCACTGCCATACCTGGGCATCGGCTGGCTAGCCGGTAGCGTGCTGACCTTCATCCTTCGGACGACGGACCCATGGCGCACCACATGGCGGCCTCGCGTCTCGAGGCTCGTCCTCGCGGCATGCGCCGCCCTGCTCGGACTGCTCCGGCACACGCTCGGCGGGGCGACCCCGAACGGTGACTTCGATCCGCTGTTCTACTTCCTACCGCTGCCGGCGATGGTGGTCTGCATTGCGTTGACCGGCTGGTTCCTCAGCCGGTAACCCGGCCGCATGCAGCTGTCTACGCCGTGCGGGCACCGCTTCGGCGACGACCAGACCGCCCTGGTCTGGTACGACGCCCGAACCAACTGTCGCCGCGGTGACCACCGCCCTCGACCACAGGCGTCGACCACACACAGCCCTCACCGGCTCTCTGGATGTTGCTGCGGATCAGAGGTGTGGTGTCAGCCGAAGAGGGCGCCGGCGATGTCGGCGTAGAAGAGGGCGGGGTCGCGGGACAGGGAGGCCTTGACGTTGGCGGTGGGAGTGTCGGCGATCACCTCGAGTTTGCCCGCTTCCAAGCCGTCCAGGGCCATGGCGACTACCTCGCGGGGTGGGAGTTTGGGGATGTCGTAGGCGGCCATCATGTCGGTGTCGGCGATGGCCAGAGCCAGGGCGGTGACCTGAGTTTTCTGGTCGGTCAGCTCGAGTCTGATGCCGTTGGTGAGGGACCATTCCGCGGCTTTGGAGGCGGCGTAGCCGTTGCTGGCGGGGGCGAAGGTGTACCAGCTCAACGCCGAGATGACGTTGAGGATGGCGCCGCCGGCGAGTTTGGGGGCGAAGGCGCGGGTGACGTTGAGGGTGCCCCAAAAGTTGGTGTCGAATTCGCGGCGGATGTTTTCCGTGGAGGGACCGAGCAGGGGAGCGTTCGTGGAGATGCCGGCGTTGTTGATGAGGACGTCGAGGTCGCCCACCTCGGCTGCTGCGGCTTCGATGGAGGGCGGGTCGGTGATGTCCAGCTGGAGGGGGATGACACCGGGGACGTCGATGCGGTCGGGGCGGCGGGCGGTGGCGTAGACCGTTGCGGCGCCGCGGGCGAGGAGAGCCTCGGCGAACGCCTTGCCGAGGCCGCGGTTGGCGCCGGTGACGAGAGCTTTCGTGCCGTTGATCTGCATGCCGCTACGCTAAAACCTCACGTTGACGTCAGAGGCAAGTATTGCGAGGTGGGTCACTGTGCGGATCGGGGACCTGGCGACCCGGACGCAGGTGAGTGTGCGGGCGCTGCGCTACTACGAGGAGCAGGGGTTGCTGGCCTCGACGCGTAGTCGGAGCGGGCAGCGGCTCTATGGGGACGCGGCGGTCAACCGGGTGCGGCTGATTCGGCAGTTGTACGGCGCGGGACTGGCCAGCAAGACGATCGCGGAGCTCTTGCCGTGCGTTGACGCCAAGGTGAGCACGCCGCAGTCGCGGGAACGGCTGGCAGCGGAGCGGGACCGGATCAACATGCAGATCGCCGAGCTGATGATCGCGCGGGACAGGCTCAACGACATGATCGACCTGACGTCGAGACCGAACCCGAAATGCGACTACGTATAGGCGTGGGTGCGCGATCCAGCGATTTCCAGAGCGCCGGTCGTAGGTGTCGGCGGCGGAGAAGCTAGCGCTGAGGGCGACAGTCCAGGGCTAGCTGTTGCGGGGTGTGCGCCACTGCACGACGACCGCGCTGGCATCGTCCTGGAGTTGGTCGTGTTGGTAGGCCAGGATGGCATGTACCAGCCGGCGCATCGTCTCGGGCAGGGGAAGCTGGTCGGCCAGCGCACGGGTGAGGAAGTCGACGAGCCGGTCCAGTCCGAACAATTCCCCGTTCTCGGTCCGGGCCTCGATCACCCCATCGGTGTATGCAAGTACCTGGTCGCCGGGGTGCAGTGCCTCCACCTCGATCCGGGGGTCATTGTCCGAAAGGTGCCACAGACCCAGCGGCAACGCGGTCGGACCGGGCAACACTTTGATCACCCTGCCGTCCCGCAGCAGCAACGGCGCCGGGTGCCCGGCGATGATCAGCCGGAGTTGGCCGGTGGCGCAATCGAGCTCGGCCAGCACCGCGCTGACGAACGCGCCGTGCTGGTGTGCGCGCAGATGTTTGTCCACGCTGCGTGCCGTATCGGCGAGGTCCAGGCCGCACCGCCGTGCGTTGCGGTACGCCCCAATGGCCAGGGTGCCGAGCAGGCTGGCCGGGGTGCCGTGCCCGACGGCGTCGAACACGGCGAACGAGAGCAGATCACCGTTGATGGCGTAGTCGAACGCGTCCCCGCCGATATCGAAACACGGCTCCAGGACGCCGGCGACCACAACCTGGTCGGTAGCGAAACTCAACGGCGGCAGCAGGCCCCACATGATCTCCGCCGCCACCTGCATCGGCTCGCGCCGGCGTACCCGTTCGATCAGGTCGCTGGTGAAGCGACGGCTGATCAGGAGCTGGGTCACGGCTGCGGCGACCTGCTCGGCCGCGTCCCGGGTGTGCGGCGAAGCGGGCTGGGCGGTCGTGACCTCCAGAACACCGAGCCGGTCACAGCCGTGCACCAGCGGCACCCACAGCCGGCACGCCTGCCCGCCCTGCTCCTGGACCTGTTCGGTGGCGAAGGCCCGTCCCGCCACGCTGCCATCCACCGACAAGGCCTCACCGCCCGCACGGTCAGCGATAGGCAGCGGGACCAGCCGGGTCTGCGTGTAGTCCACGACGTAGACGAGCACGGTGGCCGCCTCCAGGGCCGGCGCCAGCCGCATCACCAGGCCAGGCAGCTCCTGCACGCCGGCGCCGGTAGCAGACTCCAGCAACGAGCGCACCGCACGGCCCACGTCCATGAACACCACCCACCGAAGAACGCCTGCCCGGCCGGCAGGCCACCCCACTGTAGGGACACCCGATGGACGTCCACCAAACACGCGATCAGCCCTGCCACCTCGTGCAGGGAAGCCGGAGCGCTTCAGTGCCGAACAGCACCGGCTGACCGCGTCGAAGCAACGATCCCAGCGTGCCGTCCACCGTGGGCGACGGCGTCGGTGGTGGCCGGATCCCTTTTAGGGAACGCGGATGTGGTCAGCGGCCCGGGGCCTGCCCGCCTGCTCTGGTTGGGGCGGCGCCATCGCGGCGATACCGACGGGATCTGTTGCCGCCGCGGTCTGTGCGGGCTGGGTGACGAACTTGTAGCCAACCTGGCGGACCGTGCCGATCATCGCCTCGTGGGAGGGGCCGAGCTTGGCTCGCAGCCGCCGCACGTGCACGTCGACGGTGCGGGTACCGCCGAAGTAGTCGTAGCCCCACACCTCGCGCAGCAGCTGCTCCCGCGTGAACACCCGGCCGGGATGCTGGGCAAGGTACTTGAGCAGCTCGAACTCCTTGTAGGTCAGGCTGAGTAGCTCGCCCCGCAACCTCGCCGCGTACGTGTCCGAGTCGATGACCAGATCGCCGTAGCCGGTCGCGTTACCGTCTGCCCGGTCCGTGACGGCGAGGCGGCTCACCGCCAACCGCAGGCGGGCGTCGACCTCCGCGGGTCCGGCGGTGCCCAGGATGACATCGTCCAGGCACCAATCGGCCGACACGGCCACCAGGCCCGCCTCGGTTACGACGGCGATCAGCGCAGCGCTCAGCCCGGTGCTTCGAAGCATCCGGCAGGTCGCCTTCGCCTCGGCCAGCTGGCCGCGAGCGTCGACCACCACCACGTCCGGCGACGGACCGTCGTCGATAGCGGCCGGCACGTCCCGCAAGGCAGACCGGACGGTGTGTGGCAACAGATCAAGCGCGGGAAGGGCATCCGTCCCGTCACGGCTTTCCACGTTGGTCAAAAGCAGGATCTTCACGCGTCACCGTCCGACGTAGCGACTGTCCCGACAACGCCGGCGGGTGGGTATCCCAGGACAATATCGGGATTCCCGCGCGAACGGTTGTGAACTGCGGCACGTCATCGGCAACGTGGGCTGGCCGTTACATCGTGTCGGGCAATGTGCGACGCAGTCCGAGCGGCTCGGCGAGTCCGGTGAGCGTGATGACACGTACGACGAGCTGCCGGTGGGCCACCACCCGCAGTGTCGCGCCGCGCTGGTGAAGATCGGCACGGGCCTGAACCAGGACGGACAGCCCGCCGCACGAGAGGTAGTACACGTCGGACAGGTCGCAGACCAACGTGTGTATCCGCCGGTCGGTGATCGCCGGGGTGAGCGCGGCGCGGAGGGCTGGTTCGGTGGACAGGTCGATTTCGCCGCGGATCGTGACGACCGATACGCCGGGCTGTGGCCGGTAGCTGTCGGTGAACAAGATGGGACGGACCAGTGGGCGGGAACGGTCGTCGGGGTGCGGCTCCGGCTCCGGGTGCGTCAAGGGTGGCCTCCGAGGTCACGCCAAACCACGCACCGCGGGGCCGCGACGGGCCGGCGAGCGGTGGTCAGCGAACGTCAAGATGGCGCACAGCTGACTTCGTAACCGTGAGCGAGACGCAGTTTAGTCCGCCTCGTCAATGGCGGGTGAGTGGCACGGCTGCGGTAGCGGGCCGCGTCGATCACACTGGGACGGTGAGCGATGACCTGCTGCCGATCGCGCATGAGTTGGCGGAGATCACCCGGCTGGTGGAGGCCGATGATTTCGGCGCGACACTCGACCGGTTCGTGACCCGGGTCGTACACGCGATTCCGGGCTGCGACCGGGCGCTGATTACCGTCCGGTCGCGCGGCGTCCTGGAGACAGTGACGGACATCGAAGGGCTGGGGTTGGATCCGATCGCTGCCGGTCCGATCGTGGAGGCGGCGACGTTCGACGAGCCGCGCCGCTTGGACGATGTGGCCGTCGATCAGCGGTGGCCGAGTTTCAGCGCGCAGCTGGCCGGCGCCGGATTCGCCAGCTGCATGGTGCTGCCATTGAGCACCAGCGGTGACGAGACGGCTGTGCTCACGCTGCTGTCGGCGACACCGGGACAGTTCACCGACACCGCCTACGACGTGGTGCTGCTGCTGACCCTGCACGCCGGCGTCGTGTTCGACAACGCCGCGCTGTACCACGACAGCGGCAAGCTGGTCGGGCAGCTGCGCGCCGCGCTGGATACCCGGTCGCTGGTCGGCCGGGCGCAAGGCATGGTGATGCGCCAGTTCAATATCGACAGCAAGCACGCGTTCGACACGCTGAAACGGTCGTCGCAGAACAGCAACACCAAGCTGCGCGATCTGGCCGGGTTGTTGATCGCCGCGCATGAGCAGGGTGAATTTGAGGACGCGCTGATCAAGTTGGCGGTGACCGCGTCCCGCTGACCTGCCCATGGTCCGGCAGCCAGGTCAGCCGCGCCCGGACAGCGCACCGGCCGGCGGGGGCGGCGCCGATCGCCGCAGCGGCGACACCCAACAGGGCACCCCTGACGATCGCGCGGCGTGGTGGCGTGCTCGCATGGCGTCCGGCATGGCGCACCGCTTCAGTCGTGGATCTGGTGGTCCGCGGTGTGCTGGAAGAACGGGTGGGTTCCTTCAGTCATTGCACGGCCAAGGTCAGGCCAGCGGCGGAGAAAATCTGTGGCGTTGGCGCTAGACATTGTCGTTATGACTGGCTAGGCTTCCTCGTGTTGAGCAATGAGGTCGGCAAGAGACGCTGACGAACGCCCCGTCAGTGGGCGTCGCGGAGCAGGGGCCCGAGCAATTTGGCGGGCTCCGCTCCGCGGGATCCGGATGCCGTGCCGGCGTGGCGAGGCAGGTGAGGGTTAACCTCCCCGTTTCAGCCCCGCCAGTGGTGTGGCATCTCCGCCGTACGAGCTTCGTCAGGCGGACAGCACCACCGAACACCGATAGGTAAGTGGAAGCAGAGGAAGCAGAGGAAGGGGAGGGCTGTACACCCGTTTTGATCGCCCGCCTATGGCTCGTCGCAGAGCCGGGGCGGACACCGCAGGTTTCACCCGCACGAAAGGTGGTCTTCGGTCACGCTTATGCGATCTGAGCGCCCCGGTAACCGTCTCTCGGACGGCGGGCGCGGTTAAGAAACCCGGCGTTGCCGCCGGTAATGGTGTACTGATCCACAACCCTGGGCCCCGGCGCTTGCACGACTGCGCCGGGGCCCTCGACTCCGTGGAAGGTGACATGGCCCAACCCGACGACAGATTCGACGACGAGGACTACCCCGCATACACGATGGGCGCCGCCGCCGAGCTGATCGGCGCGACACCAGACTTCCTGCGCCGGCTCGACCAAGCCAAGCTGTTCACCCCGCTGCGCTCTACCGGCGGACACCGCCGGTACTCCCGCTACCAGCTACGCTTGGCGGCCCGCGCCCGGGAAATGGTGGACCAGGGCACCCCGCTGGATGCGGCGTGCCGCATCATCGTCCTGGAGGACCAGCTTCAAGAAGCCCTGCGCCTCAACGAGCAAGCCCAGTCACACACCACCGACCACTAAGTACCCTGGCTGCCTTAGCGCCGTGTCCGCCCCACTACCGGGCCTGACTCGCAGCTCGGCCCCGCGGCCGGCGCGTCAGAGCGTGATCTCCCGAGGCCCGGCCGGGTCCGGACCCCCATCGCTGTGGAATCAATGGGGGTGATTCCGGTTTGGGGCCTGAACCCCGCTGCCGATGCTACCGAGTTGCCAGTGTGGTCGATATCGACCAACGTCGACCCGCCCGGGATGGCGGGGCAGCCTGCCGATGACGGCTGATGCCCGGCCAGCCGGTCCGAGCCGTACCGGCCGGGTGCCTGCGGTCGCCCGGCCGGTATCGGATTGCGTCAGAGGACGCGGACCGCGGTGGCCTGGGGGCCCTTGGCGCCCTGGGTGATCTCGAACTCCACCCGCTGGTTCTCTTCCAGGCTGCGGTATCCGTCCGCGGCGATTTCGGAGAAGTGGACGAAGACGTCCTTGTCGCCGCCGTCGACGGTGATGAAGCCGAAGCCCTTGTCGCCGTTGAACCACTTCACAGTGCCCTGTGCCATATCTGTCTCCTCCTCGGAGTGCGGGACCGCACGGTGCGGCCGCGCTAGCCGTCGTCAGCCGGCAGCTCACCGCCCAAGGGAGATGGCAACGCCCGCGAGACCTGATCCGCGAGCTTCATAGATCAACCACGAACACGCAAGAAAACGACCTGCCAACCCTACCAGGCCCGCCGTACACAACCTCGAGCGCTTGGAGCTCGCTTCGCGTTCGAAACCGCACTCGTCAAGCTCGCGCCGGACCAGCGCCATAGCCCACCGAGCCCACTCCTTCTACGGGCGGCAAGATCTTCGATGGTTTCAGTCCATCGGCGTCGGGAACTGACTTACCAACGACGCAGGCGATGCCAACGCTGACAACGAACAGGGGGTGCGCGGATGCCTCGCAATCACCCACCGCACCGGACGTTGACGGCCCCCCACACCGCCCTCGCAGGCCATGTCCGTCGCCGGAGACGGGCATGCGTCCTCCACCACGGCGGTCTTCGGCCGCGTCCGATCGACCTGCGGGTCACGCTGCCCAGGGAGACCTGGACCGTGCCGCTGGCCCGCCGTGTACTCCGCGATGTCCTGCGCCGTTCGCTGGCCGGCGATGACTGCCGCACCGCTGTGGAGATCGCGTTGGGCGAGGCGTGCGGCAACGCGGTCCGTCACGCCGACCCGGCGACCCATTACGACCTGCACCTGCGGGTGCAGAACGGGACGTGTCTGGTCGAAGTCGCGGACGCCGGCACCGGGTTCGCACTCCACCAGGAGCCGACAATGCCGGCGGCGAACACCGTGTCCGGACGCGGACTGGCGATCATCGCCGAAGCTACGGACGAGCTGGACGTTCAACCGCGACACCCCAGCGGCACCCTGCTCAGATTCGTCAAGCATCTATACGGGTGACTGTCTACGAGGGCTGGTCGGCGAGGCTTTCCCGTCGGGCCAGTACCGCGGCGGGAACGGTCCAGCCGAGCTCTCGAAGTCGTTCTGTCGGAATCGTGCGGAGGATCGAGTCGGGTAGGTCGCGAAGGAGAGCGGAAAGGCGGACTCCCAACGGCTCGTTGCGGTCGAATATGTTGACTTGCCAGATGTCGACGGCGATCGGGATGAGTCGTGGGTCGGCCTCGGCATCCTTGAGGACCCGGTTGACCAGGGCAAGATCACATTCCGCGGCGGACGCCAGGCGGAAGCGATCGGCGGGCGACAGCGGCAAGCTGGCCAGGCATCGCAGGTGGGCGATGCTCACCTTCGGGTTCAGCTGGAGCAGCGTCTCCAGTACCACCGACCCCACCTCCGGTGAAGCGGCGGAAAGGTGACGCAGAAGCAGGTGGTCGTACACCTGCTGGCGGGCCGGCGGCAACCCGGCCGCCGCTTTGGCCGCCTTGATGTAGTCGCTCGCCTGCGGCGCGGGCTGCGACAGCACGTTCAGCAGCGCGTGTGCGGGTGCGATCCGGCTCGTGCTGGAGGGTTGCAGCTCGGTCTGGAAGATTTCGACGACGGGCGTCGCTGCCTTGAGCAGGTCGGTGAGCTCCGGCTCGGGGGCAAGCAGGTTGCGTCGTTGGAGCCGGCCGACGGGGATCCCGAGCGAGTCGTCCACCGGCGCCGGCGTCGTCGACATCATCCGCAGCGCCGGCGCGTTGCCCCGGTGGTACTCGACAAGGCCGGCGAGCACATCGACGCTGGAGCGCCCGTGCCGGGACAGCCACAGCCGCACCTCCCGGCGCCAGAGCCGATGGAGTTCGTCGGGCGTGTCCGGCCCGAACAGGTCCGCCAGGAGGCACCAACCGTCCGCGGTCATGAGGACGAGCAGCATGAGGTTGGTGCTGTAGGCCGCGGCCCGCTCCATGAAGTCGATGCCGGTGGGCCGGTACGACTCGTACCCGCGCCACGGCAGGTGTAGGAAGCGCTGCCGGAAGGCCTCCAGCAACAGCTCGTGGGTCCGCGGCCGGTCGGGCAGGCCGCCGAGCATGTGTTCGAGGAACTCCAGCGCCGGGGTGCTGAAGGCGAGCAGGTCGTAGGAGAGCACCGCCGCGAGCAGGGCATCGTCCACTTCGGAGCGGACGGAGGCCAGCGCGCGCCGCGGTGCGGGCTCCGGCAGGGCCCGGACGACGAACCATGCCACCAGGTACTCGCCGAAGGTCGCGTGCAGGAACTCGTAGGTGCGTACGACCCGTTCGTACCGGGCCTCGGCCACGTGTACGAAGAAGAAGCGGCCCACGAGGCGCCGAGCGCTGTCGTCGCCGGCGCCGATCAGGGCCGAGATGTCGGCGTCGAGGTCGTGGTCGGCCACCTGCCGGCTGCGCCGGTTGAACATCGCCAGCGCCGCGACCGCCAGCCGCTCCATCTCCTGCTCGACCAGGGCCGCGACCACGGTGTCGTCTTCGTGCTCGTGTCCCTTGAGCATCTCCCGGTGGACGAAGGAACGCAGCAGCCGGTCGTAGAGGTCGGCGTCGGCGAGCGCCTCGACCTCGCGGCGCAGCGCGTTGTCCGTCGCGTCGTAGAGGGCCAGCAGGAGCAGCAGCAGGGGCTGGCCCGCGAGGTGCTGGTGGCGGGCGAGCGTCTCCACGCCCAGCGGTGTGAGGCCGTGCCGCGCGTGGTACTCCGCGTTCGCGCCGTTCCAGGTCGCCAGCCAGCGGGACACCCGGCCCTCGTCGAAGGGTTCCAGCCGTACCGCCGTCGTGCCGGCCGGGATGCGCGCCCGGTCCGCGACCACGGTCCGGCTGGTCACCACGACGGCGACCGGGCAGTCACGGGTCACCCGCGCGGTGTCCTGGAACTCGCGGAGCCGTTCCAGGTAGTCGGACCGGCCCGTGGTGGCGCCCTGGAGAAGCTCGTCGAAGCCGTCGAAGAAGATCACCGGCGTGCCGTCGCCGCTGTCGTCGGCCAGGTCGGCCCAGTCGACGTCGCTCTGGAGCGCTTCACGCAGCGCCGCCCTGACCTGGTCGACGATCGGCGCGTCGGCCGAGACCCGGCGCAGGTCGATCCGTAGCGGGCGGAAGCCGGTGTGCTGTAGCCGCGCGGCGAACGCCCGGGTGAACACGCTCTTGCCGGCACCGGGATGTCCCAGCACGAGCAGCGGCCGGACGGTGGCCTCCGGCGAGCTGAGGTGCCGCACCAGGAAGGTGGCGAGGTCTTCGCGTGCCTCCGTCGCCTCGTCCCACCAGTGATCCTCGGCCAGCTTGTTGACCGGCCCGGCGACGGTCACCCGAAACGCCGGGTCGAGGTAGGCCGCACCCAGCGACGGGATCACCAGGTCCGGTGGGGCGCCGTGCTCGCCGCTCGCGATGACCGGCGCGTCGAGGTCGGCCGCGTACCTACGGGCGAGCTGCCGCCACCGCCGCTCGACGTCACCGGCCGGTGCCTGGGCCGCCAGGCGCTGCGCGACCTCGGCCAACCCTTGCCGCACCTCGCCGACCCGCGCCCGCGTCGCGGCGTGGTCCCACACCCCAAGCCAGAAGGCGAACCCGGGCACCTGGCCGGCGAGCTCGCGCACGTTTCGTTCGTACCGCCGGACCGCGGCGGTGGGTGTCTCGTCCGACAGCCGCGCCGAGACCCTGATCCGCGCGGACTCGGTCAGCTCGTCCCAGACCACCAGCCCGGCCAGGAACCGCTGGGTCCTGCGCGCGAGCGTCGCGTAGTAGTCGGCGAGGTCGACCGCGAGCCGCTCCGGCGGTACGTGTGCCGACGGAGCCGGCGGCTCGACGTCGACCAGTGACGCGATGAGGATCCGCTGGTCCTCGCCGCGCCAGCGGACGGTGGCCAACTCCTCGTACGTCGCCAGCTCGTCGAAGAACGCCGAGGTCACCAGGACGGTGTGCGCCGCGACCATGACGTCGGCGCGGTCCTTGCGGGCTCCACCGGCCGCCCGCTCACCCGCTCGGCCACGCAGCTCTCGCAGGAGCCCGATCACGGCGTTCTTCGGTTCGAACAGGTCGATCTGGAGGGTGATCTTGGTGGCCGTCAGCGCGACGTCGAGCACCCGGTCCACGGTCGTCAGGAGCGCGTCATCGTCGCCGGCGAGCAGCCGCACAGCGTCCTTGAACCGGATCGGACGAGACATACGTCGATTTCATCAGCAGGGGGCAAGCGGGGCCGTCAGCCGTGCGGCGGGTCGGCTGGAGCCGGGACCGGCGGTCAGCCGCGTTGACACCTCGGCGGGCGACCAACGAGTATCGCGGCGTGCGCAGGGAAAAGGACGGACCGGCGACTCGGGAGGCCATCCTCGACGCTGCTCTGCGCACGTTCACCGAAAACACGTTCGCGGGCAGTTCGATGGCCGATGTCGCGCAGCGGGCCGGGGTGGCGGTCGGGAGCATCTACCGGCACTTTCCCAGCAAGGATTCCCTGGGCAGTTCGGTGTACCAGCTCTGGAAGGGGCGCGCGCTGAGCGCGACCGTGGCCGCGGTCGACCCGGCGGCGCCGAGCCGGACCGCCTTCGGGCAGATCTGGCGGGCGCTGACCCGCTTCGCGGCCGAGCACCCCGATGCCTTCGCGTTCCTGGAGTACCAGCAGCACGAGGCGTACCTCGACGAGACGGGGCAGGCTGCCGCCCACGGGCTGACCACGTTCGCCCGCGACTTCGTCGTGCGCGGGCAACAGGCCGGTGAGATCCGGCCCGGGCCGCCCGACATGCTCATCGCCCTGGCCTACGGTGCGCTGGTCGGATTCACCCGGCAGGGCGACTCGGGCTCGCCGCGATCCGCCGCCGACCCGGCTCTGGTGGCCGAGGCCGAAGAGGCGGTCTGGGCGATGCTGCGCGCTGACGGCTGAGGCGCGCACCGAAGCTGAGACGGACCTGAGTCCGCCCTTGACAGCTCCGCGGATGCGAATGAACATTCATTCGCAGGGTTTGGAGCGCGTCCGGCGGAAAGGGACACCCGCATGGCTGACCAACCACGCACCAACGACGCCGAAATCAAGATCCTCGTCAACCGCGAGCCGCGCTCGGCGCGGGTCGACGACGACACCCTGACCGCCGAGGTGCTGCGCGAGCAGCTGGGCCTCACCGGTACCAAGGTCGTGTGCGCGGCCGGGGTTTGTGGCGCCTGCACAGTGCTGCTCGACGGCGAGCCGGTGGTCAGCTGCCTGCTGCCGGCCCGGGCGCTCGCCGATCGGGCCGTCACCACCGTCGAAGGCACCGCCGAGCACCCCGTCGCCCGCGCGTTCGCCGCGCACAACGCACTACAGTGCGGCTTCTGTACCCCCGGGTTCGTGGTCGAGGCGACCGCGCTGCACGACCGGTGGCGGGCCGAGCATCCGGGCGAGGTTCCCGACCGGGCCACCGTGGAGGCCGCACTGGCCGGCCACCTGTGCCGGTGCGGCGCCTACCTCGAGATCGTCGAGGCCGTACAGGCCGCCTGCGCCGGTCGCTTCGACGACCCCGGCCCGCCGACCGGCCCGCGCCGTGAGGCTGGCGCCAAGGTCACCGGAGCGGCGGCCTACACAGTGGACACTCGCTATTCCGGCCAGCTGACCGGCCTCATCCTGCGCTCGCCGCACCCGCACGCCGAGCTGTCCGGGCTCGACCTGGCTCCGGCCTTGGCGATCGACGGCGTCCGCGCGGCCGTGTCGCTCGCGCCCGAGGACGGCGTGCTCCGCTACGTCGGGCAGCCGGTCGCGGCCGTCGCCGCGGTCGACGAGCCGACCGCGCGGCGAGCGTTGGCGGCCATCGCGCCCCGCTACGTCAGCCGGCCGGCCGTGGTCGGCCTCGATGCCGCCCGCGCGCCCGGGGCCGCCGAGGTGTACGCGACGGGCCGTCGCCGCCCGCCGAACGCCGGCGAAGGGGCGGGCGCGACTCCGGCACCGTGGCGCGGCAACGTCCACGGCCCGGCGGCCGCGTTGTCGGTGGGCCGGCGCAAGGCCCGCCAGCGCCTCGACGCCGCCCGGGCCGCGGGCGATCCCCGACTGGTCGAGGCTGTTTTCACCACCGCCGCCCAGAGCCACACCACGCTCGAGCCGCACGCGACGGTCGCCTGGTTCCGGCCCGACGGCACGCTCGAGGTGCAGGTCTCCACCCAGGCCGTCGCCCACGTCGCCGCCGACCTGGCCCGCTTCACCGGTCTGCCGAAAGACAAGGTGCGCGTGCGGGCCGAGCACGTCGGTGGTGGCTTCGGGGCCAAGGGCACGATGGGCACCGAGACCCGCGCGGCCGTGCTGCTGGCCCGAGCGGCCAAGGCGCCGGTCGGGGTCGCCTACGACCGGATGGAGGAGCTCACCGACGGCGGGTACCGGCCACCGGGCCGGATCGAGCTGGCCCTGCTGGCCGGCGACGGGGACACGCTGTCGGCCCTGCGGGTCGCCGCCTACGCCGACTCCGGCATCGCGACCGGCACCCTGGTCGCCGGCCTCGCCCGGCTCATGTATCCGGCCGACGCCAAGGAACTGCTCGACTACGACGTGGTGACCAACACGGCGCCCGGCAAGCCGTTCCGCGCTCCGGGTGGGCCGCTGCTCAGCTTCGCTCTGGAGCAGGGCATCGACGAGGTCGCCGGGAGGCTGGGCCGCGACCCGATCGTGTTGCGCCGCACGTGGGACCCGCATCCGCCGCGACAGCGCCTCTACGACTGGGCGGCCACCCTGCCGGCCTGGCGCGACCGGGGAGAGCTGCCCCGCACCGGCCGCTTCCGGCGCGGGGTCGGCGTCGCCGCCGCGAACTGGTTGTACCTGTGGGAGCACGGCACCTCGGTCGAACTGGCCGTCGAGCGCGGCCGGCTGGTCGTGGCCAGCGCGACGCAGGACATGGGCACGGGCAGCCGTTCCGTGCTGGCCGGCACCGTGGCCACCGCGTTCGGACTGGACCCGGCCGAGGTGGAGGTCCGCCTCGGCGACTCCCGCCTGCCGGTCGGGCCGCTGTCCGGCGGGAGCCGCACCACGGCCTCGATCGGCCCGGCGGCGCTGGCCGCCGTGGCTCGGCTCCAACAGCGCCTGGCCCAGCGGGACCAACGGGCCCGCGACCTGGTCGACGGGCGAGCCGGCGACTGGCGAGCCGTGCTGGCCGGTGTCGACGGGCTTCGGGTCACGGCCACGCGACCGCCGGACGACCGCCGGCGGGCCCGGTCGGTGGCCAGCCCGTTCGCCGGAACCGGACTGATCGGGCTGGCGGTCGGCACGATGATGCGCTACACCAGCAAGCTGCACGCCGGTCGCGGATCGACCGGCGCGGTGCACGTGGCCGAGGTCGAGGTCGACACCCGGTTCGGGCACGTGCGTGTCCTGCGCTACCACGCGGGCACCGCGGCCGGCCGCCTCATCGAGCCGCGGCTCGCCGAGGCCCAGGTCCGCGGCGCGGTGATCCAAGGCATCGGATGGGCGCTGTACGAGGAGCGCGCCCTCGACCCGACCACCGGCCGGGTGCTGACCGCCGGGCTGGAGGACTACCGGATACCCGGGATCGCCGACACCCCCGAGATCGACCTGCATTTCGACACCGACGGCTTCGACCACGTGCCTGGCGGCGGCGTCGGGCTTGGCGAGGTCGCCACCATCCCGGTCGCCGCCGCCGTCGCCAACGCGGTGCGCGATGCCACCGGGGTTCGCCCCTATGACCTGCCCATCCGGCCGGACCGGGTCCTGGCCGGCCTATCCGGAGCCGTGACCGCATGAGCGCCACGACCCAACCCATCCTGGCGGAGTACCGCGCCGGCGGCACCGATCTCAGCGAGCGCCGCCGCACCGGCGTGTCCCGCGGCCAGGTACGCGACGTCCCCCGCACCGGACCGGACGCTCCCGGTTCCGACCTCGTCCGCCGCGCCGATGGCGGGCTCACCCTCGGCGCCCTGGTCAGCATCGACACCCTGGCCACCGATCCAGCGGTCCGCGACCGGTACCCGGCGCTGGCCCTCGCCGCCGGTGCGCTGGCCACCCCGCAGATCCGCCGCGTCGGCACCGTCGGGGGCAGCCTCCTTCAACACAACCGTTGCTGGTACTACCGGCATCCGGAGACCAGCTGCCTGAAGAAGGGTGGCGACGACTGCCCGGCCCGGGCCGGCGACCATCGATACGGCGCGCTGTTCGACCTGGGGCCCTGCGTCGCCGTACATCCGTCGACGCTCGGGGCGGCGCTGCTCACGTACGACGCCACCGTCACCACCGACCGCCGCGAGCTGAGCGTCGCCGACCTGTTCGGCGACGGTCGCGACGGGCGCCGCGACCACCAACTCGACCCGGGGGAGCTGCTCACCGCCGTCCACCTGCCCGAGGCCCGCACCGGCGAGCGGGGCGCGTATCACCGGGCGACCAGCCGCCGCTACGCCGAATGGCCACTTGTCGAAGCGACCGCCCGCGTCGTGCTGGACGGTGACCGGATCGCGTTCGCCGCGGTCGCGGTCGGCGCGGTGGCGCCGATCCCGCTGCGCCTGCCGGCGGTGGAGGCGCTGATCACCGGGGCGACGGTCACACCCGACCTGCTGGGCCAGGCGGGCGCCCGCGCGGCCGACGGTGCGACCGGACTGCCGCAGACGGAGTACAAACGGGACCTCCTGGCCGCCACCGTGACCGAGGTCCTCGAACAGGCGACGAGGTAGGTCTGCCCCCCCGTATCCCGTCGGGTTCGGCTCGATTGACGGTTGTCGGTGTGGTCGTTAGGGTCGCCGTGGAGTGTCCTTTGTAGTCAACGGGAGGGAGCGCGGTATGCAGGCCGAGCAGGCGGACGAGGCGTTCGAGGTAATCGTGCACGACGACTACGACCAGGAGCTCACCTGTCTGGAGCCACCGATCGACATCTGAGTCGGTGCATGAGTGCCCCGGGCTGATGTTTGGCCCGGGGTTCACGTCTGTTCGGGGAGGCACGGCGTGCGGGTACGCGTTTCGCGGCTGGTCGCTTTCTGGTGGCGTGACGGCCAGCTGATCTGCGACGATCCGGTGCGCCACCGGCAGCTCGCGTTGACCCCGGAGGCCGAGCGGCGGCTACGATCCTATGCGCGGTGGGCTGACCTGGCTGATGGCGACGCGTTGGCTCGGCGTCTACTCGACGCGGGTGTGCTGATCGCGGAGGGTTCGCCGGAGCACGCGCTGGAGGAGCGGTTGGGTGCCTGGCGCGCGATGGGTCCGGCCGCTACGCATTATCACTTGGCCAGCCGCACGCAGGCCGGCGACTCGTTCCGCACGGCTGTCGAGGACGCCGCCGTGCTGCGTGCCAAGGCGGTGCGGACCCCACAGCCGAGTCCGGTCAAGGAGTACGCGGGGCCGCGGGTGCCGCTGCCCGACGGTGAGCTGCCGGCGGAGCCGTTCGGTGCGGTGCTGGAGGGCCGGCGGTCGACCCGCTGGTTCGACGCCGAGCGGCCGATGTCCGTGGTCGACTTCGCCACGCTCCTGCGCTGGACGGCTGGTGTGCGCCACGAGGTCGACGTGCCCGGGCTCGGCCCGACCCTGTTGAAGACGACCCCGTCCGGCGGCGCCCGGCATCCGATCGAGGTCTACCCGGTGGTCCGCGCCGTCGACGGGTTGGCACCCGGCGTGTATCACTACGCGTCGCGTGAGCACGCGCTGTCCCGCCTCACCGCCGCACCTGTTGACGCGGACACGCTCCAGGCGTGGTGCGGCGGGCAGCCGCACGCCAGCTCGGCCGCGTGCCTGTTGCTCTACACCGCGGTGCCGGAACGCACCACGTGGAAGTACGCGTCGAGCCGCGCGTACCGGGCGCTGCTGCTGGATCTGGGCCACCTGAGCCAGACGGTGTACCTTGTCGCGGCCGCGCTGCGGCTCGGCGTGTTCTTCACCGCGGCCACCCGGGACGCGATGGTGGAGGAGGCGCTCGGGCTGTCCTGGACGGACGAGGTGTTCCTCGGCGTCACCGGTGTCGGCGTCCCGCACCCGGCCGAGCGGGACCGGCAACGCGCGATGCGGTCCGGTGCCGGTGCCGGCTTCTCGTTTCCCCCGGATGCCTGGCACGGGTACGGCGAATGACCCCGAGGGTGACGGTGGACCCGGAACGCCTCGACGCCAACCTGATCCGGTTCGGTGCGGCCGCGCGTGCCGCCGGAGTCGTGGTACGGGCGCATGTGAAGGGGCACCGGACGGTGGCCATCGGCGTCCGCCAGGTCGCGGCCGGCGCGGTGGGCATCGCTGTGCACTCGGCGGCCGAGGCGCGGTGGTATGTGGACGCCGGAGTGTCCGATGTGGTCATTGCCTGGCCGTGGCGGGACGCCTGGCGATGGCCTCGCTTCGCGCGGCTTGCCCGGCACGCCCGGGTGGCGGTACACGTCGATCGCGGCGAGGCGTTGGCCGGGCTGAGCGCGGCCGCCGCCGAGCAGGGCGTGACGCTGGGTGTGCGGGTCGAGGTGGACACCGGCCTGCACCGCACCGGCGTCGCACCGGAGGAGGTGGTGTCCCTGGCGAAGGCGGCCGCGAGCACGCCCGGCCTGCGCCTGGACGGGGTCACCGGTTACGTGCCCGTGCTGACCGCTCGGGACGCCGCCGACCGGTACACGCTCGGCCAGCGGGTGGCGCGGCAACTTGTCGACGTCGCCGGGGCGGTACGCGATGCCGGGCTGCCGTGCCAGGTGGTGAGCGTCGGCGGCACGGTCACCGCGCCCGGTGCGCTCAGCGTGCCCGGCGTGACCGAGCTCTGCTCCGGGGCGTACGCGCTGCTCGACGGCGGCCACGCCATGCTCGGCGCGTGCCGGCCGCAGGACGTCGCGATCGCGGTGACGACGGCGGTCACGGCGGTGGCCCCGGATGGCAGCATCTCGACCGATGCCGACGAGTTGCTGGCCGGTGCCGACCAGGTCTGGGCGCCCGGCGTGCGGATGACTGATGCGAGCGGCACCCCGCGAGTCGGTGGGCCGCTGCGGGTCCTGCCCGCGCACGTCTGTCCGGTGGTGGCCCGGTGCCCGCCGCTGCACCTGCCCGACGGCACGGTATGGCGGCCGCGAGTCGCACCGGACCGGCCGTGACCACCGGCCAGCTGCTGCGCCACCGGCGGTTCGTCCGGCTGGTGGCCGCGCGGACCATCTCGGTGTTCGGTAACGGCCTCGGCCCGCTCGCGCTCACGTTCGCGGTCCTCGGCCTGCCCGACGGGTCGCCGACCGCGCTGTCGTTGGTCCTCGCCGCGCTGGCCATACCCCGTTTGGCGTTGCTGCTGCTGGGTGGGGTGGTCGGTGACCGGTGGCCGCGGTACCGGGTCCTTGTCGCGGCCGAGCTCGCCGGCGGCGCCGCCTATGCCGCGATGGCGGTACTCCTGCTCGGCGGCTGGGCGTCGGTGCCCGCGCTGGCGGTGTGCGCGGTGTTCGCCGGCGCGGCGTCGGCCCTGCTGCTGCCGTCGCTGACCGGTGTGGTGGCCGAGGTCGTCCCCGAGCCGGACCGGCAGTCCGCGAACGCGCTGCTGCGCCTCGGCACGAACAGCGCGATGATCGCCGGCTTCCTGGTCGGGGGAGTGCTGATCGTACGGCTCGGCGCCGGCTGGGCGCTGGTCGTGGACGCCGCCACGTTCGTGCTCGCCGCGGTGCTGCTGGTCGCGCTGCGGCTGCCGGTGGCGGCCCGGACGGCGCGCCGGGACCTGCTCGGCGACCTGCGGCACGGCTGGCGGGAGTTCGCGAGCCGGCAGTGGTTGTGGACGGTCGTGGTCGCCGCGGCGTTCATCAACGCGGCGGTCGGGGTGACGTTCGGGCTCGCCGGGCCGCTGCTCGCGCAGACCCGGCTCGGCGGCGCCGCCGTGTGGAGCTGGGTCCTGGCCGGGTACGCGGCCGGCACGTTGGGCGGCGTACTGATCGCGATGCGGGTGCGGCCGGCGCACCCGTTGCGCACGGCGGTGCTGGCGGCCACCGCGCTCGGCCTGCCCGCGCTGCTGCTGGGCACCGGGGCGCCGATGCCGTTCGTCGTCGCCGCCTCCGTCCTGGCCGGCGTCGCGTTCGACGTTTTCGGTGTCCTGTGGGAGACCACGTTCCAGCGTGAGGTGCCGCCGGCCGCGCTGTCCCGGGTCAGCGCGTACGAATGGATCGGCGCCATTGGCCTCGGACCCGTGGCGCTGCTGGCGGCGGGCCCGATCGTCGCCACGACCGGTGCCGCGACGCTGCTGGTCGGGCTCAGTGGCCTGATCGCCGTGGCCGGGCTGGCCGCACTGTTGTCGCCGCAGGTATGGCGATACCGACCGAAGGAGCTGACATGACGCCGGAATATGTCGAGGACTTCGCCACCGCCTACGACCGCTTCTGGGCGCCGTACCCGCTCCGGATGGGTGCGGCCTGGCTGGCGTTCCACGCGCGGGTGGCACCCGACGCGCAACGCAGCCTGCTCGACGTCGGCTGCGGCACGGGCATCGTCGCCGAGCAGTTCTGCGCGGCCGGCTACGAGGTGGTCGGCCTCGACGTGTCGGCGGCGATGCTGGCCCGCGCCCGCGAACGGCTGGCGCCGGCAGCCGACCGGGTAACGCTGCTGCGAGCGGACGCCACCAACTTCGCCATACCCCGACCGGTCGCGTTCGCACTGTCCACATACGACATACCCAACCATCTGGGCGGGCTGGATCGGGTGCGCGGCTACCTGCGAAGCGTCCACCGGGCGGTGCTTCCCGGCGGCTGGCTCGGTTTCGACCTGTGCACGCTGCGCGGCCTGCGGTCCGACCTCGCACCGGTCAGCCGGGACGACGACACCGTGTCGGTCGCGGTCAACCGGGGGCCACTCGACCCCGCCACCGACCGCCGGCCACTGCACGTCTCCGGCACGGTCCGCGACGCCGCCGGCGGCCACGTGCCCTTCAAAACGACGATCACCAACACCGCGTACCCCATCGCCGACATCCTCGCCGCACTCGCGGACACCGGCTGGACCGACGCGTACGTCGCGGCGCTCGACGACCTCGGCACCCCCGTCCACGACGGTGAACAACGCGACCGGGTCGCTGTCATCGCTCGCCGCCGCGACCACCCGCATGAGGGGTGACCCGCCCGCTCGCGACCGTTATCCGCGACCGTGACCCGGCCGCGGCCACACCACCAGCAAGCACGCACCGAGCACGTGCACGACCGCCGCGGTCCGCGGGCCACCGCTCAGCGAACGCGCCGCACCGCCCGCGCCTACTCCGCGGCATTCCTTGCGGGTGGGACCCACCGTCGCCCTACGCCGTCGCACCACCACAATCTACTACGTGGCGTAGTATAAGGCCAGGTCCATGTCCGCGGTCGGTGTTCACTCGGCATCTGGTGGCCGTGGTTCAGGAGGGTTCGCGGCGTTGGCGGCGGGTCAGCACGGTACCGAGTGTCCAGAGGACGTCGATCACGAGGATGACGGCCCACACCCTGGTCGCGCCGTAGACGAACTCGGCGACGTCGCCGAGTTCGCGGTTGGTGCCGTTGAGCACCTCGAGCGGGTCGTCAGTGAAAAGGTGGTGGATCCAGGACAGGTCGAGGAAGGCGAGTACCACCTGCGCGGCGGCGTACAGGCCGAGGTGGCCGGCGAGGTCGATGACCCGCTTGCGCGCCGAGGTCTGCTCCGGCCTTGCCTGCTCCGGGCTCGGGTCGGCGATCGGCGCCGGCGCGGCGGGTTGTGCGGAGTCTGGGGCAGGGCTGGTCGGAGCGGGTGGGGGAAACTCGGCGACGCCGAGACGGCGGACCGCGCGGGGCACGACGACGGTGCTGGCCAGCAGTATCGTGGCGGCGGCGAGGCAGGCCACGACCCAGCTGGCGTGGTCGTACACCACGCCGGCGGCGATGGTGCCGACGAAGGCGCCGATCAGGCTGGCTGACTCGTACACGCCCATGCCGCGGCCGACCTTGTCACCGGAAGCCTCGGCCACGACGGCTTGCTGGATCGGCATAACCGCTGCCCAGGCGAGGCCGCTGAGGATCCAGAGCGCGGCGATGGTGTAGGCGTTCGGCGCCCAGGCCAGGCCGACGACGAAGGCGGTGCTGGACAGCGAGGCGGCGGCGAGGACGCGGGTGCGGCCGAAGCGGACGGTGTACCGGTGCAGGTAGGGTGCGGCCGCGCTCATCGCGATGGCACCGGGCAGGAACACCAGCGCGACCTCGATGACCTCCAAGTCGAGCTCGCGCTGGAGGTGCAGCATGAGCAGCAGTGCGACGGCGGCCTCGGCCATCATGGTCATCGCGACCGCGAACAGCATCGGCCGCAGGCGGCGCCCCACCGCGCGGAGTCCGGCCGTGGCCCGCCCTTCGGTGTCCGGCGTGCCGCCTTGCCTCGGGGGAGCGGTCAGCAGCAGCGCGGCTGCCGCCGCGCAGGCGGCGCCGCAGGCAAGGAACACGGCGCGGAAACCAAGCGGGCCGACCAGGGACATGCCGGCGACGAAGGCGACCCACGAGCCGGTCTCCTGCGCGCTGAACAGTCGCGGGAAGACCCCGGAGTCCCGCTCCAGCCGTTCGCTGACAATGGTCCGGACGCTGACCCAGAGCAGAGCACCGCCGGCACCTCCGACCGCCGCGGCGCCATATGCGACCAGCGGGTCGCCACCCACCGCGTACCCGAGACAGCTCACCATGTAGAGCAGCGCGCCGACGCCGGCGACGTTGCGGCGTTCCCGCCGATCCGCCAGGACGCCTGCGATCGGCCGGACGATCACCGAGACGGCGATCTCGACGGCCAGCAGCACGCCGATGGCGGCGCCGCTCATGCCCAGAGAGGCGCCGGCCCACAGCGGCAGGACGAAGTCGATGAGCTCGTTCGGCCCGTTGGTCAGGGCAGCAGCCAGCAGCGTGCGCTTCTCGCGGCCGCGCGCTCGGGCGGTGGCGGTCGGGTCGAGGGTGGTCATGTGCCGTCCACACGAACTTCGAACACCGTTCGTACAATACCGAACGTCGTTTGGAGTTTCCAGTGGCATCGCGTACGGTGAAGCCGGTGGAAGACGCTCCGGGCGCGCAGGAACGGGCGCTGCGCCTACTCTGGTCGAGCGCCGGCCGACCATCCCGCGGACCGCGACGCGGGTTGACCGTCGAGGCGATCGTGGCCGCCGCCATCGAGCTCGTCTCGACTGAGGGCCTGGCGGCGCTCTCCATGCGCCAGGTCGCGGCCAAGCTCGGTGTGGGCGCGGCATCGCTGTACACGTACCTGCCCGGCCGGGCTGAGTTGGCCGCGCTCATGCTCGACGCGGCCATGGCCGAAGCGCCGCTTCCGCACGAGCTGCCCGGTGACTGGCGTGCCAAGCTGGCGGCCTGGGCCCGCGACGACTGGGCGGCCTACCGAGACCACCCGTGGGTCCTCGAGCTCGCCGCCCTCGGCGCGGCGCCCGGCCCGTACATGCTGCGCTGGCTCGACTCCGCCATCCAAGCCCTCGACGGCACCGGGCTCACCGACCCGGAGAAGCTCGCCGTGATCGAGTCCGTGGACGGCTACGTCAGGGGCCTGGCCACACTGCACCAGCGCGGCGGCGGTGACGTGACACCTGACGAGGCCGAGCGGCGCAACGTCGCGCTGCGTGAACTGGTCGACTTCGACCGCTATCCAGCCCTGCGACGAGCCTTGCGCGCCGGCGCCAAACCCTACGCGGGGGACCAGTTCGAGTTCGGTTTGCAACGCCTGCTCGACGGCGTCGCGTCGCTTATCCGCGATCGCCGACCGGGCGGAGGCCGGCGAAACCCGAACTAAGTGCCGCGCCGCCGGTGCCATACCGGACGAGGCGTCAGCAGCGTTCGCCAGGACGGGTGGTCTGTGCCCCCGCCTCAGTGTTGATCTCGTATGCGCTGTGCCAGCGCTGCCTGAGCGACGTCGTCGACTACGAGAACGCCGTTTTCGGCCATGAGGGAGTGGAACTGTTGCTGGTGGTACGGCACTCCGGGAGGTAAGGGTGCGAGGTGCCAGTGCAGATGGGCGTTGCCTTGTCGGCTGCCCAGGCTCATTGAGTACATCCGCTCGGTAGGCACCGTGGCAGCCAGAGCGCGGGCAACTTTGTGGACCACGCTTTGGAAGCGGAGGAATTCCAGCTCCGCCATCTCATGTACCCAGCTCTCGATGTGTGCTTTCGGTGCCACGAGGCAGTATCCCAGCAGCGTCGGGTAGCGGGTGAGGAACGCGATGGTGTGCTCATCCTCGTAGACGCTGTGGTGCTGGTAGTCGGGACGGCCAGCGACGAAGGCGCAGACGAAGCATGGTCCTTCACGGACTCGACGACCGTACGCTTCGAAGTCGAAGGTGGTCCTCGTCGGCGGGTCTTCGTTCATACCGGCACGATAGGCCCGCGCGTGCAGCCGGCGGGCCACCTCAACCACGGCTTTCACGCGCTGACGAACGCTGGGCCGTCGTGCGGGCCCGAGGAGAGCGTTACGGCAGGGCGAGTTCGTAGAGGTGAGTTCGCCGGAAGAAGCGGAAGCCGAGGTGCTCGTGTAGGGCGACCAGGTGGGGATCGTCCTCGGCGGCGGTTTCGATCTCGTCGACGTACGGGTGGACCTCGCGCAGTCGCTGGATCAGAGCGGCGTTGACCCAACGGCCCAGCCGCCGTCCGCGATGCTCGGGAAGCACGGTCGGTCCGTACTGGCGAGCTCGGGGTTGGAAGAGCGCGTCGACGACCGCCACGGCGTAGGCCGCCAGGTCGCCGTTGGTGTCCGCGGCGGTGAGCAGTGCGTTGCCGGGGCGGTCCGGGCTGCGCAGCAGTTCTTCGACATTGGGTGCGTCGGACAGGTCGCCGGTCCAGTGGGTGAGGCGGTAGCCGGGGTGCTCGGCGTCGACCAGCTCACCTAGCCAGGCCCGGTGCACATCGCCGTAGGTGAGCAGATCGTGGCGCCTGGATCGGGTTTGCCGGAAGCCGTGCCGCCGGCAGAATGCCTCACCCGGCGAGCCCTCGGGTACGTCCGCGACAAGACGTGGCTCGCTGACCTGTTGCCGGACGGCGGCCAGCAGCAGGGAGCCGATCCCGCGGCGGCGCCACCGCGGCTCCACGTACAGGCTCAGCTCCGGGGCGGCCGGCTTCGTGGCTCGGACCGGAGGCAGCAGAAGAGCGTGCCCGAGAGGGATGGTCGTCCTCAGGGTGGCCACCCCGACCACGGAGCCGCCTGGTGACACAGCCTGCCACTGCGAGCTCCCCAGGTGATGCGACACCGTCACGGTGTCGATCACGGGTTTGCTCATGGCACCCACGATCGCCCGGACCGTCTGCGCGGAACAATGCGAAAGATCGAATCGCCGCATAACCCACCGGTTATCGTTCGAGCCGACGGGTGGCCGCCACAGGTCGCGGCTGGCCGTCGCCATGGCCGTAAACTTCCAGGTTGCGCCGGTCAGGACGATGATCCGCGCGCGTCGTGACCAGAGGGAGACGGCCCGGGTGGAGCTGCGAGACATCGAGATCTTCCTGACGCTGGCCAAGGAGCTCCACTTCGGGCGTACGGCCGAACGCCTGCGCATCTCACAGGCGCGGGTCAGCCAGTCGATCAAGCAGCAGGAGCGCCGGATCGGCGGCGCCCTGTTCGAGCGGACCAGCCGCAGCGTACGACTGACGCCGCTCGGCGAGCGCTTACGCGACCGGCTCGACGCGGGCTACGGCGAGATCATGGCAGGCATCGACGAGGCCGCGGCCGCCGCTCGCGGGCAGGTCGGCACCCTGACCATTGGCACGATGGCCAGCGGGCACCATCGGATCGCGGGCGTCCTCGATCTGTTCCGGCAGCGGCATCCGCAGTGCGAGCTGCGCATGCGCGAGATACTCCCCACCGACCCGTTCGGTGGGCTGCGTGCCGGCCGGGTCGACGTCGCGATGGTCTGGCTGCCTGTCCGGGAGCCTGACCTGGCCGTTGGGCCGGTGCTGCATACCGAGCAACTGACGCTTGCCGTCGCCTCCGATCATCCGCTGGCCGGTCGCGAACAGGTCGAGATGGAAGCTCTCGGCGACCACCCGGTGGTGTACCCGGACGGGCCCATCCCCGAGTACGTGTGGGAGGCGCACACCCCGTCGGCGACACCGGCCGGCCGGCCCATCCGGCGGGAAATCGCGGTCGCCACCCTCGAGGAGGCGTTTACGGCGATCGCCAGCGGCAGCGTCGTCTCTCCCATCGGGGTGGACGCGGCAGCCACCCGGCGGCGCGGCGACATCACCTTCGTACCCCTCACCGATGGACCGATCCTGCGGTATGCGCTGGTGTGGCGCAGGACCGACGAGACTCTGCTGGTCCGTGCGTTCGTCCAAGCCGCCACTGACGCGCGGCAGACCGCGTAACGCGCTCTGCCGCTTCAAGCGAGGCGGCCGATGCCGCACTCTCCCGCCGGCTCGCGATAACCGACGCGTTATGAGTCGATGCGGAAGTCGTCGTTGATCGACCAGACAAGCCCGCCGCACGCTGTGGGCGGCGCCGGCCTTCCCGCGGCCACGCCGAAATCGGACTTCATGGCCGAACGCCGCACGCAAGGGAGATTCATGATGGGACAAGGCAACGTCGGCTTCTCCAAAACGGGACTGGACAGGCTACGGGAGGTGCTGGCGCGGCATGTCGAGTCGGGCCGGATTCCCGGGCTCGTCGCTCTGGTCAGCCGGGGTGACGAGACGCACGTCGAAGCGATCGGGACGATGCGGCACGGCGGTGGACCGCCGATGCGACCGGACACGATCTTCCGGATGGCTTCCACGTCCAAGCCGGTCACGGTCGCGGCCACGATGGTGTTGCTCGACGAGTGCCGGTTGCGGCTGGACGACCCGGTCGAGCCGTGGCTGCCCGAGCTGGCCGACCGGCGGGTACTGACCCGGATCGACGCCCCGCTGGATGACACCGTGCCGGCCCGGCGGCCGATCACGGTACGGGACCTCCTGACCTCCACATTCGGGCTGGGTATGGACTTTACGGCGCTGGGCACGCCGATCATGACCGCGGTCTTCGAGGAGGGGCTGACCCCGAATCTGCCGGTGCCGGTGCCCGAGCCGGACGAGTGGATGCGCCGCCTCGGCACGCTGCCGCTGATGCACCAGCCCGGCGAACACTGGCAGTACCACATCAGCAACGACCTGCTCGGCGTGCTCGTCGCCAGGGTCACCGGCCAGCCGTTCGAACAGTTCTTGCGCGAACGCGTCTTCGACCCGCTGGGCATGAAGGACACCGGCTTCCACGTACCTGCCGAAAAGATCGACCGGTTCCCGATCCTGTACGCCCCCGACCCGCAGACCGGCGAGTTCACCGTCTGGGACGAGCCCGCCAGCGGACGCTGGAGCCAGCCCCCGGCGTTCCCCGGCGGCGGCGGTGGGCTGGTCTCCACCGTCGCGGACTACCACGCCTACTTCCGGATGCTGCTCAACGGCGGCACCCAGGACGGCGAACGGATCCTGTCCCGGCCGGCAGTCGAGCTGATGACCACCAACCGTCTCACGCCCGAGCAACTGGCCGCCCGCACGGCCCTGGCCCGCGACAACGTCAACATCTCGTTCGGCCAAGGCCAGCACGGCGGCTGGGGCTTCGGCATGGCGGTACGCACCTACCGCGGCGACTACGCATCCATCGGTCAATTCGGCTGGGACGGCGGCAGCGGCACCTCTACCTACGCCGACCCGGACAAGGACCTGATCGGCATCCTGCTCACCCAGGTCGGGGCATCCAACCCGAACTCGGCATGGGCTTTCCACGACTTCTGGACCACGCTCTACCAGGCCATCGACGACTGACGGCAAGCATCCCGGTGCGCGCGAACGCGCGCGGACACCGGGTCAGGGGTCGTGTCAGGGCGGTGGCAGGGCCGCGTCAGGCGGGACGCCGACAGTTGCCGTCGCTGACCCAGGCCGTCGGTCTGCTCAAGCAGGCGGATCCGGCCGAGGCCGACAACTTCCGCAGCACCGCCATCGACGCCGCTGTCCAAAGCCACAAAGCCCCACGCTCCGTCGCCGATGGCAGCTCACGCCTGCCGTCGGCGGCGCGAGCCGGGTACTTGGACGCTTAGGCGCGTGAAGGTCCGGCGCAGGCACGCCATCGCTCACCCTCCGGCCTGAATACGGGTGTTCTGGAACGCGGCGATCAGCCATCCGTCCGGACCCTTGGTGGCCACGAACGTTTGGATCGAGTTGTCGCCCATCGGCACGATCTTGCCCTCCGTGTGGAAGACCGCGACATCGGAGGCCAGGAAGCGCAGGTCGACGATCCGCGCTTCGACCCTGCTGTTTTTGAGCACGCCGTCGAAAGCTGGCTGGAGCAGGTCGATGATCGCCTGCCTGCCGGCGGCGTGGGTGCCGCGGAAGTCGATCAGATCAGCATCGGCCGTGTGGAACGATGCGTACGCCGTCGCGTCACCACGTGCCCACGCCTCATTGATCTTGTCGAGCAAGCCCCGGACGGCGGTCTCGTCGGCCGCGGACGGCACGCTCGCGCTCGCCGGTGGCGGCGCCGATGTGTCCTGTCCCGCGCCGTTGTCCGAGCCGCATGCGGTCGACGCGACGATGGCGATGACCGACGCGGCGACCAACGGACCGAACCGGAAACGTCGCACGTTCATGGATGCCCCAATCCCTTCACCGACGAGTGCCAAAGGCCTTGGCTGTGGCGCCCAGTCAAACAGTCGCTGCTGCGAGCAGCTAGTGCTTGCAGCAGCTATCCGGGATGGATCAGGGTGTGCCCCCATCGTTCTCTAGGGGCCGGCCCCCAGCGGGCGGATGCCCGACACGGCGGCCCCGGGTGCCGTGCTGCCGGCCACCGGCCCGCAGGTTGACGGTCTCCGCTTGGGCGTCCTCGCGGCCCCGCCGCAGGAACCCGAGCAGGAAACGCAACTCGGCGTCGGAGTACTGGCCGATCTGCCGCTGCCAGCGAAGGTTCAGCGGCTCGTAGAACCGGGCGACCCGCGCGATGCGCTCCGGCACGATGTGCACCAATATCCGCCGCCGGTCCGCGGGATCCGGCTCCCGCCGCACGTACCCGTCCCGCTCGAGGCGGTCCACCAGGCGGGTCACCGCACTCGTGGTCATGCCCATCAGATCGGCCAGCCGTCTGACCCCGACCGGCCCGGTCTCCAACAACGCGGCGAGCCCGTGCACATCGGAGACCGGCATGTCCAACTGATGAGCGACCGCGACCTGGAACCGCACCGCGGCGGAGATGTACCGCGGCATCTCCTCCACCAACCCACTGACCAGCTCATCCCGGCCGCCCACCACCCACACCCCTCCGCCCTCGATAGCCGGTCGCCCGGTCGCTCCGCCGCAGCCGAGACTCAGGCCTCAACATCCGCTCATGGCCGATGACAGTGTGCCCGGCCGGTGGTGGGATTCGCCGCTAGGCGAGTGCCTTCGCGGTCTCAGAGGAAACCTTTGGGAGCTGACGGCCCTTTCGGACGCCGAGGCCGTACGGTGCGCTGCTCGGGGAACGTCCAGCCGAAGCGAACGGCGGCCAGACGCAGGGACGTGGTCACGACCAGGCAGCCGAGACCCGCGATCAGGGTCGGTGTGCCGAATCCGGTCAACAGGACGAGCGTCCCGGCCCCCGCGCCGGCGGCGACGGCATAGAGGGTGCCGATCTGGAGAACGGAGATCGGCAGGCTCAGGATGACGTCGCGCAGCATCCCGCCTCCGATCGCTCCGATGACCCCGACGACCAGTGCCCCGGCTTCGCCGACGCCGAGAGACAGCGCCTTCGAGGCCCCGATCGCGCCGAACAGTCCCATGACGACCGCGTCCAGCGCGGTGATCAGCCAGTCCGCTCGCGCGAATACCGGTTGGAGCACCATGCCCAGGACCGCCGAGGCGCCGGCCACCGGCAGGTACCAGTTCTGCCAGACCACGACGGGCGGCTGGTTGAGCACTATGTCGCGCAGCAGGCTGCCCCCGAGCGATACGGCGAGCCCGATGACGATGACGCCGAGCACGTCGATGCGGCGATGCCTCTCGCCTGCCGCGAACAGGGCACCCTGAAGGCCGCCGAGTCCTGCGGCGAGGAGCTCGATCCACAGCGCCACTTCAAACGACGTGGTGGACATGCGGTCACCCTCCACAGAGCTCGGGGCCGGCCCACGTGTCACGTGCGAGCCGGCCCGGGGTGGAAGTGGTCAGCGAGCGCCGCCGGCGGCGTTTTGCGCGGCGGTGACGATCACGTCGGAGACGACGCCGGACTGCGTCACGTACACCGCGTGACTGGCCGGGACGTTGGTGATCTTCGCGTTGATGCGCTTGGCCATGTGCTGAAGCATTGCCTGGTCGAACGACTTGTCGTCCGTCGCGATGACGGCCCAGCTCGGCTTGTCGCGCCAGGCGGCGTTCTTCACCGGCGTCGCGAACACCGCCATATTGATGGGTACCTGCGAGTCGCGAAGGAAAGCGGCCTCGGTGTCGCTGACATCCGCGGCGAACCCGGCCTTGAACTTGTCGGGGTTGAGGAAGCCGTATCCGTCCGCGCCGACGTCGATGACGAAGTCGGGCGTCGCGCCGAATCCCTCGTACTGCTGGGCGGTGGTCTCGCCGGCATCGGGCGCCAGTGCCGACACGTAGACAAGTCCGGCGACGTTCCGGTGAACTCCCGCCTCGGTGATCACCGTGCCGCCCCAGGAGTGGCCGACGAGGATCGTCGGGCCGTCCTGCTGGTCGAGCACTCTTGTGGTCGCCGCGACGTCGTCCTCCAGCGAGGTCAGTGGGTTCTGCACGATCGTGACGCGGTAGCCCTGGGCCGTCAGCTTGTCGTACACACCGCGCCAACCCGAACCATCAGCGAACGCGCCGTGCACGAGCACGACATTCTTGATCTCTTGACCGGTGGTGCTCATGAGGAGCTTCCTTCCGTCGCCGCGCCGGCTTCCCAGGCGGGTCCTCAGTGATCCGGCGGTCGCCGTCTCTGCATGCAATATATTGCATGCAGAAGGACTCGACAAGGATCATGCCGACTTGTGTCCACTGGCACAATGTGTGCAATATGTTGCATGCCGATCCCATCGAGCGGCCCGGCCGTGGACCGCTCCCTCCTGCGCGACGATGTCTACCGGCGCCTTCGCGACGCCATCGTCGACTGCACCTTCCTGCCAGGGGAGCAGCTCAAAGACGGTGAGCTCGCAGAGTGGCTCGGAGTGAGCCGCACTCCGGTGCGCGAGGCTCTGTTACGCCTCGGGGCCAGCGGTCTGGTGGTGGCACTGCCCGGCCGATCGACGAGGGTAAGCGCCATCGATCCGGGGGCGGTACGGGACGCTCGCGACGTCATCGCCGCGATGCACGAACTGGCCGTTCGCCAGACAACGGGCCGGCTTGGCGAAGAGCACATCGATCGCATGCGGGAGGCCAATCGCCGCTTCGCCGAGGCGGTGGACTCGGGCGATGTCGACGCGGCACTCGACGCCGACGAAGAGATACATTGGATTCCGGTCACCGCGCTGGGCAACAAAGCGCTCGAAACCGTGCTCGACCAGTTCGATCCCCTCGTACGCCGCGCGGAGCGGCTGCGTTTCAGCGCGGATGGGCACGCGTCCGTCGAACTTCATTCGCGGCTGATCGAACTCATGGCGGCCGGAGACGCGCAGGGAGCCGCGTCGGTGGCGTTCAACATCTGGCACACCCTGCCGGCCGAGGATGCCGACGGCTGATCTCCAAGGCGGGGGACACCGACCGCGTCGGCACGCGGCCGGCGTCCTCACGGGGGTGACTACTTGATCGAGATGTTGCTCAGCGTCAGCTCGATCGGAATCCACGACCGATCCGGCGTGCCGTCCTCCTGGCGGATGTAGATGTTGCGCTTCGTCGGGACGACGAAGCCGTCGATCTTGGTGTGCGCGGTCACGTAGTGAGCCGTGGGGGAGTAGCCGTTGACCACCGGCTGGTAGTCCATGCGGCGCAACAAACCGTCGTCGTCGAAGTAGTACCGCTGGGTTTCGTTGTGTGTGTCGACGTGGTCAGGGAATGTGACATCGAGTCCGCGCCAGCTCTGCCCGTCCTCCACCCACGGTGCGACTTCCTCGGTTGAGGCTCCGGGCCATGCGAAGAGGAAGGGCTCGGGCAGGTAGTGCCACGTCGCATAGCAGCGGAAGTAGGCCATCTGGGCAAGGCCCCACTTGGTCTCGCTGGTGTATCCCTCGAAGGTCGCTCGCGGATTCTCGAGCTTGTCGAGGATCGTCCCGTCCGCCGAGGTCACCGTCACAAGGCTCTTGGCGCGGTCGAACTCCACCGTGCGCCCATCCGGCCGCCGCTGGCTGATCTTCTGCGAGTGCAGGTCGGCAACCACCTGCTCGGTACCGGCGAAGTCCGGATGACCCTTGAAGTCCCAGAAGGGCCCGCTGTACTCGATGTCCAGCGTCATGGTCGAGATGGAGCGGTAGCGGTCCAGCCCTCCGTGGGCGTCCAGAACCTTGGTGAGCAGGTCAGTCACAGTTCCTCCTGAACAGGTATCGTCTGGTCCTAAGTAAGGACCAATGAGTTAGCCAGCGCTACCTGTCGGGCTGTTATTCCCGCACCGCCAGATCTGTCGGAGCGGCGCCGTAACGTCGTCCTGCGCCACCGAAGAGAGGAAGACAATGCCGTTCGCCGACCAGCTCATCAGCGCGGTCACCGCGGAGCGCCTCGCGCAGGCCATCGGATCGGCCGCCCCCGAAGCGCCGCTGCCGCACCTGCGGCGAGCGCCCGGTCAACTTGACGGCCTGACACTCCGCGCTCGCGCGGACGTGCTACGGGACGCTCTGCTTGCCGATATCCCAGGTAGCTACTCGGATCTGGCCCACGTGGTGCGGACTGCGCGCGATGTGGCGGCCGACTTCAGCGGATGGATGATCTGGCCCGTAACCACCGCGGTCGCCGCCAAGGCTGTGGAGGACGGTGGGTCGACGGTGCTCGACGACGCCATGAGCCTGCTTGCGGAGCTGACCGGGCTGCTGACGTCAGAGTTCGCCATCCGCTCGCTCCTGCGCCACGATCTCGACCGTGCACTGCGGACGATCCTGTCCTGGACCGCCTCCGATGACGTCGCCACCCGCCGTCTGGCCTCGGAGGGCACGCGGCCGTACCTGCCCTGGGCGGTGCGCGTAAACGAGCTGATCCGCCGGGAAGGCGTCACGGTACCGATCCTCGACGCCCTCTACCGTGATCCCAGCGACTACGTGCGCCGCTCGGTCGCCAACCATCTCAACGACATTAGCCGCGACCACCCAAAGCTGGTCGTCGACACGGCAGCGCGATGGCTCGCCGATCCCGACGAGCACACGACCGCCGTAGTCCGCCACGGGCTGCGCACCCTCGTCAAGCGTGGCCACCCCGACGCTTTGTCCCTGCTGGGATTCCCAGCCGCGGCCGCATCGCTCGACATCGACGGCCCCCACCTTGACCGCAGCCTCGTCGCCATGGGTAACGCGATCGAAGTCCACGGGACGATCCGCAACATCGGTGGCGAGGACGTACGCGTGGCCGTCGACTACGTGGTGCACCACAACAAGGCGAACGGCACGCAGGCTCCGAAGACCTTCAAACTGACGACCGGCACGGTGCGCCCGGGGGAAAGCATCGAAGTGCGGCGCGTGCACTCCTTCCGACCCATCACAACGCGGCGCTACTACGCCGGACCGCACGCCATTTCCCTCCAGGTCAATGGAGTTGAAACCCCGCGCGCCGAGTTCGAGCTTGTCACCGAACCAACACGGACATGATCAGTCGGGCGGCCTGAAGAGAGTGAAGAAGTGGGCAGCGGCCGCGGGGTCCCCAGTGAGGTCCAGATCGCCGGCTTCGGCGGCCGATTCCAGCGTGCGATCCGTGAACATGACCTCGCGCAGCACGGCCACGCTCGACGTGATGGTGACGTCGGGCTTCGCGGTCGCGCCCCGGGTGACGTCGACGGCCGCCGGTCCGACCTCCACCTCGATCGTGTCCGTTGCGATGTGCAGGCGAACGGTCGTCGGTGGGACGCTAGGGCTCTGCGGACGATAGAGGGCCTTGAGCATCAACATGAACGAGTCGGTGCTCATCTGCGCGTCCTTCGGCGCCGGCTGCTTCGCGCCCCAGCGAGCGAGGGCGATGAGCGTCGGCTCGAGCTCACGGCCGCGGTCGGTCAGCTGGTAGACCTGCGCGCTGACCGGCGGACCCAACCGGGTGTGCCGGACGATCCCGTTCTCCTCCAAGTCACGCAGGCGCTGGCTGAGCACGTTCTGACTCAGCTGCGGCAGCCCAGCCCGAAGATCCCGGAAACGCTTCGGACCAAAGATCAACTCCCGGACGATCAGCAGGGCCCACCGCTCGCCGACGGCGTCCATGGCCAAAGCGGTACCGCAGGCGTCCTCATAACTCCGCTGTGGCATGCGTCAACAGTAAGCACTTGGTGCTTAACCGATATCGGCCAGTCCTGAGACAGGAGTGTGGGGTGTCGGCGGTGCTCACCTGTGGTCGTCAGCGTAGGTCAGAAGGAAGGAGCTGCTCGGTGAGGAGCCGGCGGATCCGGTCATCGCGGTCGGGGGCGTCGAGCCAGCGGCCGACCAGTCGCCATCCGTGGTAGTAGCCGAGGGTGTAGAGCTGCATGCCGGGGCCGCGCAGCGACCGCAGCGCACCTTCCGCGTCGGCCTCAGACAGGAGCCCCCAACGACACAGGTAGCCCCCGACCTCCTCGTCGGGACGTCCCTGCGCGAGCAGGTGTGCCGCGTTGGCCCACACGCCGAACAGCGCGTTGCGGGCGCGGTGGATGGCGGCGAAGTCGCCGCCATCCGGCGTGATGCCTTGCTCGGCCAGGACGTTGTCGGTCAGCCACGCCTGGGCCTGGTCGTCGGGAAAGAACGGCTGACTTCCGCTCCTCGGCGCTGGCGCGGGAGGGACAAATGTCGGGCGTCGCTGTGCCTTACGCGCTACCGTCGACGCATGAGGATCACGACCGTGACGGCCGCGCGAGCTACCAGCTCGACGGTCGCCGCTGCCTGACCTCCGCAATCCCACCCACCGGCGGCCGAGATCGGCTCGCCGGTGTTTCGTGTCCAGGCACCGCCGTGCGCGCCGTCCGGCCATGCACGGAAGGCCATCGCCATGCATGTCGACCAGACCATCCGCACCTTCATCGAGTACTTCGAAGAGCGTGGCCACCGCCGCGTCGTCGGCAGCTCGCTCATCCCGCCGCCCGGCGATCCCGTGCTCTTCACCACCTCGGGCATGCACCCGCTCACGCCGTACCTGACCGGCCGCCCCCATCCGCAGGGCACCCGCCTCGTCGACGTTCAGCGCTGCCTGCGCACCACCGACCTCGACGAAGTAGGCGACCGCACCCACCTCACCGTGTTCCAGATGCTCGGTTCGTGGTCGCTGGGCGACTACGACGGCCCGCAGAGCCTGCGATGGGGCCTCGAACTGCTCCGCGACGGCTTCGGCCTTGACCCGGGCCAGTTGCACGTCACCGTGTTCGGCGGCGACGGCCAGGTCGGACCGGACACCGAGTCGATGCGGACCTGGGGTGAGCTGGGCCTGCCGGTCGAGCTGACCGGCGAGGAGAACTGGTGGTCCAACGGTCCCACCGGCCCGTGCGGCCCCGACTCGGAAATCTTCGTGTGGACCGGCGACTCGCCGCCACGCGGTACGCCCACCACCGACGACCGGTGGGTCGAGGTGTGGAACCACGTCGGGCTGCGGTACGAGCGCCTGGGCGACGGCACGCTGCGGCCGCTGACCCGGCCCGGCGTGGACACCGGACTGGGGCTGGAGCGGCTGCTCTGCGTGCTACAGGGCAAGGACTCCGTGTACGAAACCGACGTCTTCGAGCCATGGATGTCGACGGTGCCGGTGCTGTGGCGGCTCGACGAGACGTCCACCCGCGTCGTTTGCGACCACCTCCGTTCGTCCATTGTGGTCGTCGGGGACGGGGTACGCCCGTCGAACACCGGACGCGGGTACGTGCTGCGCCGCCTGGTCCGGCGGGTGCTGACCGTGCTGTGGCGGGAAGACCCGACCCGTACGCTTGTGGACCTGCCATCCGGACCGGTCGAGCACACCGTCGACCACTTCGGACTGTCCACCGGCGTCGAGCCGGTGCGCCGGGTGCTGCTGGAGGAGCAGCGCCGCTTCCACGACCTGGTGCGGCGCGGGCGGCGGGTGGTGTCGCGGCGGCTGTCGCGCGGCACCCTCACCGACCGCGACTACCAGGATCTGCACGAGACGCATGGCCTGCCCCCGGAGCTCGTGCGCGGCCTGGTCGACACCGACGGCCAGGTCGTCCGCGGTCAGACCACCGGAGACTGAGGGGCCTGGTGCTCGTCGGCCTCCTGCTCATCGTCGGCGCGTTAGTCGTCGGCGTGCGTGCCGTTTACCGACACCGGCGGGGCGCCGGCCGACCCTGAGCGGCGGGTCCAGGAAGTGGTCGGCGCGGAGCGGGCCGTCGGTGGTTCACGTGGTCCAGTCCTGCCGCGCGGCCCAGGCCCGGACGGTGGTCGGGCCGTGGACGAGGAGGGACGGGTCCGCCTGCGGCGCGGGGTTGGCGTACGCGGCCGCGATGCCCGCTGCCGTCGCTGGCCCGACATGTGGTGTCAGCATCCGGGCGTACTCGTCGGGCTCGATCGTGTGCCAGCGGACCCGGCGGCCGAGCGCGCCCTCGACCTCGGCGGCGACCTGCGGACCGGTCAGGGCGGAGGGACCGGCCACGTATCGCGCGGTCGGTGGCGCCGCCGCCACAGTGAGGTCGGCGACGACCGCGCCGAGGTCGTCGGCCGCCACCCACGGGTTCGCCAGGTGCGCCGGGAGTGGGTATCGCAGCTCGCCGTCGCGGTGCACCAGGATCCGCGACCAGGGAGCCACGAGGTTTTCCAGGTATGTGCTGGCCGGCGCGACCACCGAGGCTACCGGTACCGCGTCGGGCAAGCGTGCGGCGAGACGGAGCCTCGCGTCGACGAACGGTACGCCGACCGGGTCGGCCGGGAGTACGCCGCCGGTGTTGAAGACCGCACGGGCCACGCCGGCTTTCGAGAGCGCGGTGAGGACGACGTCGGCCTGCCGCAGCGCGTCGGCGGCGAAGTGCAGTGGCAGCTGGACGATGACCGCGTCGGCGTCGGCGTACGCGGCGACGAGCGCGTCAAGGTCGAGCAGGTCGGCCGCGGCGGGTTCGATGGCCGGGTCGGTGCTTGCCCGCGGATGCCTGGCCACAGCGCGGATCCGGTGCCCGGCCGCGCGCAGGGCGCGGACGATCGCGCGGCCCTGCGTCCCGGTGGCGCCGTGGACGACGATGGTGGTTTCGCTCATGGGCGAGACCATAGTTACCAAACCCAACTAGTACCCAAGACGTTATATTGTTTCCCCATGGAAACCATTGGCCGGGAGCGGCTGGCGCGGCTGCTCGGCGCGAAGGAATCCGGCTGTGGAGTCGAGCGGACGCTGCGGGTGCTCGACGGCAAATGGGCCACCCTGGTGGTGCGCGAACTGCTGAGCGGGCCGAAGCGTTTTGGTGAGCTCCGGGCCGCCCTCGGCATGCCGAGCGCCAAGACCCTCACCGATCGGCTACGGATGCTCGAGCACCAGGGCATCCTCACGCGTACCATCCACGCCGAGGTGCCGCCACGAGTGGTGTACGCCTTGACCGAGCAGGGATACAGCCTCAGTGACATCCTGTACGCGATGCTGGTGTGGGGCGAGGCGAATCCCGAGCCTGACACACCATCGGCTTGACGCCGCGAGGAGTCGCATGTTCGACGGGCCTGTTCAGCGCATCTTCCCGGGCGTTGACATGGACGCGTTCTGGGTCGACACCGAGTACGCGCTTGACGCCTATGTCGGCGCGGCTCCGTCGACCGCACTGATCGCCTCGGTGGAGGCGGAGTTGGGCTACCGGCTACCGGCGTCGTACGTGGCGCTGATGCGGTCGCACAACGGCGGAATGCCGCACCACGCGTGCTGCCCAGCGCCGAGCCGCACCACCTGGGCCGAGGATCATGTCGCAGTCGACGGGATCATGGGGATCGGACGGGCGAAGCGCTACTCACTGGCGGGCGAAGCCGGCAGCCGGTTCTGGATCGACGAATGGGCCTACCCGGCGATCGGGGTGTACTTCGGCACCTGCCCGTCCGCGGGACACGACATGATCGCCTTCGACTACCGCGACGTGGGCCCGGACGGCGAGCCGCGAGTAGTCCACGTCGATCAGGAGTGGGACTACCGGATAACAGTGCTGGCGCCCAACTTCGTGTCTTTCGTGCAGGCTCTGCGGCCCGAGAGCGCGTACGACGACGAGGGTTGATCCCCACACGCGTGCACCGGCCGGTCGCGAGGATGGGTTCATGGTGGGTGATCTGTTGCTGGCTCGGTAGCCAGTTCGGACGTCGGATCGTCACGTGGCGGACTGGCCGCGTGTGAGGTCCATCAGATGGTGTTCTATCTCGTGGACGGTGTGCCTACCGAGCCAGAGGATCGAGCGTGTCTCGACAGTTGGCCAGTTGTATACGCCAGTGCGGTTCCACTGCGGTGGGCTTAGGGCGCCGAAGGCGTGCGCCAGATCATTCGCGGCCTCCGCCAGCTCGGTCAGCACGGTCTGCGGGTCCTGGTCGTTGTAGGCGTATTGCATTGCTCGCTCTTCGCGGCCCATCGGCGTGAACTGCGGATTGTCGGTTCGCAACGCGAGAGCCAGGCGTTCGCCTTGTACCCGGAGGACGTCCCGGACGTGGCAGGTGTACTCCAACGGCGACCAGACCGACGGGGCGGGACGACGGCGCGGGTGCTGAATGGTGGCGAGGGTGGCGACGAACCGGGGGCCGGCTGCCTCCAGCCGGCGAGGCAGATCTTCCGCCGCGATGGTGGTGTAGGTAAAACCGCACTCGTCGCAGTGATCCACGCGGAGGAGGCTAACGCATGGTCCTGTCGAGACAGGTTTCCCGGATTCGCGTCAGCTGCGGACCGCCGCTCCCGCCGGAGACCGCTGCGGCCGGCGGCTCGCCAGGGCTCGCCGAAACCCCCGGCCTCCGCTGCCACGCCCGCGGTCCACGATCCACCGATGAGCGCTGTGACCAGCGACCGTTACCGCCAGCTCAGGGCTCCGGTCGCGTCATGCACCTGCGGTAGCAGGTGGACGGGTGCCGGTCGCCAAGTGGCTTTTGAAGCGTAGTGGTGCTTCGCCGACCTCGCGTTTGAACGCTGTGCTGAACGCGGCCTCCGACGCGTAGCCCAGCTTCGCTGCGAGAGATGCGATCCGGACGTTGCCATCGCGTAAGGCCCGCTGGGCGAGGAGCATGCGCCACCGGGTGAGGTAGGTCAGCGGCGGCGTACCTGCCACTTCGCGGAAGCGCACGGCGAACGTGGTGCGCGACATGGCGGCGGCGCGGGCGAGTTCGTGCAAGCTCCACGCGCGTTCCGGGCGGTCGTGCATGAGGTCGAGGGCCGGTCTGAGGCGTTCGTCGCGTAGGGCCGCGAGCCAGCCCGGTGGCAGGTCGTTGGTGCTCATGAAGGTGCGCAGGATTTCGAGTAGCAGGAGCTGGCCGTGCTGGCGGATCGCGAAGGCGGCACCGGGCTTGGTGCTGGTCATTTCGTCGACGATGCGGTGTACGCAGCCGCGTAACGAGGATGTGGCCGGGGTCGACGGTCCGATGTGTACCACGGGCGGGAGCGCGTTGAGTAGCAGCGCCCGGCCGGCGGAACTGAGGTCGATGCGGCCGCCCACGACCACGTCGTCGCGCTCGCGGTCGACGGCGAACGAGAAGTGCTCGTCCGGCATGACTTCGCGTGGCGGCTCGTCGCCTGTGCCGCCGTCGAGCCGCAGCCACGACCGATCGTTGAGGATCGCGACGTCGCCGGCTTGGAGGGTCAGCGGCGTGTCGAGGCCGTCGGTGGTGAGGCGGACCTGCCCGAATGGGACGGCGAGGAACTTGAGCGGGAGGTGCACTTCGGCGCGCGTGAACCACCGTCCCCGGGCGGCGAACCCGCCGGACAACACTCCGCGGACCTCGACCAGGTCAACCACCGCGGAGAGGCCGTCAACAGCCATTCCCGTACTCTCGCACAAGAATTACGAACTAACAACCATTCAACGTACGGCACTCGGCGCGCAGGCTATGGGCATGAGCGACGCCTTCAGCGAAGCCGCCGGCTTCCCGGTCAACCAGGCCAGTCCTGTCATCTCCTACGGCCCGATGGCCATACCTGTTTCCGACCGTGCCGTCGACCTACAGATCAAGGTTTCCGCCCCCGAGGCCGGGGAGGAACTGCCGATCATCGTGCTGTCCCACGGCAACGGCCCGTCCAACTTCGTGTCCTCGCTGTACGGATACGGTCCGGTCGCGCACTTCTGGGCCGCACACGGCTTCGTCGTCATCCAGCCCACGCACCTGGACTCGATGACACTCGGGCTGCGCGAGGCCGACAGTTTCGAGGCGCCACTCTATTGGCGTACCCGGGTCGACGACGTGCGCACGATCCTCGACCACCTCGACCGGATCGAGGCCACCGTGCCAGGTCTGGGCGGGCGTATCGACCATGGCCGCATCGCCGCGGTCGGCCACTCGATGGGCGGGCACACCGTGGGGATGCTCTGTGGCGCGACACTGACCCACCCGGTCGACGGCTCGCGGGTCTACCTGCCCGACCAGCGGATCAGGGCGGGTGTGCTCCTCGGCGCGCCCGGCCTGGGCGACGACCTCGCGCCGTACGCGACCGAGCACTGGCCGATCCTGAGCACCACCCGCTTCGACCGGATGACCACACCGGCGCTGGTCGTCACCAGCGACGACGACACCAACGAGTACTTCAGCGAGCGCAAGGACTGGCGAGCCGACGCCTACCGCCTGGGCCCGGGCCGCAAGAGCCTGCTGTGGCTGTACGGAGCCGGGCACAGCTTCGGCGGCATCAGCACCTACGACGCGGCGGAGACCACCGACGAGAACCCCGAGCGGGTCGCCGCGCTCCGCGCCCTGGTCTGGGCCTACCTGCGTAGCGAGCTCTATCCGGACGACAAGTCCTGGGAGGAGGCGGTGACCATGCTGCGAAGCATGGACACCCCGTGGGGCCGGGTGGAGACCACACCTGGCAAAGATTCGATGACCTCGTAAGGAGTGGTGCGCGTGAAGCGGCCAACTGCCGGCCGGGCGTCGCCGGCCAGCCGACCCCGCGGCAGCCGCGATGCCCGGCACGACATCGTCGGCCGGCGGGTAACCGCGTTGGCGGAGGAGGCGTCCGGTACGCGTGGTCCCGGGGTGGGTCAAGGTGGCGATGATCGAGGGTGGCTCGGCGAGCATGGTCATGTTGGTCGACGCTCGTTACGGGGGACACGCCGCGGGTGAGCCGGCCGGGACGGCGCCTCTGCTGAAAGCGCCGGATTCGCTGATCAAATGACCGCGGGGTCCGGGCGGCAACGAAATGTCAGCGCGAACGCCGACTGGAACGTCGGCGTGTCCAGCCAACTCTGCGATCAACACTACGCCGCTTGTGGACAGCCGGCAGCACTCAGCGGCGCGCGACGACACCGCCATGCTCGGCCCGCACCTTCTCCCGCCTCGGCTCGCGCGTGCCGGCGGCCACTGTTAGCGTCCATGTTGAACGCAGCCAGCACCTTCCCCGGCCCGCCGTCCGGTCACCTGGACGGCACAACGGCAATGGTCGACCCCCGGACCCCGGGCGACGCATCACCGGCACGATCAGATGCGCACCCCTGGAGGTCCACTGTGGCGGCACCCGTAGCCCAGGCCGGTCACGTCGCGGCAGACGCCGCGCGGCAGACGACCCGAAACAAGTACTTTCAGCTCGTCGGCCGAGTAGGTCTTGCCGCGTACGGGCTGGTGCACTTCACGATCGCCTACCTCGCCGTACAGGTCGCGCTCGACGCCCGTGGCGCCAAGCCGGACAAGGGCGGCGCGTTGCAAACCCTCGCCGCCCAGCCAGGCGGGCAAGTACTGCTCTGGACCATCACGGTCGGGCTCGCCACGCTCGTGTTGTGGCAGCTCGGCGAGGCCGCGGTGGGCCTGCGGTGGATACGACCGCCAAACAAGCGCACCCGTAAACGGATCGAAAGCGTCGTCGAAGCGGTGGTGTTCGGGGTCCTGGCCCTCAGCGCCGGGAAACTCGCGGCCGGCGGCGCCGGCTCCTCCGGGCAGACGCAGGAAACCTTCACCGCCCGGGTGCTCGCCCTTCCACTCGGGCAACTGCTGGTAGGAGCGGCCGGCGTCGCCCTGATCGTGGTCGCCGCGATGCTGGTGCACCGCGGGGTGCGAAAGACGTTCACCGCGGATCTCGACCTGTCCACCGCCAACCCCACCACCCGTCGGGCGGCCATCCGGCTGGGACAGGTCGGCTACCCCGCGCTCGGCGTCGCGTACGCCATCATCGGCATCCTGATCGTGACCATGGCGGCCAGCTACCGCCCGGACAAGAAGGTCGGGTTCGACGCCGCCCTCACCACCCTCGCCGCGCAGGCCTACGGCACCGCGCTGCTGCTGCTCGTCGCCGCCGGGCTGGCCTGCTTCGGCGTCTACTGCCTGTTCGACGCCCGCTACCGCCGCGGCTGACGTGCAACAACCCGCCCACAGCGGTGCGTCGCCCCTACCAAAGGGGGTGCCGTCCAGTGAGCGTCCCCCGGGAAGGGACGCCTACTATGACGTCGCCGCCAGCCCAGCCACCCGGCACGTCGTTGCTTCCTCGCCGAGGCCACAGCGGCCATAGCCCCTGCGACCACCCTCCGGTCGCAGGGGCGGCGATCAGCCAGTGCCATCAGGACATCGCTCAGGCGGCGACCATCAGGTCGGGCGGCTGCGTCACAGCCGCCAGGGCAGGTGCGAGCCTGGACGGGCGTCCGGATCCCGTCGGCGTTGGCACGATCGTCGGGGCGGTGAACACGGCCAGCAGTCCGGTCACCTCCAACACCCGACGCACGATGGGTTGCGGGTGGCTGACCCGCATCTGGCCTCCGGCTTGGACGGCGGCGTTGCGCACCGCGACCAGCGCGGCAAGACCGGTGCAGTCCAGGAACGTGACCTCGTTCCACCTGCTACCAGCGGCTCCGGCGGCCAGAGGCTGTCCTACTGCGGCTACGCCACCCGCCGCCGGAGCGCCGCGTCCGTCCGCCGCGACCCCGGACGGCACCGAACAGCAGGAACAGCACGACGGCGCCGATGATCGCGGTGACCCAGGTGCTCAGGTCGAAGAACGTGTCCAGAGTCTTCACTCCGAACAGTTCCTTGCCTAGGAACCCACCGAGCAGGGCACCGACGATCCCGATGACGGTGGCCAGCAGCAGGCCGGCCTTCTTTCCGGTGAGGTTTTCGGCGATGAGGCCGGCGACAGCACCGAGCACGATCCAGGCGACAACGCCCATGACGCTCTCCTTGATGGTGGGCCAATCTCCCGCAAGCCGGGGCGGCCCACACTGTCGGGTTCCCCATCGACTGATTCCTAAACGGTTTGCGCGATACCGAACCAGGCAGACGTCAATACGCCAGCGCTACCCGCTACCGGCGGTCCGCGACCTGGGACCTGCTCAGCCGGCGTCGCCGGTCGCCCCGCAGTCGTGGTGGCAGAGGCGTGGTGGCAGATTGGGAGGCGGCGTACCTTGTGGACGGCGCAGCCCCGTTGGACACCCACGGATCCGCTGCCGGCCGATGAGCGTCCCGCGCCGAATAGGCCTGCGATCGAAGTATCCGGAATCGGCGTCATCCTGATCGTGGGATGCTCGCCGCACCGGCACACACGGCGTCGCCGCAGGCCGCGGACGGCCCGTCCATGACATCGCCGACACCTCGGGTGCCGCTCACCCGCACCGGCGCCGCCTGGTTCGGGATCTGCGTTGCCGCGCTGCTGTTCGTGGTGCTGATCGTCTTCATGCTTGCAGAACACCCGCAGCGTCGAGGTCAGCTTCCTGTGGATGCACGGCACCCTGCCGCTGGCCTTGGCCCTGCTGATCGCCGGCGTCGGGCGCCGCGATCTTCACCATGGTGGTCGGCGCCGCCCGGATCACCCAACTGCGCCGCCCGTCCCGCCACCAGCGGCCCTAGCCGCGCCACGGACGATCGACGCCCTGGACCACCGTTGTTCCGACCGCGGCCCGTCGCCGGATCCCCTTCCAGCGAGAGGCGGGAAGGACATCGCGTGACACCCCGCTACCGCGTCGCCCACAACCCTCAAGGCCAGGTCGCGGGGCTGTACGTTCTCGTTCCCGACATCGGCTGACTCGAACAGCCGGAGGCCGAACCCGTCGACTGAACGGGGGACGGAACCGGGGCAGACCTTCGCCGGCGTGCGTTACAGCTGAGGGAACTGGGGGACGGGCCGCTCGTCGTCCTCGAAAATCTGGGAGGCTCGGCCGATGAGCCGCCGGTCCGGGGCGCCGACCACGTCGATGTCCTTGTCGCTGTAGTCGAGTTGGCCGAGCAGGTGGCGCATGGCCTGGATCCGGGCTCGTTTCTTGTCGTTGCTCTTGATCAGCGTCCACGGCGCGTCGGCGGTGTCGGTGTAGAAGAACATCGCCTCCTTGGCCTCGGTGTAGTCATCCCACTGATCCAGCGAGGCCAGATCGGTGGGTGAGAGCTTCCACCGCCGCACCGGATCGACCTGGCGGATGACGAACCGGGTTTGCTGCTCACGGCGGGACACCGAAAACCAGAACTTGACCAGGTGGATGCCGGAGCGGACCAGCATCCGCTCGAGCTCCGGCGCCTCGCGCATGAACTCCATGTACTCGACGCGGGTGCAGTAGCCCAGCACCCGCTCGACGCCGGCCCGGTTGTACCAGGACCGGTCGAAGAACACCATCTCCCCAGCCGCCGGCAGGTGGGTAAGGTAACGCTGGAAGTACCACTGCGTGGACTCGCGTTCGCTGGGCTTCTCCAATGCCACGACCCGGGCACCGCGCGGGTTGAGGTGTTCCACGAACCGTTTGATCGTGCCGCCCTTACCGGCAGCGTCTCGCCCCTCGAACAACACGATCAGCCGTTCCCCGGACGCCTTGACCCACCTCTGCACCTTCAGCAGCTCGATCTGCAACAGCCGCTTGTCCCGCTCGTAGTCCTGCCGGCTGAGCCGCTCCTGGTACGGGTAACCCTCCCGCCACGTGTCCACCGGATTCCCGTCGCGGGTGAGCAGGACCGGATCGTCATCGTCGTCGTCGACCACCCGGTAGCCGTCCAGCCGGTCCAGCAGCGGGCCACTGACCGGCTGCGCCAACGGCGCCGGTTCGCCGGCAAGGGGCGCCGCGGCGTCGTCCAGAGCGGCGCGCCCAGGTTCATCCTCTGGCTGGTCCGGGTCGTCGTTCTCGCCCAAGCGGATGCTGGAATCCCCGGTCATCGTGGCAATCCACACACGGCGGCCGGCCGAGCCGGTGACACCTCGGCCAGTTCGATGACAACCATCTCCACACCCCTCTTCGCGTCGCGCTGTGATACGCGGACGACCGCCGGGGTCCGGAGCGGGTTCGTTGACGGCAGTGCACGCCGTGCCTGAATGACAACGATAGACCGCCCCGGCGGCGATCACGTTAATCGGCGTGCCGCTCGACTCGAGGCGGCACAGCGCGGCGGCCAGCCTTCGCCGCGCCAAACGGCGCGCGCGTTGATGCGACGGCACGTTCGAACTCGTCCAGTGTCGGCAGCGTGAACGAAGCAGTGGGGCGCGCGATCGGCGTCGTGGGCGCCGAGGCGTGCACGAACGTGTTCCGCCACGCGGACCCGGCGCACGGCTACCGGTCGCCGGCCGGCCACAACGGTGCGGTTCGTCAAGCGGCTGAGCTGACGTCCGGGGACTGGGGTCGCAGATCATTGGCCGGCGTGGTGTGCCCGAGGTGCGGTCAGTGGCCGTCGGCCGGGGGGCGACCTATCCGCCTTGCTGGTCGCCGCGCCCTACGGTGTCCAGGTGGTGCAGGGCTTGCCGGTAGGAGTCGATCAAGCTGGTCTCCGCGTAGGGTAGGCCGTGATCCAGGCAGTAGGCGCGGATGAGGGGTTGCGCGCGGGGTAGCGACGGGCGTGGCAGGTGCGGGAACAGGTGGTGCTCGATCTGGTAGTTGAGCCCGCCGAGCAGCAGGTCGGTCAGTCGTCCACCGCGCACGTTGCGGGCGGTCAGGACCTGGCGGCGCAGGAAGTCGCTGTCGTCGTGCTTGGACAGGATCGGCATGCCTTTGTGGTTGGGGGCGAACACCGACCCGAGGTACAGGCCGAGCAGTCCCTGATGGACGACGATGAAGACCAGCGCCTTGACCGGCGACAGCACCAGCAGCACAACGGTCAGGTACGCCGCGATGTGCAGGCCGAACAACAGCGCTTCCGGCAGCCGGTTGCGGTAGCCCGGGCGCATCAACGCTTTCACACCGGACACGCGCAGGCTCAGGGCCAACAGCAGCAGCATCGGGAAGAACAGCGCACCCTGGTAGCGGGCCACCAGGCGTCCCAGTCCGCGTCGGGCGCCGGCCTGGGCGCTGGTGTAGACGATGTTCTCACCGCCGATGTCGGGGTCGAGTCCTTCCTGGTTGGGATGGGCGTGGTGGCGGTGATGCTTGTCCACCCACCAGCCGAACGCCAACCCGATGCCGAGGTTGCCGTGCACCCACCCGACCAGTTCGTTGGAACGCCGGGATCGGAAGATCTGCCGGTGCCCGGCGTCGTGGGCCAGGAACCCGTTCTGTGCGAACGCGAAGGCTAGGAACGCCGCAGTGGCCAGCTGCCACCACGAGTCGCCCAACAGCACGAACACCGCCCAGCCGGCGGCGAGCAGGAGCAGACACGCGGTGATGTACACCGCGTAGAAGGCCGGGCGTCGCTCAAGCAGACCGGCTTGGCGCACCTGCCGCATAAGCTCGGCGTAGTCGCTGCCGCGGCGCGGTGAACCGGCGCGGACCTGCGTGATGGTCACGTCAATGGTGCTCACTGTGGGCCTCCGGCAAAAGAGCGGTCATCACGTCGCCGGGGTCCGGAGCAAGCGTCGCCCTGATTCTACCCAGGGCGGGGGTTCGCCGCCCGGGTGCGATCGACGTGATCAGGCTCTGCGCGGGAGGTGAACGTACGGATCGTCCACGACGCCGCAGCGCTACCGGTGGCCGATCTGGAGCGTCGGCGCGGCTCCGCTCAACCGTTTCGCGGGGCGCCGCTCACAGGTGCCATGGCGGCGGGGTCGATGTGAAGCGTCCGCAGCAGTGAGCCGTTCTTGGACGTATCGATGATCGCGGGCAGTTCTCGGTCGACCCAGTCGGCCCTTTCCCGCTGCCCTCTGGATCGCAGTGTCGCGATGATGTCGGCTTTGTCGACCTGCATCTGGTCCTCGCGTTCGTCACGTCGATGGCGCTGTTGGGGACGCAGGCGTAGTCGGCCGCTACCGGCAGGATCGCGACGCCCGACGATCAGCAGCCTCGGGCCAGCGGCAAGGTGCTACCGGGTCCGCCGCCACGTCGCGCCAGGCGATCTAACCTGCGTCTACACCGCGACTGCGCCGAACGCGGCAACGGACGGCTCATCAATGGAACGCCGCACGACGCGCTCAACGAAGATGGCGACGAAGGTTCGGACGTGGGCGGTGCCGAACTGGCGGTAAACGCGCCGGACCCGGCCTTCGAGGTCGAATCCGGATACCACCTCGCGCGGGTACCGCTGCTCGAGCCGGTCGACGATCCCGGCGATCTCATCGTCGTACCCAGACCTGATCTGTGCTGCGTCCCCGCTCTCGTCGCCGCGTGCGGGTGGATTTGGCAGAACGAGCCGGACGGGGGCTTGCTGGGAAACGTGCAGTGTCGACATGGCTGTCACGGCCTTAGCTGGAAGGATTCAATCATCCCATGCCAGCCACCTGCCGTCGGCGAGTCGATCATGAACATCGGAAGTGGAGCGCTATCAAGCCTCACCCGATCCTGGCGCTGGTGTTGTTTCGGTTAGCGTGACGCGGATGCCCACGGTGCCGTCGCGGCCGCGTCGAATCCGGCTACCGAGCATGCTCATCCGGCCGATGAGTCCGTACTTGCGCGCCATGATGCCGCGGATGTGTTGGTCGGCCGCGACCGAGCCAGTCAAGGCGGCGTGGCCGGCGACCGCCTCGCCGCGTGGGTTGCCGCGGAAGTCGCACGGCGCGACCGTGACCTTGCCGCTGCGTCGGATGCGTTTGACCTTGCCGGAGTCGGCGACCGTCCACACCGCGAGGGTGTCGCCGTCGCGGACCGCCCACACGGGTGTGGCGACCTCGCGGCCGTCCTTGCGGAACGTGGTCAACAGCAGGTACTTCTCGCCAGCGAGACGATCGAGTGCGCTCACCACGCCAGCGTACCGCTGACGGTGAGGGGCCGGGTTCGACCGTGCGGTCAGCAGGTTCGATGGCCTGCACGTCGCGGCATGCCTCGTCGTCGTGCTGCTGCCGCCGCAGGTGAAGGAGCTGGTTTCGTGGCGGTACGGCAGGGGCTGCCAGCGCGGACGATCGTCGGCCCACGGGCTGGTCGTGCCGGGACGAGCACACGGCTCGTGGCTGGCCCGCGGTCGCGGTGTCCGAAGTAGACACTCCGGCGCATGGCACGCCGGCGGCTGTCAATGACGGGAGGCCGGCTCACCAGACCGTCGGCGGGAACAGCAGTCGGTAGCCTGCCGGAAACGTAGGGATGGGTGTGACACGGGGCGGTGGGGTGTAGTGTCCACCGTGTCACCCCGGTCCCTGGTGGCGAAATCCTTGGCGTGCCATCGATTTTGCTTGCCATCGGAGGGGTCCACGCGACTGGTATCGGTACCTGCGCTCGCACTGGGAGCACGACTAGTACCCGAGCCGGCGGCCCCGATCCCGTCGGAGGCGTACGCCTGCGATCCTCTGCATCGAATGGCGGAGGCATTCGACGCCGGTGATCTCGGCGATGGTCTTTGTGCGATCGCTGACGCGTTGTCGGACGCGTCCAGGCAAATAGCGGCTGAGGCCGCGGTAGCGCCTGCGGCTCGGACAGCCCTGATTCGAGTACCTACCAGACCGTCCGGCCACTGCGCGCGATGGACCCGCGGGCCATCCTCAGTACGCACCTTGCGCCGGCACTGGGCCAGACCACAGAGTTCCTGGACATACTCGCCGAGGCGCCCCGATCCGACCCGTTCGTCGGCCCCGATCAGCACGCGCTGGAGGAGCTGCTTGCCAGCTTCGAACCGGTGACCGCGACAAGGTAGGCGACCACGAGATCCGGCCCATCGCCGACGCGCGTCCGCCGACCGTGGCTCAGCGGTCACCCACCGCCCAGCGCGATGTCGTCGTCGTCCGCCCGCCGCCGTGCGAGGGAGCCCAGCGCCACGTCGGTCCCGAGCCTGTACTCGACGGCGGCGCGGAACGCACGCAGCAGCGCGGCGGCCTCGTCGTCGAGGTCCTCTCCCTCCAGTGCGGCCACGGTGTGCAGCATCGCCGGCGTCGCCTTGGCGATGGGCCAGCGGATCAGGTCGACGAGTTCGCAGAGGCGCAGGTCCCGTACCTCCAGGCCAACCCGCGGCCAGGTCCATTTCGGCTCTGACGCGGCGAAGTCGCGGTGCCGCGACAGTGCCGGCGTCGGTGCGTCCGACGACCGGTGGCCGGGCGGCCCAGCGACCTGTTCGAGGGTGGCCGGGTCGTACCACGCCAGCACGCTCACGTTCCGCCGGACGGGGACGCCCAGCTCCATGCGCACCGACTCGGGAAAGGCGTCCTCACACTCGGTGGCGACGGTGAGGCTTGTGCCCTCCCGGCGCCAGGACCGCAGCGTGCCCCTCTCCGAGCCCCAGGTGAGTACGTGGTCGGGGCCGGACACATGGAGGCCCCACGGGCGGTCGTCCACCGTGCCTCGCGCGAGCGGTTCGAGGTCCGCGGTCAGCAGCACGACCCCGTATTTCGTGCCGTCGCTCGCCGCGATCGCGAGCAGCCCCGCCACCGGATCGCCGGCGATGCGGGCCAGCCACCCGTCGAGTCCGAGCGCCTCCAGGTCGACCTTGGCACCGAGCGGACCGGCGGCCGTGCCGAGCCGCAGGCTGGTCCCGGTCGCGACCACGAAACCCGACGGGGTCCTGGCCAGATCGAGATTGAGGCCGTCCGCGAGTACCTCTTCGGGCTGGCCACGGCGTTGGCGGACGAGCCGGCGTGCCAGCCCCTTGGAAACGACGTACACGACGGTGCCGTCGCCGAGGTGCAGCAGGTCGGAGGCGAAGGGGCGGGTCTTGTACGTGACGACCGGCTGCCCGTCGTGGAGGCCGTACACGGTGATGGACTTCTCGTAGGCGACGGCGATCTCGGACAGGTCCGGCGCGAACGACGCCTCGCGGCTTCCCCCGCTGCCGATGCGGCGCAGCGACCGCTGGACCACCGACGTGACCGTAGCCGGGCCGGCAACGGAGAACCGGTCGAACAGCTCCGCGTCGGCCGGGTCGGTGGGGCGCCAGGTGCCGAAGAGCGGCATGGCGGTCACCGCGGCGGCCACTGGTGCGTCCCGCACCAGCCGCCACAGCTGCGCCCACTCGCCGTGCTCGGCCAGCAGGCGCGCCAGGTCGCCGATCTCCTCCTCGGACATGTCCTGGACACCGCGCCGGCCACCGACGGTGGGCAGCAGCCGCACCACGTGCAGCATGCCGGCCGTCACCAGGATCCGCCGCAGCTCGTCCCTGGTCGCCTCGGACGCCAGCGGGTAGGCCTTGGCGATGAGGGACCCGTCCGGGTCGAGTGCGTCGTACTCGGCCAGCTGTTCGGTGTAGAGGCTGAGGAAGGCACGTTCGACGCTGCCGGTCGGTGTCAACCGGACGGCGGCGAAACCGCCATGCCGGGCGCTGTAGACCCTGTGCTCGTCCATGAAGGCGTCGAAGACGGCCACCAACCAGCGATCGTCCTCCGCCATCCGGCACAGGGTGCGCAACGCACGGCGTGCCTTCGGGCTCCGGACGCCGTCGGCGCCGCGCTGCTCGGCGATCCGCGCCAGCCGCCGCGCCTTCACCCTTCGGTCCTCGGTCCCCATCATGCGAAGGTCGGTGACGAGGTTCTCCCACCAGCCCATGGGTCAGGTGGCTCGCCGCAGGGTCAGGCGGCGGGTGCCATCCTGCTGGAGCTCGTCGGTGGCGACCTCGTAGCCGTGCGTCGCCGCGTAGCGCAGTGTCGCGGCGTGGCTGTAGGAGTGGGTGAGCTTTGCCAGCCATGCGGCGTTGTATCTGGACCGGTCGTACTCGCTGATGATCGCTTCGAAGGAGCCGTCCGGTTGGCGGGCGAAGCCGATGTCGTTGCTCGCCGTGCCGATGTGCTCGCGGCGGACGATCACCTCGGCCTTCTCCGGGCGTGCGTCGCCCCGGTACCCGTAGAGGGTCTGTGGCTGGTCGTGGACCTCGACGTCTGGGTGGCCGACCTCGCGTAGCGCCGCGGCCAGGATCTCGGGGTCGCGCAGTCGGGTGCGGATCCGGGTGAAGTGGGACAACGGATCTCCCTTCAGGCCAGTTGGACGACCGGGTGGCCGTGTAGCACCCAGGTGCGCCGCTCGATGTCGAACGCGGAGACGGTGAGGCGTTTCTGCGCGTCGATCCGGAAGTCCAGCCGGAACCGGTCGACGCCGGCCGCGGCCGGAGGGTTGGCTTCGAGGAACGTGGGGCTGTCCTCGTTGAGCCACAGCGTGGCCCGCTCTTGGCGTTGCTGTGGGGTCACCGCGACGGTACGGGCCCCGCCGCGCGCGTCGAACACGATCTCCAGGTCGCCGCCGGCGTCGCGGTGGGTGGCGTGCGCGAGTTCGTAGATGGCGATGCCCATCCGCCGCTGCCCCTGGTGGATCGCCTTGATCGTGATCGACTTGACCGGTTCCGGCGTCGGGTAGGCGGTGCCGGCCTCCACCAGGAGCTCGAACTCGTACGTGCCGGTGGCCTGCTCGACGTGCCGGATCGCGTAGTCGTGCTGGATGTGGTCGTGCAGCTCACGCCCGCCGGCGATGCCGGCCGCTCCGGCCGCCACGGCCTCCAGCGGCCGGTCGAGATGCACGAGGCTCGGCTCGAACTGCAGGTGCAGCAGGTCCTGCACCGCAGGGATGAGGCTGGTGCCTCCGACCAGGAACACACCGGCGAACCCGTCGGCTGGGTAGCCTTTCGCGGCCGCGTTCTCGAGGGCTTTGCGCAGCGCGCGGTTGACCCGGCCGAGCACGTCCTTGTCGCGCAGCAGCCGCTCGAACCGGGACCGGGTGATCTCACTGCGGTACTTTCGGCCGGTCGCCGGGTCGGTCGCGGTGATCTCGGCTTGCTCGGCGCGGGTCAGCTCGACCTTGGCAGCCTCGGCGGAGTGCAGCAGCCGGCGAAACACGCGGTTGTAGGTGACCGGGTCGCCGTGTGGCAGCCGGGCTTCGGCCGCGGCGTGTTCGGCGAGCAGCGCGTCGACATGGTTTCCGCCCAGGTCCAGCCCGACCTTGGCGATCGCCCGCACGCCCGCGCCGGCGCCGGCCGTGCCCGGCTCCTGCACCCGTACCACCGAGACGTCCAGCGTGCCGGCGCCGAAGTCGAACACGCAGAACACGTCGCCGGGGCTCATCCGGGCGCTGTACCCGACCGCGGCCGCGGTGGCCTCGTCGACCACCCGCAGCCGCGCCGCGCCGATCCCCGCGCCGACCTCGCGGACGAGCCAGTCGCGGTAAGTGTCGAACGTCTCGACCGGGGCGGTGGCCACGATCTCCAGGTCGTCCGCACCGACCGCGAGCACGGCGAGCGCGGTGACGTCGCCGAGGAACTGGGTGGCCGCGTCCCGTGCGGTGACCTTGCGGTCGCCCACCGTCCGGGCGATGTCGATGGCCCGGCCGGTCACATTGCTCTTGGTCGACTGGAAGACGGTGACGTCCGGGTCGTCCCACAGCTCGGGCCGCTCGGTCACCTGGGCGCCCAGCCAGCGCCGCGACCCGGTGTGGCTGTAGGCGACCAGCGACGGCACCACCCGCTGGCGTACTCCCTCGCCGGCCGGCCGGCTCAGGTCGAGGCCGTCGAGCGGGACCGGCTCGCCCCGCCCGCGTGCCTCGTCCCACCGCGCGACCACCGTGTTGGCGGTGCCGAAGTCGATACCGATGCGGGCCGTCACGCCGGACCTCCCAGGGCGATGTCGTCGTCGCGCGCGTGGACCGGTGCGGCCGCACCGATCGCGACCTCCATATCGAACCTGTACGCCAGGCACCCGCGGAGCAGCTCGAGGAACAGCCGGACGGGTGAGCGCGGCGGGGTCCGGCTGAGCTGGGAGGTCACCGCGTACAGGTAGGCCGGGCTGGTCGCGGCGAGCGGCCAGTCGGCGAGGGCGACCACAGCCGTGCTACACCCAGCCGCGGCCACCTCGACGAACTCCTGGCCGCCGACCGCGAGCATGCCGTCCGGCGAGGCGAACAGGCACGTGGGGTCGGCCCGGCACGCCGCCTCGATCACGACCGCCGCGGCGGCCGGCTGGCCAAGCGTGACGAGGCTCGGCCCGCCTTCGGTGTGTGGCCGCCGCCAGCGGGCCAACGCCGCCCACAGCCCGCCACGTGGTTCGCCGAGCCACAGGTCCCACACCGTGTCGGTCGCCCTGGGATCGCCACGATTGCCGGTCCAGACCAACCACCGCAGCGCCCACCGGGCCAGCCGACCGCGCCCCCGCACCTGGTCGGCCAGCAGAGCCGCATGCGCCGCCGACAGTGCCATCAGCCGGCACCGCCGATCGCGATGTCGTCGCCGCGTGCCGCGGCCCGGGTGGCGGGGCCGAGCGCGATGTCCGCGCCGAACCGGTACTCCAGGCCGGCACGTACCAGCCCGAGCACGGCAGCAACGGCCGGGTGGTCTCTTGGCGTACCAACGGTTTCCAGACCCGAGCGGCCCAGCTCGGTCAGCGACCTGTCGGCCAGCGCGGCGAGCCGGTGCACCGCGAGGTCGTGCACCTCCACCTCGGTGTGCGACGCGGCGGCGACCAATGACCCGTCTTGGGAGAACGTGACGAGCCTCCCGCCCAACGGGGGAAATGCCGATGGCGGGCCAGCTTCCTTGAGCGTGCCGGTGTCGAGCCAGAGCCTGTCCTCGAAATGTGTCAGGACCAGGTCGTGCCCCGGCACCGGAACTAAGGTCCCGACCATCCGGCACCCGGCCTCGGCCTCCCGAACGAGGTTCGTGCCGTCGTACCGCCACGACAGGAGCGTGTGGTCATAGTGGAGCCCGCTGCTACTGGGAATGACGGTGATCAGGCGTCCAGGCGCACAGTACACCCCTGCACCGAACCCGTTGCTCTTGGCGGTAGCCAGCACCGAGCCGTCCGCATCGGCCATTAGCAAGGTGCCGAATCCGTCGATCGCCACCCACCCGGTCGTCGGGTTGGCGCACACCAGCCTCTTGGTCTTTCGGCGCACCGGGGGCAACGTGTTCCAGGGCACAAAGCGCGACAAGTGACCCTCGGCCGTGCCGAACCACATGCCATCACGGATGGCGACGACGAACCCGCCCGGTGTCCGGGCAAGCGTCCTCTCGCCCGTGTCGGGCAGCAGCACCTGGCGAGGCTGCTCCGGGGAGCAGCGGATGAGCGACCAGCGGTAGGCGTACCAGCCGCGGCACACGATCGTCGCGTCGCCGAAGGCCACCATCTCGTAAACGCCGTCGTAGCTCGCGACCGGGCTGCCGCCGGGCAGGTCGAAGATCGTGGCGTCCGACTCGCCCGCGACCGCGAGCTCGGAGTTGTCCGGGGCGAACGAGAGCCGCCGTGCCTTGGCGAAGTCCAGGCGAGTCACCGCGGCCGGTCCCAGCGCGGCGATCGCGTCCGGGGCCGTGCCGGTGAGCCGGTCGAGGAACGCCCGCCCGGGACCGTCGGCCGGTCGCCAGTTGCGGATCAGGTGGGCGGCGCGCAGCGCGTTGGCGATCGGGACGGTCGGGATGAGCCGCCAGAGCTGGTCCCATTCACCGGCTTCGGCGAGCCGCGCGGTGAGGTGGTCCGCTTCCGCGGCGGTGAGCGGACGGTCGGGGCGGTCCGCGATGACCCGCAACGCGCTGAGGTCGCCGAGGCCGATCATGGTGCGGCGCACGGCTTCCCGCGCCGGCTCGTCGGCGGCGCGGTAGCCGCGGGCCAGCAGCGAGCCGTCCGGGTCGTGCGCCTGGTACTGCTCCCGCTGGCCGGTGAGCACGAAGAACAGCGCGCGGTCGACCGCGTCGTCCGGGACCAGTCCGTGGCCGGCGCAGAAGGCACGGATCGCGGCCACAGCCGAGGCGTCGGTCGCGTTTTCCACCGCCGCCGCCAGGACGTCGGCCGGCGTAAGCCAGCGCCTCGCGACGGTCCACAACTCGCCGGCCGGGTCCCGCCGCCAAGCCCGCCTCAGGGCATCGATCGCGATGACGTCGCCGCGCTCGGCCCCGCCGACGAGGCTCCGCCAAGCGTGTCGGGCGAACCAACCCCGGCTGCCGTCCGGGCGCCGCCGCTCCGCGCGCCGCGCCCGCCGCTCCGCCGACACCACCGTCACTGCCCACCTAGCGCGATGTCGGACGCACCACCCGCGATCCGGGTACCGGCTCCGAGCGCGATGTCGGTGGCGAACCGGTACGCGAGTCCCGCGTGCAGCAACTCCACCGCCGGACTGAGATGTGGGGCGACCTTGCGCTTGCGCAGCTCGGCCGCGGCTTCCAGGTCCGCCACGCGGCCCTGGGACAGCGAGCCGGCGGCCAGGTCGGCGAGCTGGTGCAGCGCCAGGTCGTGCACCTCGATACTGTTCTCCACCTGCACGGCGACGAGCGACCCGTCGGGCGAGAACGAAGCCAACCGGCCGTCCAGCACGGGGAAACCCGCTGGCGGGTCGACCTCGACAAGCGTGCTGGCGTCGAGCCACGCCAGCCTGCTGGCCTCGGTGAGGAGCTCCAGCTCCGGTTTGCCCTCTCGGCGGACGACCAACAGGTTGCGCGCCGGCACCGGCGCCACGACGCTCGCATCGATCTCGGCCGCGGCGGCCTGCACGAGGTCGGAGCCGTCCCGTCGCCACAGGCTGAGGCGACTGCCCAAGCTCTCGACGAGGACCTGATCAGGACCGTAGAACGCGTGAACGTGGCCGAAGTCGTCGTCGAGTTTGGCACGGGCAAGCAGCTGACCGCTGGCATCGACCAGCGCGAGACCTTCCGTGTAGCCGTCGTCGCCCTCGTCGCCATTGCCGACGTGGAACGCGAGGTTTCCGCTTCCCGGGTCCGCAGCGAGCAGGGTCTTCTCGGAGGTCGCGACGTCGGCCGGCCACTCGACGCGCGCCACCCGCGACCAGGAGCGCGTGGCGCTGCCGAACCACAGCTTGTCCTGCGCGCCGACGACGAACCCGCCCCGTGTGCTGCCGATGTGCAAGGAGTTCAGGCCCCGCAGCAGAGTTTCGGGGGCACGGCCGGGGGCGTTGCGGATGACCGTCGGGCCGTACGGGCGCACGTAGGCCACGTGCACGATCGTCGCGTTACCGAGCGCCAACTCCTGGGTTCTCGTTTCGTAGCTTGCGACCACGTGCCCACGGGGCAGCGTGAAGAGCGTGCCCCTGACCGCGATCTCGGAGTTGTCCGGCGCGAACGAGGGAGCGCCTTTCCACCGGTCGCGGCGGTGGTACCAGGGCTTCAGCGACGTCACCGCGGCTTGGCCGAGTGCGATGATCGCATCTGGACTGGTGCCGGCCAGCCGCGCGAAGAAGTCGCGGCCCACGCCGTCGTCCGGCCGCCAGTGCGGAAAGAGCCGGGCCGTCCGCACGGCGCTGGCCAACGGCATGACCGGAACCAGCCGCCACAACCGCTCCCAGTCACCAGCATCGGCGACCTGCCTCGCCAAGTAGTCCGCCTCCGCCCCGGTGAGCACCCGGTCAGGCCGGTCGGCGATCACCCGCACCAGGTTCAGCTCGCCCAGCTCGACCATCGTCTCCCGCAACACCTCCCGAGTCGCCTCGGTGGCACCCCGGTAGACGGCGGCCAGCAGCGTCCCGTCCAGGTCCAGCGCCTGGTGCCTCTCATGCTGGCCGGTCAGGACGAAGAACAGCGCACGCTCCACCGGGTTGTCCGGGACCAGGTCGTGCTCGACGCAGTAGCCGCCGATCGCGGCCCGGGACTCGGCGCCCCGATCCGGGTCCACCGTCGCGGCGAACATGTCGGCCGGAGTGCACCAGCGGCCCACGTACCCCCACGTGTCCTCCCGCGGGTCAGCCAGCCACGCCTCGTGCAGCGCCGCCGCCGAAAAGTCGTCCCGCGACTGGGACGCGTCCGCGAGCCGCTCCCAGGCCCGCCGCGCCCGCCACGTCAGGGTGCCGTCCGGACGCCGCCGGCCCGCCCGCCGGGCCAACCGGTTCGCTCGCCCCGCCCGCATGGCGCGCTCAACTCAGCTCGAGGCGCACCTGCGCCCGCTCGGCCTGAGCTGCCTCGGCGAACGAGGCAGACTGGGCGCGGCCCTCATGAAGCCAGGACCGCAGCCGCTCGATCACCTCGCGGTGCGAGCGACTCAGCGGCACCGCCCGACCGATCGCCGCCGTGACGTCGGCGGTGCGCACGTCCCGGTCCTCGGAGAACGCGTGGTACAGGGAGTCCACAATGGCCTGCTCGAGCTCGGCCCCGGTGAAGCCGTCGGAGACCTGCGCGAGGTGATAGATGTCGAAGGTGCCCGGATCCCGGCGACGCTTGCGCAGGTGCACCGAGATGATCTCCCGGCGCTCCTCTTCGGTCGGCAGGTCGAGGAAAAAGATCTCGTCGAACCGGCCGCGCCGCAACGTTTCCGGCGGCAGCGCGGTCACGTCGTTGGCGGTCGCGACGACGAACACCGGGCTCGTCTTCTCCTGCATCCAGGTCAGGATCGTGCCGAACACCCGCTGCGAGGTCCCACCGTCGGCGTCCCCACCGGACAGACCCTTCTCCATCTCGTCGATCCACAGCACGCACGGCGCGACCGTCTCGGCCAGCTGCAGCGCCCGGCGGACCCGCTCCTCGGACTCACCGACCAACGAACCGAACAGTGCGCCGATGTCGAGCCGTAGCAACGGCAGCCGCCACAGGCCACCGATCATCTTCGCGGTCAGGCTCTTACCGGTGCCGGGAATCCCGATCAGGGCAAGGCCTTTCGGCGCGGGCAGGCCATAGCTGGCCGCCTCCTCGGTGAACGCCCGCTCGCGCAACGCCAGCCACCGTTTCAGCGAGTCCAGCCCGCCGACGTCGTCCGGCGTCTCCTCGGCCGCGTAGAACTCCAGCGCCTGGCTCTCCCGGATGATCACCTTCTTCTCGGCCACCACCGCGTCGATACCCCGGTCGTCGAGCACCTCGTCACGCACGATCGCCTTGGCGAACGCCCTTTTGGCCTGCGCCGCCGTCAACCCCAAGGCGGCCTGCGCCAGCCGGGCCCGGCCGTGCGGCGTCAGCCTGGACCGCACACCCTTGGTGTCGTCGATCAGCGTGTCCAGCGCCGCACGCAATGCCTCCACCGTCGGCAGCGGCATCTCCACCACCACCGCATCGTCACGCAACTCAATCGGGACGGCCCGGGACGGGGTGGTGACGATCAGGGAGGCACCCGTGTAGACCAGCTGCTGGGCCAGGCTCCGCAGCTTGCGGCGCACCCGCGGATCCTTGCCCCAGAATTCGTGGAAGTCCTTGAGCACGTACAGATCCCGCCGAGCCGGCGCCTTCAACGCCAGCTCCTTGACCTTGTCGAGCGCGACGATCGGGTCGGTGGCGTCGGGTAGCTGCCGACCGGCCGTCGAGGCGAACCGGTCGGCGACGTCCCACAGCACCAGGTCGGAGTCGGCGTCGCGGCCCCGGCGGACCTCGTCGAGCACCTCGAGCGCCCGCTGCTCCTCCACCGTGACCAGCACGATCAACGCCACCCGCGCGCGCAGGTACAGCCGAATCTCGTCCTGGATGCTCACCACAAGGCCCTCCCCGGCGCCGCCATGCCGGTCACCGTGACCGTGCCGTCCACCCCGAGCGTGACCTCCAGCTCCGGCACCGCTGCCAGCTCGCTGGGCCGGTACCGTCCGGTGCGATCCCAGTACACCTTGTTCGCCGACCCCCGCAGACCGGTCGCCACCGGCATCCGCCGGTTGTACCGGCCGGCCACCACCAGGTCCACCGCCGCCACAGCGCCCGCCCGCGCCGGGTCGGCCTCGATCTCCGCCCTGGTGAACCCGGTCAGCACGATGACACCGAGGTCGGCCCGCGCCGTGACCTGCGCACAGAACGCCGCGACCGCGCCGGGTTGCTCCAGCGGCTCACCCCCGGTCAGCGTCACGCCCTCGATGCCCGGCACCTCGGCCAGCACCGCGTCCACCAACTCGCCCACGGTCCGGACGGCACCGCCGGCGAGGCCGTGGGTCTCGGGGTTGAAACACCCAGGACAGGCCAGCGCGCAGCCCTGGCTCCAGATCGTGAACCGCTGCCCCGGCCCGTTCGCGACGCTGCGCGGCAGCACGGCATGCACCCGCCACGGCGTAATCAGCGCCGTCAATGCCACAGTCGATCCTGGGCGTCCTGCTCCACCTCGACAAAAGCCTCGTCGGTCAGCTCGCGCGACTCGATCTCGCCGCCCAGCAGCTGAACCAGATCCTCGGTCTGCGTCAGGCACTCCATCCCGGCGACCCCACGCACCGACATCGCGACCGTGCCATCCGGGCCGATGCTGACCTCCACCACCTCGTCCGCCACGCGCCAATGGTAGAAGTCGAACGCCAGCCATCCAACCTGGACAAACCCGCCAACCACCGGTGCTCCCGGATGACTACCTGCTTCGATAGACCAACAACCCACCGTGGAGGTGTAGGGCATGACAGGGCAGGCCGCAGCCCGGCTGGCGCGGCGGGCCGCGAGCGACGCCCGGACGGTTCCCGGGGGCTGCGGGCGCGCTGGGCATGGCGCCGGCTGGTCCGGGCCTGCGCCAGAGGCAATCGCGCCGCGCAGGATGCGATACGGGACGTAGCCTCAAGCCTGCCCGAGGCAGACATGCTCGACCTGCTGGCGGCGGCGCCCACGGTGCCCGCCGACCGTGCCGCGTATCTAGCACTCGTCGGTCACGACGCCCAGCGGCAGGCCCTCGATCCCGACGGGGCACTGCTGGCCCTGGCCTACCGCGCCGCCGTCCCAGAGGTACGCGAACGTCTTCAAAGAAAGTGATCAGCACCCGACGCGCTGGCACAACGACGGCTCTCCTGAACGCGAACCGTTCAAGCGTCACGCCGTCTCGGCCAGTTCCCGCCACTGCTGCCACGTGGCCAGCCGTTCTCCGTAGATCTTTTCCGCGATCGGGTACGGGTAGCCGCCCAGGAACAGCCGTAGCGGCGGTTCCGGTGTGTCGACGAGGCGGAGGATGGCCGCCGCGGTGTGGGACGGGTCGCGGGGCGCGCGGGCGGTGGCGCTGGCTCGGCGCGCCTGCCGGATCGGCTCGTAGGCCGGGATCGGGGCGGTGTGCGCCGCCGAGTCGCCGGCCCAGTCGGTGCCGTACGGCCCCGGCTCGACGATCGTCACCTTGATGCCGAGCGGGCCGACCTCCTGAGCCAGCGCCTCGCTCATCCCTTCCAGCGCCCACTTCGAGGCGTTGTAGAGGCCCAGCGTGGGGAAGGCGGCGATGCCGCCGATGCTGGAGATTTGCAGTAGGTGCCCGTGGCCCTGTGCCCGCATGAACGGCAAGGCGGCCTGGGTCACCCAGAGCGGGCCGAACACGTTGGTCTCGATCTGGGCCCGCGCCTGCTGCTCGGTGCTCTCCTCGATCATTCCGAACAGCCCGTAGCCGGCGTTGTTGACGACCACGTCCAACCCGCCGAACGTCTCCGCGGCGTGGTTCACTGCGGTGAACACCTGGGCGCGGTCGGTGACGTCGAGGGTGATCGGCAGGAGGCGGTCGCCGTACATGTCAGCCAGGTCCCGCAGCGTCTCCCGCCGGCGTGCGGCCGCGGCGACCCGGTCGCCGCGCTCCAGCGCAGCCGCCGTCCAGATGTGGCCGAAGCCGCGCGACGCCCCGGTGATGAACCATGTCTTCATGGCCTCGACAGTGCCCCCGCCGGCGGTCGCCAGCCAGCACCCTGATAGGGATACCCTCGACAGGAATGACACGCGGCAACCTACTCGGTGAGTTCCTACAGGCACGCCGGGCGCGCGTACAGCCCGGCGAGGTCGGGCTCGCCGGGCACGGCCGGCGCCGCGTGTCCGGGCTGCGCCGCGACGAGCTCGCCCAGCTGGCCGGCGTCTCCGTCCAGTACCTGACCAGGCTGGAACAGGGCGTCGACCGGCACCCGTCCGCGCAGGTGCTGGACGCGCTGGCGACTGCGCTGCGCCTCGATCCGGACGCCGCCGCCCACCTGCGCGCCCTGGCCGCCCCCGCCCGCCGCCAGCCGAGCGGGGCCGGCGCCGAGGTGCGGCAGTTGCTCGACTCGTGGGGCGGCACGCCGGCGTACGTCCGCGACCGCCGGTTCGACGTGCTGATGGCCAACAAGGCGGCCATGCTGCTCGCCCCGATGTACCACCCCGGCCGCAACCTGGTCCGCGACATGTTCCTCGACCCCACCGCCCGGCGGTTGTTTCCCGACTGGCCACACATCGCCGAGCAGACGGTCGCCGCGCTACGGGCGGCGGCCGACCCGCACGATCCGCGGACCGCCGCCCTGGTCGCCGAGCTGCGGTCCCACGACGAGGACTTCCGCCGGCTGTGGGCGCGGCACGACGTACGCCCATCCCGAAACGAGATCAAGCGGTTCGACCATCCCGACGTGGGCCGGCTCACCCTGCGTCGCCAGAGCCTCGCCATCGCCGGCGCCGACGACCAAGTGATCATCGTGTACCACCCGGAGCCGGCCAGCCCTTCCGCGGACGCCCTGGCGCGACTTCTCTGACCGGCTTCGTGCTTACCGCGCGGGCGGTGCCCCGGCAGTTAGGCGACCATCGCCGCGGCCGGTATATCCGGCTTCGTCTATGGTCACGAGTTCGCCGGGATCGGCGAGGACGGTCGAGCCTGGTTCGTCGAGCCGACCCTCTACGGCGGGAAGTGCGAGCAGTGCCGTCGCGGCGCCACTCAGCGTTGTACCGAGGACGGTCACGGTCACCTGGGGGTGTTCCGTGACGGCGGGATGGCCGAGCGTGTACTGGTCCCGGAGTACACCCTGCTCCCATTGCCGAGCACACTCGATGTTCGTGACGCCTGCCTGATCGAACCGGGCGCTGTCGCACGGCACGCGATCCGGCGCAAGCGAGGCGTTCCGTGTCGCCGCCGACCGCACGTCCGGAGCGATCAAGGTCGTCATCGAACCATACGAAGACATGTGGCGGGTTGTGTAGAGGGTTCCGGCAAGGTCCTCGACCGGAATCATTTCGCGATCCCGCAGGAGGTCATCGATGTCGGCTACGACGCGGAGTGGGCGATCCACGTACGAGCGGTGCCGCAGCGTGCGTATCTCGCGCTTCCGGCCGCCCCGCCGCCACGAGCCCTCGTACGGGCGCGCTCGGGTGACACGCTGACGGCGGTCAGCCGGAGCTGGATGTGACGCGCGCCGTATCGCCGCGGGGCGCGTCATGCCCGACCTGCGGGCGCCGGTCCAGGTCACGGAGCTTGGTCCGGACGGCCTCGCCGTCCGGGTGTCCGAGCTGTTCGAGGATGTCCGCGGCCTCGGACCACGCCGCCCGGGCGGCTTCGTGGGTTCCGGCCGCGTGCTGGGCATCACCGAGATGTGTGAGCACATCGGCCTGGCAGTACCGGTCGCGGGCCTCGCGAAACAGTGCGACCGCGCGCTGGAAGCAGGCGACCGCTTGCGTGTGGTCACCGAGATGCCGGTAGATGTAGCCGAGGCTGTCCCAGGTGTACGCCTCACCGGTCTGGTGGCCGAGCTCCTGAAGCTTCTCGAGCGCGTCCCGGCAGTAGGCCAGGGCGCGTTCGTGGTGGCCCATGAGCCCGCTGTACCAGCCGACGGCGTTGAGGCTGTTGGCTTCGCCCGTGCGCAGACCGGCGGCCCGAAACAGTGCGAGGGCGGATTCGGAATGCTGTAGCGCCTGGGCGTGGTCGCCTGTTTGGCCGTGCACCCAGGCGATGTTCCGGTGAGTGTGCGCCTGTCCAACGGGATCGTCCGCGCGCTGGTACAGGTCGAGGGCCGCCCGGTAGTGTGCGGGAGCCTCGTCGAGCTGGCCCACGCTCGCGTACGCAAGCCCCAGGCCGCGGTGGGCGTGGGCCTGCGCGGACGGATCGGCCAACCGTCGCGCCGCCCGCAGCGCCGCGCGCTGGGCGCCCATCAGCTCGTGCCAGAATCCCTGCCGGTCCAGGTAGTTCGTCAGAGCCCAGGCCAGTTGCCAGGCTTGGGCGTCGTAGCCGGACGAGGCCGCGAGCTCCACCGTGTCGAGCAGGTTGGCGTGTTCGGCTCTGAACCACGCGAGCGCCTGTTCCGGATCTTCGAGGCGTTCCGGCGTTACGCCTTCGGCGGCGAGCGACGGGGTGACGCCGTCCCGATGTGGATTGAGCAGCAGCGCCGCGGCGTGTCCTGTGTGGAGGTAGTGGTCGATCAGCCGGTGCTCGGCGGCCTGCCGCAGGTGTTCGCCGCGCGGTTCGCCGGCAAGGTCGCGAGCATAGGCGCGCAGCAGGTCATGGCTGGTGAACCGGCCAGGTGCGTGCTCCGTGAGCAGGTTGGCACCGGACAGCTCCGTGAGCAGCGGGCGCGTCGCGGGGGCACTGCGGCCAGCGAGGCTTGTTACGGCCGGTACACCAATGTCGGCACCGGGATTGACGCTGAGTTGGCGAAACAGCTCGGCCGCCGCGGGGCTCAGCGCGCGGTAGGACAGCAGGAAGACGCTACGCAGGTCGGTGGCGGCGTCCGCGTCGGTCAAGGCGCCCAGGGCGTCGTTCGACGAGCGCAGCTGGTCGGCGAGGCCCGTCAGGGAAAGGTTGGGGTGGGCGCTGGCATGGGCGGCCACGATGGCCAGCGCCAGTGGCAGCCGCGCGCATGCTTCGACGAGCTTGGCGGTCGCCCGCGGTTCCTCCAGCGTCCGGTGCGGACCGATGCGGCGGGCCAGCATGCTTTGTGCTTCGTCAGCGTCGGGTAGGTCGACGGGCAGGATCCGGGCGGCGTTCGTGGCGGCCAGGCCGGTCAGCTTGCTCCGGCTGGTGATGACGGCCAGCGACGTCGGCATACCGGGCAGCAGGGGGCGTACCTGCTCGGCGTCCCGGGCGTTGTCCAGCAGCACGAGCATGCGTCTGCCCGCCAACGTGCTCCGGTACAAGCCGATTTGGCTCTCCACTGTGGTGGGCATGCGGTGGGCCGGGATACCGAGGGCCTCGAGCAGGACCCGGATCGCTTCGGCGGAGGTCATCGGCAACCCCGACGGGTCGAAGCCGCGCAGGTTGAGGAACAACTGCCCGTCGGGGAAATGACCGGCCGCGCGGTGGGCCCAATGCACCGCCAAAGTCGTCTTGCCAACCCCGGCGGTGCCGGTGATCACCAGGCTGGTGGGCCGGCCGTCGAGCCCGAACGCGACAGAATCCAGCTGCCGCAGGTGGTCGGCGCGGCCCGTGAAAGCCGAGACGTCGGCGGGCAGCTGACGTGGCGGGACCGACGCCGGCGCACCGGTCCCGCCGGTCGTCGACAGCGCCAAGTCGGGAGACGCGGCGGTGATGCGCCGGTGCAGATCGGCCAGCGCCTGCGCCGGCCGGACGGCGAGCTCCTGGTCCAGCAACCGGCAACACCGCTGGTAGGCCTCCAGGGCCTCGGCCTGGCGACCGCAGCGGTACAGCGCGAGCATCAACTGTCCCCACAGCCGCTCCCGCAGCGGATGCCGAGCGGTCGAGGTCAGCAGCTCCGGGACGAGGTCCGCGTGTGCGCCGAGGGCCAACCGAGCATCGAAGGCATCCTCCATAGTGGTCAGACGCAGTTCTTCCATGCGCTCGGCCTCCAGCTGGCCTGCCTCCGGCAGAGCGATGCCCTCCAGGACGGGACCACGCCACAGGGCCAGCGCGCGCAGCAGCGCATCGGCGGCCGCCGCCGGCCACCCGTCCGCGTGGTGCCGGCGTCCGTCAGCCGACAGCCGTTCGAAGACAGTGGCGTCGAGCTCGTCCTGCTCCACCCGCAGGTGGTACCCGCCGCGCGTCATGACGATCCGCTCCCGTCCCGGTAGGGCCGGGCTGTCCAGCACTCGCCGGAGGTCTGAGATGTACGACTGGAGGTTCGCCGTCGCGGACGCGGGTGGCCGCTGCGGCCAGAGCGAGTCGATGAGGACATCCGCCGTCGCCGGCTTGTTCGGCCGCAGCAGGAGCAGGGCCAGCAGTGTTCGTGGCTTTCGCCGGACGGAAGCCACGACACGGCCCGACTCGTCGCGAACCTCCAGCGGACCGAGCACCCGGAAATCCATCAGACAGCCCTCGCCGACACCGTTGACGCAGCCACGATACGAGCAAGATCGGGTCGGCAGAGCCGTAAACCGGCGCGGTTCGCACCCGCGTAAGGGTCGCGTCAGCGCGGCGTAAGCGTCGCGCAAGCGCGGACGCCCAGGCATGCGGAAAACCGTCGATGGTGAGCGTGAGCACGCCGACAGCAGGAGGTAAGCACATCGACGGCGGCTCGGGCTGCTCGGAAGCGGTCAGCTGTGACCGCCGGGACTGGCCCATACGGTGAACAGGGACGACCAGGTGAGCGTGTCGTCTCGGTCCAGGTAGGCAAGGAGCCTGTTGCGTAGCGCGTCCGCTTCCTGGCGGCTGCCCAGGGCCCGCGCGGCGGCCGGCTGGGCGATGTCGAGCTTGAGAGCCCACAGCCGTCGCGTGTGCTGGTCGACCTCGCCGGCGATCAGGTGGTACGGCTCCACGCGCAGGTCGCGAACACTCATCCCGGCGGCGCGTGCGAGGGCGAACAGTTTGCGTCCCACGAACGGGTCGAAGCCGGTGGTGCGCAGCCCCGCCATGGCCGTCTCCAGCTGGCGCTGGAGTGTCGGGTCGGGCGGATGGTGCTGGAGGAGCTGTCCGTCGACGTCCTGGAGGACCACCGTGCCCCCGGCCCGGCAGACGCGGGCCGCCTCCACCACGGCCCGCGCGGGGTCGGGGAGGTATTCGAGCAGGAACCGGATGTACACCAGGTCGAAACCGCCGTCGGGGAACGGCAGCGCGGTGGCGTCAGCGCGTACCACATTGCCGTTGGCGACCGTGCACAGCGACTCGCGTGCGACGCGGGCCCGCTCCGCGCTGGCGTCCACACCGACCACCCGCGCGTGCGGCACGGCCGTGGCGAGGCGGGTGGCGATGGCCGCCGGCCCGCAGCCCACGTCGAGGACACGCGGCGCGTCGGGCAGGTACCGGCGCAGGTAGGTGGCGACCCACGCGTCGGCGTCCACCTTCTCGGCTAGTCTTCGCGCCTCACGTGGGTCCTCCATGAGGTAGCGCGTGGTGGTCATCTGGCGGGCCGCTGGTAGCGGCGCTCCATGTGGCGGTACGCCGCGAGGAAGCCGGCTCGCAGCCAGAGCGCCTGCGCGTACCGCCGCAGCGGACGCACGCCCTCACCGAGCCGCCGCGGTGCCGGGAGCGCGTCGACCACCACGGGTATCCATCCCGGCCGGAAGCCGGCGTAGGCGGGTGCGGCCGCGCCGACGAGTGCTCGGGCGACCCTTTCGAGTAACAGATCTTCCTGATCGAGCTCCTCGGCCGTCGCGTACACCCGGCCGCGGGCGCGCACGGCCAAGTCGAGCAGGCCCGATCCGGCGCCGTCCACACACGGCACGACGGTGACGCCCGGCGCCTGGCTGGGCGCCCGCGGCGGCACCGCGAGGTAGTGGAAGTCGGTCCCGGCGGACCGGTCCGGACCGGCAACGACCGCGATGCGGCCGAACATGGCGCGGCTGTACCTGTTGCTCGGCTGGAACCAGGCCTGGATGGAGTCGCACGCGCGGTGGCGCATCTTCATCGCCTGCTCGGAGAGCACGACCGCGCGGGACGCGCCGCGCCCTCCGGTCGAGACGACGTGCTGATGGTGCCAGCCTTTGTAGACGGTGCGCCAGCCGCTCAACGATGCCCACGTGCCGCCGGGCTGGCCGTGGGTGACGACGCTGAGTACCGAGTCGCCGCCCGCCATGCCCCGACGCCAGTTGTCGAGGATCTCCGGCAGGAACGCCGCTACCCGTTCGCGCTTGGCGGGGTACAGGAAACGGGTGCGCTCGTAGCCGCGGAGCAGGTCGGCCGGGGCGACCGTATTCACCGAGCATCCGAGCTCGGCGTAGGAGGCGGGCGGTGGCTCGGGTTCGTATGCGGCAGCGCTGTCGCTGTCGTCCATCTGGCGCATGTCGCCGATCTCCCCTGCTTTCCGCTTTCCGGTCCCTTGTCTCGCAGTATGGGGAGAGGCTTCATCCAACCCGCATCATCGCGTTCATCGAACCGCGCAGCCGATACGTTTACCGCAGGTCGAGGACGGTGGTGCCGCGCTTGCCCCTGCGGTCGAGATGACGGTACGCGTCGGCGACGCGTGCCAACGGGACGGTCTGGTCGATCACCGGGATGATCCGACCGGCTTCGGCGAGTTCCTTCACCAGGGCCAGGTCCTTCACCTTCGCCGCCACCGGACGCAGCCCGGTGAAGGCGATGACCGCGCGCCGGCTGCCGAGCACCGCGGTCCATGGCGCCTGGACCATGATGGCCAGCGACGGCACTGTGGTCAGATACCGGCCGCCGCGCCTGAGCAGGCGCCGGCAGCGGCTGAACGAGCTGGTGCCGGCCACGTCGAAGATGACGTCATAGGTGCGGTCTTCGTTGGTGAAGTCCGTGCGGGTGTAGTCGATGACTCGGTCCGCGCCCAGCCGTGTGACGAGCTCGGCGCCGGCGCCGCTGCACACGGCCGTGATGTCGGCGCCGAAGTAGCGGGCGAACTGCACCGCTTGGACCCCGACGCTGCCGGACGCGCCGTTGATGAGAATGGACTGTCCGTTGTGGAGCTTCGCGTGGTCGCGGAGGAACGCCAACGCGGTGCCGTCGACGAGTGTCGCCGCCTCGGCATAGCCGAGGCCGTTGGGCAGCGTGGCCAGAGGCCCGTCTTCCTTGACACAGACGTATTCCGCGTGGGCTCCGAGGCCGACGTCGGTGGCGCCGAACACCTTGTCTCCCACGGCGTACCGGGTGACCGCCGCGCCCACCGCCGAGACCTCGCCGGCGAACTCGGTGCCCAGCACGGACTTCTTCGGCCGGCGCAACCCGGCGAAGAGACGGGCGTACCGCGGTGTACCCGACCGGAAGGCGCTGTCGGCCGCGGTCACGGTCGCGGCGTGGACCCGGACGAGCACCTGGTTGGGCCCGGGCACCGGAGTGTCCACATCGGCCTCGTGGACGACGTCGGGCGGGCCATAGGTGGTAAAGACAGCGGCTTTCATCGTCATCTCCTCTGGAACGACCCGCGCCATGTTAAGCAAACTTGACACGTAAGGTAAAGCAACGCCGACACTCTGTCAAGAGTTCTTGACATCGCCTGGCGCGGCGTAGGAACGTGCTCAACGGCTGTATGAGCGGCTAGCTTCCCTGCCCGAGGTATCGGCGCAACAGCTCGGCCTCGCGATCGCGGGTCATGAATCGCTCCAGCGGTCGCCCACCCACGAGCACATCGCGGGCCGAGTCGGCGACGGGCCGCACCCTGAGGCCGGCAGCGAGCGACGCCGCCGGGTCCGCAGTACTCGCGAGATCCTCCACGGGATCGCCGGCCGACCACAGCGGCAACGTCCGGGCGGTCTCCCCGGCCGCCCGCAGGAACGCGTTTTCGACCCAGGTCACGGTCGTGTCCGTGGCACCGACACCGGTCGCGATGTCGTCGAGCAGGTCCCCAAAGGTGTACGTGGCCGACGCCCCGACCAGGTGGAAGGTGCCGACCCGGCCGGTCGCGAGCGAGGCCACGACGAAGTCGGCGAGGTCTCGTGCGTCGATGACCTGCATCGGTGCGTCAGCGTCGCCCGGCGCGAGCACCTCGCCTCCGCGTGCGATCCGCTGTACCCAGTAGTCGAAGCGTTGGCTGTGGTCCCAAGGCCCGATCACGTACGTCGGGCGGATGACCAACGGCGCGTGGAAGCGTTCGCGGGCAAGCCGCTCGCAACCAACCTTCAACGGTCCGTACGTCGCGTCGGTCACCGTCTCAGGCTCGGGGTCGATCTCGCCGACGACGCGTCCGTCCTCGGTGAAGCCCGCGGTCCGCGGGTCGTAGACGGAGGTCGTGGAGACGAACACGTACCTGCCACCGCGGCCGTCGAGCGCGTCGGCGAGCGCGGTGACCTGCCGGGGGAGATACGCGGACACGTCGAGCGTCGCATCCCAGACACCATCCGCCAGCGCCGCCGAAAGCGCCGCCGTATCGTCACGGTCGGCCAGGCGATGCTCCGCGTCCAAGAAGAGACCCGCACCGGTGCGGCCACGGTGCAGCAAGGCCACATCATGACCTGCCTCGATGGCGGCGGCCACGATATGCCGACCGACGAACTTCGTCCCACCAACCACCAACACCCGCATCGCCGGAGCATACGTCCGATTGCCGAAGACACGTGCCCAGCTCGCGCCGCTGATACAGGCTCGCGGGTGATGGGTGTGTGACCTCACGGAGGATAGGCGGGTGCGTGCCGCGTACGTCCTTGTGCACAGCCTGCTGTTGGGTCCGTCGACCTGGGCTCCGGTAGCGGCCAGGCTGACCGCCTCGGGTGACCGCCGGCTGGCTCCGGCCTGCCGGCTGAAGCGGTGCGCCCAGGCGGCCGCCGCTCTGGGAGCGCTACACGCGGGTGGGGCCGGGGGGCAGGGGGCCGTCAAGCACCTTGGGTATGTACTCGAGCAGCTGGGTGCCGGTGTCGAAGCTGCGACTCTCGACCAGCGAGAGAGAAAGGTCCGGGTAGCCGGCGAACACGGGCTCGTGCCCGGTTTTACCGGTGAGCACCGGGAAGATGACCACACGCAACCGGTCGACCAGGCCGGCCGTGATCAGTGCCCGGCTCAGGCTGATGCTGCCGAGAGTGCGCAGCTGCCCCGACTCGCTTCGCTTCATCTCCCGCACGGTGGTGATCGCGTCGTCGGTCACCAGTTCGGTGTTGGCCCACGACAGCGGCTCGGTGAGCGTCGACGAGAACACCACTTTGCGCGCGGCGTCCAGCGCCAGTGAAGCGGTGTCGTTGTTCTTGCCGGCCCACGGCGACATGATCCGGTAGGTGTTGGCGCCCATGAGGTGGACGAGGCCCTTCTCGGCGAGGCTGTCCTCGTTTAGCCAGGCAAGGTATTCGGGCCCTTCCAGGCCCCAGTAGCTCGGCCAGCCTTCGGCGGCTCCGTAGCCATCGAGGGAGATGATGTAGTCGACCGTCAGCATTGCCATTGCTTCGCCTCCTGGACTGGTGGGGAGGTTCGCCGTCACGAACGCTCGATCCACGTCGTTTGCGCACCGTACGCTCGCATGCCTTCATACCGGCTTCATCTTCGGTCCGATGCCCGCCTGACCCGGGTACCGTCCTGCCGCGGCCCCCTTGTTCGACGGGGCCGCGGCAGCGGTGCCGCGTGAGGCCGCATGCTGACCAAGGGTCTGATCAAGCGATAGGTCAGCCCTTCACCGCGCCCGCGGTGAGCCCCTCGGTCAGGAAGCGTTGCCCGAAGGCGTACATGACGACCACGGGGATGCTGACGAGCAGCGACGCCGCGGCGAGCTGTCCCTGCGGCACGACATCGCCGATGATCATCGACTGCATGCCGACGGGGAGGGTTTTGTACTCGTCCTTCGTGATGAACACGAAGGCGAAGAGGAACTCGTTCCAGGCGTTGGTGAGGGTGAACAGCGCGACCGCGAGCAGCCCGGGCTTGGCGAGGGGCAGCACGACCCGGCCGAACGCTTGGAGGCGGGTGCAGCCGTCGACCAGCGCGGCTTCCTCCAACTCGACCGGGATCGACGAGAAGTACCCCGTCAGCAGCCAGGTGGCGAACGGGAGCGTGAAGGTCGGGTACGTCAGCACCAGCGACCACAACGAGTCGGTGAGGCGCGCCCCGATGAGCAGCTGGTACAGCGGGATGAACAGCAGCGCGCCCGGCATCACGTAGGTGAGCAGCACCGTGACGGTGAAGCCCTGCGCGCCGCGGAACCGCAGCCGGGCCAGCGCGTAACCGGCCAGGGCGGCGAAGACAAGTGCCACCGCGGTGGACGCCGCGGACACCAGCACCGTGTTGAGGTACCAGCGGCCGAAGGGCTTGGTGGTGAACAGGTCGGTGAACTGCTGCGTGGTCCACGGGGTCGGCCACAGGTCCTGGTCGTGCATGACGATCTGGCCCTCGGTCTTGAAGGCCGTGACGACGATCCAGTACAGCGGGCCGAGCACGAACAGGAGCAGGCCGGCCAGCGCCAGGGCGGATCCCAGGCCCGACACCACGGACGACGCCCGGCCACGCCCCCAACTTCGTAGCGCCGTGACCACCCGGCCGACCGCGGCCACGACAAGTGCCATCGCGGCGAGGACCACCGCCGCCTTCCAGAAGATGTGTGGTGACGCCCAGGCCAGCAGACCGGTGACCGCCGCGGCGATGACCCACGGCAGTGCCTTCCGGGTCTTCCGCGCCTTCTCCGTCCACTGTGGTGGCGCGGCGTCGGTGTCCCGGCGCAGCAACCGGACCAGGACGAACACCAGCGCGCCAACGACTGGCACCATCACGAGCGTGACCGCCGCCCCCGCGCCGTACTGGAGTTGCAGGATCGCCTTGGTGTAGGCGACGAGCACGTACGGCGCCGTCGCGTCGCCCGGGCCACCCTGCGTCAGCAGCCAGATGAGGTCGAAGTTGTTGAACGTCCAGATCGACGACAGGGTCACCGTCACGGTCATCACGTGGCGCAGTCCGGGCAGCGTCACGTGGACGAAGCGCTGCCACGGCGAGGCGCCGTCGACGGTCGCCGCCTCGTACTGGTCCGCCGGGATGGCCTTCAACCCGGCGAGGAACGCGACGGTGAAGAACGGCACTCCCTTCCACACGTTGACGAGGATCACCGACGGCATGGCCAGCGACGGGTCGGACAGCCAGCCGGCGGGCCAGGTGTCGACCAGGCGCAGATCGGCCAGCAGCGGCCCGATTCCCGACGAGGTGAGCAGCATGTTGACGCTGCCGAAGATCGGGTCGAGTAGCGAGCGCCAGCTGAACGCCGTCACCACCGTCGGCACCACCCAGGGCAGCAGGAGCAGCCCGGCCAGCACGGACCGCCCACGCCGCCGGTGGTGCAGCAGCAAGGCCGCGGACAGCCCCAGCACCACCTTGAACACCTCGGCGTACGCCGTGAAGACGAACGAGTTCAGCACGCCCGTGCGGAACTGCTCGTCGCTGGCGAGGGCCAGGTAGTTGTCCAGGCCGACGAACACGCTGTCCGGCCCGTGCCGTTCCGTCGTGCTGGTGACCACCGACCGGGCGATCGGCAGGAGCACGAGCCCGCCGACCAGCAGGGCCGTCGGCGCGAGGAACAGTGCCGCCAGCCGCCAGTCCCGACCCAGCCGCCGCTGGACCTTCGTGAGTGAGCCCGACCCCGGCGGCGAAGGCGCCTTCGTCGCCGGAGTCGGCGCGGGACGGACAGCCGTCACCTTGTCTCCTGGTTCGCTCGCTCGCTCACTGCGGCAGGCCCTGCTGGGTAAAGACCTGCGCGATCTTCGCGTGGGCGTCCTGCACGGCCTTCGCGGGCGCGGTGCCCTGGATGACCTGCTGCATCATGTCGGTCAGGACGTAGGCGCCGACGGCGGCCTGCTGGCCCGCGCTGGCCTTCTGCGGAAAGTTCAGCCCGTTCTTCGTGGTCAGCGGCAGCGACTGCTGGGTGATCTTGCGCATGATGGGGAACGCCGGGTCGCCGCTGGTGAAGAACGGGTCGGCCTCCCAGACCTTCTCCCAGGCGGGCAGCGCCAGGCCGGGCGCCTCCTTCGCCACGCCCAGCAGCGCGGGCGCGGTGATCAGGTACTGCGCCAGGAGCTTGGCGAGCGCGGCGTTCTTGGCGCCCTTGAAGACGACGAAGCCCTGGGACTGGCCGAGGAGCAGGGGCTTGTCGGTAGCCGGCCCGATGCAGTCGGCGAAGACGTGGGTGTTGTCGTAGACGGGGTTCTTCTTGGTCTTGGAGTCCGCGTAGACGCTGAATTGGTTGCGGGTGTAGCCGAGGATCCCGGCGAGCCAGTTCTCGTTGTTGCTGGAGTCGGTCCAGGCGGCCACCCCTGGCGGAAGCATCGGCTTGAACTTGGGATTGGTGTAGATGTCGCCCAGGAAGGTCACCGCCTGCACCGTCTCGGGCGAGTTGAACGTGACCTTCCTGCCGTCGTTGGAGGCGATCGAGCCACCATAGGCGTTGATCACTGCCTCGATGATGCCGTTGCCGTCGCCGGACCGGTTCATGGTCATGCCCCAGCCGAACCGGCGCTTGGCCGGATCGGAGATCTCCAGGCACAGGTCCCGCAGTTCCTCCCAGGTGTACACGTCCTTGGGGGCGATGCCCTTGTCCCGCATCCAGTCCTTGCGTAGGAACGACCCGATGCCGATGAAGTGGTAGGGAATCGCGAACCACCTGCCGTCGAAGACGCAGAAGTTCTTGGACTCCGCGGTGGGCTCGCCGTAGGTGGCCGTCAGCGCCTCGACGACGTCCGTGACGTCCTCCAGGTCGCCCAGTGCGTGGAACTGCGCGACGAATCGCGAGTCGGTCATGAACGCCAGGTCGCGCGCCACGCCGCCCTTCACCTCGGCGTCGAGCTTGGCCACCACGTCACCGGCGTCGGCCTGCACCAGACTGTTCTCGATTTTCGTCCCGGTGGAGTCGGCGAATTTCGCGATCGAGCTGTCGAGCGCCGCGTTCGCCGCCTCCGAGTACAGCTTCTGCGAAAGCATTCCCATCGAGGTGCCCTTCAACGACGCCGCGGCGTCGAGCAGCTCCTTCGGTACCTCGGCCTGCGTCCGAGGCGGCGACGTCGAGCCGCCTCCGCACGCGGCCAGACCTGCCGCGCCGAGTAACCCCACCCCCAACCCGAGAAAGCCGCGTCGAGACCGCAACGGGTTGTCCTCCATGGCGATTCGCCTCCTTCGTCTCGTCTCACCGCCGCACGCCCAAGGCGTACTGGGCCTTTCGGCCGTTTCTCGATGTCGGCGTGACTCAGGTATTGGATGGGTCTCGCTGGAGTGCCGCGCACGGACACGGGCCGTCCACGATCGGGAAGTCAAGGTCGAGTCATGCCTCATCGCCGTTCGAAATTTCGAACGAGGTTCGAGATACCGTACCGAATGGACGCGACGGTAGAGGACACCAGCGGGAGGTGTCAATGTCTCGATGTGGCGGGCCGACCACGAGCGCCGGCCCGGGTATCAGGGCTGGCGGTACCCCATGCGGGCGGACAGCGTAGCCGCGCCCTCGCGTACCAGCTGGGTCCACGCCACGCACGCCTGCGGGGTCCAGCGGATGATCGGCGCGGAGACGCTCATCGCGGCGACGGTCGCGCCGGTATGGTCGTGGATCGCCGCGGCGACGCAGCGCACGGCGGTGTCGGACTCGCCGTTGTCGATCGCGACGCCCTCGTCCCGCACACGATCGAGATGTTTCCGCAGGCGGTCCGGGTCGGTGATGCTGGCCGGCGTCATGGCCGGCAGGGCGCCGTTGGCCAAGACGGCGTCCAGGCCCGCGGGCTCGAGGCTCGACAGAAGTACCTTCCCGACCGCCGTGCAGTGGGCCGGCAGCCGCCGGCCGACCCCCGAGACCATCCGGACCGGGTGCGTGCTGTCGACCTTGACGAGGTAGATGACGTCGGCGCCGTCGAGTACGGCGACCAGGACCGCCTCGTCGCATGCCGCAGCTACCTCCCGCGCGACGCCTTGCGCCTCGCGGACCAGGTCAAGCCGGCCCGCGAACGCCGAGCCGAGCTGGAAGAGGGGCATGCCGAGCCGATATCGCACAGGCTGACCTGGCACGGAGATCAGGTATGAGCGAGCCACGAGCGTGACGAGCAGCTCGTGGACGGTGGTGCGGGGCAGGTCGAGCCGCTCGGCCACCTCGCGGGCCGACAGTTGAGGGCGGTCCAGAAACAGTTCGAGGATGTCGAGTGCGCGGATGACCGCCGGTACCACGCGGGGCATGTCGATAGTCCTTTCGGAATGCCGGACCCGCGTCAACGACCTCCACGCGTAGCGGCACCTGGACAGCGTAACGGCAGCCCTCGCGGTAGGTCGCGGACCCGCGGTCGGCAGACGAGGTCTGGCTGCGGGACCATGGGGTCTCGGATGGGGAGCAGGGGCGGACGCCGGTTCGGCCCGGGTGTGGGGGAACAAGCGATGCTTCGAGGTCGACGCGCTGAGTGCGAGGGCGTCGAGCGGTTACTGGCGCGGGCGCGGGCCGGGCGCAGCGGTGTGCTTGTGGTGCGCGGCGAGGCCGGCATCGGCAAGACGGCGCTGCTGGAGCATGCGAGCGCCGCCGCGACCGGGATGCGGATCGTCCGCGCGGTGGGCGTGGAGGCCGAGACCGAGTTCGCTTATGCCGGGTTGCATCAGGTTTGTGCGCGGGTGCTGGACCAGGTCGGTGCGCTTCCGGGCCCGCAGCAGGTAGCGCTGAGTGTGGCCTTGGGGCAGCGGGACGGGGATCCGCCGGATCGGTTTCTGGTCGGGTTGGCGACCTTGAGCCTGCTGGCCGAGGTCGCGGAGGAGCGGCCGGTGCTGTGCCTGGTGGACGACGCACAGTGGTTGGACGCGGCGTCCGCACAGACCCTCGCGTTCGTGGCCCGGCGGGCGGAGGCGGACCGGTTGGCGATGGTGTTCGCGCTGCGCGACCCGTGCCCCGACGGCACCGGCGAAAGTGTTCGCCGGCTTGCCGGAGCTGCGCGTGGACGGGCTCGGCGAGGCGGACTCCCGAGCCTTGCTCGCCACCGCGGTGTTGAGCTCTTCTAGTGTCATGCGTGCGGTCTTGCCGGCGCGGGCGGCGAAACCCACGGCCTGGGTCGCGGAGGGCGGCCAGGAGGCGGGCGGCTTTTGGGCGGCGTTTCCACGGCAGCGAGCGGGACAGGCCGACGTCGAAGAACTCGGCGACGATCCGCCCGCCGGCCGGTTCGATCAAGGACCGGACGACCTCGGTTATCGCTGTGCCGTGCGACGTGCGCGCCGGTCTCAGCAGTATCGCTCGACGAGCGCGTTGCCGATCGAGGCCAGGTGGTCTCGCACACCGGGAGGGCCGGTCACCTCGATCCATTCGACGAGCCCGGCAAGCTCGCCGGCGAGTATGTATTCGTCGCTGCCGCGGATCACGACCTCGATGCGGCCGTCGGTCGTGGTGCCTCCCACCTCGAGCCGACCGCCGAACCCTATCTGGAGCACACCTATCCCGTGGGGCGCGCATACCGCCCGGGCCTCGAAAGGTGTTCGCTTGCGGTCGACCTCGTCGGCGATCGCGCGCCAGCTCTCGGCAAGGTCGAAGTCCTCGGGCCGGTGCACGGGGTCGCGGGTCGGGTCGGCGGACGACACGCGGTCGATCCGGAAGGTCCGCCGACCGGCCTCGGTGTCGGCGACGAGGTACCACGACGGGCCTTTGGCGACGATGCCCAGCGGGTGGACGGTTCTCTCGGTTTGGCTGCCTTCGCGGTCGACGTAGCCGAGCCGGACTTGGACGCCGCGGATCACCGCGTCCTGGAGCTCGTCGAGGAAGTGAGGCGGTCGGGGCTCGACCCGGCTCGCCCCCCATCGCCGCGGGTCCGTGACGAGCGACGACGCTGCCGCCTCGGCCTGCACCCGGAAGGGTTCCGGCAGGGCTTGGACGAGCTTGCGCAGCGCCGCTTTCACGGCCGGCGTCACAGACGAGGCCGGGCCGGCGACCAGGAACAGGGCGCGTGCCTCACTCGCGGTCAACCCGGACAGGTCGGTGCGGGCGCCGCCCACGAGGCGCCAGCCGCCGCCCCGGCCCTGGATGGAGTACACCGGCACGCCGGCCATGCCCAAGGCGTCGAGGTCGCGGCGGGCGGTGCGCTCGGAGATCTCCAACTCGCGGGCGACCCCCGCTGCTGTCACCTGCTCGCGATGTTGCAGCAGAAGGAGGATGGCCATCAACCGGTCGGCTCGCACCTCGACAACACTTCCACAAAAACCGGTCACGAGGTGACCGGTATGGGTCGGCAAGATGCCGGCATGACAACCGATTTTCCCGAGCCAACCCGCATTTCGGTCAACGGTGTGGAACTCGAAGTCTTCGAAGCCGGCCGGCAAAACGTGGAGAACCCCATCGTGCTCTGTCACGGCTGGCCGGAGCACGCCTTCTCCTGGCGCCATCAGATGCCCGCCCTCGCGGCAGCGGGCTACCACGTCATCGTCCCGAACCAGCGGGGTTACGGCAACTCGTCGCGCCCGACCGAAGTCACCGACTACGACATCGCGCACCTGTCGGGTGACCTCGTCGCACTGCTCGATCACTACGGATACGACGATGCCACCTTTGTCGGCCATGATTGGGGTGCGGCCGTCGTTTGGGGGCTGACCCTGTTGCACCCAAACCGGGTCGACAAGGTGATCAACCTGAGCCTGCCGTACCTCGAGCGCGGAGACAAGCCCTGGATCGAGGTCATGGAAGCCGTGCTCGGCAGCGACTTCTACTTCGTCCACTTCAACCGGCAGCCGGGCGTCGCGGACGCCGTGTTCGAGGAGAACACGTTCCAGTTCCTTCGGAACCTGTACCGCAAGAACATGCCCCTCGCAGAGCCTCAGCCGGGCAATGCGTTGATAAACCTCGCCAGAGCGGAAACCCCACTCGGTGAGCCCGTCATGAGTGACAGCGAACTGGCCGTCTTCGTCTCCGCCTTCGAATCAACAGGGTTCACGGGCGGAATCAACTGGTACCGAAACCTGGACTGCAACTGGCGCCTGCTGGCGGACGTGGACCCGATCATCCGACAGCCCACCCTCATGATCTACGGCGACCGCGACACGGTCGCGAGGTCTGAAAGACTGACGGAATTCGTGCCGAATGTGGAAGTGGTCAGCCTGGACTGCGGTCATTGGATCCAGCAGGAGAAACCGGAGGAAACGACCGAGGCGATCCTGAAGTGGCTGGACCAGCGGGATGCCGCCTAGCATTCCAGCAGGAGATCCGCTGCACGGTCCGCTGAGGGCTCGCGGGTTTTAGTCGCTGGTCATGCCCCTGCGCTGCGGGTTGGTGGCGTCAGCCACCAGCCCGCTAGGCTACCTCAACCACCCCGGCCTACCCCGCGACGTCCGCCGCGCGGTCGAAGGCAACGCACCGGCTGGCAACGCCTGCACCGCTACGCCCACGCCAACGCCCGACCCAAGATCGGCCCCTACCGCCGGTCCCGGCCTGACTGACCGACACCCCGCGGCCTACTCACGTGTGACCAGCACTGCCGTGTCGAGGATTCGGTGCCAGTCCAGTTCGGACAGTGGCCGGGCTACCAGGCAGGCCATGGCCGCCATGGCATGCAGCAGACGCTCACGAACCGCACTTTGTGGTGATCGGGTGGCCTTGGCCAATCGGGTGGATTCGGTCGAGAATCGTGCGCCCCGTGCGAACTGCACCAGCGAGTCGGGCAACCGTTCTGGTTCAGTCCGTCGGGGTTCGTCGTCGTCGACCAGTTCTACAACCAGGCGAGCACCCAGAGCTGTGGCGAGGTTGGCCACCGCGGCCAGCGTCGGGTTCCCCCGACCGTTTTCGAGGTTGGCGATATACGGCACCGACAGGCCGGCGTCCGTCGCCACAGAAGCGATCGTGCGGCCGGCCGCCACCCGCCGGTTCCGCAACACGTTGCCCAACTCGACTATCTCCACAGAACACATCTTGTCACAGAGTTTTCCCACGGGATAGCCTGCCGTGGCATGTGGCATACGCTGGCGCACCACCGAGCCTTCCGCCGGCTCTGGATCGCCGCGACCGTGGACGCCCTCGGCTCCTGGCTACTGGTCATCGCCGTGCCAGTGCACATCTACGCCCTGACCGGCTCCGCGACATCCACCAGCCTGGCGCTGGCCATCCAGGCGCTGCCCGCCATGCTGATCGGCCCGTGGGCCGGCGTCGCGGCCGACCGGTTTAACCGCCGAACAGTGCTGGTGGTCGCCAACACAGCCAGCGCCGCCGGTGTTGCCTTGATGCTAGCGGCCACCACCCCCGGCCGCGTGGGACTCATCTACCTCGGCCTGCTCGTGGAGAACCTCGCGGTGTGCTTCCTGCGCCCAGCCTTTCAAGCAGTGACCCCCGCGGTCGTTGCTGACGAGGCCAGCCTCGCTTCGGCCAACGCCCTGCTGGCCATCAGCAACAGCACCTGGCGGATCGCCGGCCCGCTACTGGGCACCTACCTGGCCGCCATCGGCTGGTTTCAGGCCGTCGTCCTGCTGGACCTAACCAGCTACCTCATCGCCGCCGCGATCATCAACCGCCTGCCAATCCCCGCCACCACACAGCCCACCGGCACCACCCGCGTTCGCGACCAGCTGGGCCGAGGACTGCACCACATCGCGCGCACTCCGTCATTGCGCGGCCTGCTCGCCAGCAGCTGCCTCTACTGGACCGCCAACGCCGCACTCACCGCGCTGCTGGTCCCGTTCGTCACCCAACAACTACACGCCTCGGGCCGCGCCGTGGGCAACCTCATCACCGGCCTGGGCATCGGCTACCTACTCGGGGCAGCGCTCAGCAGAAAGCTCATCGTCCACCACCACGCGCGCACCATCATCGCGATCGGGTACGCCACAGTAGGACTCTGCTTCCTCGTCATGTTCACCACGACGAGCCTGCCGGTCGCTGTCGCCGCCGCTACCGCCAGCGGCCTACCCGGTGCCGCCGCACTGGTCGCCACCGGACACCATCTACAAACCTCCACACCGGACCAGGTACGCGGGCGAGTGTCAGCCGCCTTCCACACCAGCGACGCCCTCGCCGCCGTTGGCGGCGCTCTGGCCGCCCCCGCAGTCGTGGCACTGGTCGACCTGAGCATGGGCCTGATCATCTTCAGCCTCACCGTGCTGATCGCTGCCCTCATGGCCGCGATCCTGCTCCCGACCGCACCGCGACCGCGCTAACTGTGCCCCCGCATCGCCAGCGAGACTCTCAGCGATCACGGCGCCACTACCGCAACAGCACGCACGCCAGCGCTACGAGGAATGCGCCCCCTAACCGACAGTCCAGACGACAGCCACTGTCAGACGGGCTGACCCCGCCATGAGCGCGTCATCGATCGCCGACGGCGGACGGCCCCGCCTCGAACAGCTCACCTGCTCCTGGTCCAGATCGTCTCGTGCCCTACCCGCCACTGTGGACGGGGCGGCTGACCGTGGACGGAAGCGGGTTCTCGTCGAGGTCCAACGTGGACATGGCGGCGACCAGGTACGCCAGGGCGTATATGGCGATCATGGTAAGTGAGGTCGAATAGCCCTCGGTGAAATCCGTCAGCATGCTGACGGCGGGCCGGACACTGGTGCAGACACCGTCGACACCGACGCAGTTGTCAGGAGTGGTTGGCAGGACGCCGAGCGGCACGTCGATGGGTCCCGGCCACAACAGGTCAGCCGGATACCACATCGCCGTGTAACTGGGGTCAAGACCAAGCCTCGCCGCGTGCGGTGCCACCGCGAGCGTGGACGCGAGCCAGCATCCCGCGACGGCGCCGGCACCACCCACCAGCACCGCGAGGCGCGGGGAGAGCCGGACAGCGACCAGCATCGCGGCGGCCAGTATCGCCCCCCACACCAACGTCGCGGTCGGCATACGCCACGCTTCGTCGAAGGACGGCATCGTTGACGGCGTCGCCACGACCACGACGACGGCCGGTAACACGACGGCGCCCACGACCGACCAGGGCCGCAACAGTGGGCTTGTCAGCCCCGCGACCCACGCGAGCATGACGAGCGGCACGCTCAGGACAAGCCCGATCGTGCCGAAGAGGCCGAGCCACACGCAGGCGACTGGGGCCGCGACGAGCAACGCCGCGTGGCGGAGGACCCGGCCGATGGACGCGTCCGGATCGAACAACGGCGCCCGGCCGCCCAGGCGGGGGCGAGTCGCCGCGAGACTCGCCGCGAACCACAGCATCCGCCGCTGCTGTCGCCGCGAGGCCAGCTCATGCAGCTCGCCTCGCCACTCGGCGAGCATCTCGTCGCGCAGGTGCCTTGGCCAGCGCTTCGCCGCCATCCGGAGCAACAGCTGGACCAGCCACAGCGTCACCACGCCGGCCTCGTCCGTGGCGCACCGGCCGGCCTGGGTGAGGTGGTCGCCGTCCTCAGCTCGGCCAGGGCCGCTTCGGCACGCTCGATCCCCTCGGCGGTGAGGTGGTAGTAGCGACGCGCCGGCCGACCCGCCGCGACCGGATCCACCTGCTCCCACTTCGCAACGACCCAACCGGCATCCTGAAGCCTGCGCAGCAGCGGGTACAGGGTGCCGCTTGGCAGGCCGGTCGCGGTCATCAGATCCAGTCCGTACCGCAGCTCGTCAGGGTCGTCCATCAGTGCCGACAGCACCTTGGCCACCGCGATCGTCACTCGCACAGCAGGACACTATCCGTTTACTACATAGGGGTCAAGATCTGACCTCGCAGCCGTCCTCGCTTTCGCCACGCTCGCCCTCACCACCCCAGCCCGGTGCGCCGACTCGAGGCTGCACACCGCCGCAACCAATGTGCACGATGCGACAGTCTCGCGGGACGACCGGTCAGCACCGGTACTCAAGCGACTGCTCGCCTGCCCAGGCGGGTGCGATGGGCGCCGGGAACCGGTTTGGCCGGTAGTGGCAATACAGCTGTGACGGTGCAGACCGAAGGGGAGTTCAGTGACGGCGGAGGTTACGCGGGTGATCCAGGACGCGGAGGTGATCGGGGCGTCCCTGGCCGACCCGGACCGGTTCGCCCAGTTGTACGACCGCTACGCGGCCCAGCTGTACCGGTACGCCTACCAGCGTGTCGGGCCTCAGCATGCGGAGGACGTGGTCGCCGACACCTTCGTGGCGGCCTTTCAGGCGCGGCATTCTTACGACCAGGACCGGGTCGAGGCCCGGCCGTGGTTGTTCGGAATCCTCACCCGCAAGATGGCCCGCCACCATCGCTCCGAGAAGGCGCGGTTGGGAGCACATGCCCGGGCGGCGCCGGAGGCTACGCCGGATTTCGCGGATCGGGTGGCGGCCCGGGTCGCCGCCGGCGCCGTCGCGGCCGAACTGGCGGCGGCCCTGGCTGGACTACCCCGGCGTAACCGGGACGTGCTGTTGCTTATCGCGTGGGCGGATCTGTCCTATGAGGAGGCTGCCGCCGCGCTGGACATCCCGGTCGGCACGGTTCGAAGCCGGCTACACCGGGCGAAGAAGCGGGTCCGGGCGGCGCTCAGCGGAGCCGACCCCACCGCGCTCACTCTCCTCGACGACCAGTGAGAACCGGAGGAACCCGATGACAGCGCTACACGATCTCGGCGACGCTCTTGCACCGCCCGCGCTCGGCGGGAGCCAGGCCGAACCGCCACTCGACCTGCGCCGGCGGGTGCTGACCAGCGTCCGCGAGCCGAGCCGATCCGCGGGCGTGTACGGCCGGAGGCTCGCGTTGCGCCTCGGTACGGTGGGCGCCGGTGCCGTCGCCGTCGCCGTACTCGTAGCGACGAACTCCGGTCCGGGCGCTGATCCGCCGGCCGGCACGACCCTCGACGCGGCTCGCGTCTGGGAGTTGGCGGCACAGGGCGCGGCGGCGCTGCCCGCGGCCGGTCCCAAAGACCGGTTCGCGTTTTACGAGACGGTGGGATTCAACCGGGTCCTCGAGCCCGCGAAGCGGTACGGCACCAGGATCGTACCCCCCGACCTGCCACCGGTCGGGACCCTCGAAGGACCGCAGGTAACGCAGGTCTGGCATCCGCTCGACCAGACGCGGGACGGGTACTTCAAGCTCCTGGCTCCCTACAACGGCCGGGCGGCGATCCTCGGATCGCACCCCGGCATCCGCGTCGCGTCGGGAACGGTGAAGGACGGCACGCTCGGATTCTTCGGTGAGCAGGTCGACCTGCCCACCGAAACCGACGGCATCGCGGCCTACCTCTACCGCGACTCCGGTGAGATCTCGCGGGAAGAAGCGGACCGGCGCGCGTTCGACCGGATCGTCATCATGTGGCTGCCGCAAAACGTGGCCCGGCCGCAGGTCCAGGCCGCCGTGCTACAGGCGGCACGGCGAATCGGGGGCGTGCAAGTGCAGCAGCAGGCGAAGGACGCGGCCGGCCGGCCGGGCGTCGGGCTGATCCGCACCGACAACAACGTCCGGACGGAGCTGATCTTCGACCCGAAGGACTACCGCTTCCTCGGCTACAACAAGGTCACAACCGTCGACGACCCAACCCGGCACATGAAGGCAGGCGACATCATCACCAGCTACGCCATCAAACGATTCACCTACGTGGAAAAGATCAAGCAGCTTCCGTGAGATCGGTTTATGCGGTGGTGGCGCGGGGGCTGGCTCCACAGCGGGCACCGCGGCGGAGACGCCCACCATGACGAAGGCACCGGTTACCGTGCCACCGCCTAGCGGCGAGGAGACTTCCGTGCATCTGAGCGCCCCACGCTTGGGTGGGTGCGACACGGCCTGGAAGGCCGTTGCCGCCGAACCTACGGTCGAGTGAGATAACCGCAATCGCTGGGAGACAAACAGATGCGCGCTCATCTCATCGGATCGGGGCGCCGTTCGGCCGGCCTCGTGCTTGTCCTCTTCGCGGCCGGGGTGCTGGCCGCGTGCCGCACGGCGTCGCCGGGGGAGTCACCGTCCCGGCAGCCGCCGGTCGCCGGCGCCCACCCGTACGTCGGTATGTGGGTCACCGCGGACAACTACATCCGGCAGGAGCTGCGGGTCGACGGCCGCTACGACGAAGCCCGTGGCACCCGGGCCAGTGCCTACACCGGCCGGTACGAAGTGACCGGCGACCACATCGACTACTGGGACGACAGCGGCTTCACCGCCGACGGCCGGTTCGACGGTGACGTCCTGCATCACGGTGGCTACCTCTTCTACCGCGAGGGCAGCGACTCACACCGCGAGGCTACGGCGGCCCGAGGGCCGGAAGGCGAGGGGGTCTCGTGACGCGCGTGTGCCGCGGTCATTAGGTGATTTCCGCCGACGCGGTGCGGCGCCTCCGATGCGACCTTGACCGCAACGGGATTGGAGACAGTCGCATGACCGAAGAGAAGACGCGGCTGATCACGGGAGCGTCGCCCGGCTTCGGCCGCGAGTTGGCTACCGGGGCGGACCGCACAGCCCGCGCGTACGGCAGGTAACGGCGATGGACGGCCAATCTCCCAGGCAAGGAGAGGACATGTCCAGGCACGTGCCGGCGACCCCGGTGTCGCGGCGAACGTTCATCGCCACGACGGCCGCTGCCGGCGGGGCGGCCGCGGGCGGCGGCGTGCTGACCGGCGCGCCGGCACAGGCCGCGCCCGCCGCCGCGGACGTACCGTCGAGCACCGTCGAACTGCTCGTCAACGGCCGGCGGCAGCGCGTCACTGTGGACAACCGCACGTCGCTGCTGGACCTGCTGCGCGAGCAGCCGGGCGAGCTGATCACCGCCGTCGAGATCCCGCCGCACGCCCGACCACTGGCCTCCGGATACCTGAAGGTTCGTTACCGCCAGTCGTACGAGTTCGCACTGACCTCGGCCGCGGTCGCCCTGCATATCCGCGGGCGGCGTGATCCGCGAGGCGAAGGTGGCGGCCGGGGGAGTGGGCACCGTGCCGTGGCGACTGCGGGCGGTCGAACGTCACCTCGTCGGGCAGCGGCCCGCGCCGGGGCTGTGGGCGAGCGCGGCCGAACACGCCGCCGAAGGAGCGCAGCCGTTGCGGCACAACGCCTTCAAGGTGAACCTGCTTCAACGCACCGTCGAACGCCAGCTGCGAGTCGTCGGAGGTGGCCAGTGACCGGTCAGCCCATCTGGCCCACACGCACGGAGGGTTCCTTCCCCGAGGCCCATGGGGAAGGAACCCTCCGCGTTTTCAGCCCCGTTACAGCAGAAGCTTGTCCTGGGTGAACGGGACCTCGCGGAGCCGCCGCCCGGTGGCGTGGAAGATGGCGTTGCCGATGGCGGTGGGCACACCGGTCATCGGGGTCTCGCCGAAGCCCTTGGCCTCGAGCGCCTGGCTGCCCGGGTCGGGCGCGTCGACGAAGAGGGCCTCCACGCTCGGCGGCGCGTCGGCGTTGACCGGGACGAGGTAGGTGGACAGGTTCGGGTTGACCACCCGGCCCGTCGTCCGGTCGATCACCGTGTGTTCCATCAGCGCGAATCCGATACCCCAGGTCACCCCGCCGAGGACCTGACCGCGCAGCGTCCGCCGGTTCATCACGCGGCCGACGTCGTACGCGCCGACGACGCGGGTGACCCGGACTCGGCCGTACCGCGGATGCACCCGCACCTCGACGAAGACCGCGCCGTACGTGTGCCCCGGCGCGTTCCGCACGTTGGCGCGAGCCGTGACCTCCTGGCCGTGGCGGCGGACCACGTCGCGGTAGGTGTCGAAGCGCGACCGGTTCTGCGAGTCGAACAACCGGCCCTGCTCGACGGCGACCCGGTCCGCCGGGACGCCGTACAACCGCGACCGGCGGTCGGCGACGGCCAGCCGGATGACGGCGGTGCGCACGTCCAGGACGGCCTGGTTCACCGAAGGGACCACGCTCGGTATCGTCGACGAGGCGACCGACAGTCCCGCGGCTGGCAGGGCGGTGTCACCGAGAGTCGTGGTGACATGCGCCAGCGGCACCCCGGCCGCGTCGGCGGCCACCTGCGAGAGCACCGTGTACGTGCCGGTGCCGATCTCCTGGGTGCCCACGCCCACTCGCACCCGGCCGTCGGTGTCGATCGTCGCGTCGGCGTTGGATTCGAAGTTGCCGTAGGTGTGCGTCTCGGTGGCCATCCCCCAGCCGACGTACTCGTCGCCGTCCCGGTTGACGCCGGGCCGGGCGTCCCGTCGCCGCCAGCCGAATGCCTCGGCGCCCATCCGGAGGCACTCGGCGAGGTGCCGACCGGTGAAGGGGCGCCCCTCGTGGTCGACCTTGGCGTCGTTGCGCAGGCGCAGGTCCACGGGATCGATCCGGAGCTCGTAGCTCAGCTCGTCCATCGCCGTCTCCAGCCCGAACTGCGCCGCGAGCTCCGGCGAGCGCATGAAGATGGAGGTCGGCATGTCCAACGGGACACCGAAATGCCGGACGTGGACGTTCGGGCAGGCGTAGAGGGTGTGGGTGGCGATGCTGGTGTTGAAGATGGCTTGGTCGTCGCGGGTCAGCTGGGCGGTGCTGTCGTGCGCGATAGCGATCAGGCGTCCGTCCCGTGCGGCGCCGATCCGGAGCCGCTGGTGGAACTCGGACCGGTGACCGTTCGACGTGTACATGTGCGCGCGGGTGAGCACGGTCCGCACCGGCCTGCCGAGTTCGCGCGCGACCGCGGCGTTGAGCAGGGTGTGCGGCCAGACAACTCCCTTCGCGCCGAACCCGCCGCCGAGGTAGGGCGAGATCACCCGTACGTTGGCCGGCTCGACGCCGAGGGCGAGCGCCACCATGCCACGGGTGGCGGAGACGCCCTGCGCGGACTCGTACACGGTCACCCGGTTTCCGTCCCACACCGAGGTGGTGGCGTGCGGTTCGATGGGGTTGTGGTGGTGGGTGGGAGACCGGTATTCGAGGTCGAGCCGGACGGGCGCGTCGCCCAATCCCTGGTCGACGTCGCCGCGGGACACCTCGTTCGGGTCGCCCATGAACGGACCCGGAATGAGCGGCTCGGCGGTGGCGTCGTCGATGGCGATCTCCGGCTTCTCCGCCCGGTACTCGACGTGCACGAGGCTCGCGGCGAAGCGGGCCTGCTCGAAGGTCTGCGCGACGACGAGGGCCACCGGCTGTCCATTGTGGTGGATGCGGTTGTCCTGGAGCGGTACGAAGCCCTTGACGTAGAAGGGCTGCGGGCGGGCGATCCGCGGCATGTTCTCGTGCGTATAGACCGCGACGACACCGGCGCTTCGCCGTGCTTCGTCCGCGTCGGTGCGCGTCACCTCGCCGCGGCTGATGGTGCTCAGCACCAGAAACCCGTGCAACAGGCCGTCGACGGGCTGGTCCGCCGCGTACCGCGCGGCGCCGGTGACCTTGGCTCGGCCGTCGACCCGAGGGACGTCACGCCCGACAAGCTTCCTGCTCATCGCGGGCCTCCCAGCTCACTCAGCACGCCGGCCAGGGCACGCTGCACAAGTTCCACCTTGAACTCGTTGCCATCCCGCGGTGCCGCCTGGCGCACCAGCGCGCGTCCCGCCTCGGCGACGCTTTCCGCGGTCAGCCGTCGACCCCGCAGCGCCGCCTCCGCCTCCGGCGAGCGCCACGGCTTGGTGCCGATGCCGCCGAACGCCAGTCGAATCTCCTGTACCCGCCCGGCCCGCACGCGCAGCACGGCGGCGACGGAGACGACGGCAAACTCGAACGTCGCCCGGTCACGCAGCTTGAGGTAGCGCGACATGGGTGCTGAGGGGCCTCCGGGCACCTCCACGCCGGTGATCAGCTCGCCGTACCGCAAGGCGTTCTCCAGGTGCGGCGTGTCGCCCGGCAGCACGTAGAAGTCGGTGATCGGGATCTGCCGTGCGCCGTCCGGACCGAGCACGTTCACCGTCGCGTCCAGCGCGGTCAAGGCCACCGCCAGGTCGGACGGGTGCGTGGCGATGCAGCGGTCGCTCGTGCCGAGGAAGGCGTGGATGCGGTTGTCCCCCGTGATCGCCGGGCAGCCGCTGCCGGGCACGCGCTTGTTGCAGGCCGAACCGGCGTCGCGGAAGTAGCCGCACCGCGTGCGTTGCAGCAGGTTGCCGCCGATCGAGGCCATGTTGCGCACCTGGGGTGACGCCGACGCGAGCAAAGCCTGCGACACCACCGGGAACCGTCGACGTACCCGGGCGTCGTCTGCCACCTGCCGCATCCGGGCGAGCCCGCCGATGCGCACACCGTCGTCGTCGACGGTCACGTCGGCGAGCCTCAACCGGTTGATGTCGACGAGGTGGTGATGGTCCTCGGAACCGTCCCGCATCAGATTCAACAGGTCCGTGCCGCCCGCGATGTACGTCGTGTCCGGCCGGGACGCGAGCCGGACGGCCGTCGCCGGGTCGGTCGCCGTGGAGTAGCCGAAGGCCCTCATCCGCGCATCTCCTCACTCGCGTCCAGGACGGCGGCGACGATGCCCTGGTACGCCGCGCACCGGCACAGGTTGCCGCTCATCCATTCCCGCACCTCGTCCTCCGAGCGGGTGTGGCCCTCGTGGATGCATGCCACGGCGGACATGATCTGACCCGGGGTGCAGCCGCCGCACTGGAACGCGTCGTGGCGGATGAAGGCTTCCTGAACGGGATGCAGCTTGTCCCCGCTGGCCAGCCCTTCGACCGTGGTCACCTCGGTGCCTTGGCGCATGACCGCCAGGGTGAGGCAGGACTTGATCCGCTGGCCGTCGGCCAGCACGGTGCAGGCGCCGCACTCGCCGCGGTCGCAGCCCTTCTTGGTGCCGGTCAGCCCCATCCGGTCCCGCAACGCGTCCAGCAACGTGACCCGCGGCTCGACGACCACCCGCCGCGGCACTCCGTTGACCGACAATGCGATCTCGACCGACCCACCGGCCGCCACGGCGACCGGAGGCGCCGCCGCGGGTGGGGCCGCGGCAGCCCCCGCCGCGGGCGTTACCGTCGGCGCTGCCGCCGCGACTGACCCTGCCGCCGCGGCAGCCTTCAGCACCGTGCGGCGCCGCACAGGTACAACCTCCTGCTCAGACACGCTTTCCCTCCCTCAAGGTCTGCCCTTTGTGGATGGTCGACCCGCTCGTGGAACGCCCGCGCGGCGTCGTCATGCGGCCAAGGTCGCATCGTTGGCCCGGCATTCGCGTCGGCGGGAACCGCCTAGATCGCCGAGGCGACGTTGACGGCATGGCATGCGTGACCACCTGACCTGACCGTATCAGTGATAACTAGATTCCGATAGCGTCTTGACCTATCATCTTTATGCCATCACCCGGTATCAGCGCTACCATGTCCTGGGGGAGAGGGAGTACACCCGTGAACACGAACCAGCAGCGAGTTGCGTCGTGACCGGCGGATCCCGCGGTATCGACCGCGCCGTCGCGCGGCGGCTCGCCGGAGGCAGTGCCATGTCACATCGACCGTTTCGACGCGCCGCGACGGGTGCGAGCATGATCGCCGTGCTCGTCCTGACGGCATGCTCGACCGACCGACAACCGATCACCAACCCTGCCGGCGCGCAGCCGGCCGCCACGGGCAGTGGCGGCCCGGCCTCGACGCTCGGCGAACCCACCGAAATCACCACCGGCCTCGCCGCTCCCTGGGGGCTGACCTTCCTGCCCGACCGATCGGCGCTGGTGTCCCAACGGATCACCGGTGACATCGTCCGCATACCCGCGGGCGGCGGCACCCCGCAGACCGTCGGCGTGGTGCCCGGTGTCGTGGCCACCTCCGAGGGCGGCCTGCTCGGCATCGTCGCCTCACCGGACTTCGCCACCGACCGCACCGTTTACGCCTCGGTCTCGGGGGCGCGGGAGAACGCCATCGTCGCCCTGCGCATCGCCGAGGACTTCCGGTCGCTGCGGCGCGTACGGGTGCTGCTCGACGGCATCCAGACGGCCGACCGCCACCACGGCGGACGCATCAAGATCGGCCCGGACGGCAACCTGTGGATCGGCACCGGCGACGCGTTCGAACCGCAGAACGCCGCGGCCGACGACACGCTCAACGGCAAGATCCTGCGGATCCGGCCGGACGGGAGCATCCCGCCGGACAACCCTAGGCCCAATTCCCCGATCTACTCCTCCGGGCATCGCAACGTCCAGGGGATCGCCTTCGGACCCGACGGCACGGCGTACGCCACCGAACTGGGCCACCGCACCTGGGACGAGGTCAACGTCCTCCAGGCGGGCCAAGACTACGGCTGGCCGGAAACCGAGGGCGTGCAAGGCGACACCGGACAACCACCCATCTTCACCGTCCATCCCGACGACGCCTCACCCTCAGGCGCCGCCTACGCCGCCGGCTCACTCTGGATCGGCGCACTCGGCGGTCAACGCCTGTGGCAGCTACCGGTCGCCGGCAACGCCGCGAACGGAAACGCCGTCGAGCATTTCGAGGGCGACTACGGACGCATCCGAACCGTCGAGGTCGCCCCCGACGGAGCGCTCTGGCTGGTTACCTCCAACACCGACCGCGCCACCTGGGGCGGCACCGACGGCCGGCCCGGCGACGACCGCATCCTGCGCGTCGAAGTCCAACCACGCTGAACGGAGGTAGATTACGGCCATGTCCGCCAAGGCCCCACGCGAGCGCATCATCGAGGCCACGGCGACGCTTCTCGCCGAAGGCGGACGTGACGCCGTCTCCACCCGCACCGTCTGTGCCGCGGCCCAGGTGCAGGCACCAGCCATCTACCGGCTCTTCGGCGACATGCAAGGCCTGCTCGACGCCGTCGGTGGCTTCGGCCTCGCCAGCTACCTGTCCGAAAAAGCCGCGTTGGACGACAGCGCCGATCCGGTCGACAACCTGCGCGCCGGATGGGACCTCCACGTCGAGTTCGGCCTGGCCCAGCCGGCCTTCTACACGCTCATTTTCGGCGACGTGCGCCCCGGCCACCAACCTCCGGCGGCGGCACAAGCCGCGGCCATCCTCGCCGATCGGGTGCACCGCATCGCACAGGCCGGACGGCTCCGCGTCACCGAGGAGCAGGCGGCTCAGCTCATCCACTCCGCCGGCAAAGGCGTGACGCTCACGCTCATCGCCACGCCACCGGAGAAACGCGACCTGAGACTGTCCACAATGGCCCGCGAGTCGATCCTCGCCACCATCACCACCGAGACCGCCGCCGCGGTCGCATCCAACGGTCTTGTCAACGCGGCGGTCTCGCTGCAAGCCCACCTCGACGAGGCCACGATCCTCACCGACCGGGAGCGCGCCCTGCTCGACGAGTGGCTGCACCGCATCGGCACGGTCTCACCCACGCACCCCACGACCGGCGCGCGCGCCGGTCGTGAAGACTCAGTCGACAGCGGCCGGAGAGGGTGGGAGTAGCGCGGCCACCCTTCCCAGCCAGGTCCGGCATAGTGTCGAAGGCATGGATCGGGAAGACCAGCTCGGGCGGTTTCTGCGGGCGCGCCGCGAGCTCGTGCGGCCGGAGGATGTGGATCTGCCGACCGTCGGGTTGCGCCGGGTGCCAGGCCTGCGCCGCGACGAGGTGGCGATGCTGGCGGGTGTGAGCACCGACTACTACGTGCGTCTGGAGCAGGGCCGGGAGCGGCACCCGTCGGCTCAGGTCGTCGACGCGCTGGCCCGTGCACTCCACCTGGAGGAGGCGGCGACCGCGTACATGCATCAGCTGGCGCGTCAGACGCCGCGCCGGCGCCGTCCGGTCGCACGCCGAGAGCAAGTGAGCCCGACCTTGGTGCGCATGATGCAGGCCTGGCCGCACACGCCTGCCCTCGTGCTGGGGCGCTACCTGACGGTGCTGGCGCACAACCCACTCGGTGCGGCCCTGTTCGACGGCCACCGCTACAGCGGCGACCTCGTACGGCTCGTGTTTCTCGATCCGGGCGCGCGGGAGTTCTACCCGGACTGGGAGCGGGCGGCGGCAAATACCGTCGCCGGCCTTCGCGCGGCGGCGGGGCTCGACCACGACGATCCGCGGCTGATCGAGACCGTGGGCGAGCTGTCCCTCAAGAGCGAGCACTTCCGCAAGCTGTGGGCCCGCCACGACATCCGGCAGAAGACCCACGAAACCAAGAGGTTCCACCATCCGCTGGTCGGTGACCTGGTCCTGAGCTACGAGGCACTGACGGTAAACGGTGCCCCGGGTCAGCAGCTCGTCGTCTACGAGGCCGAGCCGGGCAGCCCTTCGGAGCAGGCGCTGTCCCTACTGGGCAGCCTCACCGCGGGCGAGGCTGCCCAGGTCGCGCACCGGTCGGAGCGACCGCACCGCCGCTGAAGCACAGCCCGCCGACCGCGTCACCCGCACAACCCGTAGCCGCAGGCCACGTTTTCCCCCTGCGACGGCTTCACCGCGCCTGCCGCAGGCAGAGCAACCCGCCCAGTCCGAAAGGAACGCAATGACCAACCACAATCCCTCGAAGGTCGTCCTGGTGACCGGTGCGAGCAGCGGCATCGGATACGCCACCGCGGTGCGGCTCGCTCGTGAGGGACACCATGTCGTCCTTGGCGCACGCCGCAAAGACCGGCTCGACTCGCTCACGGCGGTCATCCGCGACGCCGGTGGCAGTGTCGACACGCGCGCCCTGGACGTCACCAACGCCGACGACGTCGCCGAGTTCGTCGACGTCGCCGTCCGTGAGCGCGGGCAGGTCGATGTGATTGTCAACAACGCCGGCGTCATGCCGTTGTCCCGGCTGGATTCGTTGCTGGTCGACGAGTGGAACCGGATGATCGATGTCAACGTCCGCGGCCTGCTGCACGGCATCGCCGCCACGCTTCCGCACTTTCAGCGGCAGGGCAGCGGCCACTTCGTCACCATCGCGTCCGTCGGCGCCCACCAGGTTTCCCCGACCGCGGCCGTCTACTGTGCCACGAAGTACGCCGCTTGGGCGATCACCGAGGGCCTGCGGCTCGAGGTCGACCCGAGCATCCGGGTCACCACGATCTCGCCGGGAGTCGTTGAGTCCGAGCTGGCCGACACCATCACCGAGCCGGGCGCCAAAGAGCTGATGCGCACCTACCGGGCCGCCACCATCCCGGCCGACACCATCGCCGAGGCCATCTCGTACGCGATCGGACAGCCGGCCGGCGTCGACGTCAACGAGCTCGTCATCCGGCCGACGAGGCAGCGATAGCACTGGGCGGTCTACACATCCGAGCACGGTCATCGCGTTGGTCCACGTCTGTTGGCCCCCGCGATGACCGTCTCGCCGTTCGCCACCGCCAGCCGTGACCGGCGGCGAACCAGGGAGCGAACCGGGCTCGTCTGCTCGCAGAATTGCCAAGCGCCGGGGTCAGAGGACGTTGAGGGCCGAGAGCGCGCCGAGGGTCACGAGGAAAAGACCGAGCGCTGTGAAGGTCCATCCCATCGTGGAACCGCGCTGACCGCTGGAGTTGATGACGGCACGTCCCGAATCTTCGGGGGCGTAGAGGATGGTGACGCGAGCTCCGGGCTGAGGAGGGTTGGTCTCACCATACTTCGACGTGACCTCGACCGGATGGCCTTCGAGGGTCGTGAAGCGGAAGATCGGCCTGACCGAAGGGCTGTCCGGGTCACGACTCCGCACCAGACCAGTGACCACGCCGGGAACCTGTATCCAGCGGGCACGGAGCCGTCGTGTTCTGATCAGCAGCCAGGCACCGCACACCATCCACGCCAACCCGAGGCAACCGAGCGCCGATGTCGATTGCAATCAAGACCGCCTTTCGCGCCGCGAATGACGACCGCCAGCGTATACCCCGCATCCCTCAGCCCAGTTTTCCTACAATCTTCGCTACTTCGCCCGGCATGGAGAGGAACGGCGCGTGTGAGGCGTCGAGCGTGACGACGGCGGTCTGATTCACCCGAGGCGAGGTCGAGCCGCAACGCCCCGGTCACGTCGGGATCGCCGCGAAGCGCGGACAGGACCAACGCGCCGGCGTTCTCCGGCCGAACGAAGTACGGGTCGGCCGGACTGCCCGAGGCGGGCATGACCGCGGCGATGTACACGGCGTGCGCCACCAACTCGGGAACCTGCTGCGCCACCCGGGTCAGGACGTGGCCGCCCATGCTGTGAGCCACCACCGTGACCGGGCCGCCACGCCCGAGCTGTTTCACCTGGGAAGCCAGCAGATCGGCCGCTTGGTCGAGGTCCACAGTGGCTACTGGCGAGACCTCGGTCGCCAGCTTCGCCGCGTCGAACGGACGGACGGTCAGGCACGCGGGCCGACGGGCACGCAACCCGTGCCCGGCCAGGTCAACCGCCAGAGCCGGACGGCCGTACGGCGCGAGGTCGGCGATGACCTCGCTCCAGCACCAGGCGCCATGCCAGGAGCCGGGCAGGAAAAGGATCGGCGTAGAACTGGGAGACATACCCGCTCCGTTGAGATGGGACTACAGCTTGTTTCAAACGGCCTGCGCCGCGGCGCCAATTTCGCATCAGCGGCACCGCGCTCGCGTCGGTGGAGTTCACCTATATCCCGTGTGCGAGCAGATGCGATGGGCACCGTCGGTAACCGTCGGGGATAGATGGCAATACGCTGGCACTCGTGCGCGGCGGCGGAGCCCGTGTGGTCGGGTGTCGGTGGCGTGCTGGTGGGGGACCGTCGGGGCTCCCTGGTGCTGGATGGTGAGCGCTGGAAGGCACCCCGGGGGTGCCGCGCCCTCGTGGCTCAGGGGATAGAGCAACGGTTTCCTTAGACGATGACATGATCTTGGATGTGTAGCCCTGACCTGCCTGGTCGCGGCGACCCACAGTGCGAACGGCACCGTGTCGAAAGCCAGCACGTGCGAGCCGCTGCCGAGCTCGTCGGCGGCCACGGCCGTACTCACCCCGAGCAGCCGCCTGCGCCGGACGATCCCGTCCGTCACGCGCCCGTCGACCAGATACGTCAGCACCGCGTCAAACAAAACCCTGCCGGCGCAAGCCGCTGCCGGGCCGTCCGGGCCCACCCGCTTCGGCCGCAGCGACCGCGACGGCGCCGCGAACGGCGCAGCGCGAACCAGGCCCGGCTTGGGCCGCGCTTGCAGGCGGTCAGCTTCTGCTCGGTCAGCCAGCAGCCTCCAGTGTCGACCAACTCGGCGAGATCTAGCGATCGAGCCACGCCTGGACTTCATCGCGTATCGCCCCGGCCGAGCGGGTCGACGGCGCCGGGGTGGTTGTGCTCTGAGGCTCAGAACGCCGTGCAGATGGCGGAGGTCGGTATCCCGCTGAGCGCGAGCGAGGTCCGGGTGGCGATGAACCCGAAGTTGGTCGTGCCGCCTGGATTGAGGGCGGCGTTCCATGCGACGCTGCCGAACGTCAGGCGGGGCTCGTCCTTGAGCTGTGTGGTGTTCCAGACCTGGTTGACCGTGTACTCGTCGGGGTTGTATACGAGCCGTACCTTCCAGCCCGTGGTGCGCTGGTTGCCGGTGTTCGTGACGTCGACGCTGGCCTGGAACGGCAGCAACTCGACGCCGTTGCGGTCCTTGAAGAAGACGGGGTGATAGGCGACGGCGCAGCTGGTCGCCGCGTGGCTCGGTGTGGCGACCGCGAGCGTGCCGGCGACAGCGACCAGGACGGCGGCGAGCCAGGGAACGAGCCGGCGGACTCGGCCGGGTCGCAATGGTTGATCAGACACGGATGCCCCCTTCGACATTGTGGTGCGCTCAGTGTCGGGGGAGGCGTTCATCGATCCTGCATCGCCGCGTTCATCGGACCCATTTGCCAGCACCTCATCCAAGGAACCGGCCACCGTGATCGACCTTGCCCACGCAGCTCAACTCGCAACCGAGAGCAAAGCGAAGAAGCCCCGCGACCCTCCACTCGGGACCAGGAACCGGGCAGGAGCCCGCGCTCGCGCAGGCACGCAGGGGATTTTCTCTCGGAGCCCTCGACGGATAGGAGGCAAGCGACAACCCAGAGCCGTTGGCAAGGCGGCCACCGCGCGAGTTCGTGGGCGATTTCGTGCGTAGGCGGGCGTTTTCATCGAATCTGCACGCTGCTCGCATCGCAGGGCACGGTGAAAGGCCCGGCCGGGCTGGCGGCGGCCCGGCTGGCCTTCCTCGTCCGGATTGAGCGTTGTGTCAGCGCGCGGCGACGACGCTCGCGCAGTTGGGCTGCGGCGCTTCGCTCGCGCTGGGGCACAGCGAGATGCGCATTGTGTCGGTGGTCGGGCCGACCCTGGTGCTACCGGACAACGTCTCTCCGCGCAGGACGCGGAAAGGACGCGTCTCGATCACGACACCATTGTCGAGCTGGGTGAAAAGGACGGTGACCAACGGCAGGCGGCTGTTGGTCGCCTGGAAGTTGTTGACGTTCTGATCCCAGACGACCGTGCCGGTTACCGCAGCATTCGGGACCGGCATGCAGGGCATCGGCAGGCAGACCGCGTACGGATCGGGCGCCGTCGCCTGAGCCGAGGCCAGGGCCGGCGACCCTATGGCGGGCCCGACCAGGCCGATTGCCACCGCCGGTACGACGGCGGCACCACGGAGCCATCGCCGCCAACCCGGCGGTCGGGTGTCAAGGGCCTGAATGGTCATCTCGTCCTCCTCGAGGGATAGAACAGAGGGAGGAGCCGTGCTCGCCACGTCGCGGACTCCTCGTGCGGGTTCGCCATGCATCGTGGCCGGGGCGGTTCACGCGAACCGCATCGATCGGTTCATCGTCCAACGTGATCCGCCGGGCTCTGGTGTCGGTTTGCCTTCCTGGTATGGACGGGCAGCGCGGCCGCGGGCGGCAGTGCAGTTTGCGTGCAGGATCGGTGAACGGGCGCTGCGAGGCTACGTCGCATGTTCAAACGCCAACGAACCGTGACCCGATGGGGTGTTGCCGCCGTGGCGGCCCTGACTGTGGTGGGCGCCAGCCTGTCGATCGCCACCCCGGCGCAAGCCGCGACGTCCATCATGGACAGTTTCGAGGGCAACCCCTACGACCGGTGGATCGAGGATGAGCGCCAGGGCTACAGCATCGTCGAGCTGACAAACCACCAGCGCGCCCGGACCGGACACAAGATCGCCTGGCTGGAAGCATATCCACCCTCCGAGCACTCCGCGCGGATCCACCGCACGGTGAGCCTGGACCGTCCGGGCGGTGGCCCGGCGTGGTGCTACGGCGAGGCCTGGCTGATGAGGTCGAACATCGGGCTGCCGCGGCCGGAAAACGTGCGTGTGACCCTGGCGATTCGGGCGGGTGGTCCGGACGGCTTGCGCATCCACGGCTCCACCTACGAGCTCACCAAGGATCACGAGCAATCGTACGGGCGGGCGGCGTTCGCGAGCTTCGCCTACCAGTCGGGCCCGCTGACCATCGACATCTCCGCACGATCGGGCACCGTCCTGGTCGACGACGTAGCCGTCTGGTGCATCCGCCAAATCCACTAGAAAGGAACGTACTGACATGCTCCGACACCGACGGACCGGGCCGCCCCGATGGGCCGCCGTCGCCGTCGCGCTGGCCGTCGCCGGCGCGGGTCTAGTCGTGGCTGCCACCCCGGCATACGCCGAGCCGTTCCCCTTCTCGGAAGGCTTCGAAGGCAGCCCGAACGACCGGTGGATCCCGGTGGTCGTCCCGGGCCAGACCTCGGTGAGACTGGGCAACGACGCACGCGCCCGAACCCCCACGAAGGTGGCAAGCCTGAACGCCGGGCCGTTGGTGCCCTCAACGGCGGGGATCTACCGCACGGTGACCCCCGACATCACCCAGCCCATACCGTCCAGCTGCCAGGTGCAACTGTGGGCCCGCCGGGTCCCGAACGTGCCGGGACCGGACCCGCAATCCGTGGAGATGCAGTTCAAGCTCCGCTCTGGCGGTCCCAACGGGCAGATCACCTTGTCGCGAGGGACAAGCATCTACCGCACCGACGGCTGGGAGGCCTGGAACGTCGGCACGTTCTGGTACCCGTCGAGCACCTTCACCATCGAGATCACCGCGTACCACGGCAGGGCTCTGCTCGACGACCTCTTCTTCCAGTGCATCGGCTTCCACTGAAGGGACGCCCGCATGTTCCGACGTCACCGAACCAACCGGACCCGGTGGGTCGCCGCCGCGGCTGTGCTGACCCTGGTGGGCGGCGGCGTGTCCGTCGCCAGCCCGGCCCAGGCCGCGACCTCCGTCGCGGACGGCTTCGAGGGCAACCCCTACGACTTCTGGACTACCGTGGACCAACCCGGCGACAGCCTCGTCTGGCTTGGCAATCACAAAGACCGCCGCACGGGATCCGGCGCCGCGGTGTTCGACGCGCCGTTCGAGGTGCCCGCGCGGATCCACCGCCCGGTGATCGTGGACCGGCCGACCGGGGGCGCCGTGTGGTGCTACGCCGAGGCGTGGGTGCGCAAGGTCCCCGGCACGCAGACCACCCCCCGCGCCAGGCTGGGCATCCGGTCCACGGGAGCCTCGGACGGGATCTACATCGACCGCAGCACCTATGACCTCACGAACACCGACTGGGGGCGCGCCGCGTTCGCCTCGTTCGCTTATCAGACGTCCACCCTGACCGTGGACATCTCGGTGACCCGTGGCGAGATCTTCCTCGACGACGTGACTGTCTGGTGCAACCGACAGATCGGCTAGAAAGGGTCCCTTCATGCTCCGACACCTCTTCCAGCGCCAACGGTTTGGGCGAGCCCGCTGGATCACCGCCGCTACCGCGGCCGTCGTCCTCACGGCGGCCAGTTTGGCCCGGCCCACGCCGTGCCGCTACCGGTCAACGACGGCTTCGAGGGCAACCCGCACGACCGGTGGACCGTCTCCGAGGTACCGGGCCTGACCAACGTGTTCCTGGGCGAGGACAGAGTTAACGCCCTCAACGGCAGCAACCTCGCGTTTCTGAACGCCTATCCGGACGCCCCCGCGACCGCGACGATCTTCCGCACGATCACTCCCGACACGGTGACCTCGTCCATCCAGGGGCGGCTCTGGATGCGACGGTGGGCACACCCGGGCGAGACGGAGGACACCGTCATCGTCTTTCTCCGGATCCGCGCGGGCGGGCCGACCGGGCGGATCATCTCGGTAAACAACACAGCGTTGGAGGACGCCGACAGCTGGTTCCTTCGCACCTTCAACCTGTTCCGGCCGGCCGGCACCTTCACCATCGAGATCTCCGCCTACCGCGGCACGGTCCTCGTCGACGACCTCAACTTCAGGTTCGTCTGAGGCAGACCTGGGATGAAGCGCCGCACCGTCCACACCGGACGGTGCGGCCTTTGCGTCGCCGGTGCGTGCGGCGTGGCCAGGACCCCGGGATCGGAGTCCTGGCCGCAGGACCACTCAACCGCGATCTCTGATCCGGCGGCTACTCCTGCGCGAGGGCGATCGCGTCCACGCCGCGGGGACGGATGGTTCACGAGGGGGATACCCCACCTTCGGCAACGCGGACCTGGCCGGCATGTCCGGTGCCGATCCAGAACATGGTGCGTTGCTGTCACCGATACGCTGCGATGTGACGACATCCACGCCCCCGCGCCGCACGACGTCGAGGCACTCGGGCCGGCGTGCACGGTGCTGCCGAACTCCGATGTGGACCGCGTCATCGCGACGGCGTCAGCCTGGCCGGTCGCATCGTCAGCCCCGACCACGACGTGGCCTGGCGTCTGGTCACCTGGCATGGCCGGCTGCTCGTCCTCGACCGTGACGGTGCCGCCGAATCCACCAACCCAGGCGACGCCGCCACCGGTTTGGGCGCAACGGTGGCCTGTTCCGCTTCTTCCAGGGGACCAGCCCGATTTTCTGCTGGCCAACCTGAACAAGGCGCCGGTACCGCTTTCAGGCTCGCCACCGCCCTGAACACCGCGACCTGAGGTCATTCCTTAAGAGGTCCGGCCGGCGCTCTCCTCCGCCACATCCCGCGACCAGTCATACCGCGGACAAGTTCGGGCGGTGACAGCCCATCCGCTCGCTCAGTCGGGCGTCGTTCCAACCTGTTCACCGGATACGCCGACCAAGCGCCGCCCGGACACCGCCTGGGTGTAGCCGATCACGTAGAACGGTCGGATCTTCAGAAATGACCCGCCAGCCGTTACGGGACGACTGTTTCTCACCTCGGATGCGGTGGGGAGGCTGACGGACGGTGCGCCCATTGCCGCGCCGACTTGGGGCAACGGTGACACAGGCCGTTACGCGGAAGGCTCCTTGGCCTGCACATCGATGATCGACATCGGCAGGTATCGTGGCCGGGACCAGGGGAGGCGGCGTGAGGTTTCTCGTCCTGGGGCCGCTCAAGGTGATCGACGGTGATCGTGAAGTCGCCCTGGCCGGTCGCCGGCGTACGGTGCTCGCGGTGTTGCTGTCCAACGCCGGCCAGGTGGTGCCGCTGGACTACCTGGTGGACGCGGTCTGGGATGACGGCCCGCCGGCGACCGCCCGCCGCCAGATCCAAAACGACATCTCCGCCCTGCGCCGGGGGCTGTCCGGCGGCATCGTGAGCGACGGTTACGGCTACCGGATCGTGCCGCGTCCCGGGGAGCTGGATGCCCAGGTGTTCGCGGACCAGGTGGCCGAGGCTCTGGAGCTGGCCGGTCGGGGCGAGCACGCCGCGGCGGCCGCCGAGCTCCGGTCCGCGCTCGGGTTGTGGCGCGGGCCTGCCCTGCTGGGCCTGTCCGGCCGAGCCGTCGAGGCGGCAGCGGTGCGGCTGGACGAGCAGCGGCTCGCCGCCGCCGAGGACTGCTTCGACCTGGAGCTGAGCCTCGGCAGGCAGCGCGAGCTGGTGGGTGAGCTCGTCGAGCTGGTCGCCGCGTATCCGCTCCGGGAACGCCTGGTCGGCCAGCTCATGCTCGCCCTGCACGGTTCGGGCCGGCAGTCGGAGGCCCTAGCCGCGTACGACCGGCTGCGCACCCGGCTCGCGGACGAGATGGGCCTGGCGCCGGGCAGCCCGCTCCAGCAGCTGCAAGTCGCGATCCTGCGCAACGATCCCGCGGTCGACCCGCCGGCCGCGGCGCCCGCCGTTGCCGGCGATTCCGGTGCCGCAGCGGCGCCACCCGCGCAGCTGCCCGCCCAGGTGTCCGGGTTCACCGGCCGGGACGACCATCTGCGCGGGTTGGACGAGCTGCTTCCGGGACGTACCGGGCGGGCGGCCAACGCGGTGGTCATCACGGCCATCGCCGGTACGGCGGGGATCGGCAAGACCGCCCTGGCCGTGCACTGGGGGCACCGGGTTCGTAGCCACTTCCCCGACGGGCAGCTCTACATCGACCTGCGCGGCTTCTCGGTCGACGCGCCGGTACGTGCGGTGGAGGCGCTGGCACACCTGCTGCGTTCGCTCGGCGAGCCGGCCGAACGGATCCCGGCCGACGTGCAGACCGCGGCCGGCCGGTACCGTTCGCTGCTGGCCGACCGGCGGGTGCTGGTGGTGCTGGACAACGCCGTCAGCGCCGATCAGGTCCGCCCGCTGTTGCCGGGCAGTCCCGGCTGCCTGGTGCTGGTCACCAGCCGCGACCGGCTGACCGGCCTGCTCGCCCGCGACGGCGCCGGCAGCCTCACCCTCGACGTGCTCACCCCGGTCGAGGCGTACACCCTGCTGGAGGCGGTCCTCGGACCGGACCGGGTGGCCGCCGAGCCGGCCGCCACGGCGGAGCTGGCCCGGATCTGCTCCCACCTGCCGCTGGCGTTGCGGGTGGCGGCCGCCAACCTCACCAGTCACCCGTGGACGAGCATCGCCGCCTACGTTGCCGCGCTGCGTGCCGGCGACCGCCTGACCGCACTGGACGTCGACGGTGACGAACAGAGCGGGGTACGGCGCGCTTTCGACCTGTCGTACCGGACGCTGCCCCCCGACGCGCAGCGGGTCTTCCGGCTGCTCGGCCTCGTCCCCGGACCGCACGTCACGGTCGAGGCGGTCGCGGCGATGGCCGCCACCAGCGCCGCGCACGCCCGCCGCCAACTCGACCGGCTGGTCACCGTGCACCTGGTGAACCAGCCCGTGCTGGGCCGGTACACCGGTCACGACCTGCTGCGTCACTACGCGGCCGACCGCGCCCGCGCCGACGACACCGGGGCCGACCGTGAGGTGGCGCTGCGCCGCCTGCACGACTGGTACCTGCACAGCGCCGACCGCGCGGCACGCCTGCTGTATGGACAGATCATGCGGTTGCCGGCGCCGGCCGTCGACGTACCGACCCCGGTCGCCATGGCCGACGAGGCGGCCGCGCTCGCCTGGCTGGACGCGGAACGCGCCAACCTCGTCGCCGCGATCCGGCACGCCGCCGAGCACGGGCCCCGGTCGGGTGCGTGGCTGCTGGCCGACGCGCTGCGCGGGTACTTCTGGCTGGGCATGCACATCGCTGACTGGCAGCACGCCGCCCAGGCCGCGCTGGCCGCCGCGCAGGCCGACGGCAACCTGCGCGCCCAGGCCGCCGTACAGCTCAGCCTCGCCGACTCCCACTACCGGCAGGGCCGGCTCGAGCCGGCCATCGAGCGGTACGAAGCCGCGCTGCCCCTCGCGGAGCAGGCCGGATGGGCACAGTGCGAGATAGCTGCCATCGGCAACCTGGGCGTCATCTATCGGGACTCGGGGCGGGTGCGGCACGCCGTCGACTACCTCGACCGAGGACTGAAGCTGTGCCGCACGAACGGGTGGCAGCACGGCGAGGCCATCACCCTCCACTCGCTCGGCCGCGCCTACCTGCAGCTGGGACAGCTGCTGGAGGCGAGCCAGTGCTGTGCCACGGCGTTGACCATCAACCGCGCGATCGGGTCGCGGATGGGTGAGGCCTCCGTGCTCGCCGATCTGGGCGAGATCCTGCACGCCCAGGGCCGCCTCGACGAGGCGGTGGAGCACCTCACCGAAGCGCAGACCCTGTACCAGGAACTCGGCGACCGGACAAACCAGGCGATCATCTTGCGCGTACTGGCCGCCGTGCGGTGCGACCGCGGCGCCACCGCCGAGGCGGCGGAGCTCGGCCAAGCCGCCCTGGCGTTGACCCGCGAGCTCGGCGAACGCAAGGTCGAGGCCGAGGTCCTGAACACCCTCGGCGCCCTCGCCCACCACGACGGCCGGCATCGGGACGCGATCGCACACCACGAACGGGCGCTGGCACTCACCCGCGCGACCGGAGACCGGTACCCCGAGACGGAAGCGCTGATCGGACTCGCCGCCGAACACCTGTGCCTCGGTCACCGCGACCAGGCCGACGCTCACGCGCGGCGCGCCCTGGTGATCGCCCGCGAGGCCGAGTACAGGCTGCTCGGACAGCGGGCCCAAGCCGTCATCGACCGCCTCACGCTGGCCACTTCCTCCTAGGCCGTTGCGCTCCCTGGCGTGCCAGCATGGTCCTCTGGGAGCCCCTAGCCGACCCCTGGCTGCGGGACCGTGCAGACGACAGCTGCCTGCCCGACGGCGGTGTCGCTTTGGAGCGACCAGTACAGGGCGATCTGGTCACCGGTCTGGATGGTCCCGCCACCGGCGGAGCCCTTCCAGTTGTAGTTGTTCAGCTGGCGTGGAAGTCGTAGGTGTTCACCTCGAAATGCGGGCCGTACGGCGAGGTGATCTCCCGGCCGTTTACGTAGGCCCGATCGATCCAGACCGTGAGGTAGGGGCCGAAGGCCAGCCTGGCCGTCGGGGTCAGCAGGAAGTTCCAGTCGAGCCGCCCGACCGGCGCCGGCGACCGGCGCATCGTGATCACCGCCGGGGACCACCAGGACGTGAACGTCCCGGCACAGGCTGGGTCCGCCAGGATTTGCGGGGTCGGTGCGGCGGGGGCGGCAAGAGCCCCGGGCGTGCTGACCGTCGTGGCGACGGCGGCGGCGAGCACAGCCAGCGCCAGCCGACTTCCCACCCTCGACGCGAGCGCTGCGGAGAACTTCATCTGGGCCTCCTCGATCTGCTTGGATCGCGCGGCCCAGGCGGGGCTGCGCCCGACCATGCTGGCCGAGAGCGTTCACAAAAGCGGCATCGCCGCCTTCATCGCCAGTGCACAACGGCCGGGCGTTGGCGTTCGACCGGCCTCCCACTCCCGCATTCGTGTCCTCGGCGCCGCCGTCCTACGCGGGCGGCGGCACACTGCATGAGCGAGCACCAGCCAGAACCGGGCACTGGGCTGTTCGGTGGCCTGTCGCAGCCCGCCGGCATGACGGGGTACTCACCCACGGCCGGCGACCGCTTCAGGTAAGCCACGCACAGAGCGGCGGCGCAACGCCCTGGAGCGGATCGAACTCGACATGGCCAGCTACGGCATCGTGAAGCCGATCAAGGAGCGCCCGGACGACCCGAACTCCGGCTGGCACTGGGAACCGAAGGCGGCATACCACGCACTGGCCCGAGCCTACGGCCGCCGAAATGGTCGGAGTCATGCCTCTGTCAGCCTCAGGTGACGGTTCGGTGGAGGAGGTGGGCGAGGTTGGTGGCGCAGTGTTCGACCAGTTGGAGTACGGCCGGGGATAGTGCGGCGATGCGGTCCGGGCTACCGCTGACCGCGAGTCCGGCGATGAGTGTGCCGTCCTGGTCGCGTACTGGCATCGCGACGCAGCCGCGGTCCGTGCGCAGCTCTCCGAACTGCCTGGCCACCTGGTCACCGCGAACGCGGTCGAGCTCCCGCTCCAGCGCCTCCGGCTTCCTGAGCGTGCGTGGGGTCAGCCGTCGGAGATCTGCCGGGCGCCAGTCGGCCTGGTTGGCGAGGAGCAGCTTGCCCAGCGCGGAGGCGTGCAGGTGTCTGGCGAGTACCGCGTCCGGGGAAGGCGGATGGTCCGGGTCGGGGTCGAGCATGCGCAGCCGGCCGTGGCGTAGGGAGGCAAGGTGCACCGCGAGTCGTACCCGGGAGCGCAGCTCGGCCACGGCGTCGGCCGCACCGGCCGGCACGGCGGAGTCGGCAACCGCTCCGGCCAGTTCCACGACCTTGCGTCCCAGCGCGAAGCCGCGCAGGTCGGGGAGGCGGACCAGGTACTCCTCCGCGACGAGCAGGTTGACCAGGCGGTACGTGGTGGCGGGTGAAAGGCCGAGCGCGGTCGAGAGCTCCCGCGCGGTGACGCCGGGGCCGGCGCGCGCGACCTGTTCCAGCACGGTGAGCGCACTGCGGATGGCTGCGGGCTGGCGTCCGGCTGGCGGATGGTCGGTGGTGGCCATGGCGGGCCTACCTGGGCCGTGGTGGCTGGGCGCTGGGCAGGATGTCGTCCGGTGTGGCCGCGTCATAGAAGCCCATCGCGCTCACCCGGTGCGGTGTGCGGCGCCGCACCCGTAGCAGCCACAGCAGGCCGAGCCCGAGAAATCCGAGCAGCGCGACGACGAGCCAGCCCAGCCCGTCGCCCCGGCCGGCGCGAACGACCAGCACGAGCGAGCCGGCGATCACCGCGACGGCGAGGGCCGCGAGGCCGGTGGCGCCCGCGGTGGCCTCGCCGATCCGGTGCAGGAACGGCCGCACGGCGAGGCAGACCAGCAGGTACGCGATAAGGAACGCGAGCACGGCGAGTAGCTCCAGCCAGCCGAACACCTGGCGGGTGGGGGTGCCGAGCGCCCACAGTGCGATCGGCACGCCGACGGCGAGCGGCATCATCGCGTACGCGGCCACGTACGGCGTGCGGTAGCGGGTGTGGGTGCGGCCCAGCGCGGCTGGCGTGACCCGCTCGCGGCCCATGGAGAAGAGCACCCGCACGACCGCGTTCGTCGACGCCATCGCACAGGCGAACAGCGACGACGCGAGGCCGAGCTGGACCAACGCGGGCAGGAACGGCAGGGCCGGCCCGGCCGCTCCTCCGCCGCCGCGGGCGTTCCCGACGAGGTGCAGGACCGCGGCCACCGCGAAGAGGGCACCGCACGCGGCGGGCGTCCAGAGCACCACACGGGGTACCACCGCGAACGGCTTACGCGCCTCGACGCTCAACGCGCAGCCACTCTCGAAGCCGACGAGCGCCTTGAGGCCCGTCATCAACGCGGCCGCGAAGACCCCGATGTCTAGAGTGGATGGTGGCGGTCCGGCGTCCGAGCCACGGTACGCGGCTACGGTGAGCGCGGTCAGCACCGCCACCACCGAGCCCGCTTCCAGCAGCAGCGTGAGCGCGGCGGAGACCCGGATGCCGCGTACCACGACGGCGGTCATCGCGGCGCCGAGCAGAGCGGTCACAAGGAGCGCAGGAGTGTCGCCGACCGGGGCGGGCACGGCGCCGGCCTCGGTGAGGAAGCCGACCACCCGCCGGCCGGAGCCGAGCAGGCACATCACGACAAGCGACCCGTACGCGACGATCAGCGCGCACCCGGTCAGGAAGCCAGCCGCAGGGCCGAGCCCTTTCGACACGTAGGTGTACAGCGAGCCGGCCGCCGCCATCCGGCGGGCGAACTGGGCGACCGCGAGCCCCACCAGCATCATCGCCAGCGTGGCGAGCCCGATGACCGGCACCGCCGCCGCGCCCATCGCGGTGACCATCGCCGTCGCCGACATCATGCCCGGCGACGGCGCCACGACCGAGACCGCCTGGGCCGCGACCGGCAGCGTGGAGAGCCGCCGCCGGTCCAGCCCCGCGCGCGGTGCCGGGGGCCGCTCGTCGGAGCGGGCGAGTGCGTCGGCGATGGCGTCGGCCAGCGCGCTCATGATCCACCCCCTTCCGGCGCTGGCCCGGAAGCTAAGTGATCAACGTTTCGGCGGTGTTGCGGCATCTGAGAAACGGCACCGTCGCCGCTCTCGTTTACCGGAGTCGCGATCTTCCAACGCGTTGATGATCGCGACATCGACGCCACCGAGGGTGAGGTCCGTCCACTCACCCCCGCTGGAGGGTCTATGGAACATCCCTGGAAGTCCCGGGCGCAGCGCCTGCGATGGGGGTTAGGTGTCGCCTCCTGTACCGCCGTCGTCGCGCTCGCCGTCGCCTGGATCGGCGGTGCCACGGCGTCGACACCCGAGCGGGTGCCGGGCGGCGAGGCGGCGGCCCCGGCCAGTGCCGAGGCCGAGCCGGCCCAGGCACCCGCCGCCGACCCCACCACCGGGCCAGCGCCCGCGGCCGGCACGGGTCGCGACCCGCTCACACCGTCCGAACTGGACCGGGCACGGACCGCCGCGCTCGACGCGTCCCTGCGCGCCGGGACTACCGACGTGAACGGCGCGACCGGGCCGGAGTACCTCTCGTTCGAACTTGTCGAGACCAAGTCCGCAGACGCGCCCCGGCGGGCGGCCGTGTACTTCTACGACTACACGGCCAACAAGCTCATCAAACGGGTCGTCAACCTGAAGACCGGTGCGGTCGAGGGCACGTTCACGGCCGCGAAGCGGCAGCCGCCGCCCTCCGACCGGGAGGTCGCGAAAGCGCTCGAACTCTTCCTCGCCGACGGGCTGAGCGCCGACTTCAAGTCCCGGTACCAGAAGGCCACCGGAAAGGCGTTCACCTCACCGGACCAGCTCGAGATCACCGGCACGACGTACGTCGCCCGCCCGGCCGACACCGGCGCCGACCAGTGCGGCGAGCACCGGTGCGTGCAGTTCATCACCCAGGTCCCCAGTGGACCGTTCATCGACATCACCGACATCGTGGTCGACCTGTCCGGTCGCACGGTGGCGCGCCTACGTTAGGAGCCGGATGCGCAGGAAGCTTTGGGGCGGCGCCGCGGCGCCGCTGCTCGTCATCGCCGGCATCGCGGTGCCGGCACCGGCCGCGGCCAACGACCGATGGGAGTACTGCGGCAACAACGCCCTCGTCAAACAGGAGCTGAAGAACGGCACGCTGTGGCAGATGTGCTGGCGCGTCGACGAGAAGACCGGCCTGGTGCTGGAGAAGGTCGCCTTCAAAGGCAAGCGCGACAAGCTCCCCGTCATGGTCCTCGACTCGTCCACGATCGCGCAGCTGAACGTGCCGTACGACTCCGGGTACAACGAGTGGAACGACATCACTTCGTACGGCTTCGGCGGCGACTTCATGCAGCCGCTCGCCGCGTCCGACTGCAAGGGGCAGCGCCGCGGCGTCTGGACCGGCGCCGGCCAGGACACCAAGAAGGTGCTGTGCATAAGCCAGGAGGAGACCGGCCTCGCGTACCGGCTGGAGGGTGAGACGCCGGAGAAGCCGTACGCCAAGATGGGCCACGACCTGGTCCTGCGGACCATCTCGAAGGTGGGCTGGTACGAGTACATCACCGAGTACCGGTTTGCCGACGACGGCCAGATCTCGGTGCGCCTCGGCGCTACCGGCGACCTGGCGCCGCGCGACTACACCACCGCCGATCAGGGCTGGCCGATCGGGCCGGGCCAGAGCGACTACTCGGTCAACCACTACCACAGCGCCTTCTGGCGGGTCGACTTCAACATCGGCGGGTACGGCACGGAGAAGGTCGAGCAGTACGACACCGCACCGACCGGCGAGCGTGGCCGGCGGGGTGCCATCTACAAGACCACGAAGACCGACCTGGGCACTGAGTCGACGCTCAACACCGATCTGCGCCGGTGGTGGCGGCTGGTCAGCCCGACGAGCAAGAACGCGGACGGCCACAACCGCTCGTACGAGTTGGAGCTGGCCGCGAACGACGCGTACGAGGCACACCCGGAGACCCAGCCGGACGTGACGTTCACGCAGTACAAGCCGTGCGAGAAGTTCGCCACGTTCAACCAGGACCCGGAATGCGCCGGCACGTCCATCCTGGAGTACACGAACGGTGAGCGGCTCAGCGACCCGGTGATGTGGGTCCGGGTCGGCTTCCACCACGTGCCGCGCGACGAGGACCAAAGCCCGATGCCCGTGCACTGGCAGGGTTTTGAGCTCGTGCCGCGGGACTTCACCGCGCAGAACCCGCTCGCTCCGGCCGACCGGCTCGGTGTCAACGGTGACGGCGTGGCCTGACCCAACCCGACTCCGCCCCGCGTGCGCGCCGACGTGCGCGGGGCGGATCCCGATTGGAGGTTGCCATGCGCGCGACGCTGTTGCTGTCCGCCTGTCTCCTGCTCGCCGGCTGCGGCGCGGACGCGGTGGCGACTCCGCCCCCGCCACCGTCCACTGTGGCACCCACACCTGAAGCCTCGTCGGTCCCGCCGAACGGCCAGGACCTGCTTTTCGCGGCCATGATGATCGCCCACCACGGGCAGGCCGTGCGGATGAGCCAGACCCTGCTCGGCAAGGCCGGCGTACCGCAGCGGGTGGTCGCGGTCGCCGACTACATCCGCGCCGACCAGAGCCGCGAGATCACCGAGATGAACGCGTGGCGGGTCGCCTGGGACTCGCCCGCGGTGTCACCGGACGACCCGGCCGCCGCACGGCACGGCGCCGGCCACGGCATGATGACCGAGCAGCAGCTGGCCGCGCTCAACGCCACCGACGGGCCCGCCGCGACCCGCCTCTACCTCGAGCAGATGATCGCGCACCACAACGGCGCGATCCTGATGGCCAAGGCAGTGCTGAAGGTCGGGCGCAACGCGTACATCCACAACCTCGCCAAGCACATCCTTAACGAGCAAGGCGCGGAGAACGACGTAATGGCCAAGCTCCTCGCCATGTGACGCCTCAGGTCGGATCGGCGCTGGACAACGCCGCCGCTGAGGCGTTCAATTCGATCATCAAGGTCGAGTACATCCACCGGCACCAGTTCCGCACTCGCGCTCCAGCCCGACTCAAGATCGCCACCTGGATCGTGGACTTCTACAACACCCGCCGTTCGGCACAGTGCCTGCGACGGCCTACCACCTATCGATTACGAGCGATTGATGGCAGAGGCCGGGAGGCCCGAAGCCGCATAACGGAGTCCTCCACGATTTCTGGGGGTCCCGAAGTCGGTACACGGGGGGCGTCCAGAACTTCCGGGGTAGACCGAGGTTGAAACGACGCCCGGAGGTTAGTCGGGCGGTTGCGTCAGCCGCTCCGGCCGGGTCCGGATCCAACTGGCCCAGCCGCGCTCGCGCATCAGGTGCATTAGCCGCTGCGCCCGCGGGTCGGACTCGACGGCAAGTGCGTCCAGAAGGTCGAACGGTAGGTCGTCGTGCGCCCCGTCGTCGGGTTTGGTCTCGCCGGAGGCGTATGCCTGCTCGGCCAGGCCGGCCATGATGTCGGCGAGTTCCTCCAGACGCGGGTCGTCGTCGCCTGTGTCGCTTTCAAGGATCTCCGACCCCAGCCGATAGAGCCGAACGAGCTGCGGGTCCTCGAGCTGCGCGTGTTTCGCGGGCATGATCTCGCGTATGTGATCGGGCCAGCGTGCCGCAACCAGGATCCACCCGTCCCGTTCAGCCTCCACCATCCGTTCTGACACCCCGATCTCCCGAAGCCGATCGAGATAGGAGATCACCTCCGGCGGGAGTGCCAGACTGTCCCCGGCGACGAGTTGCGCGATCTGCTTGCGGCTGGTCTCAAGCCGTTCGATCTCGTCGTGCAGGTGGCTGTCGATCCTGTGGACCGCTTCGGCAAAGGTCGCTGTGTCGGCTTCGAGCATTTGACGGATCTGAGACAGCGGCACGCCGGCGTTGGCGAGGGTGCGGATCTTGATGAGGGACACGACTGCCATTGCGCCATACCGCCGGTAACCCGAAGCATCCCGCTGCGGCTCGGGCAGAAGTCCGATCTGGTGATAGTGCCGCACCGCCCGCACCGTGACGCCGGCATACGCCGCAAGTTGACCGATCGTCAGCATGCTCTGATCCTGCCCTCAACTCGCCCGGACCTGGGCGACGTCGGCTCAGGAGATCCTGCGGCGGTAGGAGACGGTGGCGAAGATGTAGGCAACGATGAGGATGCCGACGCACCAGGCCAGGGCGATCCAGATGTCGGTGCCGACGGGTTGCTGGGTGAACAGGGCGCGGATCGTGTTGACGATGGAGGTCACCGGCTGGTGTTCGGCGAAGGCGCGCACCGGGCCGGGCATGGTGTCGGTGGGCACGAAGGCCGAGCTGATGAACGGCAGGAAGATGAGCGGGTAGGAGAACGCGCTCGCGCCGTCCACGGTCTTCGCGGTGAGGCCGGGTACCACGGCCATCCACGTCAACGACAGGGTGACCAGGATGAGGATGCCGGCGACCGCGAGCCAGGCCAGCACTCCAGCGCCCGAGCGGAAGCCCATGAGGAGGGCGACGCCGACGACGACCACGAGCGAGATCACATTGGCGACCAGCGAGGTCAGCACGTGCGCCCACAGCACGCCCGATCGGGCGATCGGCATGGACTGGAATCGCTCGAAGATCCCGCCCTGCATGTCCGCGAAGAGCCGGAACGCGGTGTAGGAGATGCCCGACGCGATGGTGATGAGCAGGATCCCCGGAAGCATGTAGTTCACATACGAGACCGTCCCGGTATCGATTGCGCCGCCGAACACGTAGACGAACAGCAGCATCATGGCGACCGGTGTGATCGCGGTCGTGATGATGGTGTCCAGGCTGCGTGTGACGTGGCGCATGGTCCGTCCGGTGAGGACGGCGGTGTCGCCCCAAAAGTGCGTGGCCATTGGCGTTCCCTACTTCTTGTTCGACGCGGTCGTGCGGTCTTGGCCGTCCTTGTCGTCTTCACCGGCGTCGCCGACGACCGCGAAGAAGACGTCTTCGAGGGAGGGCTGCTTCTCGACGTATACGACCTTGGCGGGCGGCAGCAGCTGTTTGAGCTCGGCCAGGGTGCCGTTGACGATGATCCGACCATGGTGGAGGATCGCGATCCGGTCGGCGAGCTGTTCGGCCTCGTCCAGGTACTGCGTGGTGAGCAGCACGGTCGTGCCGCCCTCGGCGAGCTTCTGGACGGCCTGCCAGACCTCGATGCGCGCCTGCGGGTCCAGCCCGGCCGTCGGCTCGTCGAGGAAGATGACCGGCGGATTCCCGATGAGACTCATCGCGATGTCCAGGCGGCGGCGCATGCCACCGGAGTACGTCGCTACCCTGCGGGTGCCCGCCTCGGTCAGCGAGAAGCGCATCAGGAGGTTGTCCGCGATCGCGCCCGGGTCCTTGATGCGCCTCAGCCGGGCGACCAGGACGAGGTTCTCCCGCCCGCTGAGGATCTCGTCGACCGCCGCGAACTGCCCGGTGAGACTGATGGACCCGCGTACGTCGGCCGCCTGCGACGCGACGTCGAAGCCGTTGACCCGGGCCGTCCCCGTGTCGGCCTTGAGCAGCGTGGACAGGATCTTCACGACCGTGGTCTTGCCCGCCCCGTTTGAGCCGAGCAGGGCGAAGATGCTGCCCCGCGCCACGTCGAAGTCCACACCGCGCAGCACACGCAGTTCCTTGTACGCCTTCTCCAGGCCGTGCACGTGGATCGCAGGCCCCCGGGCCTGATCGGTCGTTGGCGGGATGCTCATGACAGCCAGCATGCGGGGTTGACGCGGCGTCAGGGTCAAGCCCGCCGGGCCCGATCCGTGGATCCGCACCCATCAGACAGCCGCGGCACGGCTACGGGGTAAGGCAGGAGGTCGAGACCCTGTCCGGTGGCCGGGTGCGGCTGCGGCCAGCACCCTCTACGACGCGCTTGACCGGTTAGCCGACGAAGGGCTGATCGAGGTCAGTGGCGAAGAGACGGTGGGGCGGCGGCTGCGCCGGTTCTACCGGCTCACCGGTGAGGGTCGAGCGGTTCTGGCGGCGGAGGCGGAACGGCTGCGGCACAACGCCGAGCTGGCCGTCACACGCCTGTCCGCAAACCCGTCCAGCCGGCGGCTCCGGCCGGAAGGTGCCGCGCGTCTCCCGCTCTCATGGACGGCGGGTGCGCGGTGACCCCGGAGCGCGCGGAGGAGCTTCTGGCCCGCCGATACGGATGGCTGATCAGGGCCTGTCCGACCGACTACCGTGACCGGCGCGGCGAGGAGATCATCGGCCTGTTGCTCGACGCCGCTCGTCCCGGCCAGCGGTGGCCGACACTGGTCGAGGCTGCCGACCTGGTGTTCGGCGGGCTGCGCCGCAGGATCGGCGGGCTTAGGCTCGATGCGGTGTTCGGTCGGCTGTCGGCTGCCGGGCCGGTGGCGCTCGCGCTGGCCGCGAGGCTGTCGCTGTTCTGGCTCACTGGGTACGAGTTGGCCGGCGAGCCGAACTGGACGCAGTACGGCGTCTCACAGCTCGGGCCGTTCGAGACCAGCGCACCCATCATGTACGCGGCCTGGGTGGCCACGGCGGCCGTCGTGTGCCTGCTCGGGCGGTACGGCCGGCCGCTGATCCTGCTGTCCGTCGCGCTGGTCGCCGCGATGCCGTACCTGGCCGATCTGTTCCAGCTGCCACAGCCCCCCGGCAACTTCCTGCTGTTGACCAACCTGCTGTACTGGGAGGCGCCTACGCTGAACTTCGACACCGTCCTGATCGTGCTCGGGCTGGTGGCGCTGGCCACCCCGGCCCGTCCGACGTCCCGGACCAGGCAGGGCATCGCCGGCGGGGCGGTCGCCATCACAGCCGTTGCCTGGGCTGGCGGATGGTTGGCGACACGCTCGGCAGACTATCCCTACGTACTGCATGGGGCTATCGCCGGTGCCGGTCCCTGAAGATCACGGACGTCCCCGGCGGCGGCCCGGATGCCGGCGAGCAGCTCTGAGCTCAGGGGATATATAGCAACGGTTTCCTAAGCCGATGACATGATCTGAATGTATGCCGTTGACCTGCTGTTTCGCTCATTCTGACCGACCGGCGTCGGCTGGCATTCGCTGTTGCCCCGGCGATGCGACGTTGTTTACTGAGTCGATGCATGCGAAGCGGTCGGTCCAGGCGCCGACCGATCCGGTTCTGACGCGGCGGCTCGTCCTGACACCGGTCGGTCGAGGCGATGTCGATGACCTGGTCCTCTTGTATAGCGATCCCGTGGTCGCGTATTGGACCGGACCTTGGACCCGCGCTGGCGTGGAGGCGTGGGCCGCGAACATGGCGGCCGGGTGGACGGCGGACGGAGTCGGTAAGTGGATGGCGCGCGCCCGATCGGACGGGTCGCTCGTGGGGCGCGGTGGCTTCACCCGTTTTGACCTCGCCGGTGAGATGGTGCTCGAGCTTGGCTGGGCGGTACGCGATGCCCGCACGGGCCGTGGCTATGCGACGGAGCTTGGCCGGGCAGCGCTCGACTGGGCAGTAACCCACCACGCGGAACTGCCGATCGTGGCGTTTACCGAGGTGCACAACCGTGCCTCGCGGGCGGTCATGGAGCGGCTCGGGATGGGACCAGCGGGCATCATCCGGCGTGAGGGACTTGTCGAGGGCCGGACCGGCATACACCCGGACGCCCCATTCGCTCTTTATCGGCTCTGAGTGCCTGGCGATTGGTTCGGCGCTCAGGTCGGGTCGTCGTTCGGAAGCGACCAAGCTGCTGTCGCGGAAGTCCAGTACGTGGGGCGTGACCTGCGCGTTGTTCGCCAGTTCGGATCCCACCTCGATCGGCTGGATTCGAGGTCCGGCGCGGTAGTGACCGACGTAGCCGATCCGGAACTCGCGGCGGCGTGGTACACAGTGGAGCTTCCGGTGTTGATCGCGGCGGTGCGCGCGGGGTCCTGATCCGGGCTGCCGCACTGTTTGCCGATCTGGGCGACACGGTCAGCCAGGCCGGGGATATCGGCGACTGCAACGCCGCGGCCGGTGACACCGACGCCGCGCGGGCGGCCTGGCGGCGCGCGCTCGGCGCGGCCGGTAGTCAGGAGCACGAGGAGGTCGAACGGGTACGCGCCGCCCTGGCCCAGAGGTCCCCAGCCCCGGCACAGCGCTAGGTGACGGTGACGGGCCTGGGCTAGGCCCGCTGCTCGGAAGCGGCTTTGACGTGGATCACATCTCGTCTTTGTGGAACGGACCATTCCGCTCTGCTACGCTGAGTGGGTCAGAATGAAGCGTTCCGTTCCGCAAGTCGGAATCGAAGGGGTTCGCCATGAGCACCGAGATCCGCCCGTACCGCATCGACGTCCCGCAGGCCGACCTCGACGATCTGCGCGAGCGCCTGCACCGCACCCGGTGGGGTACTGACCTGCCGGGCCAAGGCTGGAGCCGCGGCGTCCCGGTCGACTACCTCAGGAGCCTGGCCTCCTACTGGGCCGACAGCTACGACTGGCGCGCCGCAGAGGCCGCGCTGAACGAGCTGCCACAGTTCGTCACCGAGGTCGAGGGGCAGCCGATCCACTTCGCACACATTCGCTCAGCCAACCCAAACGCGACGCCGTTGCTGATGACGCACGACTGGCCGGCGTCATTCGTCGCGTTCACCACGGTCGTGGAGAAGCTGACCGACCGTTTCCACCTCGTGCTGACCAACCTTCCAGGCGTCGGCTTCGGCGGCCCGCTGGTCGGGCCAGGCTGGAACACCGGCCGGATCGCCGGTGCGTTCAACGAGGTCATGGCGCGGCTCGGGTACGAGCGCTACGGCGTGCAGGGCTCCGGCGGTGGCGGCTGGATCGCCGTCGAGATGGGCCGGCAGGCGCCCGACCGAGTGCTCGGAGTGCACCTGAACGGGCACGTCACGTTCCCTTCGGGCGACCCGGCCGACTTCGACGGACTCACCGAAGCCGAACAGATTCGCCTGCAACGGCTCCAGAACTTCCGCGACGACATGATGGGCTTCAACGCCATCCAGTCGACCCGTCCGCACACACTCGCGCACGCGCTGCACGACTCGCCGGCAGGCCAACTCGCCTGGATCGTCGAGAAGTTCAAGGAATGGACCGACCCCGCGGCCGAGCTGCCGGAGGACGCCGTCGGCCGCGACACGTTGCTGACGAACATCAGCGTGTACTGGTTCTCGGGAACGGCCGGCTCGTCGGCGAACCTGTACTACGAGATGGCCCACGACCCGGCCGGCTGGGCGCCGAAGGACCGCAGCCCCGTGCCCACGGCGGTGCTGCTGGCCGCGAACACCGACATCACGATCCGACGCTTCGCCGAGCGGGACAGCGTCGTCGTGCGTTGGACGGAGATCGAGCGCGGCGGCAACTTCCTCTCCCTCGAACAGCCTGACGCGTACGCCACCGACGTGCGCGCGTTCTTCGACGGGTTGAGTAACTAGCGGGCGACGGATCCGTCCACTTTGGCCTTTGGAACCCAGAAAAGCTGTTGCCCCTGCGGACGGCTACCTCTACCGTTGATCTCAACGCCCACATCGAACCCCGGGAGCGACCGTCATGTTGTGGCACGCCTCATCCGCACCGCAGCGCCTCGCGCTGTGCGGTTCCGCGGGCATGCCCATATTCGGGCGACCCGTCGAGCAGACCGCCAGCGAAAAGCCAAACCTGGGCCGGAGGCGGCGACCGTAGCGCACACCAGCAGCGTCTACGCCGCCCTCCCAGACCAGGGACCGGGCGGCGTTTTCGTTGCAGGGCAACCAACTCCATAGGGGCGTGTCGCCCCTGCGATCCCCCGACTTCGGCCGGCGGTGTTGGGCGTCCGCCGGCTGCCAGCCACAAGCGCCGATTCGACCATGGGTTAGGTCGTCAGGTTCTCACCCTGGAGCAGCGGGTTCGAGTCCCGCATCGGCGACGCGATCGAGGTGTTGGTGGTGACACTCCTGGCTTCCACCCAGAGGTAGCGGGTTCGACTCCCGCCGATCGCTCTCGATGGGGGCTCGGCTAAGGGCAGGCCGACGCATTTTCGATGCGGCTACGAGGTTCGACCCCCTCTGCCCCCAGCTGTAGGTGCTCGTGATGGAAGCAGGTAGACATGCCGGGCTCAAACCCCGGTGCCGCGAGGCGTGAGGGTTCGACTCCCTCCGAGCACACGCCGTCGTAGCTCAGCAGGTAGAGCGCGGACGTAGCGCAGCAGGTAGCGCGTCACCTTGCCAAGGTGAAGGTCGCGGGTTCGAGGCCCGCCGTCCGCTCCAGCTCCCAACACCCGTTGGGAGGACACCGGCTCATCCCAACGGAATCCCCGGTTTCGTTGGCGCGACGAGGAAGGAGGATCCGATGGCCGGGTGACCGGTCCGGACCGGCATCCTTGCCCGCGACGGCCGCCGCTGCGGCTACTGCGACGGGCTGCCCTTGGGAGCTGATGTAACGGAAGCATGGTTGCCTCTGAAGCAGCTCGTCTAGGTTCGAATCCTGGGCTCCCAGCGACACTCGCCGACGAAGCACAACAGGTTGTGCCCCGGTCTTGTAAGCCGGAGGACCCAGTTCGAGCCTGGGCGTCGGCTCCATGCCAGCGCAGCACGACAGGTGGTGCACCGGATTCGTAACCCGGAGGTAGGGCGTTCGAGTCGCCCCGCTGGCTCTCACGCGTCGGGGCGTCGCCCGGGTGTAGGGGTGACGAACAATGTCGTGCCGAATAGCCGACGATAACCCCTTAAACACATGCACTTCCGAGCGAATTCGAAGATTTATTCAGATAAATTGCAAATAGGGTGGCGTGTATCCGGCCGGAGGGCCATGGTTGGCATATGACAGACACGATCCGTAGGAGTGATAACGAACTTCAGACCAACGTCACCGACGAGCTGCTCTACAACCCCAGTGTCGACGCCGCGCAGCTCGGCGTATCGGCGAAAAGCGGCGTGGTGACACTCTCCGGCGAGGTGAACAGCCTGCCCGAGCGTCACGCGGCGAAACGATCAGCCCTACGAGTACGGGGCGTCAAAGCGGTCGCCGATGACATGGTAGTACGCGACCCGGGCACCTCCGGCGCGAACGACACCGATGTCGCCGAGACGGCCAGGCAGATGCTCAGCTGGGCGGTCGACGTGCCGTCGGACTCGGTCAAGGCCAGCGTCCGCGATCACACGATCACCCTGTCGGGCACCGTCAACTGGCAGTACCAGCGCGAGGCCGCAGCCCGCGCGGTCATGTACCTCAAGGGCGTGACCGCGGTCGCCAACACCATCTCGCTAGCCGCGTCCGCGCCACAGTCTGGAGCGAAGGCCGCGATCGAGGCCGCGATCCTGCGCAACGCGCAGCTCGACTCCCGCGAGATCGCCGTTGACGTCAACGGCGCAGACGTCACGCTGAACGGATCCGTCCGGTCGTGGGCCGAACGCCATCAGGCCGGGTACGTAGCGTGGGCAGCCTCCGGCGTGACGGGTGTGAACAACCACCTCGCCGTCACCTCCTGATCCCATCCACCCGCCGCTCCCGCGGCAGGTTGTCAGGACCGTTCCACCACCCCCCGGACAGGGCCGGTCAATGCGCTGCATTGACCGGCCCTGTCGCCCGTTCACAAGGAACTGACCTGAAACGGGGCCCAGCGAATCCGCTAGGCCCCGCAACCTTCATGTACCCGATCGGTGCGAGACGTGCCGGATGACCGGCAGGGCCGCGGAGCCCCGACAGGCGTAGAGTGAGGGTGTTGCTCGGGACCCCGGTGGCGTGACAGTCCGCCTCGGCGGGGCCGAGTCAGACGCCGCGGCGAGATGGGTCAGGACCGGGCCGGCGACGTCGTCGCGCGTCTCCTGGCATCGACCACTGCCTCACGGCACTCGACCGGGGCTGCGCTGTCTCGATGTTCGCTTGACGAAGGGGTTGCCATGTCAGACAAGTCTCCGCAAAAGTCCAACACGAAAAAGCAGGGCAGAACATTGAAGGAGAAGCGGGCCGAGAAGAGGATGAAGAAGATCAGGCGCGCGGACAAGACCTCGAACATCCCGCCAACCGGCCGCTGAACACCTACCAAAGGTCCGATCCGCTTGGTGCGCTGGATCTTCCTCGATGACGGGCGAGCGTGGGCTGGTCGTGGGTGCACTCGTACCCCGACCGCGACCCGTACGTCGAGCTGGACGAGGCCAGCGCGCCCACGTACGCCGAGCCTAGGTGTTGGCTCGCCAGCGTGGCGCGGATGCCGGCGGAGCCGTGGCGGCCGGGTTCGTCGGCCTCGCTTTCGGGGTGTCGCCCTGGTGGCGTAGGCCGTCGTCCGTTCCCGCAGCCAGCCCCTCCGGGCCGTTGGGGGTAATCCCAGGTCATTCTCGACCGGGCATGCGGCTGCCCGGCAACACGGCCGTTGCCGTGGCCGCCGGCGATCCGTTGCGCTGGCTAGTGCTTCAGCGCTCTACGCCGGAGTCCGCCGATCACAGCGGTCCCGAGGAAAAGAATGATCCCGATGATGCCGAGCCACAACAAGCCATCGATGGCGATCCCAACGATTGCCAGAATGAGCCACAGCGCCATCAGCACAACGAAGAGTATGAGCATGACAACCTCCCACGGCTGTAATGCCAGCATAACCGGCCGAGGTGGACACCGCTGGCAACCTGTAGGAGTGCCGAGCGTGCGCGCCCGGCGTACCGTCCACCTGCCGGCGGGCAGGTGTCCAGGGTCAGGTGTCCAGGGTCGCCCGCCGAGGCCGCCGGTTGTTCGCACTGGCGGCTCGGCGAGCTGCGTGCGCTTACATGGCGAGGAGGCGGTCTACGAAGTCGCGGTAGCGGCGGACCGCGACCCGCAGCCGTTCGGTATCCCCGAAGTGCGCGTCGACGCCGTCGTCGGACTGCCAGGCCTCCAGCGTCGTGCGGTGCTGGTCCACGGCGTCGCGCAGGGCGGTGACCATCTCGTCGGCCAGCGCGCCGGCCTGCGCGGCCACGGTGTGCGGGTCGTCGATGAAACGCAGCTGCAACTGCTGCCACCGATCCCGGAACCCCTGCATCGCGGCGCCGTCGAACAGCGCTGCCGGCTCAGCCGGCACATCGCCGGGTAGCAGCTCGCCTGAGCCGGCAACGTCGGGTGCGGCCGTGTCGTCCACGGATGCCGGCACGGTCGGCGCCTGGCCCCCGGTGACGTCGCTTTCCTCGTTGACGTCGCCCACCGGTCCGCCGGTGTCGGCCGCTACGGCGACGCCGTGGTGCTGCTCGGCTGGCTGGGGGTCGGGGCCCGGCCCGGCGTCCGGCATCGGCGCCACACCGACGGCTTGCTCGGGGTCGGCCTGCTCAAGGGCAGCGTCGTCGGCCCAGACGGAACCGCCGACCGCATGCTCGGCGGCGGTATGCGCCGCTGGATCGTCGGCGGCACTGTCCTGAGTGGACGGCTCTGGTTCGGTTCGTTCTGGACCGGCCCGTTCCAGCGTTTGGGTCGGCCGTGTCCACTGCTCACGGGTGCTCTGGTCGGTCATGAAATCCTCCACGGCTCGTTTCCGGGTATGGACATCGGGACGGTGTTGTTGACGGCGCGGTCTCCGGCCGGCTCGGTGGCGGGCGGTTCCACGCCGAGCGGCTTACCGCCCTGGGGGATGGGCTGTTCGCCGAGCAGTTCGGCGAACAGCGCCCGATAGTGCACCAGCGCCTGGCGCAGCTGTTCGGTGCTGGCCTCGCCACGGGTGTTGCGTAGGGAGATCTCGTGCGCCTCCCGGTAGTGGCCGAGAGTGGCGCTGTGTTCGACGGATAGCAGCGCGAGCTGTTCGTCGTCGCTGTCGGTCGGGTACCCGATGTCGCCGACCAGTCTGGTGACCAACTCGTCACCGTCGCGCACCGCGTCACTGGGCGAGTCGAGGAAGCGGGCCTGCACCGTCGCCCACTCGGCCGCGTACCGTGCTCGGGCTTCCGGCGCCAGCGGCTTCAAATTCAGTTCGGCGTGCTTGCGTTCGCGCTGGTGCAATTCCCGCTCGGCCGCGGCGCGGCTGGGCTGCTCGGCGATCACCCGGTGGTATTCCGGGCCGAACTTTGCCCGTAGGTTTCGCCGCCGGGCGGTGAGCCAGCCGGTGACGGCGAGCGCGACCACCACAACGATGATCAGGATGACGATTACAGCAGTGGACATTGGGATCCTCCCTCGGTAGGGCGTATGCCCTGAGCCCGATGAGTTCCAAACCGTCCCGCGTGCCAATTGCCGCGTCGTCGCCGAAGCCGGGTTCCCTCACCGAAACGCCGCTCATCGGTGTCCGTTATGGACATCGCCGGTCTGGGTATCGCTGTGGTATCGGTCGCGGCGGCACGAGGTCACCGCGGAACCACCGTTCGGATTCGCATCAGGAGGCAAGCCGTGCGCATCGGAGCAGTAATCGTCGTGATCTGGTTGATCATTGGCCTGGTGGCTGCCGGACAGCGCGGATACCTCGGCGGGTCTTCCAGCAGCTGCGCCAAAGCCGGAAACACCGTGATCACGATCATCGCGGGACCGCTGAACTACGTGGGCGTCAACCCAAAGGTCGACTGCACCGTGCCGCAGCCGTCAGAGTAACCTTCCGCGCTTATCCGTCCGGGGACGCTGACGTCGACCCCGACGCTGGGGCTGGCGTTGGTGTCGGCGTCAGGGTTGGCGTTGATGTGGGCGCCCGTGACGGCGATGGAGAAGCCGGTGGGGTACGGCTGGGTTTCGACGTGGGGCTCGGCTCCGTCGAGGATTGGCCTGTGGGTGTCGGGATCCTCGACGGGACGACGACGGATGCCGGTACCGGCCGCACGAGCAGGTAGGTCGCCAGCGTGACGACGAACACCAGCGCGATCAGCACCGTCGACAAGCGGACATGTCCGCGCAGCAGGTGTTTGGGCATCAGCGCGCTCCGGCGGGCTCGACGGTGTCGAGGCTGGTCGACACGTTGATGCCCTCCGCTTGCAGGGCCAGCGCGACTCGGGCCCGTAGTTCCCGGCCGACGGTGAACTGTTTGCCGGGTAGTGTGCGGGCCACCATGCGCACGTGGAGGGTGTCGAGCTCCAGGCTTTCCACACCCAGGACGGACGGCGGGTCCAGCAGCAACGCGCTCAGCGTCGCATCGTCGCGGGCGTCCAGGCCGACTCGGCCGAGGATCTCGCGGACTCGGCTCACGTCCACATTGCTGGGTACCGGCACGTCGACGACCGCGCGGGCCCAGTCGCGGGACTGGTTGGTCACCTGCACGATCTGCCCGTTGGGCACGATGACGACCTCGCCGTTGACGGTGCGCAGCCGCGTGACGCGTAGCGTGACCTCCTCGACGGTGCCGCTCACGCCGACCTCGGAGCCCAACGCCGCGATGCGTACCACGTCACCGAAGCCGTACTGGCGCTCGACGATAATGAACAGCCCGGCCAGGACGTCCTGTACGAGGCGTTGGGCGCCGAACCCGAGCGCCACTCCCACCACCGCCGCTGGCGCGACAAGGCCGGTGAACGGCACACCGAGGCGCCGGAGGGTGAGGACCGCCGCCACGCTGTAGAGCAGCACGATCACCGCCCACATGACCACCTGCGCCAAGACGTGGCCATGTTTCGCGGACTCCGTGCGAACCAGGCCGGCATCGCGGGCAGACCTCGCCTCGATCCGACCCGTGACCGCGGAGCCCACCCACCTGGTGATCCGCGAAAGCACGATCGCACCGCTGATGAACAGCACGATTTCCAAGCCGCTGCCGCGAGCCCAGGTGGTGATGTCAGTTATCGGAGCCACTGCCAGACTTGTCATCACCGGACCGGTGGCAGTCACGCCGGCGGCTGGCCGGTCTCCCTCCCGGTGAGGTTTTCGGCGATGAGACCGGCGACGGCGCCGAGCACGATCCAGGCGATAACGCCCATGATGCTCTCCATTGCTAGCGGGCCGATGCCCGCAGTGGGCGGCCCACAACGATGGCTTCCCTCGCCGCGGATTTACCAAACCCCCCGTCCGGACTACACAAACGTCCGATTCCCGCCGGACAGGTGTGGTCGACACGAGCACACTCAGGCATGACCAAAAATCTGGACGGCAAAGTGGCATTGGTAACCGGCGGTAGCCGGGGCATCGGCGCGGCAGTGGTCTCACGCCTGGCCGAAGACGGCGCCGACGTGGCGTTTACCTACCTGCAAAACGTCGACCGGGCCAGCGACGTAGTCGAGAGGGTCAAGGCCGTCGGGCGCCGGGCGATGGCGGTGCGGGCGGACAGCGCCGACTCCGCCGCCGTGAAGGACGCGGTGGACCAGGTGGCCGCCGAGTTCGGACGGCTCGACATCCTGGTCAACAACGCTGGCGTGTTTCTCATCGGACCGGTGGAAGAGCTCGGGCTGGACGAATTCGAACGTACCGTCGCCGTCAACGTGCGCGCGCCGTTCGTCGCGGCGAAAGCGGCCGCCGTCCACATGCGGCACGGCGGACGGATCATCAGCATCGGCAGCAACGCCGCCCAGCGGATGGTGTTCCCCGGTTTCACCCTGTACGCGATGAGCAAGAGTGCTCTCATCGGCCTGACCAAGGGTCTGGGCCGGGAGTTGGGGCCGCGCGGCATCACCGTGAACCTGATCAACCCGGGACCGACCGACACCGACCTGAGCCCAGCCGACGGCCCGGACGCTGACATGATCAAGGGCTTCACCGCCCTCGGGCGTTACGGCACACCGGACGAGATCGCGGGAGCCGTCGCCTACCTCGCCGGCCCGGACGGCCGATACCTGACCGGCGCGACGATCAACATCGACGGCGGCTTCACCATCTGACCTGTTCATCGACCTACGCGGTGAGGATCCCGCATCAACCGCCAATGCGGTGACCTGCCGTCGGGGTTCGGAGTAGGGGCGACGGCCGAGCCGCGCCTGGCGGGTCGGAGCCCGTCAGGCCAGTGCGACGTCGACCCGTTTGGTCGCTGTCAGCGCGCCGCGCGCGGCACCGCGGTAGGTGCCGGAGGTCGGGGCGACATCGGTGTAGTCGCGTCCGGTGGCGACGGTCAGGTAAGCGCGTCCGGCGCGGCGACCGTTGCACGGGTCGAACGCCACCGCGCGGGCGCCCTCCGGATCGGCGACGACGACCTCGACCCAGGCGTGCGTGCCGCCCTCGCTGAGAAGGTGTCCGGAGACATAGCGGGCCGGCAGACCGGTGGCGCGGCAAAGCGCGATCATCACATGGGCGCTGTCCTGACACACGCCACGGCCGAGGGCGAGCGCCTGGGCAGCGGTGGTGTCGACAGTGGTCACCCCGTACTCGTAGGTGATCGCGTCGTGCACGTACGCGCAGAACCGCTCGGCGGTGGCCAGCGGATCGCGGTCAGCCAGCCTCGCCGCGACCCGGTCGATCGTGGGGTCGGTGGCGGTCAGCCGAGTCGGCCGGAGCAGCCGGGGATCGTGCAGCGCCGCGGCCGGCAGGCCGACGTCGGTGCCCGGCCCGGCCCGCTCTACGACCGCCTCGATCACGAACTCGATCCCGTCCGGCACCAGCGGCACACGCGATCGGGTGACGATGTTGCCAGCGGCGTCACGGCGATGGGTGGTACGGGCGCCGGCCGCGGAGACAGCTATCGAATGCCGCCGCCGGCGCTGATCACCATGCTGGCGGGGAGGGACCACCACCAGCCGGTGGTCGAGGTCTCGCACCGGGCCGTCATAGCTGTACCGGAAGCGCTGGTGCAGCACGTACGTGAGCCGGCTGGCCTCCTCCAACTCCGCGGGGGAGGGCAGCCGGGGTGGTGCGTCGGGCGGTGCCCCGCCGTCCGATGTCACGTCGCCTCCTCTGCCCAGACCTGCATGCTCCGCAGCAGTGGTCCACCATAGGTGGTGACCATGGCGACGTCGACCGCGTCGCGGCCGCGGCCGATCAGCGTACGGCCTTTGCGGGCGGCGTTGTTGCGGGGGTCGAAGGTCCACCAGCGGTGGTCGAGGTAGACCTCCATCCAGGCGGCGAAGTCCATCGGCGCCGGGTCCGGCGGCACGTCCATGTCGGGCAGGTAGCCGAAGACGTAGCGGGCCGGGATCGACAGCGCCCGGCAGAAGCTGATCGCGACGTGGGCGAAGTCGCGACAGACGCCGCTGCCGGCCGCATAGGCCTCGGCGGCGGTGGTGGTGGGGCTGCTGGTGCCGTACTCAAACCGCAGGTGGCTGTTGACGTGGTCGCAGATCGCCTGCACCCGCCGATATCCGGGCTTCTGGCCGCCGAACAGGCGCCATGCCTGGTCGCCGAGGACGTCGGGCAGGCAGTAGCGGCTGGGCATGGTGTAGATCAACACGTCGTCGGGCAGTTGCGGGACGGGTAGCTCGGCCGCGTCGAGGTCCACGTCCTCGGTCGCGTCCGGGACGGCGACGAGGGCGTTGTAGCGCAGCGTCGAGTCGCCCGCGGGCAGGGTGAGTCGTTGGCAGTCGTTGCCGTACAGGTCGGTGTAGCCGTGGCGGGTGGTGGCGGGCTGGATATCCCAGCCCTGCTGGAGCACCGCCGCGGGCCCGACCCCGGACGGCTCGACCTGGAAGATCGCGGGCGTTTGCACCTCCGCGGTGTACCGGAACTCACACCCGACCCGGACCTGCCGCGAGACGGCTGTCATGCCCTCAGTCTGGTCCGTCATTGTTTCCTCACCGTAACTGCTGGTCGCGGCAACGAATCGGTGGTACGAATCCTCGCATGGGAGGGCTCCTCGACGGATATCCGCGCGGCCCAGCCTACGACGAGATGTTCGGGGCGGACGGGCTGCCGCATCCCCACATGCGCGCGCTCTACGACGCCCTACAGATGCTCACCGGCGAAGACCTGGCGCAGCGTGCGGCGGCGCGGGATCGCAGCTTCCGCGACCAGGGCGTCACCTTTTCCCACGCCGGCGAGGAGTGGCTCTTTCCGCTCGACCTGATCCCCCGGCTGATCCCGGCCGCCGAGTGGGAGGTCGTCGAAGCGGGCGTCGTGCAGCGGGTACGGGCCTTGGAGGCCTTCCTCGCCGACGTCTACGGCCCGGCCGAGGTCGTGCGGGACGGGGTGGTGCCGCGCACTCTGCTGACCACGTCGGCCACGTTCTGCCGGCCGGCACACGGCATCCGGCCGCGCAACGACGTCCGGATCCACCTCGCCGGGATCGACCTGGTCCGCGATGAGGCGGGTGTGCTGCGGGTGCTCGAGGACAATCTACGGGTGCCGTCCGGAATGTCCTATGTTGTGGAGAACCGACGGACTATGGCGCGGGTCTTTCCCGGGCTTTTTCTGGAGCAGCAGGTGCGGCCGGTCGCTTCCTACCCGGGGCGGCTGCTGGATGCGTTGCGCCGGTCGGCGCCGGACGGCGTAAAGGAGCCGGTCGTGGTGCTGCTCAGCCCTGGCGTGTACAACCCGGCCTATTTCGAGCATGCCTTCATGGCCCGCAAGATGGGCATCGAGCTCGTCGAGGGCCGCGACCTGTTCTGCGACGAGCACGTCCTCTACATGCGCAGCCTCGGTGGCAGGCAGCGGGTGGACGTCGTCTACCGGCGGGTCAACGACGACTTCCTCGACCCGGTGCATTTCCGGCCCGACTCGGTCGTGGGGTGCCCGGGCCTTCTCAACGCCGCCCGCGCCGGCAACGTCACGATCGCCAACGCGGTCGGCAACGGCGTCGCCGACGACAAGCTGACCTACACGTACGTTCCGGCGCTCATCGAGTACTACCTGGGTGAGAAGCCATTGCTGCCCAACGTCACGACCTACCGGCTCGACGACCCGGACGTTCGGGAGGAATGCCTGGAGCGACTCGATCAGCTCGTGGTGAAGCCGGTCGACGGTTCCGGCGGCTCCGGCATCGTCATCGGGCCGTCCGCCTCGGACGCCGAGCTGGCGGCCGTGCGCGCGCGGGTGCTCGCGGAGCCACGCGGGTGGATCGCGCAGGAGCTGGTGCTGCTGTCGACCTCGCCGTCACACCTCGACGACCGGCTGTTGCCCCGGCACATCGACCTGCGGCCGTTCGCGGTCAACGACGGCGAGCAGGTCCACGTCCTGCCCGGGGGGCTGACCCGGGTGGCGCTGCGGGAGGGGAGCCTGATCGTCAACTCCAGCCAGGGCGGCGGCTCCAAGGACACCTGGGTGCTCACCTCGTCGCCGCAGCCAGCGTCCGAAGCCACCAGTCCGCCCGCTTTCCCCGCGCAGGCGGTGCGGGGCACGACACCCGACCGCGGCCCGCACGACGACCAGCCACAACAATGAGGGGACCCGGGTGCTGAGCCGCGTAGCCGAATCGCTGTTCTGGATCGGCCGGTACATCGAACGGGCCGAGGACACGGCCCGGCTTCTCGACGTGCATTTCCACGAGGTCCTCGAGGACCCGACGGTGGACGAGGCGGCCGCCTGCGCCGTCCTGTTGACCGTCATGGGTGTGCCGGACGAGGTCGCCGGGCGGCACCAGGACAGCCAAGCCGTACTGGAGCTGCTGGGCTACGACGACGCCCCCAACTCGATCGCCGGCGCGCTGGTCGCCGCCCGGCAAAACGCCCGCGGCGCGCGGGAGGCGCTCTCGGCCGAGATCTGGCAATGCCTGAACTCGACCCACAACGCGCTCCCGGCCCGGGTGGCCGCCGCCCGGGACTTCGGCCCCGCGCCCTTCTTCTCCTACGTCCGCGAGTGCGCCGCGACCTTCGCCGGCCACGTCGAGGCCAGCATGAGCCGGGACGCCGGCTACGACGTGCTCGTGCTCGGCCGCAGCCTGGAGCGCGTCGACATGACCGCGCGGCTGCTCGCGTCCCGGATCGGCGCCGGCGTCGGCGACGAAGGCTGGACATCCACCCTGCGGGCGTGCTCGGCCCACGACGCCTACCTGCGCACGTACCACCAGGGTGTCGACGCCCGCCGGGTGCTCGAGTTCCTCCTGGTGGACCGGCTCTTCCCCCGGTCGGTCTTCCACGCGCTGTGCGCCGGAGAGGAAGCGCTGACCCGACTCGACCCGGCGTCCGGGCGGTCCGCGCTGGACGAGCCTGCCCGCCGAGCCATCGGCCGAGCCCGCACCGACCTGGAGTTTCTGTCCGCCGCCACACTGCTCGACGACCTCGTGGAGCGGCTGCACGAACTACAGCGAACCGTATCCACGGTCAGCGAAGACGTCACCCGGCGGCTGTTCACCGGGTCCGCACCGCTGCACTGGCGCATCGAGGAGCCCGCCACATGACCTGGCGGATCGCGATCCGACACCGCACCGGCTACCGGTACGGCGGACCGGTGCGGGCCTCGTACAACGAGGCGAGGCTCACCCCGCCGAGCGTCGATGGACAGCGCACCCTGCACGCCGCCCTGGAGATCACGCCTACCGCGAGGCCGCTGCGCTACGTCGACTACTGGGGCACCACGGTGGACGCGTTCGACATCCACATCCCACACACCGAGCTCGTCGTGCTGGCGACCTCGACGGTCGAGACCGCCCGGCCGCGCCCCGCGCCGGTCGGCGTCGACTGGACCGACCTGGCCTCCCGCGCGATCCGGGAACGCTTTGGCGAGCTGCTCGCCCCGTCGCGCTATGTTCAGGCGGAGCCGGAGATCGCCGAGCTCGGGCAGTCCCTGCGCACCGGCTCGACGCCGATGCAGGCCGGGCTACGCGCCGCCGCGTGGACTCACGAGACGCTGCGGTACGAGCCGGGCGCGACACACGTGCACACCTCATCGGCCGAGGCCCGGGCCGCCGGCAAGGGCGTTTGCCAGGACTTCGCCCACATCACGCTGGCCCTGCTCCGCGCGGTCGGCCTGCCCGCGCGTTACGTCTCCGGCTACCTGCACCCGACCGTGGAGGCCGAAGTCGGGGAGGCGACCGCCGGCCAGAGCCACGCGTGGGTGGAGTTCTGGGCCGGCGGCTGGATCCCGGTCGACCCGACCAGCCTCGCCGAGGTGGCCAGCCGACACGTGCTGCTGGCCCGTGGCCGCGACTACGCCGACGTGCGGCCACTGTCCGGCGTCTACTCCGGGCAGAAAGCGGAGCTCTTCGGCGTCACCGTCGAGATCACCCGGCTCGGCTGACCCGCCGGGCGCGGCGGCGGCAGCCTCGTGGCCTTCGCCGGTCAGAACGACTGCGGGCCGCTGGGAGGCACGGCGGTGGTCTCCGCGCGGACGTGGGTGGGCCTGGCGACGCCGGCCTGGCCGTCAGGGTCAGCGAGGCGGACTGGCGGCTGTCGCGGGTGGGATGTGTTCGGTGCCGTCGACGACGGCCTGGGCGAGATCGGACAGGCGCCGGTTGCGGCTGCGGGCGTTGCCGCGCAGCAGAACGAAGGCTTCGGCCATGTCCAGGTGAAGGCGTTCGGCCAGCACGCCTTTGGCCTGCTCGATCAGGACCCGGCTGCGCAGCGCGGTCTCCAGCTGTTCGGTCAGGATGTCGCGGCGGTGGATAGCGCGCTGTTGCAGTAGTCCGATGGTGGCCACGTCGGCCAAGGCTTGGCCGATGCGCAGCTTGCCTTCATCCAATGGACCCGGGGCGGTGTCGAACAGGTTCAGCGCGCCGATCACCTCGGCACGTAGGCGCATCGGCACCGCGTGGACCGCGGCGAAGCCGACCTCTGCGGCGGCTGCGGTGAAGGCCGGCCACCGGCCGGCCGCGGGCAGGTCAGCGACCGACACGGGTTGGCCGGTGCGGAAGCAGTCCACACACGGGCCCTGGTCGGTTTGCAGCTGAAACAGCTCGAGCAGCCGGGTGCGTTCGGAGGAGGCGGCTACCACCTGCAACGTGTCCCGCTGGTCGGTCAGCAGCAGCCCGGCCGCCGCCACGCCCAGGAGTTGGACGCACCGCTCGGTCAACCCGTGCAGGAAGTCGATCACGTCGAAATCGTCGACGAGAGTGTCGGCCATCTCCACGAACACGTCGGCTAGCTGGATCTCGGCCATCTCACTCACCCTCGTCATACGGTAGACCTGACGTCCGATTGGGCGGAAGCCGTGACCCGCGGAATGCGATCTGGCCGGTCTGACCCGGGACCTCAACAGGCACCGAAGTCCCCGTCCGGATCGAATCGTAGGCGTCGGGCCACGACATCACCGGCGACATCGCGCAGCCGCCGATCGTGAGCGTACGCGTAGGCACGCAGCCGGATCAGGGCCACTGCCGCGGTCACCCCCAGCTGCACGATGATCATGCCGGTGGCCTGATGGACCTCGGGATGGGCAAGGCCGGCCGGCTCGGGCCGGCGCCCGTTGAGGTGGGGGCGGTCCGGCTGCGCCGCGTCGAGTAGCAGCGCGCAGGCGGTGTCGGCCAGTAGCAGCGCGTCGGCGAGCCGTTCGCCGTCCAGGCCGCCGGGCTGGGCGCGGTAGAGGTCCATGACACCGATCCGGATCGCACCGACCCGCAACGGGAACGCGAACATCGCGGCTGCTCCGGCGTTCCCCGCGGCCGGTGCGAACGCCGGCCAGCGCGCCAGGCATTCGAAGCTCGTCAGGTCGGCGGCGAGCGCCGGACCGTCGGCGGACGCGTCCACACCCGGACCCTCACCAAGGGTCACGGTCAGCTCCTCGAGCTCCGAGGCGACCTGATCGCTGGCGTACACCGTTTCGCGTAGACCCGAGCCGAGTACCGCGGTGACCGCGGCGCCGTCCACGCCGGTAGCCAACGTCACCGCGGCGCACACGTGCTCGACCCCGACCGGCGCATCCTGGGCGTGTCCGACGACTTGGGTCCACAGCCGCAGCCTGCGATCGGTGTTCATCGCGCCACCCGAACCGGACACCGCGCCAACCGAAGGTGGTTCCATGAGGGCGCCTCCGATACCAGAACGGTTCGTGAGGGGCCGCGACGAGCAGGTGACGTAGGACAAGGACCGGGTCGAACGCGACTGGCTCCCCTTGGGCGGCTTGTCACCGCCAGCCTACGCCCGGCACCCGCCGTCCGCTCGGGTGCCGCGTGTCGGTCGCGACCCCTGCCTTTGACGCTGGCGAATGTCCGGCCCGCCAGGCGCTGGTGTCACCGCCACAACGGCGTACGCTGAACCGCAGGATCGGCGTTTCATCCGTCGACGCGCAGTCAGCCTTCGTGCTGGCAGTCTTCTCACCGCCTGGACCCCGCGGTCAACGACCAGCGACTACCGGCGCTTCAGCAGAGACGCCGGCCCTGCCGGCACACCCGCGGCGTGACCCATAGGGCGTTGACCACCATGACCACCCTTGCCGAACCAGCCCTGACCATCCCGGCTGCCGCCATCCTCGAACCAGCGACGCCGGCCACCCGCCATCCCGGCCAGCGCACCACCACCGCCTCCGGTCGCCGCGGCGAACCGGACGATGCGCAGGTGAGCACCGAACGGTTGCTGCACCAGCGTGACTGTCTGCCGGCCGGGCATCCCGGACGTGGCAGACTCCGCGCCCGAGCCATCGAGCAGAATCTGCCGCTGGCCAACCGGCTGGCCCGCCGCTATGCCGGACGCGGTGAACTCGTCGACGACCTGGCCCAGGTCGCCGCCCTCGCCCTGATCAAATCCGTGGACAGCTACGACCCCGGCCGGGACGTCCCGTTCGCCGCCTACGCCGTCCCCACCATCCTCGGCGCCCTCAAACGCCACTTCCGCGACACCGCCTGGGCCATCCGGGTGCCACGTCCCATCCAGGAACTGGCGCAAGACGTGCCCGCCGCCACCGGCCGACTCAGTCACGAGCACCGCCGCACGCCAACCCCCACCGAACTCGCCGACCACCTGGACGTGAGCGTCGATCAGCTGCGGGCCGCTGTCGGCGCCTGGCACGTCTACCGCCTGACGTCCCTGAACGCGCCACCCGCGAAGGGAATCGACGCCGACCGCATCGACCTGATCGGCGGCACCGACCCCGGCTACGCCCACGTGGACGACTACCTCACACTGCGACCGCTCGTCGCGGCGCTACCGGCCCGGCAACAGCGCATCCTGGTCATGCGGTTCTACGACCACATGACCCAAACCCAGATCGCCGACGAGATCGGCCTCTCCCAAATGCACGTCTCGCGCCTACTGAAACGAACCCTCGCCCAGCTGCGGACCGCAATGCCTGCCTGAGGTAGGCCGGGTGACAGGCGGTCACCGGGCGTCGTGGGTTAGCTGCCTCCCCGGCCTGGGCCCACTCCCCGCCCGCTCACGGCGCAATTACGCCGGTCCACTGCGCGAGCCGTGCGGATCTGCGCCCGTGGAGGTGGGGCCGTGGCTTGCGTCGCCGTCAGGAGTCGCGGTCAGCGGCTCCTGACGGGATCTCGTTGGTGTCCGCCGGAGAAGGGTCGCGGCTACGACGGCGGCAGCCGCCAACGCGACCGCGCTGGCCGCGGCGGCTGCCTGGAGTCCGTCGGTGTACGCCTGCCCGGCGGTGACGAGCAGTCCTGCCGGAAGCTGGTCGGCTACGCCGGTGGCACCGCCGAGGGTGTCCCGGGCGGCGTCGGCTGCCTGAGCGGGGCTGTCCGGTGGGAGCGCGTCGGTCATCCGGCGGCGGTAGACGGCTGTGCCGAGGCTTCCCAGTAGCGCGATGCCGAGTGCGAAGCCGAGTTCCTGGGTGGTTTCGGAGATGGCCGAGGCGGCTCCGGTCCGCCGCGGCGCGACGGCGTTGATGACGACGTCCATACCCAACGCGGCCACTGGCATCAAACCGGCGAAGACCATCGCCGTCCCGGTGACGACGAACGGGAGGCCGGCGTTGTCACCGACCTGGCTCACGACCACGAAGCCGGCCGCGGCCAGGGCCAGGCCGGCGCCGATGACGAGCCCTGGACGAACCCGGCGCACGAGCAGCGGAGCCACCATCATGAGGACGATCCCCGCTCCGAACGGAGGCAGCATCCACAGACCCGCTTGCAGTGGTGACAGCCCGAGCACCAGCTGGAGATACTGGGCGGTGAGGTAACCCACTCCTCCCATTACGGCCGCGGCGAGGGTGAGGACACCCAGCGAGACACTGAATGTGCGCTCGCCGAAGAGCGTCAGGTCGAGCAGTGGGTCGGACAGCGCGCGCTGCCGTCGTACGAAGACCACTGCGGTGGCGACACCGGCGGCGATCACCAGGATGGGCGGCAGCGCGAGGCCGTCCGCGGCGACCTGCTTGAGCCCGTAGATCACGGCAAGGACCGCGGCCAGCGACATGGCCGCACTGGCCAGGTCCAGCCGGCCAGCCGTCGGGTCGCGGTACTCGGGCAGCAGGAAAGGTCCGGCCGCGAGCAGCAGCGCCATCACCGGGACCCCGATAAGGAACGCCGAACCCCACCAGAAGTATTCGAGCAGTGCGCCGCCGACCAGCGGGCCAACCGCGGCACCGGCCAGGAAGCTCATGAACCACATCGAGATCGCCGCCGTACGCTGCTGCGGATCCAGGAACATGTTGCGGATCAACGCCAGAGTGGACGGTGCGAGCGTCGCCCCGGCGACCCCGAGCAGCATCCGCGCTGCGATCAGCATCCCGGCCGTGGTGGAGAACGCCGCGAGCACGGAAGCGACGCCGAACGCGGCCGCGCCGACCAGCAGCAGCTTGCGGCGCCCGATCCGATCGCCCAGCGTGCCCATCGTGATCAGGAATCCGGCGATCATGAAGCCGTAGATGTCCACGATCCACAGCAGCTCGGTGCTGGTTGGCCGTAGATCGGCGCTGAGGCTCGGTACGGCCAGATGCAGCACCGTCATGTCCATGGAGACCAGCACGGCGGGCAGGGCCAGCAGCCCCAGTCCGACCCACTCGCGACGCCCGGCCCGGTGCGTGGACGCCGCGGCTGGACTGGTCAGGTCAGGCCGGCTCATCGGAACGCTTCGGCGTGGTCGAGCACCTGCATGCTTGCCGGGTCCGCTCGGCCCTGTACGAGCTGGCAGCCGACCTTGCCGGTGGCGCCGGTAACGAGAATCTTCCATCGCGTCGTCACGCCTGGGCCTTTCCGAGCCTGTTGTCGGGCGCCTAGCCGAGGTCATGAAACATCGACAGCGTGCCGGACCATGCGCGGCCAGGACGGCCGACAGGCAGTAGACGCCGAAGCAGGCCAGCCCGGCGGCGACGAGCAGCAGCAGCGCGTGCCGTAATCCTGCGCGGTGGGCTCGTGTCGGTGATGCGTCGCCCGGGGTCTTGGGGTCGACCGTTGCCGTTTCGCCCGTCCGTGTGTCCAGACGGCGGGCCAGCAAAGAATTGGCCGCGCTCGCGTTGACGCTAACACCGGCGGCCGACAAGCGCGCGCCGAGGCGAGACGGCCGTAGGGAACATCCGTCCACCCACCCGGCTACCAAACCAATCCGGCACCGAACGAAGGCGCGACCGCGCCGACACCGGGGCGTCGGCGGACGCTGAGTCGTGCCGCCCCGCCCATAGCGGCGTAGTGTTGATCGCACGGTCGGCTTCACACGCCGACGCTCCAGCCGGCGTTCGCGCTGGCATCTGTCCACCGCCCGGACCCCGCGGTCATTTGATCAGCGACTCCCGGCGCTTTCAGCAGAGGCGCCGTCCCGGCCGGCTCACCCGCGGCGTGTCCCCGTAACGAGCGTCGATCAGCATGACCGTTCTCGTCGAGCCACCCTCGATCACGATGACCGAACCCCATCCCGCCGAACCGACCACCGATCTGCCCCGGCAGCGCCCTCCCGCCGGCAGCTGGCCGCTTCGCGTCACCGACCCGGTCAGTGTCGACGGCCACCGGTTGATCGCACGTCTGGGGTCCGGCGGGATGGCGGACGTGTTCTACGCCTGGGCACCGGCCGGCGAGCCTGTCGTGGTCAAACTCCTACGCCCCGCCAGCGGGGCCGCGGAGGCATGCCAGCGCGAATACCGGCTAGCGTCCACTGTGGACCCGCACTGCACCGCACCCGTGTTCGGCCACGGTACGTCGACGGCCGGCGCGTACCTGGTGACCGCCCACCTACCGGGCTACCGGTGCGGCTCCACATTGGTGGGCAAGCCAACACCGGCCAGCCTGCTATGGAGCCTCGGCGCGGCGCTGGCCCGAACGCTCGCCGCGGTCCATGCCCGCGGCGTCGTGCACTGCGATGTGAAGCCATCCAACCTGCTCGTCCGCGACCACGACGTCCGTATCATCGACTTCGGTATCGCCCGGCACATCGGCCAGCGGTGCGGCGATGACGGGATCGTGCAATGCAGCCGCGGCTGGGCCGCACCCGAACAGCTACGCACCGCACCAGCCACACCGGCGGTCGACGTCTTCGCCTGGGGATGCCTCCTCGCGCACCTCGCCGCCGGCGTCCACCCATTCGCCAGCCGCAGCGAACAGGAATGGATCCTGCGCCTCCAGTCCGCGCAACCAGACCTGCACGGCCTACCCCCGCACCTGAACGACCTGGTCCGGCGGACGCTGACGCGCGACCCCCGCCACCGGCCCAGCGCGGCTGAACTGGCCACCATCTGCGGAACACACGCTGACGGACAACCACAGCCGGTGCCCGACCACGGCGCGCACAAGCCCCTACACCACAACCCGCGTCCCCGAACGTCGCGACGCCCGCGACGACGGTCCGGTTGGCCCACACAGGTGCGATCGACGGCCTTCGTCTACACCGTCAACGGCCACGGCGAGCTCGGCCTGCAAGGGGCCATCGACCGTTGACCTGAAGGAGAGCTGGCATGGCCACAGTGGAGGCGAACATTTCGATGTCGCTGGACGGCTACGTCACCGGCCCGAACCTCGACCGGTATCCCGGGCTGGGCGAGGGCGGCGAGGTCATACAGGCCTGGGTTGAGGAGAGCCGGGCTATGGACTTCGCCTTCGGCGAGGAGCGCCAGATCGCCGGGTCGATCATTACCAGCCGGAAGGTGTACGACGAGACCGGAGGCTGGGCCGCGGAGGACGGGTTCTACCGGATGCCGGTGTTCGTGGTCACCCACCGCCCGCACGACGTGGTCGTGAAGGGCGAGACGACGTTCACGTTTGTCACCGAGGGCATCAGGCACGCCATCGAGCAGGCGAGGGTGGCCGCTGGGGACAAGGTGGTGCACATCATGGGCGGCGCCAGCATCATCCAGCAGGCGCTCGCGGCCGGGCTGGTCGACGAGCTGTTCCTGCACGTCGCCCCGGTGATCCTTAGCAGTGGTACCCAGCTGTTCGAGCACCTCGGCGGCCCGATCCAACTGGAGCGGGCCGAGGTGATCGAGTCCCGCCACGCCACTCACCTGCGGTACCGGATTCTGAATTAGCGCATCGGTCGAGCCCAGGCGGCGTTTAGGCGCTTGTCGCGGCGCTGGCGCGTTCGGCCATTTCCTGCGGAGAAAGATCCTCGATGCGGGTCGCGACACTCCACCGGTGCCCGAACGGATCCTCGAACTGGCCGGTGCGATCACCGTAGAACTGATCGATGACTGCGCTCGGTCGCTCCAAACACGGTGCGGTAGAAATCGATCGCCGCGCTGGCGCCGTCGACGCATAGGTAAGGCACGACCTGGGAGTAATTGTCGGGGATGGGCTTCACATCAGGCATAGCAGACCACTTCCTGCTGGTGGCCCGGTCACCAGAATCTCAGCCCGCTCGATGCGTCCGCTAATGGCGGACTGTCACGCCACCGGGGACACGAGCGACAATCCGAACTCTACGCCTGCTGAGGGGGTCGGGGCGTCGAGCAGCCGCGCTGTTGCTCACGACAGAGGTACTTATCGCCGAAAGGCCTAACGCCTGCCCGCGTCCGCGTACCGTCATTCGTGAACTGCGGACGATACGTCGGTAGGCACCCTTGCTGGTCAATTGTCCGCCGGTTGGTTGCCGCCCCGGTCCCCGGCGGCGCGTCTACACCCATCCAGACGCACCCGGGGAGCGGACATGCTCAAGGCTGTAACACCGACACATGCCATCACCACACCGGAGGCCGGCGACCGTCTACACGGGCTTGTCGATCGGATCGCTTCCGGGGACCAGGTGGCGTTTCGACGCCTCTACGCCCTTCTCGCTCGGCGGGTCTGGCGCGACGCCATCCGGGCGTTGCCGCGTCCGCGCGACGCCCGAGCCGTGACGCGGTCGACGTTCGTCGAGGTGTGGCACATGGCCAGACACCATGTCGACGAGGCAGGCATCGATAGCCGCGCCTGGATCGCGACGATCACCGCCCGACGTGCGACCGATCGGCTTCGCGGCACCGACACAACCTGCCCCCTACGCGACGACCATGACAGCCATACCCTTCGCGAGCTCACCGCGCTGCTGGGTCACCGACCCACCGCCGCCGACCGCTGAGACCACACCGTCGGAGCAGACCCCCCGACCGCTGCTCACGGACGACGCCATCGTCACCACCGACCGCCGCGAGCTGAGCGCGTCGTGCTGGACGGTGACCGGATCGCGTTCGTCGCGGTCGCGGTCGGCGCGGTGGCGCCGATCCCGCTGCGCCTGCCGGCGGTGGAGGCGCTGATCACCGGGGCGACGGTCACACCCGACCTGCTGGGCCAGGCGGGCGCCCGCGCGGCCGACGGCGCGACCGGACTGCCGCAGACAGAGTACAAACGGGACCTCCTGGCCGCCACCGTGACCGAGGTCCTCGAACAGGCGACGAAGTAAGTCCACTGTAGACGTCACGTCCCGGGGATCACCGCAGCCTGGCGCGTACCTGGTCGGCGTCTGGGTGGCCGAGCTCGTCGAGGATCTCCAACGCCCGCTGCCAGGCCGACCGCGCGGCGCGGGCGTCGTCGGCGGCGTGGTGGGTGTCGCCGAGGCGGGCCAGGGTCTCGGCCTCGCGGTAGCGGTCGCCGAGGTCGCGGTACAGCCGCACCGCCTCGTCATAGCAGGCGACGGCGTGCTGGAGCGCCCCGAGGTGATGGTGTGCGTACGCGAGACTGTCCCATGTGGTGGCCTGGCCGTGGCGGTGGTCCAGCGTGCGGTGCACCGCCAGGGCCTGATCGCAGAACTCGATGGTGCGCCGGTACTCGCCCAGCATGGCGTAGCACCAGCCGACCTCGTTGAGGGCGTCGGCCTGCCCCGAGCGGTGGTCGGTGGCCCGGTGCAGGTCGAGGGCGAGCAGGCTGTGCTCGAGCGCCGACCGGTGATCGTCCTGCCGGCTGAACAGCTGTCCGAGGTTGAGGTGGGTACGGGCCTGCCCGGTCTTGTCGCCGAGTTGGGTGTACAGGTCGAGTGCCTCGTTCAGGTGGAGGTGGGCCTCGTCGTAACGCCGCAGCCGCATGTTCACCTGCGCCAGGTTGACCTGGATCCGGGCCTTGGCCGCCCGGTCGCCCAGCCTCGATGTGGCCTCCAGCGCCGTCCGCTGGGTGGCGGTCTGGTCGTGCCAGCGCCCTTGCCAGTCGAAGAAGCTGTAGAGCGTCCAGGCCAGCTGCCAGGCGTGGGTGTCGAAGCCGGCGCCGGCGGCGAGATCCACCGCGGCCACCATCACCTGGTGCTCGGCGGTGAACCACGCCATGGCCTGCGCGTGGTCGGCGAGCGCCTCCGGATGGACTCCGGGCAGGGGCGGCGCCGGCGTGATCGGGTCACGTGGGTAGATCAGCAATGCGGCCGTGTTGCCGGTCTGTACATAGTGGTCGAGCAGCCGCCGGGTGGCCTCCCGCCGCTGGTCGGCGGCGTCGACGGTGTGGAGCAGCTCGGCCGCGTACACGCGGAGCAGGTCGTGCAGCGTGTAGCGGCCGGGCGCGTGCTCGGTGACAAGATGCGCGCGGGTCAGTTCCGCCAGCAGCGCCCGCGCCCGCCGGACCGGCAGGCCGGCCAGGCTGGCCGCGGCGGGCGCACCGAGGTCCTGGCCCGGGTACTCGCCGAGTAACCGGAACAGCCGCGCCGCGCCGGCGCCGAGCGTGCGGTAGGACCAGGAGAACACGGCGCGCACGTCGGTGGCCGGGTCGCCACCCGCGAACGCGTCCAGGTCGTCGCGGGCCAGGCGCAGCTGGTCGGCGAGCGTGGCCAGCGGAAAGGTCGGGTGGTCGGCCGCCCGAGCGGCCACGATCGCCAGGGCCAGCGGCAGACCATCGCAGTGCGCGACCATCGCCGCCACCGCGCCGGGCTCGGCCGCCGCCCGGTCCGCGCCCAGGCGGCGCGTCAACAGCGCGCGTGCCTCGTCCACGCCGAGCAGGTGGAGCGCCACGGGGTACGCGCCGGCGGCCGCGACCAGCCCGGATAGCTGGTCGCGGCTGGTCACCACCGCCATCGACGCGCCCGCGCCGGGCAGCAACTGGCGTACCTGCTCGGCGTCGCGGGCGTTGTCGAGCACGACCAGCATCCGCCGCTCGGCCAGCAGGCCGCGGTACAGCGCGGCCTGGTCTTCCACGCCATCGGGTACCGCGGACGCCGGCACGCCCAGCGCGTCGAGGAATCCGCGGATCACCTCGGCGGGGGACCGGACCGGCCCCGACTGGTGGAAGCCGCGCAGGTTCGCGTACAACTGGCCGTCGGGGAACCGGTCAGCCATCCGATGCGCCCAGTGGACGGCCAGCGTGGTCTTGCCGACTCCGGCGGTGCCCGTGATCACGGCGATCGCCGGCGGCTCGCGGCCCACCACCGGCTGATCGGGTACCAGCTTGTCGAGGGCCACCATCGCGGGCTCGCGGCCGGTGAACGCGTCGATGTCCGCGGGAAGCTGCCGGGGAATCGTCGCCCGTGGCCGGATGGGCGACCGGTGGGTGAGCATCTCCAGGTGGACGGCCTGTAGCTCCTGACCCGGATCCACGCCCAGCTCCTCGGCCAGGTGCAGCCGGATGATCTCGTACCGGCTCAGCGCCTCGGCCCGCCGACCGCACCTGGCCAGCGCCACGATCAGCCGCAGCCACAACGATTCGCGCAACGGGTGCCGCTCGGCCAGCGCCCGCAGCTGAGCCACGGTTTCGTCGGCCCGACCGTCCGCGACGTCGAGGTCGGCCAACCGCTCCACCCCGCTCAGGTACCGCTCGACAAGTCCTGGCGTCTCCGACTCGTCCAGCCAGGCCGAGTGCACGTCTTCGAACGGTGTTCCGCGCCACAGAGCGACCGCGGTGCCCACCAGCGCGCGCTCGGCGGCGCGGTCCGTCGCCTGCGCCGCCGCGTCCAGCAGGCGGACGAACCGCACCGCGTCGACCTGGTCCGGCTCGGCCTCCAGCTGGTAACCCGCCCGCACCGTCGTGATGAGGTCGGCGCCCAGCAGGCCGCGCAGCCGGTTGACGTAGGTGCGCAGGCTGCGCCGCTCATCGGCGGGCGGGTCGTCGCCCCACAGCACCGCGGCCAACTGGTCCGCCGGCACGGCGGTGCCCGGGTGCAGCGCCAAACCCGCCAGCAGACCTCGCAGCATTGGCGCGGTCACGGCTACCGCGCGCCCGGCCACCCGGACGTCCAGCGGTCCGAGCACCCCGACCGCCAGCGCGTTTCGATCAGGCATCGTCTCCGGTCCCCCAAACGGCTCCGCCCGACCCGCATCGATCCTCAGCAGATCGACGGCCATCTTACTCGGACGGCGCTCGGCGACACGCGTTTGAAAGGTTTGTGAGGCGTCGCGGGCGGTTCACTATGGGCACCCGATTGGAAGGGAGTAACCCATGACCGCTCTGCTAAACCGGCTGGGCGACCGCCTGCTCGGTGCGGTACTGCCGCGGGCCACCGCGTCGGCGTGCTTCGTCGAGCGAGAACGGTGCTACCTGGTGAAGCAGGAGTGTTACGGCGGCACGGCGTGCACCGCGTGGTGGCAGTGCCACAACAGCCAGGACGGGGCGTTCTGCTACGTCGATCCGCCGGGCAGCTACGACTACAGCTACGGCGGCTGCTGCTAGCGGTCCCGATCCGAAAGGAGTTCACATGACCGCTCTGTTGAACCGGCTGGGCGATCGCCTGCTCGGTGCCGTGCTGCCGCGGGCGACCGCGTCGGCCTGCACCGTCTGGGCCAACCAGTGCCGCGCGGTGTACCAGGAGTGTTACGCCGGCGCGACCTGCACCACCTGGTACCAGTGCCACAACAACGTCGACGGGGCGTACTGCCACGTCGACGCGCCGGGCAGCTACGACTACAACTACCGCGGCTGCTGCTAGTCAGCGATCAGGTGGCGGCCGTCCTGTATCGGATGGCCGCCACCGTCTCATCGGAGTGTCGGAAAGGGGCGATGGTGTATCTGTTGACCGCCGCGGTGGTGCTGCTCGCCGCTCTGGTGTTGCTCAACATGTCGGTGACCGCTGCCATGGTTCGGCGGCTGGGCCGTGTCGAGGAAAGCCGCCAGCAGCCACCCGATCTCGGCGGCCTTCCGGTCGGCGCCGAGGTGCCGGCCTTCGAGGCGGCGGCGGTCGACGGCGACCTGTTGACGACGGACGCGCTGGCCGGCCGGCGAACGGTGGTGGCCTTCTACTCGACGAGCTGCGAGGGTTGCCGCGCGCAGGCGCCGCGGTTCGCCGACGAGGCCAAGACGCTCGCCGCCGAGGGTACGCAGGTGCTTTCCGTACTCCTGCTGATGGGCAACACGCGCGAAGGCGAGGGCGCGGACGGCCTGCGGGACCTGCTGGCCGGCGCGGGCCACCTGGTGGTCGAGGACGGCGTCGGCGCGCTGGCCACCAGCTTCGAAGCCCGCGCGACCCCGTCGTACTTCGCCGTCGGGCCGGACCGGCGGGTCAGCGGCAAGGGGCTCACGCTCGCCGAGTGTCTGGCTGGCAGCCCGTCATGACGGGACCGGGCGCGGGCACCGGATCGTTGCGGGCGTTCGGCCACGCCGTTGGCATCTGCGTACGGGCCGCGCCCGGCTTCGCGGTGCTGAGGCTGGTGGCCAGCCTCGTCGCCGGCCTCGGCCCGGTGGCGGTGGCTTGGCTCACCAAGGTGGTGCTCGACGCGCTCGCGGCCTCGGGGGGACAGAGCATCCGGCCCGTCGCCGCCCTCGCCGCGGTGGTCGGCTTGCTCGCCGTCGTTGGTCACTTCATGCGGTACGTCGACCGTGAGATCGGCCGCCGGGTCATCGCGTACACGCAGGACCGGTTGTTTCGCGCGGTCAGCGAGCTGCGACTGCCGGAGATGGAGAACCCGGCGGTGCACGACCGCCTGCGCCTCGCCCAGCAGGCGAGCAGCGTGGGCCCGCAGCAGCTGACGAACGCGGTGCTCGCCATCGCGCAGGTGACGTTGACGGTCGGCGGGTTCGTGGTCAGCCTCGCCGCCATCTCGCCGTTCGTGGTCGCACTTGTCGCCGCGTCCGCCGCGCCAAGCCTGTACGCGCAGCTCTCGCTGGCCCGCGACCGCAGCAGCATGATGCTGACGACCAGCCCGCGCTTGCGGCGGCAGGCGTTCTACTATGGACTGCTGCTGGACCTGCGAGCGGCCAAGGAGATCCGGCTGTTCGGGCTCGGTGACTTCCTGCGTGGCCGGATGCTGACCGAGCTACGCGGCGCGCAAGCCGGCGAGCGGCGAGTCGACCGCCGGACCGTGCGCGTGGACACGCTCTTCGCCACGCTGACCGCGGGGGTGTCCGCCGTCGCGCTGCTCGTCGGGGCGGCCCAGATCGCCGCCGGCGGCTCGGTCGGAGACTTCAGCGTGCTGATCGCGGCGCTCACTGGCGTGCAGGGCGGCCTTGCCGGCATCGTCGGCCAGATCGCCATGGTGCACCAGACGCTGATCCTGTTCGGACACTACGTGGACGTGGTCGGCCGGGAGGCCCGGCCGGCACAGCGCCCGCCGGCCGCGGCGGTCACCGCCGTGCCGCTGCGGCGAGGGATCGAGCTGCACGACGTGTGGTTTCGTTATCACCCCAGCCACGACTGGGTCCTGCGCGGTCTGAGCCTGACCATCCCACATGGACAGTCCACCGCCCTGGTCGGGCTCAACGGCGCCGGTAAGTCCACCCTCGTCAAGCTGCTGTGCCTGCTCTACGAGCCGCAACGCGGCCGGATCACGTGGGACGGCGTGGACATCCGCGAGATGGACCCCGCGCAGGTGCGGCGCCGCATCGCCGTGGTCTTCCAGGACTACATGACGTACGACCTCTCCGCCGCGGACAACATCGGCGTCGGCAACCTCGACGCACTCGGCGACGAGCCGCGGGTACGTGAGGCCGCGGCCTTCGCCGGCGTCCACCAGACGCTGGCCAGCCTGCCCATGGGCTACGACACGACCTTGAGCCGCACGTTCGTGAATCTGCCCACGGACGGCGGCAAGAGGGAGGCGCCGGAGGTGGGCGTGCCACTGTCCGGCGGGCAATGGCAACGGGTGGCGCTGGCGCGGGCGGTCCTGCGCGACGACGCCGACCTGCTGATCCTGGACGAGCCGTCCGCGGGGCTCGACGTGGAGGCGGAGGCCGCCGTCCACGCCAAATTCCAGGATCTGCGGGAACGGCGGACCAGCCTGCTGATCTCGCATCGGATGAACACCATCCGCACCGCGGACCGGATCGTCGTCCTCGACAACGGCCGGATCGTCGAAGAAGGCAGCCACGACGAGCTGATGCTGGCCGACGCTCGGTACGCGGCGCTGTTCCGGACCCAGGCCAGCGGATACCAGATCGCCGTCGGAGGTGAACGATGAAGGAGCTGGCGTGGCTCGCGCCCGCCCTGCTCGCGTGCGGCTGCGCACTCCTGGCGCGGCGCACCCTCGTCGTCGTCACGGTCATCGGCACCAGCATGGTGCCCACCTACCGGCCGGGCGACCGGGTGCTGGTCCGGCGCACCAGCCGGGTAAGGCGTGGCCAAGTGGTGGTGGCGCGGCCGCCAGGCTTCCTGAGCCTCGTCATCAAGCGGATCGCGGCGGTCGCCGGCAACGAGGTGCCGCCGGCGGTGCGACCGGCGACGGCCGTGCCGACCGTTCCACATGGGACGGTGGTACTGATCGGAGACAGTCCTGGCAGCACCGACTCGCGGGTGTGGGGTCCGGTCGCGGTCGAGAACGTCGTCGGCGTTGTCGTGGCACGGTTGGGCGGTGCCGCGTGACCATGTACGCGCAGCTGTGGTGCCAGGCGGTGATCGCCGGGGTGTTCCTTCTCGCGGTATCGGCGAAGGCGCGCCGCCCCGCCGAGTGGGTGTCCTCTGTGGACGCGATGGGTATCGTGCCGGCGAAGTGGACGCGGCTGGTGGCGCACGCTGTGCTCGTTTCCGAAGCGGCCACGGTGATTCTCGTGGCGACGCCGCCGACCGCACCGATTGGCTTGACGAGCGCCGCGGCGCTGCTGTCGATCTTCACCGCGGGCATCGCGCGCACGTTGAGACGCGGCAACCGTATGGCGTGCCACTGCTTCGGCGCGTCCACGACGCCGCTGGGCTTGCCACACGTGATGCGCAATCTAATCTTGCTCGCGCTGTGTGGCCTCGGATTGGTGACAGCCGTGAGCGGAGCCGGCACGCCGCCGGACGCGGCGGGAGTCGCGCTCGCCCTCGCCGCTGGCGCCGTGACCGCCCTCTTCATCTCCCGCATGGCTGACATCGCCTCCATGGTCGTGGCGTCCCGGTAGTAGAGAGCTTTCGGAGTTGGGGTTACGCGCGTGGCGGCGCTCCGGCAGATTTTTCCCGGTCCGTGTCAGTTGGAGACCGTACGCTCCCGCGGGGACCGTTCCCGGCCGGCGGCTCGCGGGGCGAGCCGATCCCCGGCCGTCCACTGCCAGGTCCGCGAGACAAACAGTGACCGTCGCGGCGGCCCGACGGGGTGAGGGCGACCGGCGGCGGACGGGTGAGGCCGCGGGAGCAGCGGTCTGGACCACGACGGACGTCGCGGTAGCTCAAATCTTTGTCCTAAAAGGAACTTAGCGGTTCGGCCACCTCGACTCCGAAAAGGCTCAAGATGGCACCGTTTCACAGCCGCTGTGGCGGTGGAGCGCGTGAGCAGGGGCGAAAGGTTTGTGAGAGCCATGTGAAACCCCTGTTTGCCGATACTTTCCTGGTCCGAAAGACAACGTGGTGGAAGGAAACGGTCTTGATGCGAGCGACGAGAAACGTTGTGGCGGTGATCGGCGGTCTCCTGGTCGGGCTGACCGCGGTCCTGGCATTCGGGGGGCCGGCCGCCGCCTCCGGCACGCTCACCCGGGCGGGCGACCATGCCGTCACGGCAGAGGCGCCCGGGCCGGCGCCCGCACAGCGGGCCGCTCAGGAAGGTGAGTGGCGCTACTCGGACTTTTACTTGACGGCGTTCTGGTGCGAGCAGGACCGCGGTCTCATGGCCGCGTTCTTCGAGACCGATGGGTGCTACTACGCCTCCGGCCTCGGCTACTACTTCTGGTACTACGTCCCGTAGCCCCCTGATCAAGGCGCCCTCCTGGTAACCCGCGGTTACTAGGAGGGCGCCGATCTGTGTGACGATGCCCGGTACGTGCGTTCGGCCGTTGACCCAGTCGGGTCAACGGCTTCGGTCGATTGGGGCGATGTAGCCGTGGAGCGCCTTCTTGAGCTCGCCGGTCAGCGCTTGGCGTTCGGCGCCTTTCGCGGCCACGATGGGCGGCATCATGGCGGCGACGATCCGCACCGCCACCATGGCGGTGAGGCTCTGTTCGGCGGCGGTCAGCGTGGGGATGCGGGCCTGGAGGATGGCCGCCACTCTGCTGACCACCGCCTCGTGTAGCGGCCGGGTCGCCGCTCGCAGGTCGGCTGGCATGTCGGTGTTCGCGAGCAGGACCTTCGCGCCCGGGTTGGCCACGTTGAACGAGATCAGCGGGTCGACGATCTTGTCGATGAGCTGGTCCAGCGTCAGCTCGGTGACCTGGGCGAGGTCGAACGCGGCGGCGTGCGCCGCCCGCATCTGCTCCACCACGCGGGTGGCGAGCGCCTCGGCGATCGCGTCCTTGTTCGGGAAGAACTGGTAGAGCGAACCGGGGGAGATGCCGGCGCGGGCGGCGATGGCGTTGGTGCTGGTCCGCTCGTAGCCGTGCTCGGCGAAAAGGGCCAGCGCCGCGTCGAGGATGTCGGCGATCCGCTGCCGCCCTCGCGCCTGACGCTTGACGGGACGCGTCTCGGTCACCTGTCTCCCTCCTCACGGTCCTGACAGGCTTGACGAATACGAGAGGTCGCTCGTATTGTCAAAATGCGGGCGACCGCTCGTGTTCTGAGCCTAGCAGGGGGAACGGCACATGACTGGACTGCACCGCCTCGGCGCGTTCGTCGCCAGGCGCCGGCGTCTCACGCTGGCCACCGGCCTGGTCGTGACCCTGGTGTTCGCAGTCTTCGGCGCCGGTGCGTTGGGTGCCATGGTGCTCAGCCGCTGGGAGGCGCCCGGCACCGAGTCGGTCCAGGCCCAGCAGCTGCTGCGAGACTTCGACACCGGCAACGCCAACCTGATCCTGCTGGTCACCGCCCGCACCGGCACGGTGGAGAGCGCCCCGGTCCGCGCCGCCGGTCAAGCGCTCGCCGACGACCTGCGGAGCCGGCCGCTGGTCGGCGACGTGTGGTCGTACTGGTCCGAGGGCGACGACCCGATGCTGCGCGGCACGGACGGCCGGCAGGCGCTGGTGCTGGCGCACATCGAGGGCGACGCCACCACCGCCCGCGCGGAGATCAGGGAGCGGCTACTGCCGGCGTTCACGCGCACCGGCGGCACGATCGACGTCCGCGTCGCCGGCGGGGAAGCCGCGTCCGCCCAGATCAGCGAGCAAGCGGCGGCCGACTTCCTACGGGCAGAGATGATGATCATCCCGCTGATGTTCCTGCTCCTGTTCGCGCTCTATCGCCGGGCCCGGCTGGCCCTGCTCACCTTGGGCATCGGGTTGTTCGCCGTGTTCGGCACCCTGGCCGGGCTCCGGCTGCTGGCCAGCGTGACCGAGGTGTCGACCTTCGCCGCCAACATCACGCTGGTCATGGGGGTCGGTCTCGGCGTCGACTACAGCCTGTTCGTCATCGCGCGGTTCCGCGAGGAGCTGGGCGCCGGCGCACGCGTGCCCGACGCGGTCGCGACGACGGTCCGCACCGCCGGCCGCACCGTCATCTTCAGCGGGCTCACCGTCGCCGCGTCCCTGGCGGCGCTGCTCGTCTTCCCGTACTCGTTCCTGCGCTCGTTCGCCTACGCCGGCGTCCTTGTCGTCGCGATGGCGGTCATCGGCTCACTCACCCTGCTGCCCGCCGCGCTCGCCGCCATCGGCCCGCGCGCGGTGCGGCGCGGCTCGGCGCCCGTCGGGGACAGCGGGCTGCGCTGGCACCGCTTCGGTGCCCGGGTTATGCGCCGGCCACTGCTCTTCGCCACGGCCGGGCTGGTCTTCGTCGCGGTGCTGGCCGCACCCGCGCTCGGGCTACGGATCGGCCTGCCGGACGATCGAGTGTTGCCGCCGTCGGCGTCCACCCGGCAGGCGTACGACCAACTGCGGGCCAACTTCGCCACGGAGGCGAACGACGCCATCCACATCGTCGCCGCGACCGGGCGGCCCGCCGCCGCGGCCGGGTACGCCGGTGAGCTGTCCCGCATCGACGGCATCGCCCAGGTCAACTCGGCGGCCGGCGTCTTCGTCGACGGCGCGCTGATCCGCCCGGCGCCCAACCCCGAGCGGCTGACGAGCGCGGGCGGCACCCGCCTGGAGGCGATCCCCACCCGCGAGGTGCTCGCCGGCACCGACGTCGCCGGCCTGGTCGAGAGGATCCGCGCCACACCATCACCGTTCGAAGGGGCACTCGTCGGCGGGTACCCGGCCGAGCTGACCGACTTCCGGTCCACATTGATGGATCGCGTGCCGCTGGTCGGCACGCTGATCCTGACGGTCACATTCGTGCTGCTGTTTCTGATGTCCGGCAGCCTGCTCATCCCGGTCAAGGCCACCGTGCTGAACCTGCTCAGCCTCTCGGTCATGTTCGGCGCGCTCGTGTTCGTCTTCCAGGAAGGGGCGTTCTCCTCGCTGCTCGGCTTCACGCCGATCGGCACGCTGGATCCCGCCTTCCCGATCCTGATGTTCTGCGTCGCATATGGACTGTCCATGGACTACGAGGTGTTCATGCTGTCCCGCATCAAGGAGCGGTACGAGGCCACCGGCGACAACACCCGCGCGGTCCTGGAAGGGCTCCAACGCAGCGCTCCCTTGATCACCTCCGCGGCCCTGGTCCTGGCGATGTCGTTCTCCCTCTACGCCACCGGCAGGGTCATGTACCTCCAGATGATCGGCGTCGGCGTCGCGATCGCGATCCTCGTCGACGCGACCGTCATCCGCGCCATCCTGGTGCCCGCCCTCATGCGCCTCGCCGGACGGGCGAACTGGTGGGCCCCCGCTCGGCTGCGCCGGTTTCAACGACGCGTCGACCCGCACGCGACCAGCCCCGTCCGGCGCGGCAGCCGCGAAAGCCAAGCAGCCCGATAACCGTCGGCTCACTCAGGCGGGGACGCCGATCACCAGTTCGCCGTCGTCGTCGACGCGGACGGGGTACACGGTGAGGGGTGGTTGGCCGGTCTTGGAGCAGCCGGTCGCCAGGTCGAAGATGTGCTGATGCAGCGGGCAGATGACGACCTCGGCGTCGGCGAGCCCATCGGCGATCGGGCCGCCGGCGTGCGGGCAGACGGCCGAGACCGCCCGCAGCGTGCCGTCGCGCAGCCGGAAGACCGCCACCATGTCGCCGCCGATCGCGTACGCGCGGCCTTCGCCGACCGGCAGCTCCGTGACGGGCCCGACCCGGTACTCCACCAGGTGGGCGGTCATGGCGTGCCCCCGTCTCGGACCGGCACCCGGGGCAGCGGCAGCAACGGGAGGGCGGTGCGGAACTGGCCGGGCGTGGACGGCTCGGTGCCCTCCTTCCACGGGTCCTTGTAAGCGCCCACCGCCGCGGCCATCCGCTCGTCGAGGCCGGCGGCGAGCCCCTCGCTGTCGTCGACGATCAGGGCGCGGAGGCGGTCGATGCCGACGCGGGGGACGAAGGAGTAGGTGCGTTCCAGCCAGTTGGCGTTCTCGCGGTAGTACTGAAGGAAGCGGCCGGTGAGGGCAACGACATCGTCGGGACTGTCCACAGTGGCTAGCAGATCGCCTTTGCGGACGTGGGCGCCGGCCGCCCCACCGACGTAGATCTCCCACCGCCCGCCCTCGATCGCGACCACGCCGAGGTCCTTGACGTACGCCTCGGCGCAGTTGCGCGGGCAGCCGGTGACCGCGAGCTTCATCTTGGCCGGGCTTTCCAGGCCCTGGAAACGGGACTCGATGGCGATGCCGAGCGCCGTGGAGTCGCCCACGCCGAAGCGGCAGAACTCGCTGCCGACGCAGGTTTTCACGGTGCGCATGCTCTTGCCGTACGCGTACCCGGAAGGCATGTCGAGGTCGGCCCACACCTTGGGCAGGTCCTCTTTGCGGATGCCGAGCAGGTCGATGCGCTGTCCGCCGGTGAGCTTGACCATCGGCACCTGGTACTTGTCGGCCACGTCGGCTATGCGGCGTAGCTGGTCGGGGGTGGTGACGCCGCCCTTCATCTGAGGTACCACCGAGAAGGTGCCGTCGCGCTGGATGTTCGCGTGTACGCGGTCGTTGATGAAGCGGGCGCCGCGCTCGTCCTGGTACTCCTCGCCCCACATCATCCGTAGCAGCGAGACCAGGCCCATCTTGCTCTTGGCGTCCTCGTGGCCGCCGGCCAGCGCGTCGAAGACCGCGGACACGCTCTTGAGACCCCGCGCGCGGATCGCCGCCATCAGCGCCGGCTTGTCCAGGGGTACGCCAGGGACGTACCAGGTGGCGGACGGGTCCTCCTCGACGGCGCCGCCGGCCGCCCACTCCACGATCTGTGCCACGAGCGACCTACACGAGCCGCAGCCCTTGCCGGCCCGGGTGGCGTCCATCACCCCGCCGACCGTTTTGACGCCACTGTGGACGGTCGTTACGAGGTCACCCTTGCTGACGCCGTTGCAGTTGCACACCTGCGCGCCGTCGTCCAGCTCCGCGGCCGACTCCTCGGCCGGTGGCCCACCGAGGTCGAAGAGCAGCCGTACCCGCTCCTCCGGCAGCGGCAGGCCACGGTCGAACGCCTGCATGAGGAAGCCCACCTTGGCTACGTCACCGAGCAGCGTCGCGCCGACCAGCCGGTCGTCGCGGATGATGACGCTCTTGTAGACGCCGCGCCGCGGCTCGGCGAAGACCACGAACTCGTCGTCCTCCCGTTCCGGAGTCGTGACGCCCATCGCGGCCACGTCGACGCCGGCCACCTTCAGCTTCGTGGCGGTCCGCGAGCCGTGGTACGCCGCGGTGCGGTCCCGCCCGGTGACCTGGTCGGCGAGCACTTTGGCCTGCTCCCACAGCGGCGCGACGAGGCCGTACGTCTGGCCGCGGTGCTGCACGCACTCGCCGACCGCGTAGATGTGCGGCTCGTCGAGCACCCGCATGTGGTCGTCGACCAGGATCGCCCGCTCCACCGGCAGCCCGCTCAGCGCGGCCACCTCCACGTTGGGCCGGATGCCGGCGGCCACGACGACCATGTCGCAGCGAACGGTGCGGCCGTCGGCGAGCCGTACCCCCTCGACCCGGTCCTTGCCCACGACCGCGGTGGTGCGCGTCCCGACCTCGACGGCGATGCCGAGGCTTTCCACGCTGCGCCGCAGGATCGTGCCGGCCTGCGCGTCGAGCTGTGCGTTCATCAGCGTGTCCGCCGAGTGCAGGAGCGTGACCTGGACGCCGTACTGCTGTAGCCCGCGCGCCGCCTCCAGCCCGAGCAGGCCGCCGCCGATGACCACCGCCCGCTCGTGGTCGCGGGCGTACCGGATCATCGCGCGGGTGTCGTCGATCGTGCGGAACGTGAACACGCCCTGGTGGTAGCCGCGCCGGGGATGGTGCATCCCTTCGATGGGCGGCACGTAAGGGCGGCTGCCGGTTGCGATGACGAGCTTGTCGTACGGGGTCGTCGAGCCGTCCGCGGCGCGCACCACGCGGGCGAACCGGTCGATCCGCTCTACGCGTACGCTGGCCCGGAGCGCGATGCCGTTCTCCTCGTACCAGGGCAGGCTGTTGAGGAAGATGTCGGCCTCGTCCTCCACACCGGACAGCACATTGGACAGCAGGATGCGGTTGTAGTTGCCGTAGGGCTCCTCGCCGAACATCGTGATGGCGAACTGCTCCCGGCCGCCCCGTTCGAGGATTTCCTCGACGGTGCGGGCGCCGGCCATGCCGTTGCCGATGACCACCAGCCGCTCCATTCAGACCTCCACGAGCCCGAGATCGACCACGACGGCGCCACCGACGCCCTCCGGCGCGGCCAGGTGCAGCTCGATGACCGTGCCGCTGTCCAGGTCCTCGACCACCCGCAGCGCCACGTGCACCTCGCTCTTCGCGCCGATGGGGAAGTACCGCATCGGTGTGCCGTCGCGGATCAGCACCACGTAGATCAGCTCGCCGGTGGTATTGCCACCGCGGAAGTAGACCGGCTGGGTGACCACGCCGTCCGGGACGGTGTACGCGAGTGCGGCGTCGATCGGGAAGGGGGACTCGATCCCCTTGCCCTGGAACGGGAAGACCCCTTGCAGGAACTTCGATGTGGACTGCACGTCAGCTGTCCCTTCTGGACGGCGGTGGATGCGTGGGTGGTGGTGTGGCGGGCGAGCGGTCGTCGGGCCCGCCGATCCGGCGCACCGCGACGGCGCAGGACTTGAACGCGGGCATTTTCGAGTGGCGGTCGAGCGTCGGGTCGGTCAACGCGTTCGCGCTGGCCAGCCCGCCCCAGTGGAAGGGTGCGAAGACGGTGTCGGGCCGGATCGTGTCGGTCAGGTAGGCGCGGAAGACGGCGGTGCCGCGGCGGGTGCGCAGCTGGACCAGGTCCGCGGCGCCGATACCGAGCCGGCGGGCCAGGTCGGGGTGGATCTCCACCCTCGGGTCGTCCGCGGTCAGCCGCAGCGAGCGGGACCGGCGGGTCTGGTTGCCGCTCTGGTACTGCTGCATGATGCGGCCGGTGGTGAGCACGTACGGGTACTCCGCATCGGGCGGCTCGGCCGGCTCGCGGTGGTCCACCCGGATGAACCGGGCCCGCCCGTCCGCGGTGGCGAACCGTTCGGCGAAGAGCCGCGGTGTGCCCGGGTGGTCGGGTGCCGGGCAGGGCCAGAAGACGCCCTGCTCTGCTTCGATCCGCTCGTACGAGATGCCCGCGTAGTCGGCGGTCCCGCCCGCGCTGGCCCGGCGCAGCTCCTCGAAGACGGTGCGCGGGTCGGCCGAGAACCGGCCGGGTGCCTCCAGCCGCTCGGCGAGCGCGGCGAGCAGCGCCAGGTCGTCGAGCACTCCTTCCGGCGGCGCCAGCACGCGCTTGCGCCGGATGACCCGCCCCTCCAGGTTGGTCATCGTGCCCTCCTCCTCGGCCCACTGGGCGGTGGGCAGGACGACGTCGGCCAGCGCCGCCGTGTCGGAGAGGAACATGTCGGAGACGGCCAGGAAGTCCAGAGCGGACAGGCGGGCGCGAACCCGGTTGCGGTCCGGGGCGGAGACGACGATGTTCGAGGCGAGCACCAGCAGCGCGCGTACCCCGCCGGGCGTGCCGAGCCGGTCGAGCATCTCCATCGCGGAGACGCCCGGGCCGGGCAGGTCCGCCGGATCCACACCCCAGACGCCGGCGACGTGCGCGCGGGCGGCCGGGTCGTCGATGCGCCGGTAGCCGGGTAGCTGGTCGGCCTTCTGCCCGTGCTCCCGCCCGCCTTGCCCGTTGCCCTGGCCGGTGACCGTCCCGTACCCGGAGTACGGACGTCCCGGCAGGCCCAGGGCGAGGGCCAGGTTGATGTAGGCCTGCGTGGTGTCGGTGCCGTTGCTGTGCTGCTCGGCGCCGCGCGCGGTCAGGATCATCGCGGACGGCGCGGTGGCCAGCAGCTGCACGGTGCGGCGCAGCAGCGCCTCGCTCACCCCGGTGACCCGCTCCACCCGGTCCGGCCACCAGGCGGCCACCGCCGCGCGTACCGTGTCGAAGCCTGTGGTGCGGCCGTCCACATAGGCCTTGTCCACGTGGCCTTCGCGGATCGCGATGTGCAGCAGCCCGTTGGCCAGTGCCAGGTCGGTGCCGGGGGTCGGCTGGAGGTGCAGCGTGCCGCCCCGCGCGGTGGCCGAGCGGCGCGGGTCGACCACGATGTGCGCCGCGCCGCGAGCCCGCCCCGCGTCGAAGTACTGCATCGCCGGCGGCATCGTATCCGCAGGGTTGCTGCCCACCAGCAACACGGCATCGGCCTCGGCGATATCGGCCAGTGGAAACGGCAGCCCCCGGTCGATGCCGAACGCGCGGTTGGCCGCCGTCGCCGCCGAGGACATGCAGAACCGGCCGTTGTAGTCGATATGCGGCGTCCGCAGCGCCACCCGCGCGAACTTGCCCAGCTGGTACGCCTTCTCGTTGGTCAGCCCGCCGCCGCCGAAGCAGCCGACGGCTGCCGGCCCGTACGCCCGCTGCGCACGCCGGATCGCGGCGGTGACGCGGTGGAGCGCCTCGTCCCAGCTCGTCGGCCGGAACGGGCCGGACCGGTCGTCGCGGACCAGCGGTGTGGTCAGCCGGTCGGGGTGGTCCAGCAGCTCCGGTGCGCTCCAACCCTTGGCGCACAGGCCACCCCGGTTGGTCGGAAACTCAGTCGGCTCGATGGCCGGAGCACGGCGCGGCTCGACCCGCATCCGCACGCCGCACTGCAACGAGCAGTACGGGCAATGCGTCTCGACCCGCGCGCCCATCCCGTGACGATCGCGACCGCACGTTACCGGCGTATGCCGCCGCCGTTACACCGCAGTCGCCAAGTGCTACCAAGGGCAGAAGGAGTGGCCGACCCGTTCCGATAGTTGGCGTCCGCCAGCTCGGGCCTGGTGGGCGCTTCTCCCCTTCGCCATGTATACTACCTCCGTCCACTATGGAACTTCGTCCTGGCTCACGGTGCCGGCGCGGGCCCTGCCTCGAGCGGGCGAGTACGGTTAGCCTTTCAGGAGTGGTACCCCAACCCGCCGGCTCGCGTTTCGCAGCGGGCGGCGCTCTTCGCCTTGTTAGCTTGCATTGGAGCCGAAATGACCAGTGAGGCAGTACGTGATCCCGCCCCGGAGGCGTCCGGATCATACGGAGATCTTTTCCTGCCGGCGCCGACCGCCGAGACGTCGGCGCAGCGGCGGGCCGTGCCGGACGCGGGCGAGGCCGCGATGGTGCGACTGCGGACACCTTTCGATGTCGGTCCGGTCGATGCGGCCGAACCCCGCGGGTGAGCCTGCCGGACCGGGATGGCCAGGCGAGTCGTGTCGGTTGCACGCTCGCCCTTGACGTGGCCACACCGGCCACCGTCGTGATCCAGATCGCGGTCGCCCGCCGGCACGGGGCCACGATCAGCGAGCGTCTCGAGATCGTCAACAACACGGTTCCGATGCCCGCTCAGGAACTGGTTGGAGCGGTCGGGGGTCGGCAGCACCTGTTCCACGTCCAGCCGGGGACCGTGACCGTCGGCTACGAGGCGACAGTCGCCGCCGGCGCTGGAACGCCTGCACCGGTGACCGATGAGGAGCGGGTGGAGGCCCTACGCCCGAGCCGGTATTGCCCGTCGGACCGGCTGGCTGGCCTGGCGCAGAGCCACTTCGGCGAACTGCCCACGGCCCTGGAGCGAGTGCGGGCGATCCATGACTACGTGTGGCGGCACGTCGGGTACGTGTCCGAATCGAGCGGCCCGACCACGGACGCGGTGGACACGCTGATGTCCGCTCGCGGCGTCTGCCGTGACTTCGCCCATCTGGTGGCCGCGCTGTGCCGGGCGGTTGACGTGCCCGCGCGGATCGCTTCCGTTTACGCCCCTGGCCTTGACCCGATGGATTTCCACGCCGTGGTGGAGGCCGAGATCGATGGCCGCTGGCAGGTGTGGGATGCCACGCGGTTGGCACCTCGCCCGGCCCTGGTCCGCATCGCCACGGGCAGGGACGCCGCCGACACCGCGTTCACCACGGTGACGGGCGGTCGCGCCGAGCTGCGCAGTCTGGAGATCAACGCGGTAGCCGCCGGCGAACTCCCGTTGGACGACCACGTGCGCCTCGCCGCCCTCGGCTGATTCTCGACCAGCAGTCCGGCCATGGATCCGGGCAGCGGCAGCACCCCACACCGGCGGTCGATTGACCAGGCACCGCCGGCCGCCGGGCGCGCGGCGCCTGGCCGCTCACGCAGGCGGTTGCCCCCTTCTTCTCGTCGCAGATCAGCGGGCGGCGTGGCGTGCGCCAGACACTACGGGGCGGTCGTCGGCCGAGCCGGCCGGTGGGTTCGACCCCTTTCGGCGCGCGGATAACAGCACGATCGGAAGCGCTGGTGATCTATGACGGCTGAGGGGTCCCCGCCGGCCGCTCCCACCGTCCGGAGAGCAACGCGGCATCGGGTGGCCCACCGGGAAGCTGGTGGGGTGCGCCGGCGCGGAGGCCATCGAGGGCGATGGCGTTGATGCGGGCGCGTGCGTGCCTGGCCGTGTCGATGAGGTCGGTGCGGCCCTGCCGGCGCAGCTGGTCGATCATTGGCGACTTTCCGAGCTGCTCGATCAGCAGGTGCAGGTCGGTCCTGGTGACGTCGGGGCGCAGCACACCGGCCGTGTGCGCGCGGCTGATGAGCGCGTCGACGGCTTCGTCGCAGCGCCGGTTTTTCTCGGTGATTTCGTCGGTGATCTCGATTGTGCCGGCGATCGCGCCGAGCGACCCCTGGCCGATGTCGATCCCGGCCAGGACGTAGTGCGCGAGCCCGTCCCACGGGTCGTCGTGGGCCAGACCCGCCTCTGCCGCGGCGAGCCAGCGGTCTAGCCCGATCACGACCAGCCGCTGAAAGAGCTCCTCCTTAGTTCGGTATCGCCGGTAGAGGCTGCCGATGCCCACGCCGGCCCGCGCGGCGATCGTGGCCACCGACGCGTGCACGCCGTCGACGGCGACGACCTCGCGTGCGGCTTCGAGCAGCGCACGGTCGTTGGCTTCGGCCTCGGCCTGCCGGTGGGTACGTCGGGTGGGCCTGCTCACGTCCGCATCATACGCATTGCGGAGCACTTCGCTCCGGCGTACTGTTCCGAGTGCGGAGCAAATCACTCCGCAACTGAAATCCCGGGGAGTCCCGATGACCGACCAGCAGGATCTGACCGCCATCCGCGACCTTGTCGCCGCCGTCGACCGGCACCAGAGCGACGTCGAGGAGTTCGTCGCACTGCACCACCCCGACCTGGTACTGGTGAACATCGCCGGGCGCCGCGTCCTCGGAAGGGAGGCGCTGCGCGAGGCGATGACAGCCGGGCTGAAGAGCCCGATGGCCAAGGTGTTCACCCGTCTGGAAATCGAGGACATCCGCTTCATTCGTCCCGACGTCGCGCTGGTGAGCTGTGCCAAGTACGTCTCCGACGAGCGCGGCGAAGGATCCGCCGTGCCGACGAGGGGCAGCCTCACGTTCACCGTGGTGCGCGAGCCCGCCGGCTGGAAAATCGCTGTCGCACAGACGACGCCGGTGCCGTAGGTCCTGACCAGGCAGCGACGCACCCGAACGCCGGGTCGGCACTGGCGCCGAGCAGGTCAACATCGCCTTGGTGGGGATCGCGGGGTGGCGCCGGCAACCCGGCGGACTGGTGCCTAGCCTCGACCGATCCGCTGCGGTGGACATCGAAGCGATCAGCGAATACGACAACGGGGTCTCGCTCACTTCGGACAGATCAACACATAGAGAAACCTCGATGTCCTTCCAGATGGTCGTGCCCGACCTGTTCCGCTGCCAGCCGCGCAGTGCCGCGGGGTTGGCGCAGGACACAGAAGGCTCCCTGCGCGAACACTCCTGGGGTAGCCTGCGGGGTAGCTGCGCCGCACCGATGTGCGCGGCTCATCGAGCCCGCAACCACCAGCCGCAGTTTCGGGTGGTTGCCTCCCCGGCCACGGGCCCAGCCCTCGCCCGCTCACCACGCAATCCCCGTACGGCAGTTGGGCCGGAGGTTCATCATGGCCACCACGTTTTCGCCCGGGACCGCGTTTACCCAGCTCCACCTCGACACCAGTTGGCCATCACCGTCCACGGCGCTGGTCGCCGTGGCCGGCGAGGTCGACCTGGCAACCGCTTACGTGCTCCGCGACCGGCTGCTCGGCCTCCTGCACGAGCACGGCCCCGCTGTGCTTGACGTCGACCTGGCCGGGGTGAGCTTTCTGGATTGCACCGGCATCGGCGCGCTCGTCGCCGTCCGCAACGCCGCCGTCCGGGCCGGACGCCGGGTGTGGATCACCCATCCGCAACCGATAGTCCGCCGCGTGCTGGAGGTGACTGGGCTGCTTGGCCTGTTCACCGCCCCGATCGACCGGTCCCTGCCCATGTCGACCGGCTCTGAAAACCAGTCCCGGACCGGCCCCGCCGCCGCGACCGCGACTGATCCGCCCGGCATGCTGGCCACCGCCTGACGCACGCACCACCGGCGCCCGATCGGCTGCCCCCGGCAACGACGGTGCCCTCGCCGACTCGGTTCAGGCTGTCAAAGCCCAGCTATGCGGGCTGTCCGGCCGTCCGCAGAATCGATCGCGCCCACTCGCGTCCGCCGCGGCAACACCCCCGACCCGCTACACCAGGACAGCGCGTCATACGCGGCCGGCCGGTCGCAGACGTGGCGGCTACGGTTTTTGCGTGGTGGTGCACCGACAGAGTGGACCGGTGCCGGAGCCGTCACGGTGGCGGCCCCGGCAGTCGGTTCGTGGCGTGCTGGGGCTGGTCGCTGCCGTGGGCGCGGCCGGAGTGCTGGTGGCGCAGGTGCCGGACCGGCTCCGTTCGCCGCGCCCTCGGCCGCCTGCCGCGGAGGTGGTGTGGCCGCATGCCCAGCGCGCGCAAGTGCCTGGTGTGCTGTCTGACGGCGCGCTCTACAGCCCGGTCTACTTCCTGGACGAGCGGGTCTCGGTCGGTACCGCGTCCGATCCGGGCGGCGGTGAGGTGCGTCTGGTGGTGCGGGGAGCTGACGGGGCGGTCCATGTGCTGCGCCGGCTCCCGACGGCGGTGGCCCCGCGGTACGCCGGCTTCACCCCCGCCGGCGGGCAGCTGGTCTGGGCCGAGTCGGTCACCGGCCGGGACGGCACAGTGCGGACCGAGCTGTGGCGGGCAGGTCTGCCTGGTGGGACGCCGCGGAAGATTACCGGGGACACCGGCCGGGTGGCGTTCTTCGGCTCGGACTACGACATCGTCGTCGAGTCCGGCCGGCTGTACTGGACGGCGGAGGCACCCGGCGGCCAGGAAGCCACCGAGGTACGGTCGGTGCCGGTCGGCGGTGGCCGGGTTGAGGTGCGCACGGAGCCTGGTACGTGGACGCTGTCCGGCTGGCCGTGGCTGGCCAGCGCCGGCAGTAGTGGTCGGGCTCGGCTGCGCAGTATGGACACCGCGCAGGTGGTTACCGTCGACGCCGCCGGCGACATGCTGGACAGATGCGGGCCCGGCTGGTGCCGGGTGTTCGTCTTGTCCGGCGACGGCCCTGTTCGGAGCGAGCTGATACGGGTGGACGGCTCGCAGCGGCGGCGGGTGGCCGACGACGGCGCTACCGCCGCGATCGTCGACGTGGCGGTGCTGGACCGGTTCGAGGTGCTCTTGGCGGGCTCGAGCACGGTCGTCGCCGCGAACGGTGGACGGCGGCTGCTCGTCTACGACCTGAAGGTACGGCGGCTGATCAGCGTGGCCGACGCGGTGGCCAGGGTGTTCTACCGGGGCGGGGTGCTGTGGTGGTCCACCGCCATAGGAGAGAGCATCGCCTGGCACACGCTCGACCTGCGCACCGTGTGACCACGTGTCCGCTGATCAGTCGCCGGACTTCGCAGCTCACGGACTTTGTATGCTTCATTGCGCATGCGACTATGTATCGGTGACAGAGGCGTCGCTGGATCGTTACGAGGAGGTGGGGGCCCTGTTTCGGGTGCTGGCCTCGCCGGTCCGGGTGGCGATCGTGGACCTGCTGGCCGACCAGGAACACCTCGTGCACCAGTTGGTGGCGGCGACCGGGTTGGCGCAGCCGCTGGTGTCGCAGCACCTGAAGGTGCTGCGGGACGCACGGCTGGTGCGGCGGGTCCGAAGGGGGAGGGAGATGGCGTACGCGTTGCGCGATGCCCATGTGGCGCACATCGTGCGTGATGCCATCGCCCACGTGAAGGAGGAAAACCAGAGATGACGACCGCGACCGAACACCGCCCGCACACTGGGCACGAGCACACCCACGCCGGCGACTGTGGACATGCCAGCGTGCGGCACGGTGACCATGTCGACTACCTGCACGACGGCCACGTGCACCACAGTCACGGCGACCACTACGACGAGTGCAGCGTCCAGGGCGTGCACGTGCAGGCCGAGGCGCACGAGCACACCCATGCCGACGGCTGCGGGCACGACGCCGTGACACACGAAGACCACGTGGACTACGTGCATGACGGGCACCGCCACGCCGTACACGGGGAACACTACGACGAACACTGATCCGCCTTCGGGTGGTATAGCGGGACGGGGTCGACCGGGTCGGCCCCGTCCCGCTTTTCGCTGCCTGCGTCACAGATCTCGTTGAGGGTCTTTGCCGCCGCTGGATCACTGGCTATGCTACCGAAAACCGTTTTCATTACTGATAGTGAGCGGTGCGGGTCGGCTGGCCATGTGGGGAGGAGACCAGCGGATGAGGACGCCGTGGTTGACCGCTGCCGTCGTGGCGGCGGTTGTCCTGTCCGGGTGCACGGCGCCGGTCGCGCTGAGCGACTCGGACGAGCGGGTGCAGGTGGTGACGACGACCGGGATCCTGGCCGACCTGGTGCGCAACGTGGGCGGTGACCGGGTGCTGGTGGACTCGATCGTGCCGGACGACGCCGACGCGCACGGGTACGAGCCGACGCTGCGGGATGTCCGGAACGTGGTCTACGCCGACGTCGCGTTCAGTAACTACCTGCTGCTGGAGGCGCAGAGCGTCATCAAGGCGCTGGACGCCAACCTCGGCGAGGGCGTACCCAATATCTCGCTCGCCGAGGGCGCCACCAAGTACGCCGCCGAGATCATCCCGCTGGTGGAGGATGCCTCGCTGGACACGATCTGGCTCGGCATGCGGGTGCGTGGCACCGGCCGCCAGTACGGGGCGAACCGCTCGTCGGATGTGTTGCTGTCCGCCACGGAGGTGTCCGGCCCCGGTGACCTGGTCGCCTACCTGACCGAGTCGTTCGGCGATCCGGAGTTCTACGTCAACTCCGCGGACGGGTTCGACCCGGCCGGCGGCTACCGGGACGACACGGCCGTGCTGCCACCGGACGCGCACACGCACATGAGCTGGGCGTTCACCGAGCCGGGTGTCTACCGGCTGACGATGGAGGCCCGGCTGGCGGTGGCGCACGGTTCGAAGCCGGTGGAGTTGGGCCGGCAGACGTTCACGTTCGCGGTGGGTGTCGACCCGCACTCGGTCGGCGGGACGGTGCTCGGCGCGGGTCACGCCGACATCGCGGTCGACGTGGACCAGAGGCGGCTGTACCTGTACGCCGACCCGCACGGGGGTGGGGAGGCGCACCAGGAGACCTACGACCCGGCGACCACCGTGATCGAGGTGCCGGGCAAGGCGCTCAAGCAGATCCCGTCCGGCCGCGGGTACCGCTTCCTGGGCCGGCCGGGTGACAAGGTGTACCAGCTGCCGCAGGCGGTGCTGGGCCGGCACGTGCACGGCGAGATCGACCCGCACCTGTGGCAGGACGTCGGCAACGCGCAGTCCTATGTGGAGCTGATCCGGGACACGCTGATCGGCGTCGACCCGGCCGGTGCCGCCGGCTACCGGCGCGGCGCGGACGCCTATCTGGCCGAGCTGACCGCGCTGGACGCGTACGTCGCCGCCACGATCGCCGCGATCCCACCGGCCAACCGCTACCTGGTGACGACCCACGACGCGTTCGGCTACCTGGCCCACGCCTACGGCATCCCGGTCGCCGGCTTCGTGACGCCCAACCCGGCCACCGAACCGAGCCTGGCCGACCGGGTCAAGCTCACCGAGACGATCCGCAACCTGCGGGTACGGGCGGTCTTCCTCGAACCGAACCTGCGCGCCCGTTCGTCCACATTGGTCGAAGTCGCCAAGGAGCAGGGCGTGCGCGTGTGCTCGATCTACGGGGACACGTTCGACGGCACCGTCGAGACCTACGTACAGATGATGCGCTTCAACGCCGACTCCTTGAAGGAATGCCTGAGCTGATGAAGACGATGGCAGCCGCGCTGGCGGCGACGCTGGCGCTCGCGCCGACCCCGCAGCCGGACGGCCTGGGCCAGACCCTCGACCCCGACCAGTCGGTGGCGGCCGGCCGGGCGGTGCTGGAAACCGGGCACGTGGACATCGGACCGCGCTACCGCGACGGTGCGTGGACGATTCAGATCCACGACGACACCGTGGTACCACCGGTCTGGCGTAAACCCTCCGACGCGGTCCTGCGCGTGCGCGACGCGGCGGTGCAGCGGGTGCCGGACGACCCGGCATACGCGTTCCTCGGCCAGAGCCCGGGTACACCGGTGCACGTGGTGCCGCAGACGCAGGACCAGGACGTGGTGTGGATCGGCTGGAACACCCAGGATCCTGGCGTCATGGAGGCGATCGCGCGGGGCGTGACGATGAACCTGCTCGGCGTGCAAGGCCCCGGCAGCCTCACGGTGTACCTACAGTCCGGCAACCTCGGCGCACCACAGGTGCTGTGGAACTCCACCAAGCCGTATCCGCAGCCGTTGTGGGTGGAGACGAACACGCACACGCACGCCAACTGGATCTTCTCCAAGCCTGGCGTGTACCTGGTCGCGGTCGAGATCACCGCCGACCTGGTGGACGGCACCCGGGTCGCCGGACGGGAGGTGCTGCGGATCGCGGTCGGCGACAGCACCCCGGTCGACGGCGCGTTCACCGCCTCCTACACCGGAAGCCTGCCGAGCACCGGCGCCACGCCGAGCGCGGCCGCGGCTGCGGAGTCCGAGAACGGCTCCGGCGGGTCCGGACTCGTCGTTGCCCTGCTGGTGGCCGCCGCGGCCCTGTTCGCCGTGGCGCTGATCGTCGTCACGGTACGCGGCGCGCGGGCTCGCCGCCGCGCCCTCGCCGCGGAGGAGCAGCAATGAGCGCGCTTACGGTCGAGGGCCTGGCGGTCGACCTCGGCGGGCGGCCCGTGCTCCGAGACGTGCATATGAGCGTCGACACCGGTGAACTGGTCGGGCTGCTCGGCCCGAACGGCGCCGGCAAGACCACCCTGCTGCGCTGCGTGCTCGGCCTGATCCGAGCCAAGGCCGGCAGGATAGCGGTCGGTGGCAGCGCGACGGTCGGGTATGTGCCGCAGCGGCACGAGTTCACCTGGGACTTTCCCATCTCCGTGGAACAGGCGGTCCTCAGCGGCCGCACCGGCCGCATCGGCCTGCTGCGCCGTCCCGGCGTGGCGGACTGGCGCGCGGTGGGTGAGGCCCTGGACCGGGTACGCCTGGCCGACCTGCGCCGCCGGCCGGTCGGTGAGCTGTCCGGCGGCCAGCGGCAACGGGTACTCGTGGCCCGGGCCTTGGCGTTGCGGCCCGACATCCTGCTGCTGGACGAGCCCTACGCCGGCCTGGACATGCCGACCCAGGAGCTGCTCGGTGAGCTGTTCGCCACCCTGGCCCGCGAGCGGGCGGTACTGATGGCGACCCACGACCTGGCCGCGGCGGTGCACGACTGCGACCGGCTGGTGCTGCTCAACCGCACGGTGATCGTCGCCGGCCCGCCGGGCGAGCTGCGCGACCGTCGGGTGTGGATGGACGCGTTCGAGGTCGGCGAGCGCAGCCACCTGTTCACCGCGCTGGGCCTTCAGCCGGAGCCGGCCACGGCCGGTGAGCCCGAGACGGTGGGTGCGTGATGTCGCCCGCGGACTTCGTCGCCGACCTGTTCAACCCCGATCTGGCGTTCCTGGGCAAGGCGCTGCTGATCGCGGTGATGTCGGCGACCGTGTGCGGCGTGGTCGGCTGCTACGTGGTCCTGCGCGGCATGGCGTTCATCGGCGACGCGGTCGCCCACGCGGTGTTTCCCGGCCTGGCGGTCGCGTTCCTCGTCTCCGGCAACCTTGTCCTCGGCGGCACCGTCGCCGGCGTGGTGACCGCGATCCTGGTGGCGGTGTTCGCGCAGCAGCGGCGGCTGAAGGAGGACTCGGTCATCGGGGTGTTCTTCGTGGCCGCGTTCGCGCTCGGCATCGTGGTCATCTCCCGCGCCCCCGGGTACGCCGGTTCGCTTCAACAGTTCCTGTTCGGGTCGATCACCGGGATCCCGGACGAGGACGTGTACGTCGTCGGCGGTACCGGCCTGGTCATCCTGCTGGCGATCCTGTTGCTGCACAAGGAGTTCGTCGCCATCTCGCTGGACCGCGAGTCGGCCCGCGCGATGGGGCTGCGGGTGTTCTGGCTCGACCTGCTGCTGTACGTGCTCGTCACGCTCGCCGTGGTCATCTCGGTCCGGACCATCGGCAACATCCTGGTGCTGGCCCTGCTCGTCACACCGGCCGCGGCGGCCCGCCTGCTGACCGACCGGCTCGCCGTGATGATGGTCCTCGCACCGGCGATCGGTGGGCTCTCCGCGCTCGCCGGCCTGTACGTCTCGTGGTCGTGGGACCTGCCGGTCGGCGGCACCATCGTGCTCGTGCTCACCGCGGTCTTCCTCGGCGCCTGGCTGGGCGCGCCCCGGCACGGACTGCTGGCCCGGCACGTCTTCTAGCCGCGGAAGCGGAAAACGAGGCGACACCTCGGATCGGACGGACGACCGGGATGGCCCGCCTCACCTCGACGCGCCGGTCGCGTCCGTGCTAGATTCCGGCGCAGTTAGTGGTATTGGATTTCATTTCCAATATGAGGTAGATGGCGCAAGGGGGAGGAATGTGAGAAGCCGAATGAGACCGATGAGCAGACCGCTGGTGCTGCTCGCGGCGATCGGTTCGCTGGTGGCGGCGGCCGTGGTGACGCCATCGCCGGCGCTGGCGGCGGAGCAGACAGTGCTCTCGCGGGGGCACGTCGACGTGATCGACGTGCACTACGAGGGCGGCGCGCTGTCGCTGAAGGTGCGAGACGACACGGGTGCGTCGCCGGTCACCCGGGATCCGGCGGACGTGCTGTTCCACGCGCTGCCGGAGTCGCAGACCACGGTGCCGGACGTGCCCAGCTACGCGTTCCTGGGCGCGCCGGGCACGCCGGTCTGGTTGTTGCCGCAGGTGCAGGACCCGAACCTGTTGTGGCCGGGCTGGGAGACGCTCAACCTGCCCACCGGTGTCTTCGCCGGCGGGAAGATCCGGCTGAGCCTTGTCGGCGTCGAGGGGCCGGGCCGGGTGTCCGTGTTCGTCAACGACCCGTTCGGCAACGCTCAGGTTCTGTTCCGCAGCGACGACGGCCTGCCGGACGCGATCGAGGTCGGTGACCACGTGCACGCCCACGCCAACTGGGCGTTCAGCGCGACCGGCCGCTACACGCTGAAGTTCCAGGCGGACGGCACGCTGACCGACGGCACAGCGGTGTCCAGCGGTGCGGTCGACTACACGTTCGCGGTTGGTGAGCTGACCGACCCTGATCCGGAGGTGGCTTTGGACATCTTCGGGATGCAGGACAGCTACGCACCGGGACAGCAGGTCAACCTCGTCGCCTTGCAGACCCCGGAAACCGAACTGGACCACTACCACTGGTTCAGCAAGTGCGCGGGCGCGGCCGACTTCGCCGTGGTGCCGGGCGAGGGCGGTGCCGCGTACTCGTTCACCGCGACCGAAGCGCTGGACGGCTGCCAGTACAAGGCGGTGCTCTACGACGAGGACCACAACGCGGTCGCCGAGGCGGCACCGGTGACCCTCGTCGTGGAGGACGGTGGTGGGCCAGGTGAGCCGGGCGGCAGCCAGTCGATCGTCGCCACGGTCCGGGAAAGCGACGGCGCGCTGGTGCTCAGCGTCGACCCGAACGACCGCACCGTCGCATTGCCGGCCACGACGCTCGGCGCCGCCGGCGACCGGCTGGAGGCCGCCGGGGCGCTGCGTCCGGTGACCGTCACCGACACCCGCGCCGCCAAGCCGGGCTGGAACGCGTCCGGCCAGGTCTCCGCTTTCACCGCCGACGGTGGGGCCAACTTCGGGGGCAAGTACCTGGGCTGGACGCCGCAGATCCTCGCGCAGGCCAGCGGGCAGGGTGTGGTGGCCGGGCCGATCGCGCCACCCGGCTTCACGTCCGGCAACGGTATCGCGGGTGGCGCGGTGCTGGGCTCGGCACCGGCCGGCAGTGGTCGTGGCACGGCCCGGCTCGGCGCCGAGCTGCGTCTGGAGCTACCGACCGACACCGGCGCCGGCACCTACACCGCGACGCTCACGCTGACCGCGATCTAGCCGTGCGCGTCCTTCTCACGATGGTGGCCGTCCTGGCCGGCGTACTGCCGGCCGGGCCGGTCGCCGCCGCCCCACCCCCGTCGCCGTCAGCGCCCGCCCCAGCGGCGGGTGCCGCGCCGGTCACCTGGGGGGTGGCGCCGTCCAGCCGGAAAGGACCGGACGGCCGGGCGGCTTTCACCTACAAGCTCGACCCCGGCGCGGAGCTGACCGACTACGCCGGCATTTCCAACTACTCCGGCCAGCCCATCACCGTAGACGTGTACGCCAGCGACGCGTTCACCACGCCCAGCGGCGGCTTCGACCTGCTGCCCGCCGCCCAGCGACCGACCGACGTAGGCGCGTGGGTGGTGTTCGAGCCCCGGTACCGGCGGCTGGTGATCCCGTCCAAGTCCAGAGTGGACGTACCGTTCCGGCTGACCGTGCCGCGCGACGCCACCCCAGGCGACCACGCGGGCGGGATCGTGGCGTCGATCGCCGAGCCGGGTACCGACGCCGGCGGCAACCGGGTGCGGGTCGACCGGCGGGTCGGCGCCCGGGTGTACCTGCGGGTCACCGGTGAGCTCGCGCCCGCGTTCACGGTCGAGCGGCTCGACGCCGGCTACGGCGGCACGCTCAACCCGTTCGCCGGTGGCACCGTGACCGCCACCTACCGGGTGCGCAACACCGGCAACGTCCGGCTCACCGGCAGGCCGCGCGTCGAGATCGCCGGCCCGTTCGGGATCGGCCGTCGCGGGGTGGACGCGGCCGCGCTGCCGGAGATCCTGCCGGGCGACGAGTACACCGTGACGACCCGGGTGCCGGGTGCGATCCCGTTGTTCCGCCTCGACGTCGACGTCGAGCTCGCCCCGGTGCCGGTCAACGCGACCGCGGCGGCCCCGGCCGCCACCGGCCACGCGGCGGTGTGGGCGTGGCCGGGGCCACAAGCGGTGCTGCTCCTGCTGTGCGCCGGCGCCGTCTGGCTGGTGCTGTACCGCCGCCGCGCCAGCGCCCGCGCGTTGGCCGCCGCCCGCGCGCAGGGCCGCGCCGAAGCCGCGGCCTCGCCGGCGGCCGGCCCGGAGCTGTCCGATGCCAACACAACCCGATCACGAGGGACATGACGCGATGAAACGCACCGCGAGCCTGCTGGCCGCCATCACGCTGGCGATCGCCACCGCCCCGGCCGCGGCACACGCCGAGCCCCGACCGCTGCCGGCGGCCGGCGCCGACCTGGTCTCCGTCCGCCTCGACGGCGACGCGCTGTCGGTGCGGGTCCGCGACGCCGGCCAGGCCCGCCGCGGCGAACCCGGCCATGACCCGGCCGCCGTGACGTTCGGCGGCGGGATGGCCGGCACTGTGCCCGACCGCGCCGAGTTCGGCTTCCTCGGCAAGGCCGGCACACCTGTCTGGGTGCTGGGCGGCGCCGGCGGCTTCCCGTTCTGGGACACCACCGCGATCCCGCGCGGCCGCATCGCCAACGAGACCGTCACGCTGCGGCTGCGCGACGTGGCGGGTCCGGGCCGGTTCCACGCGTACACGGTCTCGTCGTTCGGGGTGCCCACGCCGCTGCTCGGCACCAGCGAGGCCGGCCCGCGCGCGATGACGTTGCCGGTCGGCATCCGCACCGGGGCCGCGCTCTGGGCGTTCGACGCACCGGGCAGCTACCGCGTCACGCTCGACGCATCCGCCGGGCAGCTCACCACCACGGCGACGTACCGGATCGAGGTCCCGGAGATCTCGCCCGCCTCGCCGCCGCAGCCGCCGGCGAAGGCGGTCCCGGCGCCGCCCGCCCTCCGGACGCCGCCCACGTCGCCACCGGCGGACACCCTCGAGGCGCCCGAGGCCCGAGCGGCGCCGAAGGTCGCTGCCCAGGCCGCCGCCGCGCCGGCCAGCGGGCGCAAGGTGTTCGCCGACGGTCACATCGACATGGGCCCGCAGCTGTCCGGGAACACCTGGCGGATCCGGATCCGCGACGACACCGGCAGCCCGCCGGTCTGGCGCGAACTGTCCGATGTGGTCATCCATGCCGTAGACAAGGCGAAGATAAAGGTGCCGTCCGGAGCCGACTACAGCTTCCTCGGACCGGCCGGCTCGGACGTGTGGCTGCTGCCCCAGGCGCAGCAGTCCGGCATCGTCTGGCCCGGCTGGAACACCCAGGACCCCTCCGTCGTGGGCGGCACCCGCGGCAACGTCACCTGGCGGCTCACCACAGTGGACGGTCCGGGACAGTTCAAGCTCTTCCTCACCGGCTCCTTCGGCAAACCCAACGTGCTCTTCGACTCCGCCAAGTCGTTGCCGCAACAGCTGAGCATCCCGCCGAACACGCACGCCCACGGCAACTGGGCCTTCACCAAACCGGGCGTGTACCGCCTCGGCGTGCAGATGACCGGCACCACCAAGGCCGGCCAGAGCGTCACCGACAGCCGCACGCTCAACGTCGCGGTCGGTCCGGTCGACCCGAACACCGGGTTCGGCGGCGGCTCCTCAGGGGGCGGCGAGAACGGTGGCGGCTCGAACGGTGGCGGCAGCCTGGCGCGTACCGGGTCGGGCTGGGTGGTCCCGGCTGTCGCGGGTGGTGCCCTGCTACTGATCGTCGGCGCCAGCCTCGTGGTGGCCACCCGCCGTCGCGCCCGATCTGCCTGACTAGGGACGTGCCGGCAAATCAGGGCGGCGTGCGCGACGCCCTCACCACAGTGGGTGCGAATTTTCTTAACCGTCAGTCCACCGTCGCGCTATCGCTAACGGTTATCATTATCGTTAGTGCGGTCCATTGGGGACCGTCGGGGAGGAGTCAGTTACGTGCGCACCCCATTCCGTCTGTTGGTCGCGTCCGGGGCGCTGGTCGGTGCCCTCGTCGCGACCGGCACGCCGGCCCAGGCGAGCTCACAGGTCGTGATCAGCCAGGGGCACGTCGACGTGGTCGGCGTGGCCTACGAGGACGGCGAGCTCAACCTGCACATCCACGACGAGAGCGTCGACCCCGGCGTCGAGCGCGAGCCCCACGAGGTCACGTTCCAGGTGCTGCCGCAGGCCGAGACCACCGTCCCGGCCGACCCGGCGTACGGCTTCCTCGGCGCCGCCGGAGACCCGGTGTGGATCCTGCCGCAGGTGGAGAACCCGGAGCTGATCTGGCCCGGCTTCGGCACCGAGGAGATCGAGCCCGGCGTGTTCCAGGGCGACTCGGTGAAGGTGACGTTCGCGTTCGTCGCCGGCCCGGGCGAGGTGGCCGTCTACACCGAGAACGCCTTCGGCCTGCCCGACAGCGTGTTGGTCGACAGCGGCGACGGGCTGCCCGACACGGTCACCCTGCCCGCCGGGGACCACATGCACGCCAACTGGGCGTTCGACGCGCCCGGCCACTACTGGGTCGTCGTCGCCGCCAGCGGCAAGCTCGCCGCCACCGGCCAAACCGTGGCCGACGCCGGCCTTTACCACTTCCAGGTCCTCAGCTAGGAGAGCGCCATGCGCATCAGAACCAAACTGCTCGCGCCGGTCGCGTTGGCCGCCGCCGTCCTGGCCGGCACGTTGACCGCGGCGCCGGCGCAGGCCGTGCCGATCACGCTCACCAGTGGTCACGTGGACGTCCTCGACGTCGACTACGCCAGCGGCGCGCTCGTGCTGCGGGTCCTCGACGGCACCGGATCGACCGATGTCGAGCGCAACCCCGCCGACGTGGTCTTCCAGGTGCCGGTCGCGGCGAAGACCACCGGCGTGCCGAACACGCCGGCGTGGTCGTTCCTGGGCACCGGTGGCACCGCCTGGATCCTGCCGCAGAACCAGACCTCGGGCCTGCTCTGGCCGGGCTGGAACACCACCGAGGTCCCCGCCGGCGTCTTCGTCGGTGACAAGGTCACCTTCAACCTCACCGCGGTCAGCGGCCCGGCCGGCTTCAGCATCTACACCGCCGCGGGCGGCACCCCGACAGTGCTGTTCGACAGCGGCAACGGCCTACCCGACACCCTCGACGTCGCCCGGCTCGCGCACGCCCACGCCAACTTCGGCTTCGACGCCGCCGGCACCTACACCGTCACCTTCAACGTCACCGGCACCCTCGTCGGCGGCGGCAGCATCAGCTCCGGCTCCAAGCAGTTCACCTTCCAGGTCCTCAACAGCTGAGGACTTCCGCTCCACCGGGCCCCCGCCGACCTCCCGTTCGAGGCGGGGGCCCGTCCGCGCAAGGTGGGCGAAGCCCTCAGTACAGACTAGAATGACAACCGTTTCCGATAGGCTGTGATGGCTGGCCGATGGTGGCGAGGGGGCTGTGATGACCGAGGAGTTGTCCGGGTTGGGACGGCACACTCGGCAGCGGCTACAGGTCACCGCTCTGCTGGACGAGACGGACGAGTTCCGCAGCGCCCAACGCCTACACGAGATGCTGCGGGCGCGCGGCGAACAGGTTGGGCTCACCACGGTGTACCGCACGCTGCAAATCCTGGCCGAGGCTGGCGAGGTCGACGTCGTGCGGCTGCCCAGCGGCGAACACCTATACCGGAGGTGCGGCACCGACCGCCACCACCACCTGGTCTGCCGGCACTGCGCCCGCACCGTGGAGATCCCTGGACCCGGCGTGGAGACCTGGGCACGGCGGATCGCGCGGCAGCACGGATACGTCGACGTCGCCCAAACCCTGGAACTTTTCGGCACCTGCGCCGACTGCGCCGCGCTGGGCGCGACCTGAGCCGCGCCCGGTTGGTCGTAGGGGTTCACGTCGGGCGGCGGCCGGTGGCCGGGATCGTTCCACCGCGGACAGTTCTTCAAGGTGTAAGGCCGGCGAGGGGAGCGAACCATGACGGACAACGACAGGGCCGACGTCCGGTTGGGTGCCGTCCAGCAGACGTTGATGATCCCGCTGTACGGGCGGTCGGTGGAAAGCCGCAAACGGCGGCCGCTGCTGCGCGACGACCGGGCGGTGCAGATCGTCGAGTCCATCGACTACGACTTCGCCCAGATGAAGGCGTTCGCCGGCGGGGCGCGGGGCGCGGTGTTGCGTACCGCCATGTTCGACGTGTGGGTGCAGCGGTTCCTGGCCGAGCACCCGGGCGGCACGGTGGTGGAGATCGGCACCGGGCTGAACACCCGGTTCGAGCGACTGGACAACGGCAGTGTGCACTGGTTCGACCTGGATCTGCCGGACGTGATCGAGCTGCGCCGCCGGTTCTTCGCCGACACCGACCGGCGACGCATGATCGCCGGCTCCGTGTTGGAGCCGGCGTGGGTGGACATCGTGCGAGCCAGCCCCGGGCCGTACCTGTTCGTGGCCGAGGCGGTGCTGCTCTACTTCACACCCGACCAGGTGGAACAAGCGATCACGCTCATCGCCGCCAACTTCCCCGAAGCCCTGCTGGCGCTGGACACCGGCGGTCAGGTGATGGCCGACTCGGTGAACCGCAACGACGTGATGCGCGACATGGGCGCGCGGATGACCTGGATTTGCGAGGACCCGGCCGAGGTGGAGCGGCTCGGTGTGCGGCTGCTGGACTCGCGGACCTTCGCCGAACCCCAGCCGGAGCTGCGCGCCCGCATGCCGCTGCGCTTCCGGGCCCTCGCGGTGGTGATGGGGGCGCTGTTCCGCCGGCAAGTACGCGGCTACCACCTGAACCTGTTCCAAGCTCGGTAGGGGCCGCCCGCCGAGCGGCGAGCTGCGGGGGCAAGCAGCGCATATGCGAGTGGATGCATAATTGGTCGGTGAACCAGACCATCCCCAACGCGACCCGAAACACCCGCCAGCGGGCCGAGGTGCTCGCGCTGTTGCAGGAGACCGAGGGCTTCCGTACCGCGCAGGACCTGCATCAGACGTTGCGGCAGCGGGGAGTCAAGGTGGGGCTCACGACCATCTACCGCACCCTTCAGTTGCTCGTCGACGCCGGTGAGGTCGACACGACCCGCACCGGTGGTGGGGAGCAGCTGTTTCGGCGGTGCAGCCGCACCCACCACCACCATCTGGTCTGCCGGCATTGCGGAACGACCGTCGAGGTGAGCGGGCCGGCGGTCGAGCGCTGGGCGGACAAGGTCGCCACCGATTACGGCTTCACCGACGTCAACCACACACTGGAGATCTTCGGCACGTGTGCTCACTGCGCCGCCGCCGGAAACGGCCAGCGCAAGGCCGACGGCTGACCAGCACTACCAGAACTCCCATGGATTCGCCCGCACCGGTCCGACCAACGAGTCCGCCTTCGACCCGGACGCCCACCCCACGCCGCCATCGGCTGGCTCACCGACACCCTGACCCCCGTCACCGGTTTCCTCGTCGCGTGGCGATCGCATTGCTGATGAAGAGGACGATGCCGAGGGCGCCGAGGCCCACTCCGACGTAGCCAGCGAGTTCTCCCCGGGCTTCGTTCCTCTTCTCCTCGTCGTAGCTGTTGGTTTCGCCACCGGCAAAGCTCACGCACAACTGATCAGGTCTCATCGGGCTACCGTCGCACTCGACGGCGTCGCCGTTCGAAAGGGCCTCGGCGTTGATGAAGACCATGGCCAAGCCGACGATGACCAGAGCAAAGGCCATGATCCTCAGCCATGGCCAAGCTGAGCTGCGCATGCAACGGACCCTATCCGCCCCGATGTCAGGGATAGGATCCGGTTGAACGGTCCCGGCGGCGGCCTGGTGCCAGAGCACCCCACCACCGTTGCCACGGCTCGGGGCTGTCCGGCCGGTCCGGTCCGGCTCGCCGGGAGCGTTCGGGCATCGCGTCGGCAACCAGTAGCAGGCCGCCGGGCGTGCCGGCGCGGCGGCAGGCGACGACACGGGCGGTTGAGCCGGCACCGACCGGGCCAGTGCCGCGGCGGCGATCTGTCCGAGGACAGACGTCGCGACTGCTGGTCCGGCCGGCGGTCCACGGTGGCAGCTGGCCATCAACAGGCCCGGCCGTGGGGAGGCCGACTGCCTGGACGAGGTCGCGGCCAGCGGCGGCGGTCTCGACCTGGCCGCTCTTGCCAAGGCATGGGCGTAGCCGCTGCGTGTGCGAGAGCCTCAGCGGGCGGCCAGGACCGTCCAGGACTCGGGGGGAAGGGTCGTGGTCACGGTGTGCGGATCGGTGCCGGCGCTGACCGGCAGCGTGGTGAAGCCGAATCCCGCGGCCGCCTCCCGGTCGCGGGGACCTTTCTGGTCGGCGACGAGCACCCGGCCTGACTCGGCGCTCAGCGTTCCCGGCCCGCGGTACCGGACCTCCACAGTGGCCGGCTCGTCGCCGCGGTTGGTCAGGTAGGCGGTCACCCGCCCGGTCGCCGGGTCCGCCACGGCCGCGGCCGCGACCGCCGGGACGTCGCCGTACCGGCGGGTGTACAGCTCCGGCGCGGTGACCCGGGTGACCAGGCTGTGGCCGCGTGCGGTGGCGGCGACGGCGGCGACGGGGTGGAAGGTGGTCTGCCGCCACGCGGCGCCACCCGGGTCTGTCCTGATTGGAGCGATTACGTTCACGAGCTGGGCCAGGCAGGCGATCCGGACCCGGTCGGCGTGGTTGAGCAGGCTGATCAGCAGGTCGCCGACGACGACGGCGTCCAAGGCGCTGTAGGTGTCTTCGATCCTCGGGCCGGCCACGTCGATGTCGGGCAGGCCGGCGGCCTCGAACCGGCTCTGGTACCACACGTTCCACTCGTCGAACGAGATGCCGATCCGCTTGCCGCTGTGCTTGCGGGCGGCGACCGCGTCGACAGTGGCGGCAACGCCGCGGATGAACTGGTCCATGTCCACGCCGGAGGCCAGGAAGCTGCGCCGGTCGCCGTCGTGCTCCTCGTAGTAGGCGTGCATGGAGATGTGGTCGACGACGTCCCAGGCGCGTTCGAGCACCTCCGTTTCCCAGTAGCCGAAGGTCGGCATGGTGTGGCTGGAGCTGCCGCACGCGACGAGCTCGATCGACGGGTCCACGAGCTTCATGGCCCGGCCGGCCTGTGCGGCGAGCTCGCCGTACCGTTCGGCGGTCAGGTGCCCGGTCTGCCAGGGCCCGTCCATCTCGTTGCCGAGGCACCACAGCGGCACCCCGTACGGCTCTTCGCGGCCGTGCCGGTGGCGCAGGTCCGACCAGTGCGTGCCGCCCGGCAGGTTGCAGTACTCGACCAGGTCGGCGGCCGCCTGGATGCCGCGGGTGCCGAGGTTGACCGCCATCATCGGGGTGACCGCGGCGCGTTCGGCCCAGCCGAGGAACTCGTCGGTGCCGACCTGGTTGGTCTCGATGCCGCGCCAGGCAAGGTCCAGGCGGCGGGGCCGGTCGGCGCGCGGCCCGATGCCGTCCTCCCACCGGTACCCGGAGACGAAGTTGCCGCCCGGGTAGCGGACCAGGGTGGTGCCGAGCTCGCGGACCAGGGCGCCGACGTCGCCGCGGAAGCCGTGCGGGTCGGCGCTGGGGTGGTCGGGTTCGTAGATTCCGGTGTAGACACACCGGCCCATGTGCTCCACAAAGGACCCGAACAGGCGCGGGTCGACCTCGCCGCGGTGGTGCTCGGAGTCGATCAGGATCTTCACCGTCATCGTGGCCCCACCCTCAGGCCGCCGGCGCCGGCGCGGTGCCGACGACGATGTCGAGGTTTCCGGCCGCGTTGCGGCGGCTCGTCGACTGGACGAGGGTGCGGCCGTCGGGTGACAGCAGCAGGGTCTGGCTGTACCCGGCGTTCGGGTCGTCCGGGGCGACGGTGGCGGCGACCGGCAGGGGCACCTCGTGCCAGTCACCGTGACCGCTGGCGCGGTTGACCAGTGCCACGTTCCGGATGGCGCCGTCGGCGGCCACGGCGATCCGGCCGGTGACCAGGACGGTGGCGTGGTCCGCGCCGGGCGGGCGGGTCCAGCTGATGTTCGGCGTGCCGGACAGGCGGGTGCCTTCGACGGACTCCAGCAGGGTCCCGAGGTTGTCAGCCGGGGTCCACCGCAGACCGTCCGGTGAGGACACGAGGTGGACCGGCACGCCGGGCGGGCCGACCAGCTCGAGCACGCCCAGGACGCGGCCGTCCGGCAGGGCCGGAGTGGTGACCAGCATGCCGGGCCGGGTAAGCCGGTCCGGGACGCCGAAGTCGAGGACCGGCTCGCTCCAGGTGCGCAGGTCGGTGGAGGTGCGGTGGACGAGGACCTGGAGCATCCCGCGGTCCTTGTACCGCTCGTCGGAGTAGAGGCAGACCAGTTGCCCGCCGATCAGCTCCAGCTCCGGCTCCCACACGGCGCTGGTGGTGGACTCCGGTCCCGGGTCGTAGACGGCCGGCCCGCCCGAGTCGATCACCGACAGGAACTGCCAGGTGCGGGCGCCGTCGGTGCTCGCGTACAGCACAAGGTGCGTGCGGGACATGTCGTCCGGGATGGCGTTGCCGGCAGCGAGGATCGTGCCGGCGGCGAACCCGCCGACCGCCGCGGGCAGCTCGTACAGGGTGGGCTGGAACCGGTGCCCGACACCCAGCGCGGTGTCCCGGATCTGGGAAATCTGCGCCCAGGTCACTCCACCGTCGTCGCTGCGGTACACCGGGAAAGCCAGGAGCCCGGCCGGGTCGGGTAGCCCGTAGTCGAAGATCAGCAGCAGGGCTCCGGCGTGCGGCCCGTCCGGGTCGGTGTGCAGCAGCCGCGGATAGTTCGGCTCCCGCTCACCGGCCGGCGCGCTGAAGATCGTCGTCTCGGTGATGGTGGTTTCCGGCATGGTGCTCCTTACTCTTCATGCTTTCCCGAACGGACTTTCACTTGATGCCGGTGGTGGCTATGCCCTCGATAAACCGGCGTTGGATCAGCAGGAACAGGACGATCAGCGGCGCCATCGAGATGACCGAGCCGGCCATCACCAGGCCGTGGTCGACGACGCCGAACTTTCCGGTCAGCAGCGCCAGGCCGGCGGTCAGCGTGCGCATGTCCTGGTCGGTGGTGAAGACGAGCGGCCAGAGCAGGTCGTTCCAGTTGTTCATGAATACGAACAGCGCCAGGGTCAGCAGGGCGGGCTTGGCGTTGGGCAGGATGATGGTCCGGAAGATCCGGAACTCGCCCGCGCCGTCGACGCGCGCCGCGCTGTCCAGGTCGCGCGGGATGGACAGGAAGAACTGCCGCAGCAGGAAGATGCCGAACGCGTCGGCCGCGCGGGGCAGGATCATCCCGGGGTAGGTGTTGACCAGACCGAGCTCGTTGACCAGCCGGTACACCGGCACGAGGGTGGCCTGGAACGGCACCATCAGCGTCGCCAGGATCGCGACGAGTACCACTTCCCGGCCGCGGAAGTCGATGCGGGCCAGCGCGTACGCGGCCATCGAGTCGAAGGCCAGCGCGAGCACGGTGACCCCGCCGGCGAAGATGACGGTGTTGAGCAGCAGCCGCCCGAACGCGAGCTGGTCGGCGATACCGGAGTAGTTGCCGGTGGTGAAGTCGCGCGGCAGCAGGGCCGGCGGATACGCGTTGATGTCGGCGGTCGTCTTGAACGAGGTGGTCAGGATCCAGATCAGCGGCAGCAGGACGGCGGCGGCGCAGACGAGCAGCGCGCCCAGTGTGGCCACCCGGCGGACGGCGGTCACGATGCGAGGTCCTTTTCACCACGGCGGAAGAAGAGCAGCTGGAGTCCACTGAGGACCAGCGTGGCCACGAGCAGCAGCAGCGACAGCGCCGACGCGAAGCCGAGCCGCAGGTCGGTGAAGCCGCTCTCGTAGATCTGCATGACGATCGTCGTGGTCTTGCGGTAGGGCCCGCCGGCCGTCATCACGTAGATCTGGTCGAACGCCTGCAACGCCGCGATGACCGCGATGATCAGCACGAACGCGGTGGTGTTGGAGAGCAGTGGCAGGGTCACCCGCCGGAAGCTCTGCCAGCGGTTGGCGCCGTCGACCCGGGCCGCCTCGTACAGCGGCCGCGGGATGCCCTGAAGGCCGGCCAGGAAGATCACCATGTAGAAGCCGACGTTCTTCCAGACGGCCACCGCCACCACGGCGGGCATCGCCCACGTCGGGTCCTCCAGCACGTTGCCCAGATCCAGCCCCACCTTGCCGAGCCAGTGGTCGAGCAGTCCGATGTTCGGGTCCAGCAGGTACGACCAGGCGATCGCGACCACGCCGAGCGAGACGACCACCGGCAGGAACAGCGCCGTGCGCAGCGCGGAGCGCAACGGCAGCCGGGGGCTGTTCATCAGCAGCGCCAGTCCCAGCGCCAGGCCCACGACGACGGGGGTGAACATCACCGTGTACGCCACGGTGTTCACCACCGCGGTGCGGATGTCGTCGTCGCCGAAGATCTCGCGGTAGTTGTCCAGCCCGACCCAGGAGGACTGGCCCAGCCCGGACGCGTCGGTGAACGACAGCCACACGACCGAGACGATCGGCCAGCCGACGAATACGACGAGGATCGTCACCGCCGGCAGCAGGAACGCGGCGGCCACCCGTCCTCGCCGGGCGCCTGGCGGGCGGCGCCGGCCTCCCAGGGGCGCCGGCGCGCGGTACGGCTTGCGGTGTTTCCGCGGTGGTGCGATCGCGGAGGACGTACTCATGGGACTCCCTCACCCGTGGGTGCGGGTGCCCGCGGCGCGCGGTCCGCGGGCACCGGCATCGCGCCTAGCCGAGCTGTTCGACGAGCTTGTCCTGGTACTCGGCCAGCAGCGCCTCGGGTGTGCCCTGGCCGGCTACCGCCTTCTGGGTCAGCTCGTCGACCACGTCAGTGCTGATCTTGTCGTAGTTGACGACGCCCGGCAGGTAGATCCGCGCCTTTGGGGTGAACGAGGAGAACGCGGTCACGTCGGGGTTGGCGGCAAGGCTGGCGGCCGGCACGTCGGTGCGGTCCGGCGGCCACCCGGAGCCGATCGACCACTCGGTCTGCTGCTGTGCCGCGTTGAACCAGGTGAAGAACTTCTGCGCCGCCTCGGCCTGGCGGTCGCCGGCCTTTGCGCTGATCGACATGGACAGCGAGACCGCGGCGGTCACCTGCTCCTTGGGGCCGGCGGGAAACATCGCCACGCCGTAGTCGATCTTCGAAGCCTTGGACAGGCCACCCATCCACACGCCGCCGATGTACATGGCCGCCTTGCCGCCGAGGAAGAGCTTGTCGCCGTTGATGCCGTCCAAGCCGGCGGGGGAGAGCTTCTTGGTGCGGATCGCGTCGACCCAGAACCGGAGCGTCTCCGCGTTCTCCGGGCTGTCCAGCACCGCCTTGCCGTCCTTGACCACGTCACCGCCGTTGCCCCAGAACAGCGACGGCCAGATGCCCGGGTTGCTGTGGTCCGGCAGCGCGATGCCGTACTGCTCCGGGGTGCCGTCCTTGTTGGCGTCGACGGTCAGCTTCTGCGCCGCCGTGACCCACTCGTCCCAGGTCGCCGGCGGTGCGGTGATGCCGGCCTTCGCGAAGAGCGCCTTGTTGTAGTAGAGGGAGATCGGCCCGAAGACCATCGGCACGCCGTACTTCTTGCCGTCGAGGGTCACGCCGTCGACCGCCGGGGCGAGCAGCTTGTCGGTCTCGTTGGCCGGCGCGGCGTAGTAGTCGCTCAGGTCGGCGTAGGCGCCCTTCTTCACCCGCCCGGCGAGGCGTTCGTTGGGCTGGGCGATGATCGTGGGTCCGTTGCCGGCCGAGAGCGCCGGCAGCAGCTTGTCCTCGATCACGTCCCAGGGATTCACCTCCTGCTTGACCACCACGCCGGACTGCGAGCTGTTGAACCGGTCGATCAGCTTGGTGAGCACCTTGCCGTCCTCGGCGGTGAACCCGTGCCAGAACGTCACGGTTACCGGCCCGCCGGCCTGCTCCTGCTCGCCGTCGCCGCAAGCGGACGCGGCACCTAGTGGCAACGCCAGCGCGAGTGCGAGCGCCACCCACCTCGCCATCGGTCGTCGACGCATGATCGTCCCTTCTATCGAAGCCCTTCGCACTGTGTGAGCGTTAACATGACCGCTCGAGCGCGTGGGTTGGTTGGTCAGTGCTTTGAAGACATGGGTGCTAGCCAGACCCGCCAGGTGGTGGGCCGACGCTCGCGTCGCGGTGGTGACGCCGAGGTTTCAGGTTGGTTGCCTAGACGAGTGTTATCGTTCTCACGCGGCGCTGTCAAGAGCGACACCCGTCGGTAAAAATCAATGCGTAGGGCCAGCACAGCTGGGCATGGCAGCGTTAACATGCTTCGGAGACGGCTCGACTCGCGCGGGAGAGGACTCAGGTGACGGTTCCAGCACGGACCACCCGTACGGCGGTGATCGGCGATGTCGCCCGGCTTGCCGGCGTCTCCAACCAGACCGTCTCGCGCGTGCTCAACGACCACCCCCGGGTGCACCCGGAGACCCGCGACCGCGTCCTCGAAGCCGTCCGCCAGCTCAACTACCGCCCCAACGCGATGGCCCGCGGCCTGGTCCGGCGCCGGTCCCACATGATCGGCGTGGTCAGCTTCGACACCGTGCTGTTCGGCCCGGCTGCCACGCTCCTCGGCATCGGCCGCGCCGCCCGCGCCGCCGGCTACGGCGTCAACATCATCACTCCGGAAACCGCCGATCGGGCCGGTGTCATCGAGGCCGTCGAGACGCTCGCAAGCCAAGCCGTCGCGGGCGTCATCATCGTCTTCGCTCCGCAGGCCGCCGCGGCGACCGCGCTCTACAACCTGCCGTCCAACCTGCCCGTTGTCGCGATCGAGGTCGGCGTCAACGACGAGATACCGACCGTCCGGATCGACCAGAGCACCGGCGCCCGGCTCGCCGTCGAGCACCTGCTCGAGCTCGGCCACCAGACCGTCTGGCACGTGGCCGGCCCGCGTGACCGGCTCGACGCCCAGGATCGCGTCGAGGGCTGGCGCGCCACCCTCGAAGCCGCCGGGCGCACCGTGCCACCCGTGATCGTCGGCGACTGGAGCGCGGAAGCGGGATTTCAGGCCGGGCTCCAGCTCGCCCGCCGCGACGACGTCACCGCGATCTTCGCCGCCAACGACCAGATGGCCCTCGGACTCCTCCGAGGACTACACGAAAGCGGCGTGCGCGTCCCCGACGACATCAGCGTCGTCGGCTTCGACGACATCCCCGAAGCCGGCTACCTCATCCCGCCACTGACCACCATCCGCCCCGACCACGACCACGTCGGCCGGCAAAGCGTCACCGCGCTACTCCACCTCCTCGATCACCGCACCGGCACGGGCCAGATCCCCGCCAAGATCGTTCCCACCCTGATACGCCGCCGCAGCACGGCGCCGCCATACGTCGCAAGCTAGCGCCGGTACGGACCACACAGGCGGAGCGTCGTCTAATGCCCGCGGCGGTGGACTGGATCGCGGCCCGCCCACAGCAGCGCGATCAGCGCCGCGGCCAGCAGTAATGCCCAGCGGCCGTGGGCGGCGGCCCAGCGGTCGTCGCCGGGCGGCACGTACAACGCCCAGCGGGCCGGGAGCAGGACCGCGGCGGTGGCCAGCACCAGCACCCCGGGGCCGGCCAGCAGGCCCGCGGCGCCATCGCCCATACGGAGCCGCGCGGCGGCCAGGGCCAGTGCCGTCGCGGCGAGGGCCGCCGCCTCGATGGTGACGCCGCCCAGTCGCAGCGTGGCCGCGGCGCCGTCTTCGGCGCCCGCGACGGTGGCGCCGAGAAGGGCGGCCCACCAGGCCCCGGCCACGGCGGCGGCCAGGGCGGCGCGGAGCAGGTGGCGCAGCAGGCGTGGGGTCGGCACGGTCGCGATGCTGCGCGCCGCCGGGTCGTCGAGCAGGAACGCGATGCCCACCGCGCCGCAGGCGGCCGCCACGCGCAGCAGCCCGAGCAGGTCCTCGTCGCGCAGCGAAACGGTGGACACGGCGGGCCCGGCGACGATCACCAGGCCCAGCCCCGCCGCGGCGAGGAACAGCGCCCACGGCATCGCCCGCGCGGTCGGCACAAGCAGCGCGGGCACCGTGCGAGCCTTCATGCCGAGCACACCATCCGCTCGCCTTCCGGCAGCTCGGCGGGCACCGGCACGCCGAAGAGCTCGCCTACCCGCTCGGTCGGAGCGTCTGTGGCGGTCAGGCGGGCCCACGACGACACGATCAGTGGGGCAACCTGCTCGGCCGGGCGGCGCAGCAGGGCCCAGGCCACCGCCATCTCACGGTCGGGCACGCTGGCCCCGAGCAAGCCGCTCACCGGGTCGTCGAAGCCTACGGCTCCCCCGCTGCTTTGGTCTATCGCGCGGAGGTCGTCGACCGCGCCGGGCATGGACTGCGCGGCGAGCCAGGCCATCACCACCGCGCGCGCTCCACAGAGGACGCCCGCCGCACCGGTGCCCGCATGGGTGACCATCTCATAGGCCACCATGCCGGCGAACGCGATCTCGGACCGGCCGTCGCCCCAGGCGGTGCCGACCGCGACGGTGCGCGGAGTGCCGGCCGCGGCGTCGCCCCGGCGCCAGACATCCGCCTGCGCGGAGGGGTTTCCCACTGACGAGCTGGCGAACGAGTCCCGCTCCACGACCCGCTGGCGCACCGTGAACGGCTCCCGGGCGACGTCTTCCGGCACCCACCTCAGGACGCCGCGGACTACTTCGTCCCACGCGTCGATCCACGGGGTGAAGTCGGCGAACGCGCAGTATGTGATCTGGTCGACCCGCCGGCACACCTGGCGCTCCGCGGGGCGCTCGACGGCGGCGGTGAAGGCCGCCCGCGCCGCCTTGTCGGGTGGGATCAGCTGTGCCGTCCCGGCCAACGCGGCGACCGACAGGCCGGCCACGGCGACCGCGGTGAGGCGGCGGCCGCGCGCCCCGCTGACCAGCAGCGCGGCCGCGGCGGCCAGGACGATCAGGCCCACCACGTATGCCAGGTGGCGGCCGGCGGGGCGGGTCAGCAGGTCGACTGGCAGGCGCGGCGGCTCCGGCTCCATGGCCACGGGCAGCAGCCACCGCACGTGGCGCGCGCCCGGGACGGAAGGCAGGATCGATGCGAAGCTCGCCACGGCCAGCGCGGGCAGCATCAGGACCGGCAGGATGTGCGACCGGATGGTGCGTGCCAGCAGCACACCGGCGGCGCCGAGCAGCAGCACGAGCGCCGGGTAGAGGGCGAGCTCCCACGGATTGGGGCGGCCGGCGGCGCCGGGCAGCGCGGCGAGAAAGCCGATGCGCACGCCAGCTAGCGCCGCGGCGACCACCGCCAGTGGCACCACGGAGAGCAGGAACGCGCCGGTGCGCCACGGGTCGGGCAGGACGAGCACCTCGTACAGCGGTGCCGTGTGGTGCCGCTGGGCCCGCAGCGCCGCGAAGCTGGCGCCGACCAGCGCGCCGCCGCCGAGCAGCAGCATCGCGACGAACTGCGGTGCGGAGTCGGCGTCCTGGAGGATCGGGTAGCGGTCGCCGCCTATCAGCTTGCCGACCGCCCAGGGGACCATGAAGAGCAACACGCCCAAGATCACCGCCGGGTGGCGGAGCAGCCGCACCGCCTCGACCCGGGCCAGGGCGAGCATCGCCCGCCGCTGTTCGCCCGGCACGACCGCGATGTCCGCCACGCGCGGTGGCGCCTGCGCCGCCGTGCTCACGCCGCCTCCTTGCCGGACGCGACGTCGACGAGCATCAGGTAGCCGTCTTCGACCGTGGGGTCGACCAGGTCGGCGCCGGGCGGCGGGTCGCCGACGTGCCGGTATAGCCCGCTGCCGGTGCGCCACGAGGCCAGCGCGCGCGGCTCGCGGGTGCCGCCGGTCCAGACCCGGCCGGCGGCCAGCGCGGCGAGGTCGGCCGGTGGACCGGCGAACCGCACCTCGCCGTGGTCGAGGACGATCACGCGCTGGCACAGTGCCATCGCCTCTTCGGTCTGGTGGGTGGAGAGCAGCACCGTGCGGCCCTCGCCCAGCTCGGCGATCATCTCGCGGAAGCGCAGCCGCTGCTCCGGGTCGAGGCCCACGGTCGGCTCGTCGAGGATCAGCAGCTCCGGGTCGCCGACCAGCGCGGCGGCCAGCGCCACCCGTTGGCGCATGCCACCGGACAGCGCCCGGATCCGCTTGCCCCGCTGGCCCTGCAAGCCGACCGCCGCCAGCACGCGGCTCACCTCCTCGTGCCGGCCCCGCCGGTCGGTCAGCTCCTTGAGGATCGCCACGTAGTCGACGAACTCGAACGCGGTGAACCCCGGATGGAAGCCCGGATCCTGCGGCAGGTAGCCCATCCGGCGGCGGACCGACAGCCGGCCGGCGCCGGTGCGCGGGTCGGCGCCGAGCACGGTCAGCTCGCCGCTGTCCGGGATCAGCGCCGTGGCCACGATCCGCAGCAGCGTCGTCTTGCCCGCGCCGTTGGGCCCGAGCAGTGCGGTCACCCCGTCGGTGAGCGAAAACGTCACACCGGCGAGGGCGACGGTCCGCCCGTATCGCATGGACAGGTCGGACGCCCGGACGGCCGGAGCGGTCGCCGTGACGGTCACCTGAACCTCCTTGATGTCTCGAACGCCCGGCGGTGCCGGGCGAGGAACGCGGCCACCATGACGGTGGCCAACGCCAGGACGACCTGGCCGGCGGGAACGAACACCGGCGATCCGCCCGAGCCCGCCGCGGCTGTGGCGCCGACCAGCGCCAGCCAGCCCAGGCCGACCGCGACCGCGGCGGTCACCGGGCCGAACCGCGGCGTCAGCGCCAGGCAGGTCACGGTCAGGGCCAGCGACGGCAGGAACCAGCCGATCGCCACCAGCCCCAGATCGGGCACGGCCAGCGTCACCGCCAGGCTGAGCGCCGTCGTCACCGACAGCACCGCCGCACACCGCAGCAACAGCAGCCGGAACGTGTGCATCGGTGCCACCAACGCGACCTCGTATGTCGGGTCGACCCGCGGCCCGAACGAGAGCGCCACACCGGCCACCGGCAGCAGCGGCGCCATGGTCAGGAAGGCGATCGGGTCGGCAAGGCTGCCCATCAGCGCGGACAGCACCAGGGTCGAGGTGACCGCCGCCAGCCAGGACAGCCGCAGCGAGGGGGTCGCGGCCAGGAGGCGGGCGGTGTGGTCGGGCACCCCGGCCCTGACCAACAGGCGCTCGATCGGTCCGGGGCGCGGCGCGTCGAGCTCGACCTCCAGCCGCCGCCAGCCCGCCCCCACCAGCTCTGGCTCGACCGCGCCCGAGAGCCGCGCGCGGCACCGCGCGCAGGCGGCCAGGTGTGCGTCGGCCGACCACAGCGCCGGCGGTGCGAGCGCCTGCGCCACGTATCGGCGGATGTCGTCGTCGGGCAGGTGCCACTCGGTGTCCACGCCCCCTCCTTCCCGCTCGCTCACGCCAGCTCCTCGCGCAGCTGGCGGCGGGCGCGCATCGCCCTGGTTTTGACCGTGCCGGCCGGTATGCCAAGCAGCACCGCGGCCTCGGCGGTCGTGAGGCCGTCGATGACGGTCGCCTGCATCACCGCGCGCAGCTCCGGTGACAGGCGGGCGAGCGCGCCGGCCAGGTCGCCGTGCTCGACGCCGAGCAGCACACGCTCCTCCGCCGATGGCTCCTCGACCGGCCGCCGCCGGGCCAACATCCCCAGCAGCCGGTCGCGGGCGCCATGGCCGCGCAGCGCGTCGATCAGGCGGCGCGAACCGATCCGCCACAGCCAGCCTGCGACGTCAGCACCCGGCTCGCCGCGGAACCGCGCGGTGCCTCGCCACACCGCCAGGAACGCCTCCTGCACCACGTCGTCGACGAGGCTGTGGTCGGCACAGCGATACCGCAGGCGGATCACCAGCCACGCCGCATAGCGCCGGTAGAGCGCCTCGAAGGCGTCCCGGTCGCCACGAGCGATGGCGGCGAGCAACTCGACGTCGCTCGGCGTGCCAGCCGTATCCCTCACACCCTCTCATCGCGTCGAAGCGGCCGAACGGTTCACGGCTCGCCTTGGTGTAGGCGGTTGCGGATTAGCGAAGCATCGAAGCCGATCTGTTGACAGCATCGATGGCGCAGTGACAGCATTCGCTCCATCGATACTGTGCGCCAACGGGGGACTACTGCGCGCGAGTACGACGGGAGTTTGTGCGTGGCTTCGTGCCGCGGTCCCCTGACACCTCATGGGGGAGGACCGCGTGGCCGCGCATTTGGTGGATCTCACGCCGTTGTTGATCGTTCTGGCCATCTTTTCGGTTTTGCTGTTCAAGGCCGGCCGGCACAGGTCGTCCTTGACCAGGATCGCACTCGGTGTGGGTGCTGGGTTGTGGTTGGCCCTGGTCGGAGGCGCGTTGTGGATGGTGGGTCAGGCCACCGCCGCGCAGCTGGCGGTGCCGCCGGTGGCGACCTCGCCCGGTAATCCGTGCGCACAGGGGCAGACGCCGCGAGTTTTCAACGTGTCACTGATCAACATACCGATCTTCCTGAACCGTTTCGGCGACGTGGTGCCGGAGGGTCGGATGTACGTGCTGGACGAAAACATCGCTGCGGTCCGGGCGGGCTTCGCGGGCGCGGCCAACCCGGCGAAGGCGGCCGAGAAAGATCTGATCGAGCCGTTGACGGTACGAGCCAATTTGGGTGACTGCGTCGAGGTGCGGTTTACCAACCGGCTCAACGAGCCGGCGCCTTCGTTCAACCGCGACGCGTCGATCTTCACCCTGCCGGGCGAGACATTGCGCGCCCGCGGCACGGCGACGCCCAACCCGCGGGAGTTCGCGCCCGCGGCGACGCAGCCGGACAACGACTTCGATCCGGCCACCGCGCCGAACGCGTCGATGCATTTCGACGGGCTCGACTACGACGTCACCGGCTCGGACGGCATGGTGGTGGGCAACAACCCGGATTCGACCGCGAGGCCCGGCCAGACGATCACGTACCGGCTGTACGCGGGGGTGGAAGGCGAGTTCCAGTTCAAGGACGGTGCGGACTTCTCGTCGCAGCAGACGCGCCCGGTGGACGCCAACGGCAAGGTGCGGTTCATCGGCTCGCACTCGTTCGGCGCGTTCGGCGCGATTGTCGTGGAGCCGGCCGGCGCGACCTGGGTCGATCCGCGCACCGGCGGAGCACTGCCATCCGGCACCCGGGCGGTCGTCAAGCAGCCGAACGCCCCGGACTTTCGCGAGCACGTGCTGTTCATGCATGACGAGGTGGAGGCCGAGCCGGGAATCCTCACGCGGTTCTGCCGGTCGGGCGACGACGCCGGCGGAAACGAATGCGTCACCCCGACAGCCGCCCAGTTGGCCAAGCTCACCGCTGGCACCCTGCCCGCGCTCGGTGGCGGTGACGCGGACGCGCTCGTGCAGGGCGAGGTCCCGGTGAAGTTGGAATGGTTCGCGTTCAACTACCGGTCCGAGCCCGGGTTCAACCGGGAGGAGGTCGGTTGCCCGGCGGCGACCCAGGCGGCGCAGGGCTTCAAGGCGAACCGGTGCGTCGGTGAGGAGACCAGCCTGTCATCGTGGGCGTACGGCGACCCGGGCGGCGGCGACCTCGTGTTCGCCAACTACCGGGGCGAGCCGATGCAGATCCGGTTGCTGCATCCCGCCGAGTTCGAGACCCACACCTTCCACTGGCACGTCAACCGGTGGCCGTTCGACCCCAAGGACGAGGGTGGCCTCGCCGCCGTCTCGCGGCCCGACCATCACACGAGCACGACCAACGTTCTGGACGTGCAGGCCGTCTCGCCCAGCTCGCACTACGCGCTGATGGCCGAAGGCGGCGCCGGCTCCGCACATCTGGACAAGCGCGCGACGTTCGGCGACATCATCTTCCACTGCCACCTGTACCCGCATTTCGCGACCGGCATGTGGGGCCTGAACCGGACGCTGGACAAGCGCGAGCGGGGCACCCGGACAAATCCGGACGGCACCCCGGTGCCGGCGCTGGTGCCGCTGGAGGACTTCGACTACGACCCGACGGTCACGGGCCGGCAGGACCCGCCGGAACCCACCGCGGCCGCGCCCGGGTTCCCGCTGTTCGTGCCGGGCAAGTTCGGGTTCAAGGCGCCGAAACCGCCGCTGTCGGTGTCCGACCGTTCGCCGACCGGTGTGTTTCCGCCGACCGCGCTCGAGAAGGCAGCGGCCGACCCGCGGGCCCAGGTCGCCGGCGGGTTCTTCCAGGATCCGTGTCCCGCGGGGCGGCCGGTGAAGACGTTCGACGTCGTGGCGATCGAGATCAGTTCGACGTACAGCCCGCACCTCAACTGGAAGAACCCGCACGCGCGCGTCTACGCGCTCGCCGCGGACGAGTCCTTCTTGCGCAACGGGGTGATGCGCCCCGAACCGTTCTCGCCGTTGCTGAACGTGGGCGACTGTGTGGTGTACAAACTGACGAACAAGCTACCGGAACAGTTCGGCGGCACCGTCTTCGACCGCGCGCAAATCACCAACGAGGTCGGTATCCACCAGCACATGGTGCAGTTCGATGTGCTGTCCAGCGACGGCGCGGCCAACGGCTGGAACTACGACCAGGGCGCCGACTTCGGCCAGACATTCACCTACCGCAACTTCGTACACGACGACACGTCCACCAACTCCTTCCACGACCACTTCTTCCCCAACGTGCACCAGGACAACGGGCTCTTCGGGGGTTCGACCATCCACCCGGCCGGCTGCACGTTCGAAGACCACAGCAGGGGCCATGCTTCGGTCGGCGCGTTGGCGGCCGTCAAGTGCCAGCCGACCACCGACTATCTGGGCCGGCAGACCAACGGCGAGGACTACCAGAGCTATGGGCTGTTCATCGAGGACCACGTGCCGATGTTCCGCCCGGCCGACCCGAACGATCCGAACGACGACGCCCTGGTCACCCCATTCGGCGTGCCGATCTTCCCGGCCAAGTTTCCGTCCAGCACCGACGACCAAGGCGTCATGGGGGTGAACTACGGCCTGCAACCGTTCGAGGCAACCCGGACCAAGTACGCGTCGACCGCCCAGGACGACCCGTCCAACCTGTTCGACCACTGGAAACTCAACGGCGCCGGCACACCCAAACTACGCGCCTACGACGGCGACAAGACGAAGTTCCGACTATTCCAGCTGTCGCAGGAAGAGTCGCACGGGTTCAACCTCGACCGCTTCCCATGGAAGTCCGAGCCCCGCGACCCCGAGTCGAATATCGTGCAAGCCCAACACATCGGCATGCTGGAGTACTTCGAAGTCCGCGCCGATATCCCCGGCATCGAGAGCGGCTTCCAGTACCTGTGGTCCTACGGTGCCAGCGACGACCTCTTCCTCGGCGCGTGGGGTGTGTTCCAGGTGGAGTCGTGCTGGGAACGCCTGAACTATCCGGGATACCTGCCGTGGCTGCCGGACAACTATCCCCCTGAATGCGGCAGCGCACCGGCCGCCCCGGGCGTCAAGAAGCGGAGCGACCGCGCCGCCGCGGCACTCGATCCCGGCCAGCCCTGCCCGGTCAACAGCGGCGGCACGATAACCGTCCCGGTCCGCCGGTTCGCCGTCTCGGCCATCCACAAAGACATCGTGTACAACGCCGCGGGCGACCACGACCCGAACGGGCGGATGTTCGTCCTCGACAACGAACGAGCCGCCGTCGAGGCCGGCACGAAACAGCCCGAGCCGCTCACGATGCGGGTCAACGCCGGCGACTGCATCGAGGTGACGCTCACCAACCGGCTCGACCCGGCCAAGCTCAAACCACACTGCTTCGAAGCCATCGAGCCGGGCCAACTGGGCTACAAGGCCGGCGTGCTGACCTATCCGGCGTGCCTGGACCAGCCTCCACGCAACGAGGTCAACGTGCCCGGGTTCAAGCCGCTGGAGGTAGGCGCGCGAGTCTCCCTGCGACCACAGCTGGTCGACTACCACAGCCCATCCGCGGGCAGCTCGATCGGCACCAACTTCGACTCCACCGTGGGTCCGGGCGAGCAGATCACCTACCGCTGGTACGCCCGACCCACCGCACCCGGCCTGGCGATGCTGACCGACTTCGGCGACGTACCCAACCATCAGCATCACGGCCTGTACGGTGCGCTCGTCATCGAACCCGCCGGCTCGACCTATCTCGACCCGAAGACCGGCCAGCCCTTGGTGGACCCGGCCACCGGGCAGACCCGCACCAGCACCACCCAGGCCATCATCGTGGACCCGAACGGCCCCGACTTCCGGGAAAACATAGTGCTCATGAACAGCGACCTGTCGCTGTTCCGCAAGGACACCAACGGCAACCCCGCCGACGACCAGCCGGTCCCGGACAACTTCGACCTGAAGCTCACCCCGAGCCGAGAGGCCGACGACCCCGAGGACCAGGGCGAGTTTTCGATCAACTACCGCAACGAGCCATGGTCGCACCGGTACGCCGCGGACCAGAACATCACCAACATCTTCAGCTCCGCCGTACACGGTGATCCGGCCACGCCGCTGTTCGAGGCGTACGCCGGAGACCGCACCGTCTTCCGGGTGGGGCAGGCGGTCGGTGACGCCAGGTCCACAAGCTTCGGGCTGAACGGACACACCTGGCGCCGGTCACCCAACGACCCTCAGTCACAGATCGCCGCGTCGCAAGGCCAGTTCAACCCCGGCGTCTCCTACAACATCGTCCTCGACCCGGCCGTCACCGGCGGTGCGGGCGGCCGCCGCGGCGTCGCCGGCGACTACCTCTACCGCTCCAACACCCTCGCCCGGCACCTCACCGGTGGGCAGTGGGGCATCTTCCGGGTCCACGCCAGCGCACGGCCCGGCCTGGCAGCCCTGCCCGATCACCCACCGAACACGGCGACCGGAGCCGCCACCACCCAGGACCACCGTCCCGCCCTCGCCTGGGTCGCGGCACCGGCGGCATGGTGGCGGCAGGGGCGAAGGAGGCGGTGGTGAGCCGACGCGGCAGGCTGACCCTGCCGGACGAGATGCGCGGCACCACCGGCCGCACAACCGGATCCGGCCGCGCCACCCGGCGCGGCCGGCCCCACCCGCACGACAGCCGATACCGGCAAGGCTTCGTCCTGGGCCTGAGCGTCGGCATGAGCCTGGCGCTGGTCCTGGCCGTCGTCGCCTTCGTACTCACCCGCCCCCAGACGTCCCCACCGGCGTCGACGACCGCGGCGGCGACCACCGCCAACAGCGACGCCGGGCATCAACAGCAGGCCAAGGCCGCGATCGCCATCACCGCTCGCCACCTCGGCAACCTGCGAGTACAGATCGACGCGCAGGTCACCGCACCGGTTTCCTACGACCCCATCAGCATGGGACAGGTCGTCGCCTACACCGACATGGTGGAGATGCCGATGTCCCATCGAAAAGGGCCCATCGTGATGGCCGAACTGGGCAACCGCAAAGGCACCTACCAAGCCGTCACCACACTGTCGATGATCGGCGAGTACGACATCATGGTCGAGGTGAAACAACCGATGGCGAGCACCGCACACGAGCGTCTCGCCATCAAGTCACTCTCGGCCGGCACCGGCTAGCGGCGGGGGTTGACGGTTCGTTCGGCGGGTTGGTTCGTCGGCCGCGACCGAAGCAAGGAGCTGGCCGCGATGGCTGCGGCGGTGGTGAGGACCAGCAGGATCCACACCACGGTGAGGATCGTGTAGTTGCGGTCGGAGGTGCCGTCCCGGAAGAGGTTGACCGATCCGGTGAGGGTGAGCTCAGCGCCGCCCAGAAGCCATCCGAGCGGCAGGAAGACCGCGCCGCGCCCGGCGATCACGACGGCCGGAATCACGACGGCGCAGGCGATGCCGGCGAAGGCACGTAGCGTGGTCCCTTCGCCGGTGTTCAGGTGCCATGACTCGTAGAGCAATGGAACGAGCAGCAGGGTTGTGGTGAGCGCGAGTGCGGCCAGCAGCACCGCGGTAGCCGCCCTGATCGCGTCGGGGCGAAACCGGTTTGTGCGGTCGCGGGTTATCGCGACGACCAGGCATGCCTGCGCGGCGATGGCGACGAGGTCGGCCGTGACCATGAATCCCCAGGCGTCCTGGAAATGGCTCTGGACGCTGCTGTGCAGGGTCGGTGCCAGGTCGACCCACGCCCAGGCCAGCACCCCGAGCAGAAACCAGGCCCAGCGGGACTGTCGAGTCGCGAGTAACAGGCCGGCTCCGGCGACCTGAACGACCCAGACCAGGTTGTGGTACCAGTCATCGCTGAGGGGCACCTCGGCGATCCCGTAGACGGCGATCGCGTACAGCAGGACGCTGATCGTGACGAGCAGGCTGGCGGCCAAAAGGAGGCCGCCCGCCTCCCGCACTGCCGGGTGACCGGAGGCCGACCGTGCCGTGGCTGCCGTCGCGGCCGGCGCTGTCCCGCCGTCTGGTTCGCCGACGGCGGCGGGCGGCGGAGCAGAAGCTGGGGCTGGGGCGGGCCGCGGCGGAGCCTGGTCAGCTTCCGGCGCCGTGGGCTGGCGCCGCACGCTGTCAGTGCCAGGCTCGTCGTCGGCCGCCGGCGTCTTGGTGTCGCCGGCGAGGGCGGTGCTGGCGGCGCGGCGTACCTGGGCGCTGTCATCGGTGTCGCTCAGGCGAGCCAGCGTGACTGTCGCCAGGTCGGCTAGCGCAGGCTTGTCGGAAGTCGACAGCTGCGCCAGCGCGCGGACCGCCTCGAGCCGCAGGACCACCCGCTCGCTGGCCAGATCGTCCACGATGGACTGTGGCAACGCGGGCGCGCGGACGCTGCGCGCCACGACCAGGCTGCCCTCCACACCGAAGCTCCACTTCATCGGCGCCTGGCCGGGCGTGCGGTCGCGGACCGTACGGTACGTGTAGTCGTACAGCTCGTCGATGCTGATCTCACCGTCGGCGTCCAAATCGGCCGCACCGCTTTGCAGGCCGTCGACCAGCGCGGCGGTGAACACGGACGGTTGGGCCTGCGCCTGGGTCAGATCCCCGCCCTCGAACGCGTACTCGGTGGCGCTGGACGCGGTGAGCACGACGCGACCGCTGCCGGCGCCGAACTCGTCGGCGATATGGACGTCGTTGCCGGAGCGCACCGTGGCACCGCGGGTGAACGCGCCGCTGTAGCAGCAGTCCAGGATCAGCACCACGCGCCGGGACTGGGTCTCGTCCAAGGCCTCGTGCACGAAGCTGGCCGGCACGCTGGTGGCGCCGAGCACGGACAGGTCGGTATCTCGGGCCGCCAGGTGCAGCCGCCCACGGGTGTCCTTGACGCCGTGACAGGAGAAGTGCAGCAGCAACAGGTCGTCGCGGTCGCGGTTGGCGAAGAACGCGGCGATGCGCCGCCGGATACTGCGCTCGTCCGCGTCCGTCATCAGCTCCACGTTGAACCCACCGATGGTGGGATCGCCCAGGACGCGGGCGAGCGCGTCGGCGTCGTGGCTGGGTGACCGCAGCTGGGCCAGACCGGGATCGTCGTAGTGGGCGTTGGCGATGACGAGCGCTTCGCGTACTCCCACGGGCGGTTGGGCCGGCAACGCGAGCAGCGCCCGGACGAGCCGTGCGGTGGCCTCGTCGTCAGCGGTGGCCAGGTCGATGTCGACACCGGCGATCGTGACCCGCACCCGTTGCCTGCGGCGGGTGTACCGGTCCACGACTCGCCGGACCGCCGCGACCACCCGGCCCATAGACTCGCCGGCCTGCACCGCGGTGATGACGAACGAGCAGACCGCGACGATCTCCGCTAGCCCACGGGTGCCCTCCGGCGCCCCACCCAACGGCACCTGCTCCAGCCGCAGCGCGCCGGCGTCGGCCAACTCGGTCCGCAGATCCAGGGCGATCGCCTCGATGACTTCCGTGGCGTCCGGCGCGTCCTCCGCGGCGGAAAGACGCAACACGAACCGAGACGTCGGTGCCTCAGGCATGCGGACCTCGCGACGGACAAATGGATCGAAGTACCGGCCAGCGTAGCGGCCGAAAAAGATCGGCGGACAGTGACGGTCGACTTGACGACTGAAGGCGGGCGCTGCCAGCGGACGCGCTGGGAGTAGCGCGATCTCAGTATGAGGTGTCCTGCGTTGTTACTTTCGCCAGGTGCCGGTCCAGTCGTAGAGCGGTGCGGTGGTCGCATACTCGCGGAGATAAGCGATCCGCGCACCAGCGAGCCTGGCGATCGAGGCTCCCTCGATGGTCGTGGCCTCACCTTGCCAGGTGCAGGAGAATATCCACTCGGCGATCAGGACGTCACCGGCGGCCGCTTGGGTGGTGATCTGCCAATCGCGCACCACACCGCCCGCGTCGAACCAGGCACGCATCCATTGTTCGACGCGCCGCTTGCCTCGGTAGACCGGTCCGTAACACTCGATGATCACGCACTCGTCGGCCAGCGTCTCCAATATGCCGGCTACGTCGTGGCGTCGCCAAGCGTCTATGTAGTCGGTGAGCTGGTCCACGGCCGGTTGAAGATGATCACGGGCCACACCGCGATGGTACTCAACGTGCCGCCGGGTCGCCGGGAATCACGCACCGCGTGAAGATCAACTGGCGGTGCGGCCAATCAGTCGTAAGGACGTGAGCGACGAAGGGAGCCGGATGGGTGCGCATGTGGCGGTCCAGGTGGACGAAGCCGAGTTGCTGGCGCGCTCACGCGCCGACCCGGAGTGCTTCGCCGAGCTGTTCGACCGTTACTTCGCGGCGTTGCACGGATACGCCGCGCGACGGCTCGGTGGCCCGGGAGGCGATGACGTGGCGGCCGAGACGTTCCTCGTCGCGTTCCGGCAGCGGGACAAGTTCGACCCCCGGCGGGGGACGGTCCGCGCCTGGCTGTACGGGATCGCGACGAACCTGATCCGCGAGCATCGGCGCGCGGAGGAGCGCGGCTACCGCGCCCATGCTCGGGCGGCCGCCGAGCCGGCGTACAACGTGGACCTCGACGGCGCCGACTCCCGCGTGACCGCGGAGGCCGCCCGCGACCGGCTCGTCGCCGCGCTGGCCGACCTGTCGGCGGGCGACCGGGACGTCCTTCTGCTGGTGGTCTGGGGCCAGCTGGCGCACGACGAAGTGGCAAGTGCGCTCGGCATCCCGGCGGGCACCGTCGGGTCCCGGCTGCACCGGGCCCGCAAGCGGCTGCGCGCCGCACTCGACGACGACAACCCGATGGAAAGGTGACGCTACCGTGGACGAACTTGACCTGCTTGCCGGCGCCCGGCCGGTAGACCCGCCGTCGACGCGAACGGTCGACGAGGCCCGGCGTCGCCTGACGCGGCAGATCTACGCCAAGCGCGCGTCGCGCTGGAGGACTCGCATCCTCGTGCCGGTCGCCGCCGGTGTCCTCGCGGTGTCCACCGGCATCGTGGTCGGAGCACACGTGCTGGGCTCGGCGCCGCCGCCCTCGCGCGGCGCGACGGACGGCCCGGGCGTTACGGACGCCGGGCCGATCGAGGCGGACAACCGGTCGGCGCGGGAGTTGCTGCTGACCGCCGCCGAACAGACGCTGAACGAGCCGGACCCCGGCTCCGGCAAGTTCTGGACATCCACGATCGAACACGGGTCGCTCATCCGGGTCGGCCGACCCGGCAACCGGTACGCCATCATGGGTGCGTACACCGAGACATGGTGGATCCCGGTCGTCGACCCGTACCGGGTGCTGGACCGCCGGTGGGCCGGCGGCGAGCCGGCCTCCGACGCTGACAAGGCGGCCTGGAAGAAGGCCGGCTCGCCGAGCAGCTGGCCGAAGGAGCCGCGGGCGGGCTGCCCGGTGGATCCGAAGAACGCGTACACCGCCGCACCGGCCACGGCCAGCACCGTCACGAAAGACACGGGGAAGGGCCCGCAGATCCAGTACCGGTACCCAAGCACGAGACCGTACGTGCCCAAGTTCTGGGTCCTCGGCGAAGACCTGACGGTCGACCAGGTCCGTGCCCTGCCGTCCGACCCGGCCGCGCTGAAGGCCTGGCTGATCGGCGTCATCAAGAAGCAGGACCTGCCGCACCGTACCGACGTCGAGCTCGGCGAAGCCATCTTCAACGGGGTGATGAACCTGCTCTTCCAGAACCCGATCACGCCGCAGGTGCGCTCGGCCGCGTACCAGGTGCTGGCCGGATTGGCGGGGGTGACGTCGCTCGGTGCGGTGAAGGACGCCAAGGGGCGCGACGGTGTCGCCGTGGCCATCACCACCAACGACACGGTCGACGAGCAGATGGCCGACTCCGGCGGGCCGTACCAGGTCAGCCTGGTCTTCAACCCCGACAGTGGACAGACGCTCGCGGAGGTCATCCGGGCGATGAAACCGGCCGCCGAGATGGCATGGGTGCCGAAGGGCGCGGTGATCGGGTACCGGGTGCTGGAGTCGACCCGCTGGACGGACGAGGAGCCGCCGGCGGCCAACGCCCCGGCCGCGGTCGCGTACGGCCCGGGGGAGTGCTGACGCGATGCGCCGATCATCTTCGCTGTACGCGGTGGGCCTGGTGCTCGCCGCGACGGCGCTGGTCGTGCCGCTACGGGAGGGCACCGTTGCCGCGGCCACGACCGGTTCGCCGGGGCAGCAGCGGTGGGTCACGCTCGTCACCGGCGACCGGGCGCTCGTGCGGGTGAACGGCGACGCTGTCCGGTTGGTGACGGTCGAGCCGGGCAAGGGGCGCTCGGGTATGTCGTTCCGGCACCGGAGCGAACACGGCGACGAGTACGTGGTGCCCGCCGACGCGGCGGCCCTGATCAAGACGAACCGGGTCGACCGGCGGCTGTTCGACGTCTCGCTGTTGGTGCGGTCCGGGTACGACGACCGGAGCCGGACCACGCTGCCGCTCGTCCTCAGTGGACAGGCCGCGGCCGGCGTACCGATCGCGAAGGCGCTCGCGAGCGTCAGCGGCGGGGCGACCGAGCTGAAGAAGGCCGACGCGGCCGGCTTCTGGCGGTCCGTCACGGCCGACCGGGCGAAGCGCCTGACTGCCGCCACGAGCCGGATCTGGCTGGACGGCAAGGTGCGGGCCGCACTCGACAAGAGCGTGCCGCGGATCGGCGCCCCGGAGGTGTGGAAGGCCGGCCACACCGGCAAGGGTGTCACGGTGGCGGTGCTGGACAGCGGCATCGACGCCGGGCACCCGGATCTGACCGGAGCTGTCGTGGAGGCGCGAGACTTCAGCGGCAGCCCGTATGGCGCAGTGGACAAGGTCGGCCACGGCACGCACGTCGCGGGCATCATCACCGGTAACGGCCGCAAGTACGTCGGCGTGGCGCCCGATGCGACGCTGCTGAACGGCAAGGTGCTCGACGACAACGGCTTCGGTATGGAGTCGTGGACCATCGCCGGCATGGAGTGGGCGGTCCAGCGGGGAGCCCAGGTGGTGAACATGAGCCTCGGCGGGCTGGTCGTCAACGGCGAGGACCCGATGGCCGAGGCCCTCGACCGGCTCTCCGACCAGTCCGGCACGCTGTTCGTGACGGCCGCGGGAAACTCCGGGCCGTACCCGGGATCCATCAGCACCCCGGGTACCGCCGACCGCGCGCTCACCGTCGGCGCGGTGGACCACACCGACTCGCTCGCCGACTTCTCCGGTCGTGGCCCGCGCGAGCGCGACGGGGGGCTCAAGCCCGACGTGACCGCGCCGGGCGTCGGCATCGTGTCCGCGCTCGCCCCGGGTTCGAGGATCGCCAATTCCGAACCGGTGGTGGACGATCACTACGTCGCGCTCTCCGGCACCTCGATGGCGACGCCGCACGCGGCCGGTGCGGCGGCGCTGCTGGCCGGCGAGCACCCAGGCTGGAAGGCGACCGAGTTGAAAGCCGCGCTGATGGGCACGGCGGTCCCACGCGACGGGGTCAGCCTCTACGCCCAGGGCGCGGGCCGCATCGACGTGGCCGCCGCCGCGAAGCACCCGGTTTTCGCCACCCCGTCCAGTGTGGACGCTGGGACGGCGAGGTGGCCGCACCATGACGACAAGCCGGTCGACAAGGCGCTCACCTACCACAACGACGGGGACGCGGCCCTGACGCTGCATCTGGAGGTCCTGATGAAGAACCCGTCCGGCGACGCTCCACCGGCCGGCATGTTCACCCTCTCGCCGGCCCACCTCACGGTACCGGCCCACGGCACGGCGACCGCCCACCTCGTCGCCGACACCCGGATCGACGCGCCGGACGGGCGGTACGAGGGGTTCGTCGTGGCGAGCGGTGGTGGCATGGTGGTTCGCACACCGGTCGGCCTCACGCGGGAGGTGGAGAGCTACGACGTGGGCGTGCGGGCGATCGGGCCCGACGGCGCCCCGGCCACCGAGCACTGGGCGAGCTTCGCCAACGTGGATACGAGGTTCGACGCGTCGACGGACGGCACGACCGTCCGGCTGCCGAAGGGCACCTACTTCGTGCTGGAATCGATCGCCGTGCCAACCGGGCCCGAGGACTACTCCTATGTGCTCGGTGCGGAGCCGGCGTACACGGTGGATGGTCCGAAGACGCTCACCATCGACGCGCGCCGGGCCAAGCCGATCGGGTTCGAGCTCGACCGGCCGGACGCCGCGCTCGCCGGAAGTGTGAACATCGGCTTCTTCCGGACCGTCGCCGGAAATACCGACAGCGACGAGACGATCGGCCCGCCGAGCAAATACGCGGTCATTCCGTCGCGGACGTCGGCGCCGCCCGGGCAGTTCACCTACCGGGTCGTCGCGGCGGCAGGCAAGGCGGACGGCAACGGCGGGTTCAGCGGTTCGCCATACGGGTACGTCATCGAGTGGAAGCACGACCGGAACGTGCCCGCCGACCTGAGTCCGCGTCTGCGAAACCGCGACTTCGCCCGGATCGAGCACACGTTCGGGGAGAGCGGGCCGGACCAGCAGACCTGGCTCGGGCCAGTTGGTCCACTCGCGAGGTCGGTCCGGATCACCCAGTTCGTCTCGCCCGGCCTGGAGATCTCGAACGGAGTCGGCCTGTTCCGCGAGGGCGACGCCGACCCGCACACTGTGTACTACTCGCTGCCGTCGACCTACCAGCGTGGCCAGGTCGCGCGGAAACAGTGGAACTACGGGGTGTTCGGGCCGGCCCTGGCCGCCCATCCGACGTACTCGCCATATCTGGTCCGGGACCGGAGCGTCATCTACGCCGGGATTCCGCTCTACGGCGATCGGTCCGCCGACCACATCGGCTTCAGCACGACCGACACCATGCGGCTCGCCCTGTCGAAGGACGGCGAACCGGTCGGCGAGTCCGCGCGCGACGCGGACATCTTCACCGTGCCGGACGACCCGGGAACGTACCGGCTCGAGGCCACCGCGACGCGGAGCAACTCCACGTACACGACCAGGCTCGCGGCGGCGTGGACGTTCACGTCGGCCAGGGCGGTCAACACGACGCTGCCGGTAATGGTGGTGCGGTTCGCGCCGCACCTGGACGACCACAACGCGGCGAAGGCGGGCAAGCGGTCGACGTATCCCGTTTTCGTCCAGCAGGGTGCCGGTGCCACGTACGGCAACCTCACGACGCTCACCGTCGAGGTGTCCTACGACGACGGTGTGACCTGGAAGGCGGCGCCGGTCAGCGGCACGGGCCTGGACCGGAAAGTCACCGTGTACCACCCGGCCGGAAAGGCGTTCGTGTCACTGCGGGCCACCGCGGCTGACGACCGCGGGACGTCCGTGACGCAAACCATCATCCGGGCCTACGGGCTGCGCTGAACAGACACGGGGCGGGCGGCCGAGGAGGGTCCCTCCACGGCCGCCCTTCGCGTTCGACGATCGTCGCCGCGCGGCGGGATCAGGGCCGGAGGGGATAGGGCCAGACCTTCTGTTTGCCCCAGTGCGTGGATGGACGACGATGTCGGAATGGACGTCGACTTCCGGATACTCGGCCCGGTCGAGCTTCGAGTCGGCGGGCGTCCCGTGCGCCTCGCCTCCCCGAAGGTACGCGTGCTGGCCGCCCGGCTGCTGCTCGACGCCGGTCGGCCAGTACCGATCCACGAACTCGCCGCGATGCTCTGGGGCGAAGACCAGCCCGAGCGGCCCCGCCGGGCGGTGCAGCTGTACGCGGCACGGCTGCGCTCGGCGCTCGCCGCCGTGCCAGACCGGCAGATCATGCGGACGGTGTCCGGCGCGTATGTCGTCGACGTCCCACCCGAGGTGATCGACCTCGGCCGGTTCCGGGCACACATGCGCGAGGCCGGGCGGGCCGCCGAGCGTGAAGACCGCGAGAGCGAGGCGGCCTCGATCGCGGCGGCGCTCGCGGAGTGGCGCGGAGAACCGCTCGCTGACGTCGAGTCGGACCAGTTGCGCGCCTGGGCCGTAGCCAGCCTGCGGGACGAGTGGTTCCAGGCCCTCGCCCGGCGCATCGACCTGGACCTCGACCGGAGGGCCACCGCTGAGGTCATCGGCGAGGTCCGCGAGCTCACCGGCAGGTACCCGCTGCACGAACGGTTCTGGGAGCAGCTCATGCAGGCCCTGGACGCGGCCGGGCGGCGGGCCGAGGCGCTCGACGCCTACCACGCGGCCCGCCGCCGGCTGTCGGAGGAGCTGGGGATCGAGCCCGGCGAAGAGCTGCGCCGGCTGCACCGCCGGATCCTGGACGGACGCTCCGGAAACGGTGACGCACCGGCGCCAGCGATCTACGAGCCCCCGGTGCCGCGCCAACTGCCCCCGGACGTACCCGGCTTCGTCGGCCGGGTCGAGGAGCTCGCCCGGCTCGACCGGTTGGCCGACGATCCGGCGCAACCGCGCACGGTGGTGGTCTCCGGGGCGCCCGGTGTGGGCAAGTCGACGCTCGCCGTCCGGTGGGCACGCCGAGTCAGCGATCGTTTCCTGGACGGGCAGCTCTGGGTCGACCTGCGGGGCAACGCCTCCGGTGAACCGGCGACGCCCGAGTACGCTCTGGCCCGGTCTCTTCGCGCGCTGGGGGTGCCCGGCGACCGGATCCCGTCCGACCGCGAGGAGCAGGCCGCGATGTACCGGTCGCTTCTCGACGGGCGGCGGATGCTCGTGGTGCTGGACAACGCCGGGTCGGCCGAGCAGGTCATGCCGCTGCTGCCGAGCGGGCCCGGCTGCGTGGCGGTGGTGACCAGCCGTAGCCAGCTCACCGGCCTGGTGGTGGCCGGCGCCCAGCCGATGACGCTCGACCTGCTCAGCCCGGCCGAGTCACGGCAGCTTCTGGCCGGGCGGATCGGCGCCCACCGCACCGAGGCCGAGCCCGCCGCGACCGACGAGATCATCAGCCGTTGCGCGCGGCTTCCCCTGGCGCTGGCGATCGTCGCGGCGCGAGCGGCAACCCATCCAGGGTTCGCCCTCGGCGCGTTCGCGCGGGAGCTGCGCACCCTCGACGCGTTCACCACCGGAAGCCCGGCAACCGACGTGCGCGCCGTGTTCTCGTCGTCGATGCGCGCGGTCAGCTCGGCCGCTGCGCGGTTGTTCCGCCTGCTCGGCCTGCATCCGGGACCGACGGTGAGCGTCGCCGCCGCGGCGAGCCTGGCCGGCGTCCCGGTACCGCTGGCCGGGCGGCTGGTGGCCGAACTGACCAGAGCGCACCTGCTCGCCGAGCCGGAACCCGGCCGGTACGCCATGCACGACCTTCTGCACGCCTGGGCCGTCGAACTCGCGCAGGCGGAGCCGCCGGGCGAGCGTCGGGCGCCACTGGAGCGGATGCTCGACCACTACCTGCACAGCGCGATGACGGCCGTCGGTGTCTACCGGCGGCTGCTGGTGCCGATCGACGTGGCGCGGCCGTGCTCCGGCGCGGTAGTGACCGACGTAGCCGATCCGGAACTCGCGGCGGCGTGGTACACAGTGGAGCATCCGGTGTTGATCGCGGCGGTCGAGGTCGCGGTGGCTCATGGGTTCGAGCGGCATGCGTGGCAGCTGGCGTGGGTGGTCGGCGGCTTCCTGGATCGGCACCGCCACGTGCACGACATCGAGCGGATCAGCCAGTCTGCGCTTGCCGCCGCCGCACGGCTGGGCGACCCGGTCGCGGAGGCGCACACGCTGGGCGGTCTGGCGACCGCGATGGCCTTGTCGAACCGCTATGACGAGGCGCTCGCGGTCCTGATCCGGGCCGCCGCACTGTTTGCCGATCTGGGCGACACGGTCAGCCAGGCCGGGGTGTACGTCAGTTTGGCGCAGGCGTACGGGCGGTTGGGGCGTGATGCCGAAGCGTTCGACTGGTCCGGGCGCGCCGTCGCGCTGTACCAGGAGGCCGGGCACGACCTCGGGTATGCCAACGCGCTGAACGCGGTGGCCTGGTTCGCGGCCAAGCTCGGCCGGCACAGGGAGACCCTCCGGTACGGCCGGCAGGCGATGCGGATGCTCCGCGCGCTTGGCGACGTCCGGGGCCAGGCCGGCATGCTCGACACGCTGGGCATCGCCCACCACCACCTCGGTGAGTGGCAGCTCGCGGAAAGCTGCTTTCAGCAGGCGGTAGTCATGTTCGAACGGCTGGAGATGCCGTACCACGTCGTCGATACGCTCGTCCACCTCGGCGACTGCAACGCCGCGGCCGGTGACACCGACGCCGCGCGGGCGGCCTGGCGGCGCGCGCTCGCCGCGGCCGGTAGTCAGGAGCACGAGGAGGTCGAACGGGTACGCGCCGCCCTGGCCCAGAGGTCCCCAGCACCGGCACAGCGCTAGGTGACTTGTGTTGCACGTGGCCCGGCCCGGCGGGCCGGACCACCGTTCGCTCGTGGCGCTGTAGGCGGGCCGGCGGGACCGATGGTTGAAACTCCACAGTGGACCGTGCCGGGGTCACACCCGAGAGTTCGATTCCCTCATCCTCCTCCATGCGCCGCTAGCTGAGTGGTTTAGCACCCGACTCTTAATCGGGGGAGCGGAGTTCGATCCTCCGGCGGCGTACCATCGAACACGCGGCACGTGCGCTGGATGCGCTTCTCGGCCTCCTAAGCTGAGTGTGCTGGGTTCGATTCCCAGGTGTCGCACCTCCCTCGGTAGCTCAATGGACAGAGCAGCGGGCTTCTACCCCGCCAGGTGCGGGTTCGACTCCCGCCCGAGGGTCGACGCCGGCCGCTCTTCCGCTGAGCTACCGGGGCGCCGGTGGCAACAGTCAGCAGGTCGAGTGGAAGAGCCCCGCGACGGTGACGCCGTCGGCGGCGAGGGCGTTGTAGACGCCAACGGCCTCGGTGGTCTCGGCGATGTGGACGGTGATCCCGCGCTGCTCCAGGAGGTCGAGGGTGCGTGGGTCGACCTGAGCGAGTGCTTGGGAACCGGATCTGTCGTCGACCGTGTGCGCGGCCATAGGCGCGAGCAGTTCCTCCGTGGGATGGCTGCTACGACACCTGAGGGCGGCCTCCAGCGAGCGACACTGACTGGTGATCCACTCACCGGCAGGTGGCGGGATGCCGGGCACGGTGCATCGGCAGCAACAACGGGTCGGACCGCGACCTCGACACCGCCTGTGCCGTGACGCGCTGTTACTACGCGAACCCGCTCAGACTCCGACCGCGTGTTGCCGCTGCTGGGGTTCTAAGCTGTTGGCGTGAGCGCTGCGGAGCCGCTGCTGCTTGTCGTCGACGGCAACAGCCTGCTGCACCGCGCGTACCACGCCGCGGCCACGGGGGAGTTGCGCGACAGCGAGGGGCGGGCGGTGTGGGCGCTCAAGGGTCTGGTCACGCATGTCGCCCACGCGGCGGCCCGGCTGCGTCCGGACGCGGTGCTGGTCGGCTTCGACTGTCCGGTGTCGTCGGCGAGGGCGGACGACTACGCCGGGTACAAGGCGCAACGGGCGGCCAAGCCGGCGGATCTGCGGGAGCAGCTGGACGTCGCGCCCGACCTGCTGCGCGCGGCCGGGTTGCCGGTGTTCGTCCCGGCTGGCTACGAGGCCGACGACGTTCTGGCCAGTTGCGCGGCGAAGGCTCGGGACGCCGGCTGGCGTACGGTCCTGGTCACCAGCGATCGCGACGCCTTCGCGCTGCTCGACGCGGGCACCTCGGTGCTGCGGATCCGCAACGGTGGCCGCGACGCCGCGGTGCTGATGAGGGCGGCCAGCTTGCCTGACGTGTGCGGGGTCGAGGCGTGGCAGTACCGCGACTTCGCCGCGTTGCGCGGCGATCCGTCCGACAACCTTCCCGGGGTGCCCGGCTTTGGGCCGGCGACCGCCGGCGACCTGCTCGCCGCGTTCGGGACGGTGGACGCGGCGTGGGCGGCGCTGGATGGTGGGAGGGTGGCTGAGGTGAGCGCGGCCGTGGGTGCACGGGCGGCCGAGCGGTTGGCCGAACCGGCCGCGCGCGAGTTGGTGGAGCGTAACCGCCGGTTGATGCGGATGCGTACCGACCTTCCGGTGCCCGATCTGGAAGGGATCCGGCTCCCACTTGAGTTTCCCCGGATGCGACGCGCGCTCGCCGGCCGGGGCATCCTGCTCGGCCCGTCGTTGTGGGCGCTGACCGGCGGCGCTCCTCCCGACGAGGTCGAGGACGCGCCGGCATGGGTACGCGTGGCGCTCCGTCCGCCGCGTTCCCGCCGGCCCAGCCCGACGCCGGGCCAGCTCACCCTCTTCTGACCGGCGGGAGCCGGCGGTGGCGCACCCGTCCAGCAGCCTGCCCAGAACCATTCCATAACCCGGCCCGCGCGGTCAGCATCCGCCCAGAACCTTCGGACAGCGGCAAGTTGGCGTGAGCCACGCACATTGAGAGGTCGTCCGCGCACCGCGGCCTTCGGTTATCCTGCGGCTCATGGCATGCCGAGGAATGTTCTTCGCCCTCACTGAGGAGCAGGAAGCCGCCCTGATGGCGACACGCGACGATGCCGAGGTTCGAGCCTTCGTCGAGGACGTCGAGATGGGTGACTGGGATGGTGAGCCGTTGGACTGTGAGACGGACAAGGCGTGGGACGCCATCCACCGCTGTTTGAGCGACGGGACGCTTGGGTCTGGCAGGCGTCTTTCGGCGCTCGATATGGCGGTGCTTGGCGGCGGCCAGCACTATGAGGGTGACGACTACGTCGTCGCGCACTTGCGGGCAGGTGAAGTCGCCCAGGTCGCGGCGGCCCTTGAGGCAGTAGACGAGGATTGGATGCGCCGGCGCTACGACCGGATCGATCCCACCGACTACCAGGGCTCGCTGAGCGATGAAGACTTCGGCTATACCTGGGGCTGGTTCAAGCGGGTACGCGACTTCTACCGCCAGGCAGCAGCCGCGAACCGCGCGGTCATCTTCACCGTCGACCAGTAGCCATGCCAGGGCTGCGGGACCATCCGCAGCCCTGGCCGGAGGAATGCACACTGCGGATCTTCCAGTACTCGATCTATCGCCGAGCGACGCGTGGCGAGTCACGACGCCGGCGGAGTGAGACACAAAGCGGGTAAGGGCCAGACGAGCTAACCCGTAAGCGTGAAGCGTCGAAGCCGTAGCACCGATTGTCTGGGCCGGGCCGGTATTCAGCGCAATCATGGTTGCGATGGACGACGAACATGTGGGCGCACGCTTACGGCGATGGCGTCACCGTCGGGGGTTGAGCCAGCGTGTGTTGGCCGAGCTGGCCGGGTTCAGCCAGGGCTACATCGCGCAGATAGAAAGGGGGTCGACGCCACTCGATCGATATGCGTCACAGGAGGCGATCGCCCGCGCATTGCAGATCTCGGTGCGTGAGCTGACCGGCCGCGAGAACGTCCCCGCGCGCTACCAGCCGGTCGATGACGCCTCCGTAGCGGTATTGAGGTCCGGCATCATCGCACTCTCGTATCCTCAGCTCGTCGTCGTCGTCGACGACGATCCAGGCTCGCGACCGCACACTCCCACCGCCGAACAACTCGATCAGCACTTCTATGCATGCCGATATGATGTTCTCGTACCGGCGCTCGGATCTGCCTTGACGCGTCTGGCGTACCGCTTACACGCTTGCGCGGATGACGAAAAGCGGCGGCTGCTGCGTGAGGCCGTGGAGATCTGTTCGACCGCCGCGTCGACGTGCATGCAGTTGGGGTATCCGGATCTGGCGTTGACGGTAGCCGAGTTGGCCGCCCGCACTGCGCGTGAGCACGGTGATCCACGCTCGCTGGGCCTCGCCAACTACGCTCGGCTCCGAGCCGTCGCCAGCGAGCCGGGCGCTATCCATGTGGCACGGGAGGGTGTCGAACTGCTGAGCGCGCACGTCGGCACAAGCGTCACCGCGGCGAGCACCTATGGCATGCATCATCTCGTCAGCGCCTGGATAGTGGCCGGTACCGGGCAGCGCGCCAAGGCTTTCGCGCATCTCGACGAGGCGAAAAGGGTCGCCGCCTACACGGGCGAATGTCCGGAGGGAAACTTCAACTTCGGCCCGACGAACGTCGACATCTGGCGGGTCGCCATCTTGGTAGCCCTCGAGGAGGGTTCGGCGGCCAAAGCCCCGACAGCAGCCGCTGGACTGGAGAGCATGTCGCGGCACCGCCGTGCGACGTACTTCATCGATCTCGCGCGGGCCCTGCTCCAGGGCAGGGGATCGGAAAGCGCGGCCGCCGCGGCGCTCTACCAGGCGGAAGCGATCGCACCGCAGCAGGTGTCCGTTTACGACGGGGGTCGCGCCGCCGCCCGAGAGCTGCTCTCCAGGCCACGGTTTGGTCGAGACGGTCGACTGCGAGGACTGGCCAAACGCCTGGGCGTACTCGATTAATTCCATTAATCGAATGACCGGAAACCGGATCTAGCATTTTCGGCATGAATAGAAATCCTGCCGGCACGTCCTTCCTCCTTACCGCATTGGACACGCTTCTTTTGTTCAGTGACGAAGCGTCCACTGTCGCGGCGATGCTGACCGCGGGATATGCGCTCCTCACGCGGCACTGGTTGCGCACCGGCGAGCCACGGGGCGCGACAGCGCCAGGTAAGCGGCGCGTAAGCGGCCTCTGTCACGCTCCGTGCCGTGCGCCTGACGTCCGATAAGCATGCCCTCCGCCGGGTCGTGGTCCCGGTTCTCCTTTTCGCGCTGGTGGCTTCGCTGCTCACCGTCGCGAGGTTGTCGTCGTCCCCGTCCCCGCGTCCGCCGGCAGGGCCGGTCGTGCGGGAGGCCGCGGACACCGCTACGGCGGTCCAGCTCGCGGTGGCGCAGCGGTCTTCCGTGCGGGTCGCCGAGCTGACCACGGAAACCCGGGTCGTGGACGCGAAGCCGGACGGCACGCTGACGGCGACGCTGGCTGCCCGCCCGGTGCGCGTGCGCAAGGGCGCGACGTGGCTCGACGTCGACACCACTCTGGTACGCCAGGCTGACGGTTCGATCGCGCCCCGGGCCACGCTGGGCGACTACGCGTTCTCCGGCGGGGGTGAGGGGACGCCGCTGGTGCGCTACGGGCGGGACGGCGCGCGGCTCGCGCTCAGCTGGCCGGGGCGGCTGCCGGCCCCGGTCGTCGACGGGCCGACCGTGACGTACCCGGAGGTGCTGCCCGGCGTCGACCTGACGCTCCGCGCCGAGGCCGACGGGTACGCCCACCACCTCGTGGTCAAGAACGCGACGGCGGCGAAGAATCCGGCCCTGCGCCGGATTCGGCTGGGCCTCACCACCAAGGGCGTGCGGGTCACCGCGACCCGGTCCGGCACGCTGGAGGCGCGGGACGCCAAGGGCAAGCCGGTGTTCGCCACGCCGCCGGCGCAGATGTGGGACGCCGCGGAGACGCCGCGCCGGGCGGCGGTGGGTGTGGCCGTCGAGCGGGGCACGCTCACCCTGACGCCGGACCGCGCGCTGCTGACCGGCGCGAAGACCGTGTACCCGGTGGTGATCGACCCGGACTGGCGCACGTACTGGAACGTCGGCTGGACGAAGGTCTTTTCCGGCGCGCCCGGCAGCACGCATTGGGGCGGCGGAAACGACGTCGACGGCTGGGCCAAGGTGGGCTACTGCGGTTGGGCGGGCTGCAACGGCATCGGCGCGACCCGCTCGTACTTCATGTTCGACACCGGGTTCCTGTCCGGCAAGCGGATCATCTCGGCGGGCTTCAACGCGACCATCGTGTACGGCCCGAGCTGCAACACCCGTAACCACCAGCTGTTCATGGCCAACGCCGGGATCGGTGGCGGCACCTCGTGGAACAACGCGCCGCAGGGTTGGCATGTGGGCACCTCCGGGGCCCAGAGCAACTACAGCGGCTGCGGGGGCAACAAGGGGATCGGCTTCAACGTGGCCGGCGCGTTGAACAGCGGCGGCATCTCCACGTACTTTCTCAAGGCGGAGGACGAGGGCGACGCGTACGCATGGCGCAAGTACGACGCGTACGCCACCCACGTCGTGGTGAACTACAACACCCGCCCGAACACGCCGTACGACATGGGCACCGACCCACCGCTGCGCGCGTGCCGGTGGTGCGACGGCACGCCGTACGCGGGCGACGAGTGGATCCGGCTCCAGAGTCGACTGTCCGATCCGGACAACGACCAGGTGAGGCCGATCTGGGACATCTACGGCGGCCCGTCGACCGACCACCGCGACTGGGGGCCGTGGCAGGGCTCGGGCGCGTTCTTCAGCACCGACCTGGACCTGCGCCAGCGGCACGGCCAGCACGTCACCTGGACGGTGTGGGCCAGCGACGGCCACGACGGCGGCCCGTGGGTGAACGGTCCCGGGTTCGTCGTCGACCGGGTCGGCGTGGACAAGCAGCCGAGCGTCTCCGCGCTGCTGTACAAGGACGACAATCGGTGGCACGGCGGTGTCGACGTGCCGGACACGTTCACGTTCGGCGCCAGCGGCGTCGAGGACATCGACCATTACCTGTACGGATGGCAGGATCCGCCGTCGACCAAGGTGGACGCGTCGGCGCTGGGCGGTCCGGCGAGCGTCACGCTTACACCGCCCGGTGACGGGCCGCGCGAGCTGTTCGTGCAGAGCGTCGACCGGGCCGGGCACCGCAGCCCGACGAAGGTGCACCGCGTCTACGTGCGGGCCGGGAGCGGACCGCTGGCGCAGTGGTCGCTGGACGGCAACACCAAGGACACCGCGTTTCTGGGCGACCGCGACGGCACGCTGGCCGGCGGCGCCACCTACCAGGCCGGCGCGGCGGGCATGGGACTGCGGGTCGACGCGGCGGCCGGCGGGCGGATGACCGCGCCCAACACACTGCGCACCGACACGAGCTTCTCCGTCTCCGCCTGGGTGAAGCTGGACAAGGTCGACGACAAGTGGCAGGGCGTGGTCCGGCAGAACGGCGCCAACCAGTGCGCTTTCTGCCTGCACTACGAGGGCGCGTACAAGCGCTTCGTTTTCGTCATGCCCTCGGAAGACGCGCTGAGCCCGTCGGCGTCCAGCTTCGTCCGCGCGCCGGCTGAGCCGGTGGCCGGGCAGTGGACCCACCTGGCCGGCGTGTACGACGCGCCCGCCAAGAAGGTCCGGCTGTACGTCGACGGCGTGCTGGTCGGCACCGCGGCACGCGACACGTCATGGCACGGCGCCGGGCCGCTGCTGGTCGGCAGCGCGCTCACCGGCATGGTCGACGAGGTGCGGATGTACGACCGGGTGCTGTCGGACACCGAGGTGCGCGCCGCGGTGAGCCAGGAGAACGTCCAGGTTGGACACTGGAAGCTCGACGACCAGGAGGGCACCACGGCCGCGAACGCCGTGCCGGGCGCGGAGTCGGCCGTGCTGCACGAGGGTGCCACCTTCGTGCGCGAGGGCCTGGTCAACGGCGCGGCGAAGTTCGACGGAGTCAAGGGCTTCGCCGCCACCACCGCACCGGCCGTGCGCACCGACCGCAGCTTCTCGGTGGCCGCGTGGGTGCGCGCGGACCGGCTCGCCGGTGACGGGCTCGCGACCACGTTCGTGAGCCAGGACGGTTGGTCCAACAGCGGGTTCCTGCTACAGCAGCGCGGCACGTCCTGGCAGTTCTCGATGCTGAACGAGGAGGCGGCCACGGCACATTGGCCGGGCTGGGCGGCATCGCCGGCCGGCACCGCCCAGCCGAACGTGCCGACCCATGTGGCGGGGGTGTACGACGCGGCGGCGAAGAAGATCCGCGTCTACGTCAACGGCGCGCTCGCCGGCGAGGGCGACGTCAACGGCGCCTGGAACGCCACCGGACCGCTCGTCATCGGCCGCGGCATGGTCGCCGGCAACCACGTGGACCAGTGGCCGGGACTCATCGACGAGGTCCGGGTGTACAGCCGACCGCTGTCCACCGACGAGATCGAGGGCATCGTGGGCCGCGAGGGCGTCCCGGCCGCCATGTGGCGGTTCGACGGCACGGCGCAGGACGCGTCGGCACGCGGGCAGCACGGTACGCTGCGCGGCGGTCCCGCCTGGGCGGCCGGCCAGTCCGCGTACCCGGACGCCGGCGACCTCGCGGTGCAGCTCGACGGCCAGGACGACCACGTCAGCGCGCCCGGCGTGCTGGACACCAGCCAGAGCTTCTCGGTGGCGGCGTGGGTGCGGCTCGACAAGCCGGGCAAGTGGTCGACGGTGGTTTCCCAGGACGGCGCCCGTGCCAGCTCCTTCCACCTACAGGCGATGGAGGACGGCCACTGGAGCTTCTTCGGGTCCACAGCGGACGAACCGGCGCCACCCGGCGATCGCGCGAAGAGCTCCGGCCTGGCCCAGCTCGGCGTGTGGACCCATCTGGTCGGCGTCTACCGCAAGCAGAGCAGACAGCTGGAGATCTACGTCAACGGCGTGCTGGCCGGCACCGCCGTCCACCAGTCGAACGTCAAGGCCAGCGGTGGACTCCAGATCGGGCGCTCCCGGTACGACAGCCGCGACGTCGACTTCTTCCCCGGAGCCGTCGACGACGTGAGCGTCTACGGGCGGCCGCTGTTCGCCGACGAGATCAAGGTCATGGCGGGCCGTGACCTCTCGCTGGCGCACAACTGGCGGCTGGACGAGACCAGCGGCACCAACGTCTCGGACGCCGTCGGCACCCGCGCCGCGAAAACCACCGGCGGGGCGAGCTTCGCGCCCGGCCGGGTCGGCAACGGCGTCGCGCTGGACGGTGTCACCGGCGCCGCCACGGCGACCGGCGTCGACGTCCGCACCGACCAGAACTTCACCGTGTCGGCGTGGGTGTACCTGCCGGACCGCAACTGCGACCTCAACGAGGTGGAGCGGTGCCGCATGGACGCGGTGGCCCTGGACGGCGGCGACGTCGGCTTCAGCAAGTTCCGGCTCGGGCACCTGGTGGACGACATCCAGCGCCCGGACGGGGCCTGGGTCTTCGAGATGCCGGAGCCGACGACCGGCAGGGTGACCAAGGCGGCGGTGACCACCGAGCCGACCGACGTCGACACGTGGGTGCACCTGACCGCTGTGTACAACGCCGACACCCGCAAGCTCTGGCTCTACGTCAACGGCTCCCGGATCGGTGACGGCACGCTGAACACACCGTGGAACGGGACCGGCGCGCTCCAGATTGGACGCGGCAAGGCCGCCGGCGCCCACACCGCGTACTGGAAGGGTCGCGTCGACGACGTGCGCGTCTACACCGGCGCCCTCAACGACGACCGGGTCAAGGGCCTCCACGGCTCGTATCCGGCGCAGATCGGGCCGGACAAGCTGCCGGCCGCCGACGCCGGGCACTGGAAGCTCGACGAGGGCAACGGCACCGCGGTCGCCGACGCCAGCAGCCGCGGGCTCCCGGCCACGCTCAAGGGCGGCACCGGCTGGATCGGCGGCCGCACCGGCGCCGCCGCCTGGCTGGACGGCTCCACCGGATACGCGGAGACCGCCGGGCCGGCGCTGGACACCGGACGCAGCTTCTCGGTCACCGCGTGGGCGTATCTCACCGCCGCCGGCAACGGCAACCGCACGGTGGTCGCACAGGACGGCGCCCACGTCAGCTCGTTCATGCTCCAGTACCACGCGGGCGCGAACAAATGGGCGGTCTGGATCCCGGAGACGGACACCAACATGCCTGGCGGGGTGCTGCTCACCTCCGCCAACGCCGCCGCGCCGGGCGGCTGGACGCACCTGGCCGCCGTGTACGACGCCGGCTCGCGCCAGCTCCGGTTGTACGTCAACGGCGTGCTCTCCGCGGCACAGGTGGGCGTCACGGCGTGGAACAGCACCGGCCCGCTCACCATCGGACGGTCCAAATGGGACGACAAGCCGGTGGACTTCTTCCCCCGCGGCATCGACGACGTCCGCGCGTACTCGCGAGCGCTCAGCGACGGCGAGGTGCGCAAGGTGCACGACGACGCGGCGTCGGTGGGCCTCAACCTGTGGCGCTTCGACGACGGGACCGGCCGTAACGACGACTGGCAGGACAACCCCCTGACCGCCACCGGAGGGTCGTCCTTCGGACCCGGTGTCACCGGGAAGGCGTTGCGGCTCGACGGCGTGAGCGGCGCGGCCACCGGCCGGCTCCCGGCCGTCGCCACCCGGGACAGCTACACGGTGTCCGCGTGGGCCAAGCTGTCCACCGGCGACCGGGCCGGCACGGTCGTGGCACAGGACGGCATGCGGATGAGCAGCTACTTCCTCCAGTACCGGCCGGGTCTGAAGCGTTGGGTGTTCGGCGCCCGCGCGCAGGACGCCGACGGCGCCGACATGGTCTACGCGGCCTCACCCCTGCCGGCGAAGGTCGGTGAGTGGACGCACCTGGCCGGCGTGTACGACTACGCGGCGCGGCAGCTCCGCCTGTACGTCAACGGCGAGCTGGCTTCGGTACGGGACGGCGTGGCGCTGTGGGTCGGCGACGGGATCGTGACCGTCGGCAGGAGCAAAGTGGACGGTGCACCGGCCGAGTTCTTCCCCGGCGACATCGACGAGGTGCACGCCGACCTCGGCATGGTGACCGACCAGAAGATCGCGCAGCGGGCCAGCTGGCCCAAGCCGATCGGCTACCAGCTCGGCAGCTACGTCAACGCCGCCGGCGACCACCACACCGCGTCGACCAGCGAGGAACCGCCGGCCGGCTACCACTTCGAGGCGACGCTCGGCGTGCTGGTGCCCTCGGAGCAGCCCAACACCCGGGTGCTCTACGCCTGCCGGTACGGCAACGACACCTTTACCTCGGTGTTCGCCGAATGCGAGGGTCAGACGTCGCTTGGTGCGATCGGCCGCGTGTACGCCCGCCAGCCGACGAACGTGCCCACGGTGGCCGTATACCGGTGCATGGGCCCGTCCGACCACTTCGAGTCGCTGCGTTCCGACTGCGCCGGCGCGACCGTGGAAGGCGTGCTCGGGTACACGCTCGCGTACGCGTCGCTGGCGCGCTACTACGGCCCGGCGTGGGACCACATCACCACCTACGACGGCAGTTCCGTGGTGCCGCCCGGTCACTGGCTGGAAGGGCCGACCGGTTGGGTGGCGCTGACCGCCCAGCCCGGCACCCAGACGCTGACGAGCTGTGTGGACGGTGATGACCAGTTCGTGTCGCTCGACCCCACGTGCGCGGGCAAGCGCGTGCAGTCCGGGCTCGGTCACATATGGACGGAGCCGCCGGACGGCGTGGCGAGCCGGCCGTTGTACGCCTGCCGCGTCAAGGGCGAGGCCTACACGTCGCTGCGGGAAGACTGCGAGGGCTATCAGATGGAGCACCGCCTCGGCTACGCGCTCATCGCGTTCCCGAACGAAGAGCCGGTCTTCGAGTGAGCTGGGGGATGAGTCTCGTGGGAGCACGTATGGCGACGCGTCGCGTCCTGTCCGCTGTGCTGGCGGCCGTCCTGATCGTCACGGCCGACCTCGCGGTGGAGCGGACCGCCGCCGAGGCCGCCGCCGGACCGTCCGTCCCGCTGCCGGACCTTCGATCGACTCCGCTCGAGCGGCAGGACATGACCTCCCGCCCGGCGGACCAGGCCAGCGACAACGCGTTGGACGGCGACCAGCTGGCCAGCGGGTCCACGCTGGAGGGCGCCGGAAATCCCACGGCGACGCCGTTGGCGCCGTCGTCGACCTGGCAGGTGTCCGCGCAGACGGGTGACTTCAGCTGGTCGTACCCGTTGCGCGTGCCACCGGCGCCGGGTGGGCTCGAGCCGGACCTGGCGTTGTCGTACGCGTCGTCGGCCGTGGACGGGCGCACCAGCGCCACCAACAACCAGGCGTCCTGGGTCGGTGAGGGCTGGGACCTGTCGCCGGGGTTCGTGGAGCGGGTCTACGGCGGGTGCGCCGACGACGCCGGCAACGGCCGGGGCGACCTGTGTTGGCGCAGCGACAACGCGGTGGCGTCCTACTCCGGCGGCGGCGGGCTGCTGATCTGTTGTGACGGCGACGGGAAATGGCGGGCGCAGGGCGACGACGGCTCGCGGATCGAGCGCCTGACGGGCGCCGGTAACGGCGACGACGACGGCGAGTACTGGAAGATCACTACGACCGACGGCACGCAGTACTTCTTCGGATCGCGGGCGGACGCGCAGTCGACCTGGACGGTGCCGGTGTACGGCGACGACGACCGCGAGCCGTGCCACGGTGCCACGTTCGACACCTCGCGGTGCGTGCAGGGCTGGCGGTGGAACGTCGACAAGGTGGTGGACCGGCACGGCAACCAGATCCTCTACGGGTACGAGCGGGAGACGAACTCGTACGGTGCGAACCTCAAGGACGCGGCGGTGTCCTATGTGCGCGGTGGCACGCTGCGGCATGTCGAGTACGGCGTGCGGGACGGCCAGCCGGCGACCGGGCGGGTCGAGTTCACGGTGGCCGACCGCTGCGTGCCCGGCAGCGACTGCGTCCTGAGCAAGAAGGACAACTGGCCGGACGTGCCGCTCGACGCCCGGTGCGAGGCGGCCACCTGCCCGGGCAAGTACTCGCCCACGTTCTGGAACACCAAGCGGCTGGCGAAGATCACCGCACAGGTGCGGGGCTCGGGCGGCGCCTTCACCGACGTGGACTCCTGGACGCTGGACCACAAGTTTCCCGACCCGGGCGACGGGGAAAAGGCCGGCCTCTGGCTCGCCGGCATCACCCACACCGGCCACGTGGGCGGCACCGCGCCGCTGCCGGCCGTACGCTTCGAGGGCACCAAGCTCGCCAACCGGGTGTACAAGGTGGACGGATACGCACCGCTCAACCGGTACCGGATCACGGGTGTGGTGTCGGAGTCCGGTGGTGTGCTGTCAGTCAAGTACGCCAGCCCGGAGTGCGTCGCCGGCGGCACGATGCCGGCCAAGCCGGAGTCGAACACGCTGCGTTGCTTCCCGGCGATCTGGGCCAAGAAGGACCACGCGGAGCGCACCGACTACTTCCACAAGTACGTGGTGGAGAGCGTGACCCAGTCCGACCGGCTGAGCACGTTCAGCGAGCAGGTGACGAGCTACGAGTACCTCGGCGGCGCGGCCTGGCACCACGACACGTCCGAGTTCACCAAGGACGACAAGCGCACCTGGAACGAGTTCCGCGGTTTCGGGCGGGTCGTGGTGCGTACCGGCAAGCCCGGTGACCCGAGCGGCCCGATCGGCAAGACCGAGCAACGGTTCTACCGCGGCATGCACGGCGACAAGCTGCCGTCGGGCACCCGGGCGGTGACCGTCCAGCCGAGCGAGGGGGAGGCCCGCACCGACGAGGACTGGCTGCGGGGTGTCCAGCTCGAATCGGTCGTGTACGACGGGGACACCGATCGGGTGGTGAGCAAGACGATCGACGAGCCGTCCTGGCAGGGGCCGACGGCGACCCGCGGTGCGCTGAAGGCGTACCTGGTCCGCACCGGCGCGAGCCAGTCGTACGTCGCGCTGGCCGCCGGTGGCTGGCGCGGCACCCGCACCGAGTCCACATACGACGACCGTGGCCTGCTGACCCGCACCAACGACCTCGGCGACACCGCGACGCCGGCGGACGACAGGTGCACCCGCGTCTGGTACGCGCGCAACGCGGACAGGTGGCTGCTGAGCTTCCCGTACCGTGTCGAGACGGTCGCGGTCGGCTGCGGCGCGGAGGCCTCGTTCCCGAAGGACACCATCGCCGACGTCCGCTCCGCCTACGACGGCCAGGCCGTCGAAGTGGCACCGGTCGCTGGAAACGTGACGCGGACCGAGTCCATTTCGGACGACAAGAAGTACGTCACGACGTCCACGGCGAAGTACGACGTGCACGGACGGGTCGTCGAGGCGGGCGACGCGCTCGGCCGTGCGACGAAGACGGCGTACGTCCCGGCGACCGGCGGGCCGGTCACCCAGACGGTCACCACCAACGCCTTGGGCCACGCGACGACCACGACACTCGCGCCCGCGTGGGGGCAGCCGACCACCGTCGTCGACGCCAACAAGCGCAAGACGGAGACCGCCTACGACCCGCTCGGCCGGACCGTGGAGGTATGGCTGCCCACCCGGCCGCGCGTCGTCGACGGGGTCGACTACGAGGGCAGCGCGAAATTCGCGTACCTGATCCGCGACGACGCGCCGTCGGTGGTCACCACCCGCAGGCTCGGGCCGAACGGAAACTACGTCACCAGCAAGGAGATCTACGACGGCCTGCTGCGACCGCGGCAGACGCAACGGCCGGCCAGCGGCGGCGGCCGGCTGCTGACCGACACCCGCTACGACTCGCAGGGCCGTGCCTACAAGGCCACTCAGCCGTACTTCAACGACGCCGTGCCGGACGACGCCCTCTGGGTGGCCAGCGACACCGAGGTGCCGGGCCTGACCACGACACGGTTCGACGGCGCGGGCCGCGCGGTCGCGCGGATCTACCAGAGCGGCGGCGCCGAACGGTGGCGCACGACGACCGCGTACGGCGGCGACCGGGTGCACGTCACCCCGCCGGCCGGCGGCACGGCCGCCACCACGATCACCGACGCCCGGGGGCAGACGGTCGAGCTGCGCCAGTACCACGGTGGCACACCGTCGGGCGGGTACGACGCGACGAAGTACACCTACACCCCGGCCGGCCAGCTCGCCACGGTCACCGACCCGGGCGGCAACACCTGGCGATACGGGTACGACGTGCGCGGCAACCAGACCCGGGCGGACGACCCCGACAAGGGTGTGTCCACGATGGAGTACGACGCCGCGGGCCAGCTCGTCGCGATGACCGACGCCCGAGACGTCAAGCTGACCCACGAGCACGACGCCCTCGGCCGCCGCACCGTCGTGAAGCGGGGAGACACGGTGCTGGCCGGGTGGAGTTACGACACCGCGACGAAGGGCAAGGGCCGGCTCGCCTCGTCCGTCCGGTACCTGGACGGCGCGGCGTACACCCGCACGATCGCCGGTTACACGCCGCTCTACCAGCCCACCGGGGTGACGGTGGCGGTCCCGGAGGCGGAGCAGACACTCGCCGGCTCCTACACCACCTACTACAGCTACAACCCGGACGGCAGCCCGTACGGCGTCACGCTGCCGGCGGTCGGCGACCTTCCCAAGGAGACGGTCAGCTTCGAGTACGACGACCTGGGCGCGCCGCGCACCATGTCCGGCGGGCTCGACCAGGCCGGCACCGCCTCGTACGTGACCGGCACGCAGTACACCCGATACGGCGAGCTGGCGCGCCTCCAGCTCGGCGACACCGGAAAGCGGGTGTGGCTGTCGCTCTACTACGAGGACAGCACCCGCCGCCTGAGCCGGACCATTGTGGACGCCGAACTGCCCAAGCCGGTGCAGGCCGACGTGCACTACGGATACGACCCGGCCGGCAACGTACTGTCCATCGCCGACACTCCGCCGGACGGTCCGGCAGACCGGCAGTGCTTCCGGTACGACCACGTGCGGCGCCTCACCCACGCGTGGACGCCCGCGGGGAGCTGCGCCGCCGATCCGGCGGTCGGCGACCTCGGCGGACCGGTGTCGTACTGGCAGTCGTTCACCTACGACGCCGTGGGCAACCGGCTCACCGAGACCCAGCACGCGCCGGGCGGCGACACGGTCCGGCGGTACGCGTACTCGGCCGCCGGCGCGCACGACCTCACCGCGGTCACCACGGCCGGCCCGGCCGGCACGAAGACCGACGAGTACGCGTACGACGCCACCGGCAACACCGTGAAGCGGCCGGGGCAGGACCTGACCTGGGACGCCGAGGGCAAGCTGGCGAAGGTCACCGGCGGCGACAAGTCGACCGAGTTCGGATACGACGCGGAGGGCGACCGGCTGATCCGCCGCGACCCGACCGGGCGGACGCTGTACCTGGCGGGGCAGGAGCTCCGGCTGGACGCGGCCACCGGCAAGAAGACCGCCACCCGGTACTACAGGTACGGCTCCGCCACGGTAGCGGTCCGGACCGCGGCCGGCGTGCGGTGGCTCGTCGGCGACCACCAGGGCACCGCCCAGCTGACCGTGGACAGCGCCAGCCAAGCGGTGACGCAGCGCCGGCAGACGCCGTTCGGCGTGGCGCGTGGCACGGCGGTGAGCTGGCCCACGGAGAAGGGCTTCGTCGGCGGCACACTCGACGCCGACGCGGGACTCACCCACCTCGGCGCCCGCGAGTACGACCCCGGCATCGGCCGGTTCATCAGCGTCGACCCGCTGATGAACCTCGCCGATCCGCAGCAGATGCAGGCGTACTCGTACGCCAACAACAGCCCGGTCACCCTGAGCGACCCGACCGGGCTCAGCCACTCGTGCCCGGACGGCGACTGCCGCAACGGCAAGGGCCCGGCCGGCAAGAACAAGCCGGCAACACCGGCCACACCACGGACTTTCACGCGAAGCTGCCCGGACGGCTACGGCTCCTGCCAGGCATCGGGCGGCTGGGCTCCGCAGTACTACGCACCCGTTCGGGCCAGCCGCGGCGAGTTCGAGGTCGGCCGCGGCCCCACCCGGACCCAGGCACCGGTTTGTGGAAGCAGCGCGGCCTTCCTCATGACGGAGGTGGGTATCTGGTGCAAGGGTCTGCGCAACCAGGGATACAAGCAGTACCAGCCGCCCGCGCCCAAGTGCGGTCTGGTAGACCTTCCGGGCACGAACAGCTTCGAGTGCGCGGCTTACCGGGAGAGCCGCCGACCCAAGCCGACGCCGCAGATGACGCACCACACCTGGCTCAAGGTGACCTGTTCGGCGGTGTCCGCGCAAGGCTTCTACGTCGCCGGAGGATTCGAGCAGTGCACATCCGCGGCCGAGCCAGACCTCGTTCTCAACGCCGTCAAGTTCGGTCCTGGCGTGGGAGCCGGCGTAGGGCTGGGTAACTCGGTGAAGCTCATCCAGGACGCGGAAAACCTGGACGGTGCGGCGGGCTTCGGGCTGACGCTCGAAGTCGGAGCCTCCGCCGGCCCCATCGGTATCAGCGGCTCAGCCGGCGGGAGCATCAGCGACGAACAAACCTTGACCAACCCCGCCTTCGGCTTGGGCTACTCGGGCGATCCCACCGACTTCCAGGAGTGGTCCGGAGTCAAGGCGGGCGCCAGTCTGACCCTCGAGTTCGGCTGGACATGTCTTGCGTCCAACCCGTACTGCGCGCCCCACTACTGACCGGTCGCCGTACCGGGCGGCCTTCTTGCCACAGAGGCCGCCCGGGATCGGGAACGCCGGAAAGCGGGTGCGTCGACGAACTGCCAGTCCTAGATTGCGTGGGGTGGAGCTTTCACATCTCGGCGCGCCGATCGGTCCGATGATCCGTGTCCACGGCGGGTTCGCCAACCGGATGTACCGGCTCGACACCGAGCAGGGGTCGTTCGCGGTGAAGGAGTTGAACCTCCTCGATCGCCGGTGGACCTATGGCGTCGAAGACGTGTTCAGGTTCGAGCGGGCGGCCTTCGCCGCTGGAATCCCGATGCCGGAGCCGATCTCGGCCAGTCACGACACGCTGGTCCACCGGTGGGTCGAGGGTGAGAAGGTGCCCGAAGAACCGGTGCCGGCGGCGTACGCGTTCGAGATCGGCGAGATTCTCGCGCGCATCCACGCGCTCGACGTCGCGTGGACCGGCGTCTCGACCGAGGAACCGGCGTCACGGGACTGGCCCGAGCTCGCCGAGCGGGCGACGGCGACCGGGCAGCCGTGGGCCGACGAACTTACCGCCCAGGTCGAGACGTTCCTCGCGATCGCCCACTTCGTCGACACCTGCGAGCGACCGGGCCCCGTCGTGTTGACCCACAAGGACATCCAACCGTGGAACCTGCTCTCTCGACACGGTCGGCCGGTGGTGCTCGACTGGGAGCTCTCGGGGATGCTCGACGTGTCCAGCGAGCTCGGCTCGACCGCGCTGAGCCTCGCGAAGGGGCCTGGCTTCGACGACATCCAGCCCGCCATCTTCCGCTCGGTCCTCGACGGCTACGTCGCAGCGGGCGGAGCGCTGCCGCCGTGGGGTCCAAGTTGGTTCGTGTTCATGATCGGCGGCTGGCTGGGGCACACGAGATGGAACATCCTCCGCTGCCTCGCCGGCGTCGAGGCCAGCACCGGCCCCGACCTCGCGCTGTCGCACGAGTCCGTGCGCAACGGCGTGCGCGGCCTCCCCGTCCTGTTCCGCCGCCTTCCACAACTCCAGGGGATGCTCAGGTGCTAACACCCGCGTCGTTCAACGGTGCCACCAGGGTGGTCGCGTGACGCGGGCGGGCCCGGCGTTGTGCCGAGCCCGCCCGTTTTCCGTCCGTCCCTGTTCAGGGATTTTTGGACGGCGTTAGCGCTGGAGGGTGAGCAGCCCGGGGCGGTAGGGCAGGAGGCCGTAGTCGCCGCCGGAGTTGGGGGACCGTCCCTGGTAGAGCAGCTGAAGGTTGCACGGGTCGACAGTCATGGTCTGGTCGGCGTTGGTGCGGATGAGTTCGCCGTGGCTGATGTCGTTGGTCCAGGTGGCGCCGCTGTTGGCCTTGCCGGCGAAGGGGTTGCTTTCACTGGTGGCTTGCGGCGTCCACGTACCGCCCAGGCTGGTGGCCGTGAACGAGCGGAAGTAGCGACCCTGGGAGCCGATCGCCTCGACGAGCATCAGGTACCGGTTCTGGCCCTGAAGCTTGTAGACCTGCACGCCTTCGAACAGGTTGTTCGTCGAGTCGGTCATGATCGTCGTGTAGTTCGAGCCGAAGCTGCCCGGGAAGTTCCCGATGGGCATGCTGGCCCGGTAGATGCGGCCGTTGTCGCCGGCGAAGAAGAGGTACATGTTCTGGTCGTCACCGATGAGGGCTTGGTCGATGGGGCCGGTGCTGGAGTCGGAGATGCTTCCGGTGAACAGCGTCTGCGGCGACGACCAACCGTTGGCGTTGGTGGGGTTGCTCGAAGTGCGGTACGAGAACGCGGGTCCACCCCACTGGTAGGCCAGCACCCAGATGTTCCTGGGGGCGAAGTAGAACAGTGAAGGCGCGACGGTCGCCGAAGACATCGCGTTCTGGGTGGCCGAGCCCATCTGGTTCCAGTTCGAGAAGAGGCTGAAGTTCATCGAGCCCCAGGTCGTTCCCGTGTCGTGCGTCGTCGCGTAGACCAGATGCTGGCCGTTGTACGGGGCGTAGGTGAAGTCCTTGAGCGAGACCCAGCCCGACCTCGGCTGCGCCAGCGCACCCGTCGAGGTCCAGCGGTACGACGACGGCAGAGAGCACATACCGCCGGTCGGCGTCGGCGTCGGTGTCGTCGTGGGCGGCGGTTGGCTGGGACCGCCGAGGGAGACGAGCCTGAATTGCTGGTTGGTTTGTCCGTGGCAGTCGTACAGCTGGATCTGTGCTCCGTTGGCGGTGCTCCAGACATCGAGGCACCGTCCGGATTGGACACCGCTGATGGTGCCGTTGGCGTTGATGTTCCACTGCTGGTTGGTCTGACTGTGGCAGGTGTAGATCTGGACCGCCGCGCCGTTGCCGGAACCCGCCGCGTCCAGACACATGTTGCTGTACACCCGTAGTTGCTTGCCGGACGTGTACGTCCAGGACTGGTTGGACTGCTTGTTGCAGTCGTAGAGCTGTACCCGGGTGCCGTTGGTCTGTGAGGCGTTGGTTACGTCGACGCACCGGCCCGACTGCGTGCCGACGATCTCGGAGGCAGAACTCGGTGGTGTGGTGGGTGAGACGGTCGGCGTCGGCGCCGACGTGGTGGGCGTGGGGCCCACGCTGTTCAGCGCGTCCAGTGTGGAGTTGTAGGCGGCCTTCTTGTTGCCGTTGCACTCGAACAGCAGCGGAGTGCCGCCGGAGCGCCACGAGTCGCAGTCCCGCACGCCCCACACGGTGATGCCGTTGCAGCGGGCCACCGCCAGGCAGTCGTTGACCACGTTGCGGTACGTGTTGGCCTGCGTGGTGCCGGAGCCCTCGATGTCCAGTTCGGTGATCTGCACGTCCACCCCGAGGGCGGCGAAGCTGGACAACGTGGTGCGGTAGTTGCTGTTGTACGGCGAGTTGGCGTTGAAGTGCGACTGGAACCCGACACAGTCGATCGGCACGCCGCGCTGCTTGAAATCGCGCACCATGTTGTAGACCGCCTGGGTCTTCGCCCAGGTCCAGTTGTCGGTGTTGTAGTCGTTGTAGCAGAGCTTCGCGTTCGGGTCCGCCGCGTCCGCGGCCCGGAACGCGGCCTCGATCCAGTCGTTACCCGTGCGCTGAAGGTTCGAGTCACGCCGCCCGCCGCTGTCACCGTCGGCGTACGCCTCGTTTACCACATCCCAGGAGTCGATCTTGCCTCGGTAGTAGGTGGCCACCCGGGTGACGTGGTTGAGCATCGCGTTGCGCAGCGTGGTGCCGGACATGTTCTGCATCCAGCCAGGCTGCTGCGAGTGCCAGGCCAACGTGTGCCCGCGCACCTTCCAGCCCCGGCTGATCGCGTGGTTGACGATCCGGTCCGCGTTGCCGAAGGTGAAGTTGTTCTGCTGCGGCTCGGTCGCGTCGATCTTCATCTCGTTTTCGGCGGTGACGCTGTTGAACTCGCGGTTCAGGATCGTGGTGTACGCGCTGTCGCCGAGCTTTCCACCCGCGACGGCGGCACCGAAGTACCGGCCGGACTGGGCCGCGGCCGCACCGAGGGTCGTCTCGGCCGCCTGGGCGAGATTGGGCAGCAACGAGACGGCAAGGACCGCAACTATCGCAGCAGTTCCGGAGAGGGAGAGCGCTCGTAGTCGGGTGCGTCTGGTGGGACGTGTTCGGGAAATCATGCGGATCCTCCAGCGTGGGATAGGAAAATCGCTGTCGCTGTTCGGGTGGTGGGCCCGCTCAGTTGGCGGCCAGACCGGGCCGGGATTCGTGTCACACATCCGCCCGTCGGCGTGTCGCTTTAGCCTGCCTGACCAGCGGGTATAGGGCCTGGTAAACAGGCTTGATCGACCGCCGAGGTGGTGGTGGGCGCTGGGCTCTCCAGGTGGGGGACGTGGGTCACCTGGCGGGCGGCTGGGCCTGATTGGTCGCGTGAGGCGCCTCCGGCAAACTACAAGATCATGTTAGCGTTCACAGTGATAGACGTCTTTCAGGCTGGCAGAAAGTCACAAGATTTTCAACCGGTAGTTTCAGGAAGCGGCCGATAGTTTTGGGGCCCGTGCTGGCCATCGGCCCGTGGCAGGAACCCGCACGGTCGACCGCGGCATCGCACGCCAAGAGCTGGCCAAGGCGGGGCTCGCCCGCTATCCCACCTTTTCCGGCAAGCCAAAGCGTGGCATCAGGTGGTTGGTGTGGAAGCGGGTGACGGCTCGAATCCGACCACCGGTCAGAGTGAGCACGATCAGCCCTCCCGAGCCGGCCGGCACCTGATCGGACTCGGCGTGGTAGACGCCGAAAGCCGGCTGGGTGTTGGCGCGGGCCGGCACCAAAACGGTTCGCCGGTTACCGGGGTACGCCATGCTGGTCCGGAGGAAGTCGGCGATCGCGGGGATGCCGTGATACTCGTGCGGCGCCGGCGGCATACTCAACCACGCGTCGTCGGTCAGGAGGGCGACGACCCGGTCGACGTCCGCCGCGGTAAACGCCTCGGCGAAGCGGCGGACCAGCTGCCGCTCGTCGCTCGACCCGGGCGCGGACAGCGCCGGCTGACCGGCGGTGCGGCGCCCGTCGAGCGCGGCGCGGGCCCGTTGGAGCGCGCCTTTCACGGCGGTCTCGGTGGTACCGAGCATGGTGGCGACCTCAGTGCTCGGGTAGCCGAGCACGTCGCGCAGGACGAGGGTCGCGGCCTGGCGTGGCGGCATCCGCTGGAGGGCGACGACGAACGCTAGCTCGACCGCCTCGCGCGTCTCGTACCGCGCCTCGGGGCCCGGTGCCGGCTCCGGCAACTGCTCCAGCAGGTCGTCCGGGTAGGGCTGGAGCCAGGTGACCTCGCCGCGCCGGCTCGGCTCCGGCGGCGTGAACGGCGGCACCGGCTCGGCCGGAACCCGGCGGCCCGCGTCGCGCAACGCGTTGAGGCAGCGGTTGGTCGCGATCCGGTAGAGCCAGCCACGCAGCGAGGCCCGTCCCTCGAAACGGGGCAGCCCGCGCCACGCCGCGATCAGCGTCTCCTGTAGCAGGTCCTCGGCGTCGGTCAGCGAGCCGAGGATGCGGTAGCAGTGCAGTTGCAGCTCACGCCGGTGCGGCTCGGTGAGGTCACGGAACGCGTCCTGGTCACCGGCCTGGGCGCGCTCCAGCAGGTTCCGGCCCACGAAAAGATCTTGCCATGCTTTCCGCGGGAGCGTTCCGCCCAGGCCTTCGGTGGTGTCTGAACGAACGGAAGGACGTACGAGAAGGAGATACCGTGACCGAGAACAGCACCGCCCTACAGATCGCGCTCGCCTACCACGAAGCGTGGACGACCAAGGATCTGGACCGCGCCATGTCCTACATAGCCGAGGACATCGTCTGCGACGCGCCGGCCGGCCGCATCGAGGGCGCCGAAGCGTACCGCGCGTTCATGGCGCCGTTCGTGCGGATCCTCCTCGACGCCAGGATGATCGCCGCGTTCGGCGACGAGCAGACCGCACTGGTCATGTACGACACGACGACCGTACCGGTGCCGAACGCGCCAGGCGCCGAATGTGTCACCGTCAAAGACAACAAGATCACCTACAGCCGGTTCCTGTTCGACCGCGCTCCCTTCGAGGCAGCCCGGCGATAGCCAGGTGGTGGGCGTCTTCGGCCGGCCAGCGTTTACGGAGCTGGCCGGCCGAAAAAGGTCACCGAGCCGGTGCGGGCGGTCCTCGTCCTACAGGGCGAGCTGACCCTCGCCCATGCCCGCCACGAGCTCGACTACCGCGAGGGGTAGTGCCAGCCCCACTCCGGTCCCTCCAGGCTGCCGGATGTCCATGCCGCGCGGGCGTCCGTAGCGTCGTTCGGACAGCGACGTCCACGCGGAGGAGACGCACCCATGTCCACGCCCACGCGACGAAACCTCTTGCGCACCACGGCCATCGCGGCCGCGGCCGGAGTCACCGTCCACTCTGGAGCCGCCGGCGCCGCCCCGGCGGAACAGCCGGCGCCCTTCGGCCCGGCGGTCGTCCCGCCCGGCGACCCGCGCTACCCCGACCTGGTCCGGCGCCGCTACAACCTCCGCTTTTTGGGCAACCCCGAGCGGGTACACGTGCTCGGCTCGACCGCGCAGGTGGTGCGCGCGGTGCAAGACGCGGTACGGGCCGGCAAGCGGATCGCCGTACGCAGCGGCGGCCACTGCTTCGAGGACTTCGTCGACAGCCCGCGGGTCCGGGTGGTGCTCGACCTGTCCGGCATGACCGGCGTGTACTACGACCCGCACCGGCGCGCGTTCGCGGTCGAGGCGGGCGCGACGCTCGGTGAGGTGTACCGGCGGCTCTTCCTCGGCTGGGGCGTGACGATCCCGGGCGGCTACTGCCCCGAGGTCGGCGCCGGCGGGCACGTCCAGGGCGGTGGGTACGGTCCGCTGTGCCGCCTCCTCGGCCTGGTCGTCGACCACCTGTACGCGGTCGAGGTCGTCGTCGTGAGCCGGGACGGCACCGCGCGCAGCGTGGTCGCGACCCGCGAGCCCGACGACCCGCACCGCGACCTGTGGTGGGCGCACACCGGCGGCGGTGGCGGCAACTTCGGCGTGGTCACCCGCTACTGGTTCCGCTCTCCCGGCGCGCGTGGCAGCGACCCCGAGCGGCTGCTGCCCCGCCCGCCGGCCTCGGTGCTGACGTTCTCGATGGAGTGGTCGTGGGACGGGCTCGGCCCGGAGGCGTTCGCCCGGCTGGTGCGCAACCATGGCCGGTGGTTCGAGCGGCACAGCGCGCCCGGATCGCCGTACGCCGGCCTCTACAGCGAGCTGCTGCTCTTCCGGCGCCCGTTCGGCCGGCACATGATGCTCGGTCAGGTCGCCGGCGAAAACGCCGAGCGGCTGCTGGACGAGCATGTCAGCGCGCTCGCCGACGGGTTCGCCCCGCCGTCCGCGCGCTCCCAGGAGCGGATGCCGTGGCTGGCCGCCGCGCTGCGCGGGCCTGGCGAGGACCCGGGCCGGTGGCGGCTGAAGTGCAAGGCCGCGTACCTGCGCCGGGCCTTCACCGACCGGCAGGTCGACGTCGTGTACCAGCACCTGACCAGCGACGTCCCGGGGCTGTTCAGCGGCACGGTCAGCCTCAACTCGTACGGCGGGCAGGTCAACGCGACAGCGCCCGACGCCACTGCGGCGGCCCAGCGCGACTCGATCCTCAAGCTCTTCTACCTGGCCGCCTGGCCCGACGCGGCCGGCGACGCCCTGCACGTGGGCTGGCTGCGCGAGTTCTACCGGGACATGTACGCGGACACCGGCGGCGTACCGGTACCCGGCGCGACAAACGACGGCTCCTTCATCAACTATCCCGACGCCGACCTCGCCGACCCCGCGTGGAACACCTCCGGCGTCACGTGGCAGACCCTCTACTACAAAGACAACTACGCCCGCCTCCGCGCGGTGAAGGCCCGCTGGGACCCGCGCGGCGTCTTCCGCCACGCCCTCTCCATCCGGTGAACGGGCGACCCGCGCACACCGCCGCCTGAGCGGCGTTGGGACGGGTGCTGGTCCCGGGCGGGGGGAAACGCCCGGGACCAGCGGTTTGGGTTATCGGCCGTAGCGGCTCTTGAGGTGGCGCCAGAAGTCGCGGAACATCCATCTGTCGAACTCGGTGATCTGGCTGGCGCTGCCGGCCCGCATCAGCCGATGGGGGCGGCGACGCGGATCAGGTCGAGGTCCGGGGCGTAGCCGCTCGTGGCGTTGCCGAATGTGATGGTGTTGGCGCCGGCCGCCAGGTCCACGTCGATGACGGTGGTCCTGAAAGTGGTCCAGCTCAACGTGTTGCGGAAGTAGACCCGCCGCGAAGCGCCGCCGTTGACACTGATGTCCGCGCCTCGGTCGACGATGTTGTTGTTGTACTGGTGGTTGCCGACGACCTCGGCGTTGGCGTACGCGACCACCATCCGGTACCGGCCCGCGGTCGGCACGGTGACGTTGTTGAACCGCAAGGTGTTGCCGGCGCCCGCGCCGACGAACCCCACGTGCTGGCCACCAGAGGCGCCGGTGTTGCTGCCCCGGGCGGCGGTGCCGGACAGCGTGTTGCCGCTCGCCTCGGCCTCGTACGAGGTGACCGTGCCGGTGGTCGCGGTGACGTCGACGTAGTCGAGGTTGACGGCGTCGCGGTCGTCTCCGGCGTACGCGTTGGCCTCGACGCGGCTGATGCCGGCGGGCAGGAACACCTTCGTGGTCACCGTGTTCCAGCTGTTCCAGTCGGCGGTGCCGGGCAGCGTGAGGTCGGTCAGGTCCGATCCGTTGAGCCGCAACCGGATCGACCGGTTGGCCGGGGCGCCGGAGAGCAGACCGGCCGAGTACCGCAGGCCCAGGTTGTAGTAGCCGTCCGAGGGCACCGTGACGACGAACTTGGTGCTGGCACTGGTGCTGGCACCGTAGCCCTCGACGAAGTAGGTGCCGGAGTAGCCGGTGTTGCCGCCGTAGGTGACGCGGGCACCACCGTCCAGGCGCGCGTACTCGGCCTGGTACCGAGACGCGCCGCCCACAGTGGACAGGTCCTTGTTCGGAGTGAGGATCACCTGGTAGGCGGCGGAGCCACGCAGCCCGGTCAGCGGGATCGTCACCTGGCCGCCGCTGGCGGTGTAGTCGCCCTCGGCCACGACGAACGGTCCGGACGACGGGTTCAGGCCGGACGAGTCCACACCCCACACGGTCGCGTGCACGGTGCCGCCGAGGAACGGCGCCGAGCCCAGGCCGCGGACCACGACGTTCGTGTCGTAGCTGCCGGATGGCGGGTTGTTGCCGCCGAAGACGACGCGGGCCTGCTGCTTGGCCGGGTCCACCGCGGCCAGCCCTTGCAGCGAGCCCCCGATCGAGGGCGGCGTGACGGCCACTGTGTTGCCGGTCAGCTCGCCGTACCACTTGTACAGCCACCAGCCGCCGGTCGCCTGGTTGTTGCGGGTGACCAGGTCGTTGAGGCCGCCGGCGGTGGTCCAGTAGGCCAGGCACGCGTCGACCTTGCTGGCCTCGAACTTGGCCACGTACTGCACCAGGTTGCCGGGCACGCCAAGGTCACCGTTCTGCCGCGCGTACTCGTCGATGGTGATCGGCCGCGGGCTGATCCCCAGGCTGCTTTCGATCGCCCGGAAGTCGTTGTAGTGGTTGTTCCAGTTGGCGAAGAAGTCGTTGCCCAACTCGTGCCACGTCGCCACGTCCGGCAGGACGTTGTTGTTCCGCGCGAACGTGAGGAACGCGCGCAGGTCCGCCGAACGGTAGCTGGCGAAGCCCGGCCCGGCGATGCGAGCGCTCGGGTCGATGGACTTGATCCGCTGGTACACGGTGCGCCAGTCGGTCAGGAACCGGCCCTGGAGCTGGCCGGAGTACCAGATCCAGTCGGGTTCGTTGAACGGCACGTACACGAAGAAGCCGCGGTTGGGGTCGGCCACCACCTTGCGGGCGATCGTGTCCACCTTGGACAGGTAGTCGTTGATACCCAGGTTGTCGTACGGCCAGTTCGGATAGATGTCCTGCATGTAGATCTCGATCTGGCGGCCGCCGGCCCGCTTGAACATCGGCGCCACCCGCAGGGCGTCCCCGTTCGGGTGCTGTAGGCCGTCCGGCGCCTTCTGCGCGGCGACCTGCGGCTTGATCGCGGACAGCATCGTCTCGTTCGGGATGCCTTCGTCACCGAGGCCGTACAGGAATCCCGTCGCGCCGTACCGCAAGGCGCCGGTGTTCGCCGCCAGGTCGACGGTCAGCTGGGACGGTGCGGCACTGGCCACGCCGCCTGGCAGTGCCGACGCCAGCAGTACCGCCAGCGCGGCGGTGGCGAGGAGTTTTCGACGTATCGGTCTCATGGGGGAGCTACCTCCGTGGGTTTTGAGCAGCGTCAGCCGCATGCGCGTGCGGAATCATGGCGTGGGCTGCCCGGCGCCCAACGGCATCCGATGCGAGATGCCAGCAAGTAGTGTGACCGGTCACACGCATCAACGAAAGTCGCTGTTACCATTCTGTTACATTGACGGACCTGACCGGGCGGGTTCAGCCGGGCAGGTTGTCAACGCAGTTGGCGATGGTCACCCGGCCACCGACACCAGCCCGGTCGCCACCACAGGCGAGGCGTCCTGCCCGTCACCGCGGGCACGGAAGGCGGTGACCAAAGCGCGGACACCGAGCGCGAACGGCACCAGCCCAAGCAGCCCGACCTAGCGCGCGGCGGCCTCGGTGCGGGCGTTGAAGACCAGCTCCCAGACGTGCCCGTCGGGGTCGCTGAAGTAGCCCATGTACGAGCCGTCATGGTCCGCTGCCGGCCCAGGGACCGAACCCCCGGCTACCCCGGCGCGCGTGAGGATGTCGTCCACTTCCTCTTTGCTGCCGATCGCGCACGAGAAGACACACGCCCCCGGCGTGGCGGCGTCGACCGGCGGGACACCGGCGCGGTCGGTGTACGTCGCGTACTCAGACCGCTCGATCAGGAACAGCGACAGGTTCGGCAGCTCGAACGCGATCATCCCCTCGTCAATCTCGGGGTTTGTTAGTTGTAGACCGTCGCGATAGAAGCGCAGCGACTTCTCGACATCCGCGACGGGCAACGAAACGACGACAGTCACAGGTCTCATCCGGACCACCCTAATGCGCGGCTTCACCGCCGTGACGCTCTCGGGGTACGGCTTGCGCGCAAGCTATATGTAGCCGCCTTCTCGGCACGCCGCCAGCAGGTCCTGAACCATTCCGCGCAGGTCGCCCGCCTGATTTCCCACTGCGGCCGCCGCCGCGTACGCGGCCAGCAGCTGCGCCTGCCGGCTGATGTCGGGGTTGGATGACTGCGTGCCGACCTCGCCCGCGGCGGCCAGGTCCGCCGGGGTCGCCCCGCCGGCCGCCTCGATCGCCTTCAACGAGTCACACATCTGCTGGCCAGCGGCGTCGGTGGAGGTCGACGACGATTCGCTCGGTAAGGCCGGGGTCGTCGCGGCGGCCGTGGCCGGCGTTGCCACCGCGCTCGATGACGCTGTGGCCTTGCTGGCAGATGAGCCCTCGTCACCTGCGGCACATCCACACAGCGCGGTCACCAGGATGAGGGCGGGTGCGACGATCAGCCATCGAGGTATCACAGTGCTTGAGTGTCCCATGTGCCCGGGCCGAAGTGCTCGCTGCCGGTGGTGGCGGCCGTAGAAGTCCGAGAAAGTTCAGGTGGGCAGTGCGACCGGCGAGGTGTAGTCGTCGGGTGGTAGGTCGCCGGCGGTGGTGGCGGTGATCGTCTGCTCGACCGGTTCGAGGGTGCCATACCCACCAGCGGCCGTCGAGTGCGGTCTCGGTGACCAGGTGGAAGCCCATCGGGTCGAGGCCGGCTGCGTAGACGGCGGCTACTCGGGCTGGCACGCCGATCGCGCGGCACAGGGTCGCGACAAGGTGCGCGTAGTCGCGGCAAACGCCTTGGCCGGCCAACAGCATGTCCGCGGCGTCGGTGGTGGGTCCGCTCGCACGGAACAGGGCCGGCACGGCGGCCGGCCTGTCCGTTGCCGTGCGGGGCGCACGGCGGTCGATTGCTAGTTGGTGCAGAGGACGGGGCTCAGCGCCGGACTTGTGACGGCGAACCCGCTCGGTAGCGGGGCGTCGCCCGACCGGGTCGCGTTGAAGCCCACAGTCGTGCCTGAGCCGGGAAGGATTCTGGTGTTCCACGATGCCGGGGTGCCGGTCGCCTGGTCCCCGCTGCGGCTGACGGTCATGCTGAACGCCGAGTCCACGGTGTACGCGGTCGGCAGGGTGAAGGTGAGCCGCCAGTCGTTCAGCACGGTGTCGAGGGTGAAGTTCCGGATGGTCACGTAGACGGTGACGTACTGACCCCAGCCGCTGATCTGGACCTTGCATGTGGGGTACGGCTCGGGCTTCGCGGTGGCGAATGTCAGCGGGGCCGAGCGCGGCGACCGGTTGCCGTTCGCGTCGAAGGCGACCACGGCGATCGTGTAGCTGGTGTCCGGGGTCAGGTTGCGCAGGTACAGCGAGGTGATGTCGTTGGTGGCGACGTCGGTCCATCCGCCGTCGGTCTGGCGCTGGACCACGTATCCCGCGACGCGATGGTTGTCCGTCGACGGGTTGAGCACCACGACGGTGGCGGAGATCGTTCCGACGCTGGATACGTAGGCGCCGCCGGGCGCGGTCGGCGGCGCGCTGTCGGGTACCGGTTGGGTGCGGACGGTCAGGTACCCGGACGGATTGCTCATGGTGTAGCCGGAGCCGGGCTGCGGGTTGGCCCACACCCGGTACTGGTAGGCGGTGTCCGGGTTCAACCCGGTGTGGGTGTGGTACGGCGTCGTCGTGGTGATGAGCCTCTGCGGGACGGAGGCGAAGATGGGGGTCACTTCGATCGTGTAGTTGGCGACCGGACCGGTCGACGGCGTCCAGGAGAAGGAGGCGCTGGTCGTGGTGACGGCGCCGGCGACCGGGGTGCCAGGCGTCGACAGTGGAGTGTCCGCCCGTGCCGGGCGGCCGGACACGGCCAGCACCACGAGTACGGTCAGGAGAGCGGTACCAAGGGTGGCGAGCGGTCTGCGGGGCAGGATACGGGCGGTCATCGGCAGTCCCTCAAGTTCGATTTCCATCAATATATCGATGGTTGTCGAAACCAACGCCGGCGGCCGCACCAGGGTCCACAAGAGACATTTGACTGAATTGGGCCACAGGCCGCAGGCCGCCCGGCCGGAGGGGCCGGGCGGCGATGGCTGTTGGGGCGGGCTCGTTCGCTCAGGGCGCGACCGGGATGGCGGTCGCGGCGTCGAACCAGGTGTCGTCGTTGTCCACCGAGGCGAGCGCGATGCCGTTGAGTACCTTGATCATCTCGTTTTTGGAGAGCGCTCCGTTTTCGGTGGCGATCTGAATGTTGACCTTGCCGTCCGGTGTCCAGGTGTTGCAGAGGGTGGCCGAGCACCTGGGTGACGTCGGGGGGCGCTGGCCGCCGCGCAGTTGTTGGTTGGAGTTGGCGTTGGGTACCACGAAGATCTCGAAGCTGCCGGGCAGGCCGGGGCCGGCGCTCTGCGGCCAAGGCTTGGTCAGGCCGGCGGGTCGGGGGGCCGGCTTGGCGAAGACCGCACCGCCGAAGTCGCCGTCCTCGGCGGCGGCGACGCCATCCATTCCCGCCATCGCGTGCGAGCCGAGTACGACCGGTTTGAACCCGGCCGGCACGTAGCTCATCCGGAATGGCAGCCTGACCGGGGCCGGGTTGGCGGGTGCCAGGGCGAGGGCGAGCCGCTCCAGGTCGTCCGGCGAGGGATCATCCGGGTCGCTGGAGTACGTCTCGAGGGTGGCCCACGCGCCGTCCAGATATTGCCAGGCCAACAGCTTGTGGAAGCGGATGTCGGTGAGCTCCTGTAGCAGGGCCGGCCGTCCGGCGACCGTGAGCCGCCGCGGGTTTCGCAGTCCGTTGGGGTCGAAGGCGCCCGGCCGGTAGACCACCAGGTAGGCCGACAGCCCGTTGTCGCTGTCTTCGACGACCGGGGCGATCTGGTAGGCCGTGGACGCGACCAGTGGCGCCTTCACCTGGAACCGGCCAACCTCGTAGCCCGTGAAGGTGAACGTGAACGGGTCGGCGGGCACCTTCAGCGGGCCGGGCGCGGTGGCCGGCACCGCGTTGGGCGGTGCGCCGGCGGGCTCTGGCGATGCGTCGGTGGACACCGGGCTCGGCACGACGACCGCGACGGCGACGGCGGTGGCGGCCACCGCGGCGGCGCCGCCAGTGATCGTGGCCCAGACCCGGCGGCGTCGCCTGCGCACCGCGGCCCGGACGATGTCGTCGGCGCTGTGCCGCAGCGGCGGCGCCCCGGACGTCGCCAGGTCGACAACGTCATATACCCGCATTGATCCACTCTCCCGTGTTGATAGCGGCGTTGCCGCCCGACCGGCGGTCGGGGGGTTCGTCCAGCTCGATCCGGTCCACACCCAGGACCGCGCGCAGCCTCGCCAAGCCGTGCTGCGTCTGGCTCTTCACGGTGCCGCCCGAGCAGCCGAGGACCTCGGCGGTCTCGTCCACGCTCAGGTCCTGGAAGTAGCGCAGGAAGAGCACGGCCCGCTGCCGGGGCGGCACCGTCATGAGGGCAGCCCGCACCCGGAGGCGTTCGTCGGTGGACTCGGCCGGGTCGGGCCGCGGTACGTCGGGCAGCACGTCGCCGGCCGGTCGTTCCCGCCGCCACCAGGGCCGGCGGGTCTCGTCGATGGCGGCGCGGAACACCATCGTCTGCGCGTACAGGTCAGGTCGCTCGAGCCGACCCCAGCGCGGGTAGAGCCTGGCCAGGGCGTTGGCCACGGCGTCCTCGGCGGCGTACCAGTCGCCGCAGGTCACGTACGCCAAGCTGCGCAGCGATGCCATGCGCGCGGTGGCGAACTCGCGAAACCCGTCGTGATCGTCCTGCTTCAACAGGCCGGCTCCCTCCGTCGAGGTGAAACGGACGCGGCCTACGGCGGGGTTGCATCACCGCGGCGGCTATTTTCGTACCTCGGCTATCCGACCTGGAGGGCCAGCTTCCCGACATAGTGATCAGTCAGGGCGCGATGCGCATCCTCGACGCGCTCCATCGGGAAGGTCTGGGCGACGTGGACCTCGAAGGAGCTCGCCTCGATGATCGCGTTCAGCCGGTCGGTGCCGGCACGGGTGATATCCCCGTCGTAGTAGGACACCGTCGCGCTCGGCGGCGTCACAGGCGCGGGCATGACACCGTTCGGCCAGGCGATCCGTCCAGAGTCCTTGACCGCGCGAAGAGACCGCTCGGCGATCTCGCCTCCCGCGGTGACCAGAGCCGCATCGAGCCCGCCTGGTGCGAACTCGAATGCCGCGGCCAACACATCGTCCTTGCGCCCGTTGACGACCTCGTCGGCGCCCAGCCGCCGGGCCAGGGCGACACCGTCGTCACCGGAGGCCACGGCCAACACCCGGATGCCGCGGTGCCGCGCCAGCTGCACAGCCATGTGCCCGACACCCCCGCTGGCCCCGAAGATCATGAGGGTTCCGTCCGGCCGCAGGCCGAGCAGGTCGAGGCCGCTCAACGCGGTCAGGGCATCCCAAGGCATCGCGCCGGCCTGCTCGGCCGGCAGCCGGTCGGGCACGCGCGCCACGAACTCCGCCTCGACGACGCCGTACTCGGCGTAGAAGCCGCCACGGTTCACCGGGTTTGTCGAAGCGTAGACGCGCTCGCCCACGTCGAACCGGGTGACGTTGCGGCCGACCGCGGCCACCGTGCCCGCCGCGTCCCAGCCGAGAACATAGGGGAAGGTCGACGCGACACCGAAAGCGCCGTCGTAGCCCCCCTCCCGCTCGAACGCGTCCCAGGACGCGACCCCGGCGAACTCCACCCGGATGAGGACGTCGTCGTCGCCGACCACCGGGAGCGGTATCCGGCGCGACGAGAGTTCGTCGACGCCGCCGAACCGGTCGAGGACGACCGCCTTCATCTGTGGCGCCACGGTCGGGATGCCCGTTGAGCGCTCGATCCTGCTGTCCATCAGCTCTCCTCGTTTACTTGAGTGAATCAAGGATCATTGGACCACGGATACTTGAGTACATCAAGTAACTGCCCTAAGCTGGACGCCATGGCACTGCCGAACGGGCCCGTAACCACCTCGTCGGAGGCCGAGGCCGTCCTGTTCGACCTGGTCGACGTATACGACCGTGCCTACGAGGCGGCCGCGGCCGAGCTGTCGCTCAGCCCGGCGCAGGCATGTGTCCTCGGGCGACTCGACGAGCAACGCGGCATGGGCGCCCTGGCCGAGGAGCTCGGCTGTGATGCCTCCAACATCACTCAGATCGTCATGCGTCTCGAAGCGCTCGGCCTGGTGACCCGCGAACCGAATCCCCGGGACCGCCGCGCGCGACTCGTCACGCGAACCCCCCAAGGAGACGAGATCAACCACCGGTTCGCAGCAGCCTTCACCTTCGCCCGCACGGCGGTCGGGCGACTCTCGTCCGACGAACAGGATCAGTTGACGGCCCTGCTGCGCAAAGCACTGGGCTGACACGCACCCGCGGCCCCATCCAAAGCGACCTACGCGGAATCACCGAGCTTGGTGCGGAGCTTGTCGGCGTCGGGGTGGTTGAGATCATCCAGGATGGACATGGCACGCAGCCAGGCGTCACGGGCGGCGTGGCGGTCACCGGCGGCGTGCTGGGTGTCGCCGAGGTGGGTGAGGGTCTCCGCCTCGTAGTACCGGTAGCCGAGCTCCCCGCGCAGCTCGAGGGCGTGCTGGTAGCAATCGATCGCCTGACGGTGCTCACCGAGGTGGTGATGGGCGACGCCGAGGCAGTCCCATGCGGTTGCCGTCCCCTCGCGGTCGCCCACATCCTGAAGCAGCGTGAGCGCCTGGCGGCATCTGTCGACGGCCCGATCGTGGTTGCCGAGGCGGCCCTCGTACCACCCGACCAGGTTCAGCGCGTGCGCCAGGCCCCGGCGGTGACCGGTGACCTGGTGCAGCTCGTACGCACGTCGCGCATGGTGTAGCGCCGAGGGATTGCGATCCTGCCGCCCGCACACCTCGGCGAGCGCGATGTGCGCGTGGCCCTGCCCGGTTTGGTCGCCGGCCTGTTCGTACAGGTCCAGGGCCACCCGTAGGTGAGCCTCCGCGTCGCCGATCGCGCCTACCTCAAGGTGGGCGTGTGCGAGCATGCGGTGGGCGCGGACCCGCGCCGCGGGGTCGCCCAGCTGGTCGGCGGCGGTCACGGCGGCTCGTGTGACGGCGATCCAGTCGTCCCAGTGCCCCCGCAGGTCGAGGAAGCTGGTCATTGTCCAGGCCAGCTGCCAGGTGTGCGCGTCGAACCCGGCAGCGGCGGCGTGATTGATCGCCGCTAGCAGGACGGTGCGTTCGGTGGCGAACCAATCGAGGGCTGCCTGGTAGTCGGCCGGCCGCTCGGGAACCAGGACGGAACGGGATGGAACGAGTGCGATCGGGTCCTGGTGCGGGTTCAAGAGCTGGGCGGCGGCGTGCGCGGCGTGCAGGTAGTGGCTGAGCATCCGGAACGTGGCGTCGCGGCGGTCGCCGTCGGTGTCGATGTGCCGCGCCTGCTCGGCGGCGTACACGTGCAGCAGGTCATGCATGGCGTACCGGCCCGGTGCCGGCTCGGTGAGCAGGTGGTGAAGGACAAGCTCGGTGACCGCGTGTCGGGCTTCCGGCAAGGACGTCCCGGCGAGGCTGGCCGCCGCCGACGCGGTGATCTCCGGCCCGGGATGCAGCCCGAGCAGCCGAAACAGCCGAGCCGTCCGCTCGTGGAGGTAGCGGTAGGAATAGGAGAACACAGCGCGCAGGTTGACGGCTGGATCACCGATGTCGAGGGCATCCAGGCGACGGGGGTCGGCCAGTTCGGCGGTGAACGTCCGCAGCGGGAAGGTCGGCTGTCCAGCGGCGCGGACCGCGACGATGGCCAACGCCAGCGGCAGCCGACCGCAACGCCTGACCAGCTCGACCGCGGCGGCCGGGTCGCCAGCCAAGCGCTCGGGGCCCAGGTGGCGTGCGAGCAGGTCGTGCGCTTCGACGTCCGACAGCGGGTGGAGCGTGAACGGGTGGGCGCCCGCGGCAACGGCCAGGCCGGCGAGGGGGCTACGACTGGTGATCAGCACCAGGCACGCGGCGCTGCCGGGCAGCAGCGGGCGCACCTGCTCGGCGTCGCGGGCGTTGTCCAGCACGATCACCATGCGGCGGCCGGCGATCACGCTTCGGTACAGGGCGGCCTGGGCGTCGAGGTCGGGCGGAATCCGTTCCGCCGGCATCGCGAACGCTTCCAGCAGCGAGCGGATCGCGGCCGACGGCGTCACCGGAGTGTCGGCGGGGTCGTATCCCCGCAGGTTGAGGTACAGCTGGCCATCGGGGAACTTGTCGGCCACCTGGTGGGCGGCGTACACGGCCAGTGTGGTCTTGCCGATGCCGCCGGCTCCGGTGATCGTGCAGACGACCGCACTGTTTTCGCCGGTGGCTTCGGCGGCGAGCTGGGCCAGCTCCTTCAGCTCGGCGGTACGGCCGACGAAGTGGCGGCTCGCCGCGGGCAGCTGTCGCGGCGCGGCTTTGTGGCTCTCGGTCGGTCCCGCGGTCGGGCCGGCGGCAGTGCCGGTGTCGTCCCGCAGGACCGCGGTGTACAGATCCCGCAACGGCGCGCCGGGGTCGATGCCGAGGTCGTCGGCGAGCCGGCCGCGCAGCCGGTGGAAGGCGTCCAGAGCCTCGGCTGATCGGCCGCAGCGGTGTAGTGCCTGCATCAGCTGCCCGACCAGTCGTTCGCGCGTCGGATGGGTAGCGACCAGCTCGGTGAGCTCCGCGACGAGCTGATGGTGGCGGCCGAGCAGCAGCTCCAGGTCGACACACTGCTCCAGTGCCGCAAGGCGTTCCTCGTCGAGCCGGGCCGCGGCGGCCACCAGGATGCCGCCGGCGCATCCGGCAAGAGCGGGGCCGCGCCACAGGCTCAGCGCGGCACGCAGTTCCACCGCGGCATCGGCGATCCGGCCGTCGTCCACCATGGACGGCACGGCCTCGACGCGGCTGGTGAACTCCAGCCGGTCGAGCCTCGCGGTGTCGAGCCGGATGCGGTAGCCGGGTCCGTCGGCGACGATGACCGACCCGCCGCCGGCATCGGCTAGCCGGCGTCGCAGCCCCGAGACGAGGTTCTTCAGCTGCTGCACGGCGGTGGCCGGCGGCCCTACGTCCCACAGCGCCTCGACCAGGGACTCGCGGGTAACGGTGCGCCCGGGGGCCAGCAGCAGCGCGGCCAGCAGCCGGACCTGCCGGGGCTCGAGCGGGCACCGCTCTCCGGCCGCGTCGACGACCTCCAGCGGCCCGAGGATCCGAAACTCCACACCCCTCCCCCCGGACGCCGGTACCGGTCCGGCCCATGCTCGCACGCGTCGCCCAGCCGCGGGTCGCACCAGTCAGATACCGGATGGCTGACCGGATCGGTACCGGTCCGATGACGGCCGCCATTGATGCTCTCCGCGGTACGACACATTGCCAAGCTTCAGGAGGTGGAGTTGATGACAACAAGAGGATCGTTCGTCGGGTGGTTCCGCGATCGAAGAGTGCTCATGATTGTGCTCGCGGTGGTGGCGTTGTTGGGTAGCCAGGCCGTGGCAACGGCCGCGTCGGCCGTGCCGAGCACGATCACGTTTCCGCTCGACGCGCCAAAATCGGTCATCGAGTCGCAGTCGCCCCTGCGATGGTGCTTCGCGAGTCAAGGCAACTGCCATCACGACTACAACGCCGCCGACATCTTCGCTCCCACCGGCACGCGAGTGGTGTCACCGGTGTCCGGCACCGTCATCAGCGCGACGCTGGCATCGTCCGGCGTCGGCAGCCGGGTCCAGATTCGCGATGACGAGGGCGACATCTGGTACCTGGCACACATGCATCACTCGCCTGGGTTGGCGGTCACCGATGGCCAGCGCGTGGCGCGTGGGACCCTCATCGGCTACGTCGGAACGTCCGCCCATGCCGTGGGCACGCAACCCCACCTGCATATCGACATGCTGCCGCCGCCTTACACGTCACGGCCTTCGTGCTCCGGGTCAGCCTGCGCCGCCTATCCGTTCGTCAACCTCCAGCCGCTGCTCGTCGCCGCGTACAACAACGTGGTGGTCGAGCCGCCGCCACCGCCGCCGCCGGCGCAGCTGGTGGGGGCGGTGTCAGCGGTCACCCGGGGAGACAGGTACGACGTGTTCGGGCGTACCGCGGACAACCGGCTGTTGCAGTGGACGTATCTGAATAGTCAGGATGGTCGTTGGCACGGGCCGACGGACCTGGGTGGGCCGGTCATCTCCGCCGCCGCGGTCACGGTCGACTCGTCCGGACGCTACGACGTATTCGCCATCGGCTCGAACCATCAACTCATCCACCGCATCTACCAGGGCGGTTCCTGGTCGGCCTGGGAACACCTCGGTGGTGTTCTGCACTACGGCATCAGCGTGGTCAACCCGTCGCCCGGGCGGTTCGACGTCTTCGGTGTCGACACCGACTACCACCTGGTCCAGAAGATCTACGCCGGTGGCCAGTGGTCGGCCTGGAACGACCTGGGCGGGGTGCTGCGCTCGGCCCCGGACGTGGTCTCCGTCGGTGGCCGGTACGACGTGTTCGCCACCGACACCGACCACCACATGGTGCAGAAGGTCTACTACGGCGACGGCAACTGGTCGAACTGGAACGACCTGGGCGGCTACCTCACCTCCGCCCCGTCGGTGACCCGTCGCGGTGACCGGTACGACGTGTTCGCCACCGACTCGGACCACCACCTCGTCCACAAGATCTACGACGGCACGGCGTGGACCGGGTGGAACGACCTCGGCGGCGTACTCACCGCCGCACCCACCGCCGTCAACCCCGACCCCGGCCGCTACGACATCTTCGCCGCCAACACCAACCACCACCTGATCCAAAAGATCTACAACGGCACCTGGAACCCCTGGAACACCATCACGACCACCAAACTCGCCGGCTGACCGAACGCTACGGGTCCGGAGCGCCACCGTTGTCTCGGCGGCGCTCCGGACCTCGGCCTGAGCGAGCGGGCGGCCGGCGGCTCAGCCGCCGAGCAGAGGTAGCAGCTGGTCGCCCTGGCGCTTGATCTCCGGCAAGTACGGCGTGTCGGAGAGGACGAGGTGGGTGATGCCGAGGCTCTGGTACTTGCGCAGCGACCTCGCGACGTCTTCGGCCGAGCCGACCAGCCACGTGGTGCCCGCTCCGCCGCCACCGAACCGGCCCGGTGCGGTGTAGAGATTGTCGTCGAGCACCTCGCCACGCGCGGCGAGATCGAGCAGCCGCTGCTGCCCGACGGCCGCCCGCCGGAGCGGGTCGGGTGGAAAGGCGCCGTTGCCGTTGGCCATCCGCGCGACCTTGGCTTCGGCGTCGGCCCACGCCTGTTCGGTGGTGTCCCGTACCAGGGTGGTGACCCGTAGGCCGAACTCGAGTGGGGCGTGCTCGCGTCCCCACTTCTCGCCGAGGCGCTTGAGGCGCTCGATCCGCTCGGCCACGCCGTCGAGCGGTTCGCCCCAGAAGAGCTGGACGTCGGCCTCGGTGGCGGCGACCTTCTCGGCGGCCTCGGACGCGCCGCCGAAGTAGAGCCGTGGTGGCTCGGTCAGTCGTGGCACCACCGTGGCGCCCGTGACGCTGAAGTGCTCGCCCTGGTAGGTGACGCCTTCCTCGGTCCAGAGCCTGCGCACGACCTGGATGAACTCTTTGGTGCGGGCGTAGCGGTGGGCCTGGTCGCCTTCGCGGTCGCCGTACGCTGCCAGGTTGTCCTTGCCGGAGACGATGTTGACCAGTACCCGACCGCCGGTGAGGTGGTGCAGGGTCGCGGCGGCGGAGGCGAAGTTGGCTGGTCGCCAGTACCCGGGCCGGATCGCGATCAGCGGCTGGAAGGTGGTGGTCTGCGCGGCCAGCGCGGCGGCGACCGTGAAGGTGTCCGGTCGTCCCCAGCCGGTGCCGATGAGCGCTCCGGCCCAGCCGTGCTCCTCGAGGGCCTTGGCGTGGCTGGTGAGCGTGGCCAGGCTGTTGTGGTCTGGCGCGACGTCGTCGCCGCGGTGACCGGGCTGGGCCTGGTTCGGGATGTACCACAGGAACTTGGCGCTCATCAGCGGAACAACCTCGCCGCGTTGCGTACGGTGTGTGCGGCGACGTCACGTCCGAGCCGGACGCCGACCTCGTCCGCGGTGCGGGTGTGGATGCCGGACCAGACCCGGGCGTCGATGTTCTCCTCGGTGGGGCGCCGCCAGTCGGTGTAGGTGCGCGTGGCGCCGGGCTGGCTGGGGCTGGTGAGGGTGTAGGGCTCGCGAGCTCTTGGGCCGACAAGGGCGGTGAGCACCTGTTCGGCGGCGCCGGAGTAGGTGTTGTGCCCGCTGGGGTAGTCCGGGTGCGCGGGGGTCGGATGCAGTGGCGTCCACTGTGGATCACGGTCGGCGCCGGTCCGGATGGCGGTGACCGGGCGCCAGCGCAGGTACGCGTACTTGGTGTCGGACGTGGCGATCTGGGTGTCGACGAGCGCGACGTGGAAGATGGCGACCAGGCCGGCCCGCCAGGCGACCGGGCGGGTGGATTGGGCGAGCGCGGCGCGCAGGACTCCGGTGTAGAGGGTCAGCGAGGAGCCGAGCCAGAACGTGGCCGTGTCGGTCTGTCGCGGTGTGCGTACGGCGCTGTCGGCGGCACCGTACGCACGGACCTCGGCGAGGTCCGCGCGGTACCGCTGTGAGTCCAGCGCGGGCGGTGGCTCGGGCCGGTACAGATCGGCGCGGTCGAGCAGAAACGGCGTGGCGAACCGGGCGCCGGTCTGCTGGGCGGCGGTGAAGCTCGGCGGGGTTGGTTGCCAGACGCCTGGAGCGGGATCGGGCGTGGCGTATGGCGGGTTGACGGAGGCGGGGTCGAGCCTGTCGCCGGCTCGCTGGGCGAGCAGGGAGCGGGCTTGGGCCTGGCCGGCGGCGGTGGCGCGCTCCTTGGCCCGCCCGTCCGGGATCCGGTCCAATGTGGTCCGCAGCGCGGCGTCGAGGGCGGCCGTGCCTTCGGGTATCAGGGTGGTCAGCGCGGTGTGGACGGCGGATGCGAGCGCGGCGTCCTGGTAGTGGCGAAGTGTCCCGGCGGGCGCGGTGCGGACGGCGCGGGCGGCGGCGAGCCAGCTGATCGCCCATGCGCGGCTGCTGGTGACCTGCGGCCGGGTGCCGGTGGCGACGGTGGCGGCGGTGACGTCGTACCATTCGACCGCGACATCCACAGTGGACGCGGCTGCGGCGGGTGCGGCGGAGATGCCGGCGACCAACGCGGCCGCGGCGATACCGGCCGCGCAACGGCGCCAGACGCGAAAGGTCGGCGGGTTCATGCTGGTCCCTCCTCAACGGGATGCGGTCGCGGGCTGCCGGGTGGACTGGTTGGCCGGGCGGGCGAGCCCGTAGTGGTCGCGCAAGGTTCTCCCGGTGTATTCGGCGCGGAACAGGCCGCGCCGCTGGAGGATCGGCACGACGTGGTCGACGAACGTCTCCAATCCGGACGGCAGCACCGGCGGCATGATGTTGAACCCGTCGGCCGCGCCGCCGCGGTACCACTGCTCGATGGCGTCGGCGACCTGTTCGGGCGTCCCGGCGAAGGTGCGGTGTCCGCGGCCGCCGCCGAGCCGGCCGATGAGTTGGCGTACGGTCAGCCGCTCGCGGCGGGCCAGGGTGACGATGAGCGTGTACCGGCTCTTGGCGCCCTCGATCTGGTCTTCGCCGGGCAGGTCGGCGGGGAGTTCGGAGTCGAGGTCGAGGTCTTCGGGGGCGACGCGCAGCGTGGTGGCGAGCTGCTGCCGGGCGTACTCGGGCTTGATCAGCCGATCCAGCTCGTCTTCCAGCGCCCGTGCCTCGGCCTCGGTGGCGCCGATGGCCGGGACGATGCCGGGCAGGATCTTGACGCTGTCCGGCTCCCGGCCGAGGAGGGCGGCCCGGCGCTTGAGGTCGCGGTAGAACGCTTGCGCCTCGGCGAGCGTTTGCTGCGCGGTGAATACCGCCTCGGCGTACCGGGCGGCCAGCACCTTGCCGTCCTCCGACGAGCCGGCCTGGACGAGCAGCGGGTAGCCCTGGGGCGAGCGGGGCACGTTGAGCGGGCCGGCCACCCGGAAGTACCGTCCGCGGTGGTTGGGCGGGTACAGCAGGTCGTCGTCTCCCCACCGGCCGGCGTCCTTGTCGCCGAGCGGCGCGGCGTCGTCCCAGCTGTCCCACAGCTTGAGCGACACCTCGACGAACTCGGCCGCCCGCTCGTACCGGTCGCGGTGGGCGGGCAGCTCGTCGAGGTTGAAGTTGCGGGCCGCCTCGACGCCCGCGGTGGTGACGATGTTCCAGCCGGCCCGGCCGCCGCTGATGTGGTCCAGCGACGCGAACCGGCGGGCCAGGTTGAACGGCTCGTTGTACGTGGTCGACGCGGTCGCGATCAGTCCGATGTGGTCGGTGGCCGCGGCGAGCGCGGTGAGCAGCACGGTGGGTTCGAGGGTGCCGGCCGGCCGCCGTCCGATGCTGTTCCACAGCACCGGGCTGTCGGCCAGAAACAGAGAATCGAGTTTGCCGCGTTCGGCGATCCGGGCCAGGCGTTTGAAGTGCTCGACGTCGGTTTGTGCGAACGGGTCGCTTTCCGGCAGCCGCCACGCGGCCTCGTGGTGGCCGACGCCCATCAGGAACGCGTTCAGATGCAGCATGTCATTCCTCCACGCCGAGGGCGTTCAGCAATGATTCGCGGTACGCCAGAAACCGTGGCTGCCGGTGCGAGCGCGGCGCCGGCAGGTCGATGGCCTGCTCGACCGCGATGCGGCCGGCGTCGAGCAGGACGATCCGGTCGGCCAGCGTGATGGCCTCGTCGACGTCGTGGGTGACCAGGAGGACGGTGGGCCGGTGCCGGGCGCACAGTTCGCGCAGCAGGCCGTGCATCTTGATCCGGGTCAGCGCGTCGAGGGCGCCGAACGGCTCGTCGGCCAGCAGGAGCTCCGGCTCGGAGACCAGGGACCGGGCCAGCGCCACCCGCTGCTGCTCTCCGCCGGACAGTTCGTTGGGCCAGGACCGCTCCCGCCCGGACAGGCCGACCTCGGCGAGCGCCGCGCGGCCCCGCTCGTGGGCGTCCGGCCCGCCCAGGCCGAGGATGACGTTGTCCAGGACGCGCTGCCAGGGCAGGAGCCGGGCGTCCTGGAACACGACCGACGACTTCTCCGGCACCTCGACCAGGCCGGAGCCGGCCACGTCACGGTCCAGCCCGGCCAGGGCGCGCAGCAGAGTACTCTTGCCGGACCCGCTGCGGCCCAGCAGTGCCACGAACTCGCCACCGGCGATCCGCAGATCCAGTCCATTCAGGACGGCGCGGTCACCGAAGCCGCGCACCAGTCCCTGTACATGGACGGTGTGGGTGGCGGTCAGTCCGCCAGTGTGCGTCGCCACGACAGCGCCCTCCTTTGCACGAGTCGGACGGCGCCGTCGGAGAGCAGACCGAGCAGCCCGTACAGCACCAGGCCGACGATGATGACGTCGGTCTGGCCGTACTCACGGGCCAGGTCCATCATGTAGCCGATGCCACTGGTCGAGTTGATCTGCTCGACGACCACAAGGGACAGCCACGCGCCCACGACCGCGAAGCGCATGCCGAGCAGGAACCCCGGCAGCGCACCGGGCAGGACGATCCGCCGGACGAACACACTCGGACGCAGCCGCATCGACTCGCCCAACTCGACGTACCGGCTGTCGATGCCGCGTAGCCCGTTGTGGGTGTGGATGTAGACCGGCACGAACACACCGAGGGTGATGGTCGTGACCTTCATCTGCTCGCCGATGCCGAGCCACAGGATGAGCAGCGGCACCAGGGCGAGGGCCGGGATCGCCCGCTTGATCTGGATCGGCCCGTCGAGGATGGCCTCACCCCAGCGGCTCAGGCCGGAGATGACGGCCATGACGGTGCCGACCGCCGTGCCGATCGCCAGGCCCAGACCGGCCCGGCGGGCGGAGACCGCGAGGTTGTCCGGCAGCCGGCCGTCCGCGACGAGGTCACCCGCCGTCGTGACGACGGTCCATGGCGCCGACAGGGTACGTGAGTCGATCCAGCCGGTCGCCGAGCCGACCGTCCACACTGTCAGAAGTAGCAACGGGCCGACCGCCGCCCCGAACGGGATCGGCCGCCCGGGTCCGAGCCGGCGCCGCGGCTTGCGGGCGGGCACCGTCGTCGTCGCCGCCCGCGGCGGGGTGAGAACCGAGGCGGTCATCCGGCACCTCCCGCGGTGAGCGCGTCCGCGGCGACGGATTCATACCGACGGTCGTAGAGGTCCTCGGCCTTGAGCGGCTTGTTGCCGGTCTCCTTGGCGAGCAGGTCGATGGTTTCCTGGTGTCGGGCGATGGCATCGGTCCAGCTGGCCGGGATGTCGGCCAGGCCAGTGTTCTCGACGATCCACCTCCCGTCTTCGGTGGTGAGGCCCTGGTCTTTGACGTAGTAGCGCTCGATCCACTCGTCCGGGTGCGCCTCCCGCCACCGCCACGCCTTCGCCCACACCCGCACGTACTGGCGGATGGCGGCGGCCTTCGCCGGTTCGGCGAGCACGCTGGTCGGGGCGTACAAGTGGCCGGGGTCGTCGCGCAGCCCGTGCGGGATCGTCTTGGCGCCGTCCTTGCCGTACTTGCTCTCGTAGCGCTTGATCTGCACTCCGCCGATCGGCGCCACGTCGACCTGGTGGCTGGCCAGTGCGGTGCCGTAGACGTCGTTGGTGCTCGGCAGCTCGACGAGCTCGACGTCCTGCTTGGACAGTCCGGCCTTGTGCAGCACGCGCAGCACGAGCGCGCCCTGCGCCTGCCCCGGACTGTAGGCGATCCGCTTGCCGCGGATGTCCGCGAGCGTGGTGACCGCGACGCCTGGGGCGATGCCGAGCCGGTAGATGGCGTGATCGAGCGGGTCCTGGCGGAACCTGGACGCCACGATCTTCGTGGGGATGCCGGTCCAGTGCGAGTGGATCGGCGGGATGTCGGCCACCGCGCCGATATCGAGCGCGTCGGCCCGAAACGCCTCCAGCGTCTGCGGGCCGCCACTGATGTTGGCCCACTTGACCTCGAACGTGAGCGAGTCCACCAGACCGGAGAACTCGATCGCCTTCTGGTGCTCCTTGTCGCCTACGGTGAGCACGGTGCCCTTCGGTACCGAGTCCGTGAGTGGTGCGGCGGCGAGTGCCGCGTCCGGCTCGTCGTCGCCGGCGCAGGCGGTCAGGCCCAGCGCGACCGCGCCCAGAGTCGCGGACAGAAACGTTCGGCGGTCCACAATGGATGACACTCAGTACTCCTCGGAAGCGTTGTGCAGGGCTGCGTACCGCCCCATGTGGTAAAGCAACGGACTGCCGTCGCCCGGCTCGCCGGCCACCGGCTCGGCGAGCACCACGGCGTGGTCTCCGGCCAGCACCCGCTGGGTCACCCGGCACAGCAGCCAGGCCAGCGTCCCGTCCAGCAGGGGCACCCCGTACGGTCCGGCTTGCCAGCCGGGGTGCGCGGCGAACCGGTCGATGCCGCTGGTCGCGAACGTCCGCGCGACATCCCGCTGATCGGCATCGAGCAGGTGCACCGCGACGTGCCCGGCGCGCGCCACGGTCGGCCAGCTCGACGACGCCCGGTCCAGACAGAACGACACCAGCGGCGGGCGCAGCGACACCGACGTGAACGAGGTCGCGGTGAACCCCACCGGCGGGACACCGGCGGCGGTCACCACGGCGACCGACGCGGCCTGCCGGCGCAGCAGCGCGCGGAACGCGTCGGGGTCGACCGGAGCGAGCGGTTCGGCGGCAACGGTCATGGCATTCCTCCCGGTTGAGACGACCGGCACACGGCAGCACGAGCAGGCGTCCGGGGCGGGCGCGGGCGCGGTGATACCTCAAGCGGCCGTTGATCGGATCACGGCGAAGGCAGCCGGTCCCCATTGAGCCGGCGGCGCGACGCTGATGGCAAAGTCAGGGAAGGAAGAGCGCCTGGCGGCAGCAGCCGCACGCGCCGGTCCAGCCACGGCAACACACCCGCGACACCGCCACCGCGGTGCCGTCAAGCGGAGCGTCCTGGCTGGTCATGGCCTCAACGTTAGCCTATTTCTCCTACGTGTCAAGTAGGATTTCGATGGCGTGCAGCCCGTGCGGCCGGCCGGAATGATCGGTATCGGGTTCGCCGGCCCACCGGCCGCCAAGCCGCGGCTACGTCGCGGTGCAGCTCAGGAACGCCGCGGCGGTCGAGCCGGACGAGCCGAGGCGCCCGTTGAAGGTGATCGTCACCGCGCCGCCCGGTGGCACGATCCCATTCCAGGTGAGGTTTCGCATGGTGACGAGAGGGCCGATGATCGGCGGCCACGTCGCCCGCACCAGCTCCGCGTTGGCGACCGACTGCGCGACCACTCTCTGCCCGTCCAGGTAGGACCAGCGGACCTGCCAGCTCTGCGTCGTGACCGTGCCCGTGTTGCGCATGGTCGCGGTCGCGGAGAAGCCCGTGTCCCAGACCGCGAGCACCTGATAGCTCGTCTGGCAAATCGGCGCGTCCGCCCGGGCCGGCACGGCGACCCCAACGGCGGCGGCCAGTGCGATGATCAGCGGGACGGTGCGCCACAACCATCGACGACGACTCATGCCCGCCATCCTACGTGCGTCGCCGTGGACCCATCGTGCCTCTTTTGGACGTCCTTCTGCGGCCGCTTCGACCACGTGGTCCTGCTCAGCGCGTCGCTGGAGTCGCGCCGGACGCACCGCCGGCGCGCTGTGCCGCGTGGCTTGCGCGAAGCATCGGTGAAGGCGATCTGAAGCTGCGAGCCTCTACGTTTCGTACAGGCGTCGATGTCCGGGCCTTGGGGGAGGGCGGCATGCTCAGGCACGCGTGGGTAGGGGCGCTCTTGGCCGTCGCGTTGGTCGGCTGCGGGAGCGGTGGCGGGGCGCGGGCGGTGGAAGATGTGCCGCCGCTGTCTCCGGCCCAGCTGCGCGAGCTGGCCGAGGCGGAGGAGGTCCTGGTGGCGCGGTGCATGCGTGCCCAAGGTTTCGAATACCACGTTGTGCCGCCTGATCTGGTGCTGGCCGAGGACCGCGACTTCCCGTACGGCATCGACGATCCCGCGTGGGCTGCCCGCCACGGGCTGGGCCGGGTTCTCCGCGATCTGGCCAGCCGCCGCGCCGGCCAGGACAACCCGAACAGCCGGTACACGGACTCGTTGTCGCCGGATCGGCGGCGTGCCTACTCGACTGCTCTGTTCGGCGCGGAGGTCAAGGTGTTGGCGGTGACGATCCCGACCGGCGACCAGGTCACCATGGCGACGGACGGCTGCCTCGCGTCGGCCCAGCAAGAGCTGTACGGGGACCTGCGGCGATGGTTCCCGGCCAAGACCATCGTCAACAATCTGGCCGCCGCGATCCGGCCGAAAGTCTTCGCCGACAAGCGGTTCCAGGAGCTGGCGCGGGAATGGGCGGGGTGCATGGCCGGCCGGGGCTACGCCTACCGGGACCCGGTAGACCTGCGGGAACGGTTTCCCTCGACATCCGCCGAGCGGGAACGACAGGTGGCGACGGCGGAAGCCGAGTGCGTCGGGCGGACCCGGTTGGCCGAGGTGGGTCGTCAGCTGGAGCGGGAGTTGGGCGCGCCGGTGCGGGCCATGTTCGCCGCGGACATCCGCGCCCACCGCGATTTCCAGGCCGCCGCACTGCCTCGGGCGGCGGACCTGACCAGAAACCGTTGACCGGGGCAGCTTTGAAGGGAGAGAGCCTGGTGAGGACACAAATGAGGTTCGTGACGGCGCTGGCCATGGGCGTCGGCCTCGTGGTCGGCCTGCTGCCGGGGGCGGCGCACGCCGCGCCGAAGGCCACGGTCGCCACCGTCGTGGACGTCGAGCCGCTGGCCGCGCATTCGTGCGATCCGGGCGACTTCTGCGCGTACGAAGTCGTCAACTTCACCTTCAGCCTGTACGCCTGGGCGGGTAACGACTCCAACTGGTCCAACAACTTCACGGCCAGCGGTATATCGATCAACAACAACGACTCGTCCTGGCGCAACCGGAGCAACCCCTGCGTCGGCTGCGACGCGGTCCGCGTATTCGACAACACCAACTACGGCGCGCCGGTCACGGTCTGCCTCACCCGGGGCCAGAGCCTGGCGTCCTGGGGACCCGCCAACAACCGCGGCTCGTCGCACAGCTGGTACGGCGGCTGCTAGCGCGCGGCGACCACTGGTCCTGGGGCGCTACCGTGGTGCCGCATTGGTGTCAAGCGATCAGGAGGCGCCAGATGGCGACCGCGGATCAGATCCTCGCCTCCCTTGCCGGACGGCTGCGTGGCCGGCCCGTGCCCGACGATCTGCGCCGGCTCGTGGCCATCCAGGCCGCGCGGCCCGCCGGCGAGCAGCGGGCGAGGGATCCGTTGCTACACACCAGGACTGTCATCTTCGAACCGGGTGAGTCCGACGCCCTGCTCGACCACAGCTACCTCAACGAGAACGATCGTGCCGACCCCGACATCATGGCCAACATCGCCGCGATCGATACCGTGCTGCCGCACGCGGCGTGGATCGGCACCCTTGTGGACGGCGACGTGGTCGGCTACTGGCTGCACCCCGACGAACCGGTTGGCGAGCCACCGCTGGTCGTCACCTTCAGCACCGAAGGCGAGTTCGACATCCAGCCCGGCGAGTCCCTGGTGGAGGCCGTGATCTACCACTACGCCGGATACCAGGACGACCGGTTCGCCGCGGCCGCGGAATTGTACGAGGCGCACGGGCTGCCGATAGCCGCGCGGCGAGCGGACGACCTACCGCACCGTCGTGCGGTCGTCGACCCGGCCGCTCTGCACAGCAAGCGGTACGAGGAGGAATGCGCGGCGCGCGGCCTGAGCTAGCCGCGGCTGTCGCGGGCTTTACGTCTGGCACATCGCCCGCGATGACCGGGCAACCTGGATCAGATTGCATTCGAACATGATGGGTTTGGTGATGTGCCCCACAGTGGCAGAGGACTTCTCGCTTGAATTTCGGCAGGATTTCGTTCAACCAGAAGTTCTGGATCAACTCACGTTGGGCCATTTTTCCTTTAAAGCATTACTGGATAGGTCGGCGAATCGGTTGTTGACGTAGTTCGGTGGTGGCGGTCAAAACTCATGGGCCATGAAGATATTGATAGGCGTCGCATCGATTCTGGCTGTTGTGGCCGTGCCGGCGGCTCCGGCCGCGGCGGCGGCGTGTACCTGGCGGGTTAGTCCGCTGCCCGCGCCGGCTGGGTACTCGTATGCCGTCGCCAACGGGGTCGCGCCAGCGTCGGGGTCCGTCGTCGGGCACGCGGTGCGTACGGATGGGAGCGGGCGCGATGCCGTGGTGTGGCGAAACCGGATCCCCCAGGTATTGCCCAAGCCGCCGATCCAGGGCAGCGGCTCCAACCGCGCGGACATCATCAACGACCAGGGTGTGATCGCGGGTGTCTGGTGGGGTGCGGACAACCGTGTAGCGGCGTGGCGCTATCGGGACGGCGCCTACGAGATCCTGCCCGTGCCGTCGACGATGATGGGTGTCGCCGTCACCGGGATCAACAGCGTCGGCGACGTCGTCGGTCAGGCCTTTACTCTCTCCCCCTCCTCGGAGGGGTTGCTGTGGAAGGCGGCGACGCCGGGTCAGTTCACAAGCCTTGGCTCCTCGATCTATGCGGTGGGCATCGACGACAGTGGCCGGATGGTCCTGAATAACCGCGTCATCGTCAACCCGGACGGCTCACGGATCACGTTGCCGCGTCCCGTGTCCATGAGGCTGTACGACCGGGGTCGAATCCTGAGCGAGGACCTGGCCACGAACACCGTCGTGGAGTGGAACGTCTCGGCACAGGTTGTCCGGGAGTTCGCCGGAAGCTTCCCACATGCGGTCAACGCTTCGGGCGTGATGGTAGCCACGCCTCCGGGCACCGTCTATGTGGCGGTGCGCAACGGCAACGCGTGGGAACAGTTCGCCATCCGGATGACCGCGAGCGAGGGAATCACCGACGGCAATGTCGTGGTGGCAAACTTCGACCACGACGGGACGACACAGACCCAGCAGGTTGCCGGTACCTGGCAGCGAGGCTGCTAGGCCGTATTTCGTAAGTTCCGTGCGACGCGGCCGGCACACCCGCTGACCGCCAGTTACCTGGGGGCAGCGGAGCCTACACTTTGGACGATGCGGGACACGCTTTCGTTCGAGCGGTACCTCACGTCGCTTGTCGGGTCCTGGCAGGCGCTCGCCGCGCCGCACGATGACGCGGAGGTCGTGCTGGGTGACGGCTTCATGGCGGCACGGTTCGGCGGACACCCCGTGCTCAACAACGCCGTCCTGCTGCGCCCGGACGCGCTGCCGGCGGCCCTGGCGGTGTTCGCCGGCACCGTTCAGTACGCGATCTGGTCGGCCGACGAGGTGACCGGAGCGGCGGTCCAGGCGGCCGGGCTGCGCCGGGACATGACAACGGTGCCCATGTGCTGCGACCTGCGTATCGTTCCACGGCCTGAGGACGACGGCGTCCTGGAGGGCGTGGCGCCTGAGGTGATCGCCGAGCTCACCGAGGTGGACCCCGCGCTGCTGCGGGGAGTGCCAGGGCTGTGGACATTCGCCAGCAAGGGATTTGAGTCGGGACTCGTGCTCATCCCGGTCGACACGGACGTCAACGTTTCGTTCGTCACCACCCGCGAGACGGCGCGCCGTCGTGGTCTGGCCACGACTGTGCTGCGCCACGCGCTGGCTGGCGCCAGGGCTCGCGGGTTCGTCACCGCCAGCCTCCAGTCGACCGCGATGGCGCAGCGGCTGTACGCACAAGCCGGATTCGTTCCCGTCGGCCGGTGGCAGGAGTGGGTACCGACACGCTGAGCACCATCCGGACATGGGCCGGCACCACTGGTGGTCTTGGCGGCGCGACGACACGATAAGTTCCATGCGGTACGCACGTTACCTACCTGTACTGGTCCTCCTCGTCGCCGCCATCGTCGCACCGGCCGCACCAGCGGCCGCGGCGACCAGCGCGATCACCGTCGACGACGTCCACTTCGGGCAAGGCAACGAGATCGTCGTCTCGGGCACGGTCACCTGCTCGCAGCCGACCGGCCAGGCCCTTGTCCGATACTGGGCGACCAACTCGTTTCCCCTCGACGTGGCCACCGGCTCCGGCCAGGTGAGCGTGCCGTGCGCGGACGGGCCGGTGCCATGGGCCGCCTCGGCCCGACCCCAACTCAACGGCTTCGACGACAGGTTTCCGCTCTCGGTGATCGCGACCTTCTACCGCGATGGCACACAGGAGGCGGCCACGCTCAACCTGTTCCAGCCCGGCTGGGGCGACTGAGCCCGCAACGCGCCGACGGCGTCGTCACCACGTCAGCCGGACTCCTACAAAACAGACGCGGGACCGCCCGTGAATCCTGCACGGGCATCGGCTGTGTCGCGCGGTCGCGATTTTGCGCGCGATAAACCTGCGGCGGCGTCGATGATCGTTCCGCGATAATGGCCGGCATGGAGGAGGTCAAGGTCGTTGTCGCCCACGACGACTGCGCGACCCTGCGCGTCGGCGACGTGTTCCTGAAGATCGACGCTGATCAGACGCGCACCGACGTCGAGGTCGAGGCGATGACGATGGCGCCGATCCCGACTCCGCGGGTGCTGTGGCGCAAGCCGCCCGTGCTCGCGCTCGCCGCCGTGCCCGGGATGGCATTGGGCCGCCTCGGCGAGCCGTCGCCCGCGTCGCCGGCGGCGTGGGCCGCGGCGGGCGCGGCCGCGCGGAAGCTGCACGACGCGCCCCTGCCGCCATGGCCTGGCCGGCGCCTCGACGAGCTCGCCTCCCGCCTGGACGGCGAGTGCGAGTGGCTCGTCACGAACGGTGTGCTTCCCGCGGAACTTGTCACCCGTAACCGCGAGGTTGCCGAGACCGCGCTGCGGCCGTGGAAACCGGTGTTCGCGCACGGCGACTTGCAGATCACCCACGTGTTCGTCGACGGTGACGAGATCACCGGTGTGATCGACTGGTCCGAGGCGGCTCAGGGCGACGCCCTGTACGACCTCGCCGTCCTGACGCTCGGACACGAGGAGCACCTCGCCGACGTGGTCGCCGGCTACGGCACCGATGTCGACACCGACGTGATCCGCGGATGGTGGTCGTGGCGCAGCCTGGTGGCGGTCCGCTGGCTGGTCGAGCACGGATTCGACCCGTCCTTGCCGGGCTGCGAGTTCGACGTACTGAGATCGCAGATGTGAGGCCTCACGGGGCGGCAATGCCTCGGGCCAGGCCAGGCGTCGTGGCGCGAGGATTGCGGGTCACCGTCACCCGAGCCTGAACAACTCGCCGATGACACCGGACTCGGCGACGATGACCGAGCCGATCAGCATAAACACCGCCGGGACGATCCAGTGCCCGAAGCGCTGCATGGCCTCGATGACCCTCTTGTGCGAACCCAGCCAGGAGCCGGCCGCGCACCACACCGCCACCAGTAGCGCGAACACCGCCACCGTCAGAAGGCTTTCGGCGACGCCGATGCTGCGCAGCATCGGCGTGTAGACGGAGATGTTGTCCGCGCCGTTGGCGATCGTCACCCCGGCCACCGACGCCATCCCGGTCGCCACCACGGGCGGGGCGTCCTGCTCGCCACCGCGGGCGCGGAAGGCGGTGACCAGAGCGCGGACGCCGAGCGCGAACGGCACCAGCCCGAGCAGCCCGACCCAGCGGTCCGGGATGATCGTCAACCCGAGCGCAGCCACCGCCGACGCCGCAACCAGCACCCCGATACCGGCGTACTGCCCCACCCAGACCTGCCACGGCCGGGGCCGGCCAGCCGCGCGGGCGGACAGGAACAGCACCGTCAACACGATCAGGTCGTCCACGTTGGTACCCGCGAACACCCCAACCGCTGCCACGACAGTTCTGAGCTGGTCACCCACGACCGGCCAGCGTAATGCCCGCTCGACCGGAGTCGGGTTCGTGCCTTTCCTGAATTGATCACACCGAATGCGTCTGGCCCGCGATAGTCTGCGTGGCGCGGGATCGACCACGGGGGAGGGCGCGATGACAATGCTCCGGCGAGGCGTCGTGGTGGCGGCTGTGACGACGCTGGCGTTGGCGGGTCTGGCAGCACCGGCGCGGGCTGAAGCCGCCGGCGGCACGCCACCGACCAGGACCGAGACCGACGTGCAGGTCGTGCACAGCGATCCGGTGGCGTGCGGCGACTACGGCGTCGAGTGGAACATCGACCTGCACTCGGTCAACCTGACGTTCTTCGACCAGGCCGGGCGCCGGGTAAAGCTGGTGCAGCACATCACGGAGGACAACACCGTCCGCAACACGGTCACCGGGCTCACCCTGCCGGACAGTCCCGTCGACTTCGTGCAGACGTCGACGTTCGATCCGGAGACGGGGCTGCGCACGCACATCTTCGTCGTGGGCACCTCGGTAAACGTGCGCCGCGGCAGCCAGCACCTGGTCGACCGCGGCCCGATCCTCATCGACGGCCAGACCGGCAGGATTCTCTTTGCCGTCGGCCCGCACCCGATCCGCCGCCTCATTGACGGCAGCTTCGACATTCGGCGAGCGCTGCCAGGGTTCTGCGACATCTTGCGTTAGCGACACTCCACCTCCGACCTTTCGTGAACGGGGCAGTGCCGCGGGGAGTAGGCGTCAGGACACCGATGGCGGCCAGCGGTGTCCGCGCCACTGGTCCCATGTCGCGAATCCAGCCGGTGGGTCGTCGACGGGTTCACTGCCGTCGAGTTCGCCTCGCGTCGGGATCTCGAAGATGGTTGCCCACTCGGCGAGTTCCTCGTCGGTCACGGGCCAGGTCGTGTGTGGCGCTTCGGCCAGGCGCTGATCGAGTCGTCTGCGCTGCTCGGCCGGGGCGAGCGCGAAGTAGCGCAGCTCCGCGGTCGCGCCAAGGTCCGCGGCTGCCTGGCGTAGACACGAGCGCTCGTTTCGACTCCAGAGGCCGTAGTCGATCACGACGTTGTTGCCCAGTTCGAGCGCGCGCAGCCCGATCTGGATGAGCCGCCCTTCGATCACGTCTCCAGCCGATGGTGGATTCTCGCGCCCGTAGAGAGCCTTCACCCATTCGTCCTTCGTGAGACGAAGCGCTTTTCGCTCGATCTCGATGCGCCGAGCGGCAGTGGTCTTTCCGGTGCAGGGGAGTCCCACGGTCAGGAACAGCGTTGGTTGCCGCATCATCACCCACTTCCGGCGCCCGGCTATCGCTGGCGGACTTGCCGTCCTGGGAACCGTCATACCATGACTTCGCCCGCACCGAGACGACCGGCCCAGGACACCGAGTGTCCTGGGCCGGGGTGGTGCTGTGGCTGTTGGTGTTACCGGTCAGGTGATGGTGATGTCGCTGCACCACATGTAG